>CAZUON010000009.1:9663-91978 GCA_964621345.1 uncultured Glaciecola sp. | reverse complement strand
ATGTGGCTGGTGTGCTGGGTTCTGCGGTTGCGGCAGGGATTTTGTTGGCTTTGGTGGGATAAAAAACATCAAGTTTTGGTCTGGTATTTGCATTTAGCCAGATCAAGTCAATCAACAATCGCTGCGCAATGCTATTTATAAAGGCTAAAGCAACTTTAATTTTCGTCTCTATCGTCATGCTTAGTGCTTATGCTAGTGCGCAAGATGCGATCTCCCCGAACGACAAAATCGTTCGTTTTGTAGAGAACGAAGAGCTAATTTTGTCGATAAGGGTCGACAACCTCCTGTTAGGTGAAGTCATTGCAATAGTTAGTAAGGATGATGTAGAGGTAGGTCTTACGGAACTCTTACAAGTGTTAGATTTTCCTATCCATGCGCAAGATAAGTTTAATTACCAAGGTTGGTTTCTTTCAGAAGATAACAAATTCAGCTTAATTGGCACAGCGGATGGCCTCGAAGTAACAGTTTCGAACCGAGAGTTTTTGATACCAACAGCAGAATACGACTTCAAATTTAATGATTTATATGTGGGGCTGCAAGATATTAATGCTTGGTTTGAGCTTGGAGGCGACATCAATTATGAAGAGCTTTCGTTAAAGCTAAATCCCGCGCAAAAGCTTCCCATTCAGTTAGCAATGACTAGAAAAAATCAAAATATTCTTAACAGCAATACGAATAGACGTGAAGTCGTTCACCCATTTTTAAACAGAGGCTATGAGTTATTCTCCCCTCAAGTATTTGATATTCAAGCGGGTATATCCGCTACAGAAGAGAGAGTTACTGGAAGTTATTCAGTTTTAGGTGCTCGCGAAGTCGCATTTCACAACGTAAACTTCTTTGCATCGGGTAACAACGATGCACCTTTGTCCATTGCCCGCTTGAATGTCAGCAAGCGTAGCCAAGAAAACAACTTACTCGGACTGCTTAATGCATCTAGTTACGAGTTCGGTGATATAACGCCGGTGAGAGTTGGTAGTCTAGATAACCGACGTCAAACGGTTGGTGTAGCGGTATCGAATGAAAGTATTGATTCTTCGATAAACAATGAAGTGACCGATTTTGCCGGTGAAATTCTGCCTGATTGGGATGTAGAACTTTATCGCAATGGCGTATTAATAGAACAACAGGTAAATGTGCAAACTGGTCGCTACGAATTTAACAATATTCCCTTATTGTTTGGTGAAAACAGCTTTGAAATAGTTACTTATGGTCCGCAAGGGCAAGTAAACAGAGAGACTATCTCCCGCTTTTTAACCCAAGAGGTTCTAGAGTCCGACGGATTCACGTACGGCTTGTCGGTGAACAAAGACGATTCAGTGCTGTTAAAAGACGATACTTTCCCAAGCTCTGTACCCGAAACATATTCTATCTCGGGCAATTACGCATACAACATTCTGCCAGGAACCCAAATCAACTTTGGTCATGTAAACCAGTTTGGTGACGAGTCTTCATGGTTAGTCAACCTTGGTTTGAGTAGTGTCTTGTTTGACCGCCTAATTTTTAATACTAACTACTCTCGCAACGAAGACTTTCAAATAGTGGATGCTCAAATAAGGGCGCCTTTCTTAAACCAGTCTTGGAGTTTGAAGGCAGCTCAGCGACGCAGCATTTTAGGTGACGGCCAAGACGATGTTTCAGAGGAGCTTATAGGAATTTCCATAAGTGGCCCGCTTTGGCAGTCAGGCTCTGTACGGCTAAATCACTTAACTGAAGTTGAAACTAGAACACCAGAAGGTAGTCGCGAGTTACTTGTAAAAAATAATATCGGCTTATCGCTTTCCAAACTTTATTTATACAATCAGGTGGAATATCTCAAAGTAGATTTTGAACGCGATATAAAAGATGAAGAACGCACATTTGGTAGTTTTGGCTTACAAGGTGGCTTTTGGGGCATATTTGCAAGAGCCTTTGTCAACTATTCAGATGTTGCAGAAACTCAGTCTATACTGCCAATTTTTGAAAATGTGAATGTTGGAAGCCCTTTAATTGCACCTACTCTGCCGGTAACAGAAACAGAGCAAGAGTGGGGGGTGGTAAGTTATGGCGGCGAAATAAGCTATTCATTTTCACCTGCGTGGCGAGCACGAGTATCTGCTTTAGAGTCCTTAGTCGATGATAATTCAAGATATCGAGTAGATATAGACTGGCGTCAAGATTGGTGGAATGTTTCTTTAAACGCGACTTATTCGGAAATAATTGGCACCACGGTGGGGCTTTTCGGCCGTTTTAGCTTTGGCGGTACACCTGAGTATGGCGAATATGTCGGCAGCCATCGAGGCATATCGCAAACAGGTAGTTTATTAATGCGAGCATTTGTTGACACTAATGGTAACTATAGCTTTGATGAAGGTGAGGAGCTAGTAGAGGGCATTAGATTTGTATCTAAACATAGCGCAAGTGCCGCAATAACAGATGAAGATGGCATTGCTGAATTACTAAATTTACGAGCGTTTAATACCACCGATGTCGAAATTGTCACGGATTCAATCGACGACCCCTTCATAATTCCTGCTTTGCAAGGAATATCAATAACACCCAGAGCTGCATTTGTGGATATGATTGATTTTCCATTGTTAAATGGTGGCGAAATTGATGGAGTTGCTTATATAACTGATCATAACGGTGAAAAAGCAATAGGCGCTTACATTAACTTAGACCTATTTGACCATAAACATCAGCTTGTTGAGTCGACAAGGACGGAATTTGATGGGTTTTATCTATTTGACGGACTAAAACCGGGTAGGTACTACATACAAGTTAAGGCAGCTGATAGTGCAAGAAATGGATTAATTGAAAAAGCGCCAAAATGGTTAGAGTTGGCACACGAAGGTTCCTTCATCTCAAACGAAGACATTAATTTTGCGCAACGTAAGCGAGTAGAGTTTTACGTGGCTAAGGCCGGTGACTTCTCTTCAAAGGCCATGCTAGTTGCTTACTGGAACTTAAATAAAAACGCGATTAGCATGCACCTACCTGCGCCTATTAATGTGGGGTTTGAGCAAAACCCAAGTGGCAGCTTTAGCTTTTTGCTAAACTCCTCCTATGAAAGCACCCTTGCACAGCAAGCCTGTGATGTAGCGAATAAGGTAAAACTTCCGTGTAAAGTCGAAAAAGTCTCAGAGTGGCTACCGGCTAATACTTCTCTTTAAAAAAACAAGCATCAGTGTTGGTACTGAAATTGCTAAATGTAAATAGAGACATAATATTTGGTAGAAAACGTCGAGTTTTTGTCGGCTTTTTTCGTTTAATACATTTAGATTAAGTGGGTGAACAATGAATACCATCAGTTTTACAAAAGTAATTCTTGCTGCTTTATGCATCATGCTTTTAAGTGCCTGTGGCTCACTCCCTGATATGCTGAGTTTTTCATCTGATGATGAGCTGACTTCGGCTCAAAACAGTATCTCTCCAGAAACCCAAAATGCTATTGAACAAGCAGACCTAAGAGAGACTCAACGAATCCTCAATGGCGTTGTGGAAGAGTGGCAGCTCTTAAAACCAGAAATAAACCGAGTTATAAAGTTAGAAGGCGAACTGGTGTATTTGGTGGATTCATTTAATAAAAGTTCAGAAATTGACAAGTTTGTCGACAGCGATTTAGAGTTGGTAGAAGGAGCAAGTGTTGCAGAGTTAGCAGGGGTGAGGGCATCTGGCCCAACGTTTATTGGACAGAGCAATGTGCAAAGTGCTACTAATATTAAAGAATCAGTGCCAATGACTACACAAAAAAACTCGTCATCTGAATTACTTGTTGGGCGTGCCAAAGCATTACCTAAGATACCCGTGACAACTAAAAGCAATGCAGGGGTAAGTGACGACAAATTTTCCTCTCTTAATGCAAATAACGCTCGCAGTAATCAAACAAACTCAGCTGCGCTTGTGGCAAATACAACACAAGCAGACAAATTTAATCGTCAGCCGTTAGTAAACATTAAACAAGAGCGCCCAGCATCGCAGAGCGGAGCATGTAAAAATTCGCTATCGAATACTGGCGTCTTTGCTATACATCTTAGTTCATTGAGTCAATCCTCGAATATTGATGGTGCGGTCAGCAAACTCAGTAATACATTTTCAGACATCTTGTGCAACAAACAAGTAAAAACTCAATTGGTAGAAGTGGACGGCGTAGATTATTCAAGCATCCGTTTTGGGCCATATTCAAGTGAAGAAAGTGCAACTCAGGCTTGCAGTAGCGTGAGAGTTAGAGGCAGTTACTGCAAGGTTACTCGGTTTACGGGCGAGTCAATTTAATGATGTGGATTTTTATCGAAAATGGTAAATTTCATAAATATATTTGCCTTTTTCTGGCGCTCGTATCAAGCGCAAGCTATGCACAATTAACCGAAGTACGCTCGATAGATTTTGGCGAAATAGCGGTTGTCTCTAACAACTCCGTACAATCTATACGCATGGATTACTTAGGCAATTTAAGCATAGACCCTGCTATTCGAATACTACGAAGAGGAACGCCGGGTTTATTTCGAGTAGAGGGATTTGCTGGCAATGTGCAGTTGTTTATTACTAGCAATATTCTAAATTCAACCATGAATCCTGGAGTTGTTTCCGGCGAGTATCCGGATTTAGCGACCCTGAGCGCACCTGCATCAGTATTCACCCGACCAGATGGTAGTGCAGATATTCCGGTGGGAGGAACTGTGTCGACCTCTGGCAATGGTTCATTGACTTTTGCTAATGCCACTTATTCTTCCAACATTCAAATTACAATCGACTTTTAAAGGAGCACATAGATGAAGACCATTCTTATAAAAACGGTCCTGAGCACTGCTATTTTAATTATTGCAATGCAAAGTGCATTTGCCGCATTACTCGTTGCGCCTCTTCGGGTGGCATTCGAAAATAGGGAGCGTACCGAAGAGGTGATCCTTATCAATCAAAGCGATAAACGCCATAATTATCGACTTGAGTGGGTAGAAAGGTCTGCAAACGAAGACGGAACCTATACTGAGCTAGAGCAAACCGATGCTTTTAGCAAAGCCAGTAACCTGATCCGCTTTTCGCCAAGGCAGGTAAGCCTAGCGCCCGGTGAACGTCAAGTGATTAAGTTATTGCTAAGAAAACCCGCTGACCTGCCTGAAGGCGAATACCGTTCACACTTGCGTTTTGTGGCGATCCCCCCAGATTTAAGTGTTGACAGTGACTCCGCTACCAGCGGCATTGCGATGAAAATGCACATGTTTTTGAGTTATTCCATTCCTGTAATTGTGCGAAACGGAGTAGGAGAGGCTATGGTTAACATTGGGGAGGCTAAGCTTCGCACCGTAGATGGTAAAATAGAGATGGATGCTGAGTTATTTAAGGACTCTGCATGGAGCGTGTCCGGAAACGTTGTTGCCGTGCAACTAGTAGATGGTGAGGAAAAGGTCGTGGCGCGTTTAAATAATGTAAATTTGTTCCATGAGGTCAATAAACGAACTGTTAGGCTTATTGTCTTGGATCAAAAAACGCCAATATCAGGCCAAGTTACGCTGCGTTTTGAGGGGATTTACGAGTTTTTAGGAAAAACAATAGCTGAAAAAACCTTAGTAATTCAATGATTTGCTCGTTTCTAATAATTAACTATTAAATAAATCTAAAGAGAAAATATCACACGCCGATAGATATCTCGAGGGCAGTAACTTGCCTTGGTACAGAAATCTACAGTTTCTGTGAAGGCAGTAAGAAGCACATTGGTGTTTCAATCTGTTTTAAAATTATTAGCAACGGAGATATATCCATGTTTAAACGCAAAAATCTATATACCGCTTTAGTAGCTTCATCTGCATTGTTGTTGAGTGCCGCTGCTTCTGCAGAAACTACGCCGGGCACAGCATCAATTCAAATCACTAATGCATTTTCATTAGTGGAGACTACGCCCATTGACTTTGGTAACATTCAAGTAGCGAACGATACGGATGGCACAACTACTGGTGTTGTAACAGTCACAATTCCAGGTAACGCCAACCCAATGACGCTTGGAAATGCAGCGACTCCTGCAGAAGCGAATGGTAATATTCTGACCCAAGGTACGCCGGGTTTGTTTGATATCACGGGTGCAGCACCGTTTACTGCGCTAAATATCCAGTTTCCAACATCCTTTGAGCTAACTAACTCGACTGCTCCGCCTTCAACGCCAGCCTTTTCAGTTTTACTTGCTGAAGCAACAACATTTGTAGTTGGTGGCGCGAATGATGGTGTTTTATACAATGACACGACTCCTAACTTAACCACTGATGGCACAGGCGCAGTTGGATTTAGTCTAGGTGGTGTGTTAACTACTGACGCTACTGCGACAGCAGTATATGCAGATGGCACATACTCTGGTTCTTATACCATGGAAGTAATCTACTAAAAACTGCATTTAAACGTTTAAATGCGTTTTGTACGACGTCATTAAAAAGCCAGCTTTAAGCTGGCTTTTTGTTTATGTGAACTTATTATTAGCGTCAAGCAACAAGCCATCCATTTACAACCTCGAAAAATGCTTCTCCACCATCGAAAAATGTGACTGTATTAATTTTTGTGTAATAGGCTGTTCAGGCTGAGTAAACACATCACACGTATTGCCCTGTTCAATAATATGGCCTTTATCCATCACCATTACCTTATCGCTCACGTGACGTACTATGCCAATGTTATGAGAAATAAACACAAAGCCTAAACCCAGTTCATCTTGTAATTTTAAAATAAGATTAATGGTTTGCGACCTAACTGAAGGGTCAAGTGCGGCAAAAGGTTCGTCTGCTACAATAATTTTAGGGTCAAGTAAAAGCGCTCGGGCAAGTGCAACGCGCTGTTGCTGACCGTCTGATAACATGTGACGGTAAAAATAGTAGTGTTCGCGCAAAAGCCCCACCGTTACTAACGTTTCTTCTATTTTTTCACGTTTTTGTGCTTCTCCCCAATTGGTATTTAGAGATAAGGTTTGGGTAAGTATGCTGCCAATCGATAAAGACGGGTTTAGGGCATCTTGATTATGCTGCAAAATTAAACGAATATCTTGGCGGCGAATGTCGCTTTCGGATTTAGCTTGTTTAGTTTTATCCGCATCTCCTGGCACATCGTCATTATTTAAAAGCGAAATACTGCCAGCGTGAAGGGGAATTGCTCCAACCAAGGCTTTTGCCAATAAACTCTTGCCTGACCCGTTCGTCCCAACAATAGCGATGGTCTCTCCCTTATGCATGTCGAAGCTTATTGGCCCGAGCTTAAAACTTTGCTCGGCGGCAAATAACCCGCGCCTGCTTACGTGAGTATATTCAATATCTTGTACCCTGAGTATTTTATCCATTAGGTAGCTCTTTTGGCATTGTGCCTTTGCTAGCCTCTTTCACTGCCGAGGCTTTTTTTGAAAACTTCTCTGGCAGGTGCAAAGGAAAATGACAACTATAAGTATGCTCTTGAATTGCACGCGCCACAGGCACTTGCACACATTCTTTGCGCGCATTAGGGCATCGAGGCCCCAAGCGGCAACCTGCAGGTAAATTCTGCAAGGTAGGAATAGTACCTTTTAATGCCACCAGCGGTGATTTAGTAGGCAGTGAGAGCTGAAAGCTCGGTGCGCTGTCAAGCAGTGCTTTTGTGTAAGGGTGCAGAGGCCGTTTTAATAAGGACTTTACTCGACCAGACTCAACAGTTTGCCCGCAATACAATACCGTCATCGACTGCGAAATACTGGTAATGGCTAACAGGTCGTGGCTAACAAATAAAATAGCGAGTTTTTTCGTTTTATTGAGTTTGACCAATAATCGTAATATTTGTGTTTTGGTGGTACTTTCCATGCCGCGGGTAGAGTCATCGGCAATAAGTATTTTTGGCTCCGACGCTAGCGCCATCGCAATCATGATTTTCTGGCTGATGTCTTTGGGTATTTCGTGAGGGTAGGCTGATAAATACTGCGCATGGTCTTTAATACCAACCTTATGTAGTAGGCTCGCGGCAATTTGCTTTCGTTGTTTGTTTTTTTGCCAAAACCAGCCCTTGTCGATAAATTCTGGCGGAATACTTTCTTCAATTTGCTCACCAATGCTTACCGACGGGTCAAGAGATGAAGTGGGCTCCTGAAACACCACAGCAATTTCTCGACGCATGATTTTTCGGCGCTGCTCGTACGACATATTCAATAAGTCTTGGCCCGCGTAGGTAATGCGGTCTGCTTTTATTGACCAGTAATCGGGGATAGCACCAATAATACAGCGCACCATTAAGCTTTTTCCTGAGCCAGATTCGCCCACCAAGGCTCTGATTTCACCTTCTGATAAGGTTAAATTAACTTTCTCGAGCGCCTTTACCGTAGTGTTACCGGTATCGATATATAGCGTGAGATTTTTAATGTCTAGGAGCGCCATTAGTGATGTAGCCTGTTTCTAAGTGCTGAACGTAAGCCTTCGCCCACCACATTAATGCTCAATATCATTAAAAAGATGCACATTCCGGGCAAAATTATCAACCAGGGGGCAACATAGGCTACATCTAAGGCTAAAGAGAGCATGGCGCCAAGTTCGATGGTGGGGTCTTGTGCTCCAAGCCCTAAAAAGCCTAGTGCAGAAATATCGATAATAGCAACCGACAGTGCAATCGTAGCTTGCACAACAATGAGTTCTACCATGCCTGGTAAAATAGAATAAACGAACACGCGCATTGAGGATGCGCCGTCGAGGCGGTCTAGTAGCACGTAGTCTTTTTGTAGCTCGCTGCGCACATGAGTACGGGTCTGATGCACAAATTGCGGGATGAGCGCTAGGGTAATAGCAAGCATTGCATTAAATAGCCCTGTGCCTAATATTGCGACAATAACAATGGCAATTAAAAGGGTCGGAATCGACATAATCGAATCAAACAAGTGATTCACCACACTTGAACGCACGCCACTTAGCACGCCCGCTAGTGCACCTAAGCTTACACCAATAAAAACAGATATTGCGATTATCAGTAACGAGCTTCCAAAGGTTGTTCTGCATGCATACATAATGCGCGAAAATACGTCTCGCCCAAGGCCGTCGGTGCCAAGTAGATGAGAAATGGTACCGTTGGGCTCCCACGCTGGGGGCAGTAAAATAGCATTGGTATTTTGCAAGTGAGGATCGTAAGGGGCTAAAAGTGGGGCGAGTACGGCAATACATAAAAACAGTACTAAAAGCACAAAGCCGCCAAGGGCAATATGGCTGCGCTTAAACTCAAGCCAAATATTAATTAATGGCGAGGGGTGATACTCCTCTTGATACAAATTAAAGCGCTGCACTTTCTGCTCGCTCACGTGCTGGGTCAATGGCACGAGTAATAAATTCAATGGTAATGGTTAAAGACATTACAAATAACGATACGACTAACATGCCAATACGAATAGCAGGGTAGTCCTGCTGATAAATCGCTTGTATTAGCCAACGGCCAATTCCTGGCCACGAGAAGATAGTTTCGATGATCATCACGTTGGTGATTAGGGTCGATAGTTGCAAGGCAAGAATGGGTAAAATTGGCAGTAATGCGTTTTTTAAGCCATGTTTAAAGAAAATTTGGCTTTGCGTAAAGCCCCGTGATTTAGCCGCCACAATATAATCTTTTTCCATCACATCCATGATACTTCTGCGCGTAAAGCGAATGAACAGCGCAGTGGTGACAATCGCCACAGAAGTCGTGGGCAAAATCATGTGATGCAGGGCGTCCATATACGCCGCTGATTTGTTTTCAATACTGGAACGGGCAATGTCTATAAATACAAAGCCTGTATCCATTGGCACGTTATATAATAGGTCAATACGGCCCGATATTGGCAGCCACTCTAGCTGTAAGCAAAAAATCGTAATAAAGATAAGGGCTAGCCAAAATACAGGGAATGAATAACCCACGATAGAGAAAGTCACCACTGAAAAATCAAAGGAGTTATGGTTTTTAAGCCCGCTGATAAAGCCAATTGGAATGCCTATAACAATTGAAGCAATAATGGCATAGGCAACCAGCTCAAGAGTGGCCGGCACCGCCGATTCAATCTCTGCGAACAGGTTAGCTTGATCGCTCAGGCTCACCCCCCAGCTACCGTTTATTAAGCTCTCTACATAAAACACAAATTGATGAAAAATCGATTTATCAAGATGATAGACTTTTTCTAGCGCCAGACGCTGCTCTTCGCTTTGGGCAACAATACCTGACACATTGGTCAATAGGTCTCCGGGGAAGAGAAAGGGCAACAAAAACGATAAAAAGACCAAAATAAATACTGTGGCCACCATGAGGTTGATGTAGCGAACAAAAAGCTTAATCACTCGCTTCTCCCAACGTCATCAAAGCGAATGCCACCAAAAGGATTAATTTGCATATTCTTTATGTTGCTGCGCACAGCTTGATATTGATAGGCATGGGCGATGGGCATCAGCGGCATCTCTTCAAATATTAATGCATTGGCTTGATGATAAATTGCGGTGCGGGTATCAAAGTCATCAATCAATAAGGCCTGTTCGATGAGCGCGTCGTAATCTGGGTTACACCACATGGCGCGATTAGTGCCGGAGGGGATTGCGTCACAGGTGAGCAAAGGTCGGTAAAAATTATCAGGGTCGCCGTTATCTGCATTCCAGCCTATGAGTACAGTGTCATGCATACCTTGGCGCAAGTTTTCCCGAAAAATATTCCAGTCATAACTGACGATATTTACCGTAACGCCAACTTCTGCTAGGTAACTTTTAATTAACTGCGCCATTTTCATCGCATTTGGGTTGTAGGCGCGTTTTACCGGCATTGCCCAAATATCCATAGTAAAGTTAAACGGGACACCGGCTTCATCTAATAACTCTCGGGCACGAACAGGGTTGTAGCCTAACTCCTTTGCGTTTGATTGATAAGCCCAAGAAGCAGAGGGCACTAAACTTTTAGCACGTGTCGCTTGCCCTAAATAAACGGCGTCTAATAATGAGGTTTTATCGACCGCGAGGGTAAGCGCCCTGCGAACTTTTGGGTTGTCAAAAGGCGCTTTGCTAGCATTAAATGCCCAAAAACCTATGTTTAAACCGGGTTTTTCAAGCAGTGTTAAGTCGCTTCTATCTTCAATAAGACCTAAGTCATTTTGTGAAGGGAAAGCTACTGCGTCACATTCGCCTGTAATCAGCTTAGCCATACGTAGGCTGCTGCGGGCAGTAATATCAAATACAAGTTGGTCAGGGCCTTCGGTTGCTAGGTAGTAATCTTCATGTCGTTCGAAGCGAATATACTGATTTTGTTTAAATTCTTTAAACTTATAGGGACCTGTGCCAATGGGTAAACGGTCGAGGTTATTCGGTTGTCCTTGAATCATCAATTCAATTGCATATTCTTCAGACAACACCACAGCAAAGTCGGTAGCTAGGTTTGCTAAAAAAGAACTGTCGGGTTGATACAAAGTAATTTCTACGCGATAACCGTTAATACGCTCTACGCTTTTAATGCGCTGATCAAGGCGTAAACTATCAAAATAAGGGTAACTTCCACCGCCAATATCGTGGTATGGGTGTGCGTTGTTGCGCCAACGGTCGATACTAAAAATAACATCGTCGGCGTTGAATGTGCGTGTAGGGCTGAAGTATTCGGTGCTATGAAAGGCTACGCCGCGGCGCAATTGAAAAGTGTAAGTTAAGCCGTCGCGACTCACCAACCAACTACTCGCTAATCCTGGCTCGATGATGCCGTTACTTGGATTAAACTCTAATAAACGGTCGTATATTTGATGAGCCGATGCATCGGCGGTAGTGCTTGAGGTATCTAACTGAGGATTAAATGATGCTGGGTTACTTTCGGAACAAAAGGTGATCGCATTTACGGTATGAAGTTGCTGCTTTTCGCAAGCAAACAACAAAGTGCAGCTTGCACACACTATAGCCAGCCAACCTACGCTTTGTCGGCTGAATACATGTTTTCTTAGAAAACGTGATAACATTAGGCTACATCGCTATTATCAAGCAAATTATATTTCTTCAAATATCCTCTTAACTGATGATAGGTCAATGATAGCTTTTCTGCAGTCTTTTTCTGATTAAATTGCGATTCTTTTAATGCTTGTTTTAGCATATCGATTTCAAAGTCTTGAGATACCTGTTTTAAATCCAGCGGAAACTCAATTGAAGGGCGATTCAGATCTGCGTTGCTCGCCGCTGGCATGGTATTTACTGGGCCAACATCGTTGGTTTGTAAACTGTTGCTAGCAGGCTCGTTATTGATTGCGCTTGCAACTACACCTGAATGTGTGGCGGGCGCGGGGGCTTTTGTTCTGCCTTGTGGCCTAAATTTAGACTCGAAGGGGTCAATAGCGATATCGTGTACCGGTAAATGAGGTGAGTTTCGATAAACGGCGCGCTCTACTACATTCTTTAGCTCACGAATATTACCCGGCCAGTGATAATCCATCAGGATCTCTTTTGCACGTTTACTAAAACCACTAAAAAGTTCCATATCAAGCTCTTGTGCCATTTTCGTTGCGAAGTGTTCAGCTAAAGTAAGTATGTCTTCTTTACGCTCCCGAAGCGGGGGGATGGTGACAACGTCAAAGGCTAAACGGTCTAGCAAATCAGCTCTAAATTCACCTTGCTCAGCAAGTGTGGGCAAATCTTCGTTGGTTGCTGCAATCAGGCGCACATCGACCTTAACCGTCCGCGTGCCGCCGACTCGTTCAAATTCTCCATATTCGATAACGCGTAGCAGCTTTTCTTGCACGAGGGCAGAGGTGTTGGCGAGTTCGTCTAAAAACATGGTGCCTTGGTCGGCATATTCAAAGCGCCCTTCTCGGCGTTTACTCGCACCGGTAAATGCACCCGCTTCGTAGCCGAATAATTCGCTTTCTAATAAACTGTCGTTTAGTGCTGCGCAGTTTAATTTAACGTAATTTTGTTCCCAGCGCTTAGATAAAAAGTGCAAACGCGCCGCGACTAACTCTTTACCCGTGCCGCGTTCACCAATGACTAGCACCGGTTTATTCAGAGGGGCGACTTGCGATATTTGCTCAAGCACTTCGAGAAAGGAGTTGGCTTCGCCGATGAGATTATCGGTTTTTGAAAACATGCCCACGAGGTATTCCTTATTTGTTAGTCAATTCGACTAAATAATAGTGTACTTGAAAATACTTTTAATACCCACTGCTTTTTATATAAATAAAAATAAGCGTAAAAACATAGGCTTAGCTAACGTAACTAAGTTGGCAAGTATATTGAATACAACTCAGTAAGTGCAATCAGGTTGAATCCGGTAAATTTTACCAAGTGATTTTAATTTATAAAAGTAGAGGTAACATACCATGGGTATATTTTCACGTTTTACTGACATCATCAATTCAAACATCAACGCCATTTTAGACAAGGCAGAAGATCCGGAAAAAATGGTTCGCCTCATTATACAAGAAATGGAAGATACCTTAGTTGAGGTGCGAAGTGCATCGGCTAAAACAATTGCGGCAAAGAAAGATGTGTCGCATCAAATTAACAAATATGAAAGTGAAGCCGCAAATTGGGCATCAAAAGCAGAGCTTGCCTTGTCTAAAGACAGAGAAGACTTAGCAAGAGGTGCACTACAAGAAAAAGCTAAAGCAACGGAAGCGGCTGAGGCACTCTCAAAAGAGTTAAAAATCATTGAAGATGAGTTAGCGAAGTTACAAACCGAAACTGCGCAATTGCAAGAAAAACTTGCCGATGCTAAGAGTCGACAAAAAACCATTATCATGCGCCAAAACACGGTGAGCTCACGCTTGCAGGTTAAAAAACGTCTAGACTCTGGTACAGTTGACGCTGCAATGGGTAAATTTGAACAATTTGAGCGTAAAATAGATGATTTGGAGTCGCAGGTTGAATCATACGATGTGGGTAAAAGCTCACTCAAAGACGAATTTGCTGCCTTAGAATCTGACGGAAAAATCGATGACGAGTTGGCTGCATTAAAGCAAAAAATGCAGGGTAGCAAGGCAAAAAGTGCGAACGTTACTGAAGTAAAATCTAAATCGAAGAAAGCGTAATTTGCAAAACGTGTATCATCGCTCATAAGAGACGTTGCAGATAAAGCCAGTGAGTTTGCTAACGATACAAACTCACTGTCCGATTTAACCGCTTTGATGGAGAACACTAATGGAAGAATTGTTTGTTATATTGACGGGCACATCGCTGATCATTTTCACGCTGATTGTTGCGCCCATTTGGCTGATTCTGCACTACCGCAGTAAAAAGCAAGTCAGCCAAGGTTTAACAGAAAACGAAGTGCACACCTTACAAGACTTAGCCGCGAAAGAAGAGCAGATGTCGGAGCGTATAAAAACGCTAGAAGCAATTCTTGATGCTGAATCACCTAACTGGAGAGAACGCGCATGAGTACTAAAAAAAGTCTTTATCGCGACCCAAAGCAAGGCAAGATAGCGGGTGTATGTGCGGGGCTTGCTGACTATTTTAATGTGGAAGTATGGTTGGTTCGCATAATAACCATTACTGCCTTTTTGTTAACCACCGGGCCCTTCATTTTTGTTAGTTATATAGCAGCTTGGTTGATTCTTGATAAAAAACCTGAGCAGGGAAGCAGCCACTCAAATAGTTATGTTCCAAATGGAACTTCGCCTTCATCGTTTTCTGGTAAGGGCTATACAAACGTAACGAGTGAGTCTGATAAGGTATGCGTCAAAGCAAAGGTTTGGCAAGCTGGGATGCCGCCAAAGCAAGCCTTTGTGAACATTCAACAACGATTCAATCGCAGTGAAAACCGCTTGCGTAAGCTTGAAAGCTTTGTTACCAGCAAAGAGTTTCAAATTAATCGAGAGTTAAATCGACTCTAAGTGAAAGAAGAAACGTTTGATATCACCACTTAAGCATTGTCCTCTTAATAAAAAAGCGTAGCGAATACGAAGAACCGGAGCGAACACGAAGAACCGGAGCGAATACAAAGAACGTCATTCCCGCGAAGGCGGGAACCTCCCCAAACATCAACTAAATCCAACCCTAACGGTTCATCTAAATAATCACCATAGCGTAAGGAGATTCCTGCCTTCGTAGGAATGACTACTGTTGTGCTGAACTACAAGCGGTTGCGCGAAACTGACGGCGGCGTACTAGCAACGACATTAAATCACCTTGTAACAAAAAAATTACAAAAACAACAGATCATACCAGATTGATTGAAAGCTCGACTCTCTTCAATACACAACATTTTAAGTAACATTGCGCTGTCTTAATTTATTCAAAAGAGTGTTATGTCAAAGCAAACGAAGTATGTTTCAAAATCGATTGATGCTAAAGGTTTCATTGAATGGGACGCCGATGAAAACAAACGTTGGGCGCGTCTTTACGAACGTCAAATCGACTTACTGAAGGGAAGGGCATGTGACCAATACATGCACGGTATAGAGCTACTCGGTATGCCAACCGACCGTATTCCGCAGCTACCCGACATAGACAAAGTGCTAATGGAGACCACAGGTTGGCAAACTGCCGCCGTTCCCGCACTGATTAATTTTACTGACTTTTTTACGCTGCTTGCGAATAAACGCTTTCCGGTGGCTACCTTTATTCGCAGCGAAGAAGAATTCGATTACTTACAAGAGCCCGATATCTTTCATGAGATTTTTGGCCATTGCCCGCTATTAACCAACCCCGCTTTTGCCCATTTCACTCATGTATACGGCAAGCTAGGTTTAGCGGCGAGTAAAGAAGACCGTGCATTTTTAGCAAGACTCTACTGGTTTACCGTAGAGTTTGGCTTGGTGCAAACTGAACAAGGCTTAAGAATATACGGTGGTGGTATCCTGTCTTCTCCAGGCGAGACAAAATATGCGCTTGAAAGTGACAAACCCATTCGCAGCAAACTTAAGCCATTAGATGTGTTACGAACGCCATATCGCATCGACATAATGCAGCCGGTTTACTACATTCTCGATAGCTTCGATGGTTTGTTTGAATTATCAGAACTCGACATAATGGCATTGGTTGATGAAGCCAAGTCTCTTGGGTTGTTTGAAGCGCGCTTTCCGCCCAAATTAAAGCAAGCGAGCTAATAGCTCCCTCTTTACCTGTAGGTGCTTAATGTATAATTGAGTACCTGCAGTCCCCTTTAAAACATTACAAATTTGTCACCTTAGATGGCCCCATTCTGGTGATCTAGCGCTACCTCCTTGCGTACCTATTTCCATACAGGTAAACATTCATTTACAAAGTCGATATTTGTTGTATTTAGTACACCATTAGCGTGGTGTGCGGCAAATCTACGGTTCGATAAAGGATATAAGCAGCCATGCGTTTAGAAATAAATTGTGAAGACAGACTAGGCATTACACAAGACGTGTTAGATATTTTGAGCGACTACCATATCGATTTACGTGGTATTGAAATTGATGCCCTAGGGAAAATATTCCTCGATTTCCCTACCATTGAATTTACAGATTTTCAGGTGTTAATGCAGAAGTTACGCCGAGTTGAGGGTATAACTGACGTAAAAACAACACCCTTTATGCCCATACAACGCGAGCGTAATCAACTACGAGCGATGTTACAGACGCTTCCAGACCCGGTATTTTCAATTGATACACAGGGCAAAATCATCCTGTTTAATGATGCCGTGATTCGCGGTTTGGAGCTCCCGCCCGAAGAAATTATTAATATTCATATTGACGATGTTGTTAGCGGTTTTAATTTTACAAAATGGTTAGAAGGCCGCGAAATTTACGCACAAACACAGCGCATAAAATTTATTGAGCAAGATTATATTGCAGACTTACTTCCGGTGGATGTGCCAGATTCAGATCGTACCATTCTTGCTGGCGCCGTGGTTATGTTGAAGTCAGAGGTGCGTTTAGGGCAACAGGTGAGTGTGTTCCATCAGTCCTCTAGTAACAGTTTTGATGGTTTTGACGCTAATTCTACTGCTATGAAAAAGGTAATACGTGAAGCAAAACGAATGTCGGAGCTTGACGGTAATATTCTTATTACGGGCGAAACTGGTACGGGCAAAGAGCAAGTTGCTAAGGCCTGTCATGACAATAGTCGCCGCAATATGGGGGAGTTTGTTTCACTTAACTGTGCCTCATTGCCCGATGATGTCGCAGAGACGGAACTATTTGGCTACGCCGCAGGTGCATTTAAGCAGCAAGAAGGCAAAATGGGCCTTTTCGAACAAGCGGCAGGTGGCACCTTGTTGTTTGATGAAGTCAGTGAGATGTCGGCGCAACTACAGGCGAAACTTCTGCGTGTCTTGGAATATGGAACTTATCATCAAGTTGGCGACAGTCGCGTGAAATCTATAGATTGCCGTATTATATGCACAACATGTAAAGACTTAGCAGAGTGTGTGGAAGATGGAACATTCAGAGAAGATTTGTATTACCGGTTGAATGTGTTGTCCTTAGTCATGCCGGCACTCAGAGAGCGAAAAGCAGACATCGTTCCACTCGCAAATCGTATTTTACTACAGCATAGTAAAAAGCTAGGTATTCAGGTGCCAAAATTGAGCAAGTCGTGTGTCGATTATTTGCAAGGTTACCCATGGCCGGGCAATATTCGGCAGTTAAAAAATGCCCTGTATCGAGCCATCTCTCTTGCTGATGGTAACGAAATTACGAAAGAGGCGATTCAGGTGCCATCTTGCAGTGCAACGGTAACCTATATTGATGAAAATTTTGATGGTACGCTTGAGCAAGAAGTGAAAAAATTTGAGCGAGATATGCTAAAGCGTTTATATCCATCGTTCCCAAGCACACGGCAACTTGCTCGCAAGCTCGGCTTAAGCCACACGGCAATTGCCAATAAACTGCGTGAATACGGAATCAATAAAAGCACTGTTAAGTATTAATAGAAGTAGAGATATCTTATGAGTTTAAAACTTTATGGCTATTGGCGTTCTTCGGCCTCATACCGCACAAGGATTGCGCTAAACCTAAAACAATTGGAGTACGAATATATTCCGGTTCACTTGGTAAAGGACGGTGGGCAGCAAAAAAGCGCGGAGTACCAGAATTTAAATCCAAGTAAACTTGTGCCGACTTTTGTTGATGAGGATGCGGACATTACTCTGAGCCAGTCGTTAGCAATTATTGAATATCTTGATGAAAAATATCCTGAGCACTGTGAATTGCTTCCGAAGCATACACAAGACAGAGCGCGTGTGAGAATGTTAGCCTATGAAATGGCATGCGATACACAACCACTTGCAAATTTACGAGTGTTGAATTTGCTCAAAGAGCAATACAACGCAAACGATGAGCAAGTGAAAACTTGGGTGCAGCATTGGGTAAACGAAGGCTTTACCGCGCTGAGCAAAAAGATTGAAACACGCGCAGGTAAATTTGCTTATGGCTACCAGGTTACGCTTGCAGATTTATGTTTAGTGCCGCAGGTGTACAATGCGCTGCGGTTTGGCGTTGATATTTCGGCATTTCCGCTTATTGAAAAGGTTTACAACAATTGTATGGCGCTGGAGGCGTTTGCTCTCGCAGCACCTGAAAAACAAGTTGATGCCAACGTTTAAATAGGTAGTTCTGTTGTTATTTTGACTTGCTTGAGAGCGAAGGTCGAACTTAAATGATCGACCAATGGCAAACTGGTGAGTTTCGTTTTGAGTAGTAGCTCATACTCTTCAATGCTCTTTACAATGACTTTAAGCAAGTAGTCTTTGTCGCCGCTGGTGGTGTGACATTCGATAATTTCTTCAATATCTTGCACGGCGCTCTCAAACTTTGTGAGGGAGTTGCCGTCATGGTTTTTCAACGTTACATATATAAATACTGACACGCCTAAATTAAGCTTTTTAGCATCAAGTAAAGTCACCTTTTGGCGAATAATGCCGTCTGCCTCCATGCGCTTTACGCGCCGCCAACATGGTGTGTGCGATAAGCCTACATACTGAGATAGTTCGGCCATGGATACCGTTGCATCCTTTTGCATTACCCGCAAAATTTCGCGATCAAATTTGTCTAGTTTCATATTGTTTTATTTTGCCTGAACATAGCAACTCAATTTATTCCCTATAATAGTCAGGATTTGTCTGGCCAAAATTAGGTATCAAGAGCAGTCGACTTTTTAAATTATGACGTATTATAGGATGCTTATCCTAAAAAGGCGAAACAATAAAAACAGTTTTTTAACATTTAATTTAAGTCTTTCGTCATTATCGCAATACTTGTCCTCACTTATGTCAGATACCATACGTATATAACTATAAATATTGCACATCGCTACAAAGAAGGTTTTATATGTCATTGTTTGAACACCCTGATTTTGATCAACATGAACAAGTTTCATTTTGTCATGACCCTAAAACCGGACTAAAGGCGATTATTGCGGTTCACAATACGCAGTTAGGTCCAAGCTTAGGTGGTTGTCGAATGTGGCCTTATGCAAATTCAGAAGAAGCACTTACAGATGTGCTGCGTTTAGCCAAGGGCATGACCTACAAAGCTGCAATGGCGGGCTTACCTCAAGGTGGTGGAAAGGCTGTTATTATTGGTAATCCGCGCACTGATAAAACCCCCGAATTGATGTATGCCATGGGCCGCAGTGTCGATACTTTTAAAGGGCAATACGTCATTGCCGAAGATTCTGGTATATCGGTGCAAGACTTACAGTTTATGTCGACACAAAGTCACCATGTTGCAGGTACGTCGGCGATGTTTGCATACGACGGCACGCCCGCAGACGGTAACCCCGCTCCTTCAACTGCTTATGGTGTTTTTATGGGGCTAAAGGCGGCGGTTAAATTTGCAACCGGTGAAGATTTACGCGGTAAAACAGTTGCAATACAAGGAGTAGGGCATGTGGGGCTGCGTTTGGCTCGCCACCTAAAAAATGCCGGTGCGAATTTGATTGTGGCTGATATATTCAATGAAGGAATTGAAATCGCTAAAAATGAACTAGGCGCGCAAGTAGTAGACCCACAAGAAATACATGCTGTGCAAGCTGATGTATTTGCACCTTGTGCAATGGGCGGGGCCATAAACGTGAAAAGTATAGGTGAAATCAAGGCCAAAATTATTGCGGGTGCGGCAAATAATCAGCTTGCTACCCCACAAATGGGGGCACAATTACTTGCCAGAGACATTGTATATGTGCCTGATTACGTGATTAATGCTGGCGGGATTATCGACATATATCATCAACGCACTAACAGCAACGCGCAAGCAATGCGCTCACAACTTGAACAAATTAGCCAAAGTGTAGGCGAGATTTTGCAGCGGGCTCAGCAAACCAATCTGCCTACAGAGCAGGTGGCAAATCAAATTGCAGAAGAAAAGTTCAAAGCCTAGCTTAGTTACTCTTGCAAGCTTAAGACGAAATCGTCATAATGCACGGCGTTTGAAAAGAAGCCAGTGAGTTGCCTAAATTTGCTTGGTGTAATTTTTTTCACGCTTAATCCACAGTTCAATGGTGAACCCTGGTTCTCCCGCAATAATAGCTTAGGAACTCGGTCAGGCCCGGAAGGGAGCAGCCGTACTAAGGGACTTATGTGCCGGGGTGTAGCTGGGGTTTGCCACCCAAGTCCTCTGTCCTAAACATTTTCCAGATTATTTTTCGCTCAAGCTCGTAACATAATATTTACGAAATCATAAATCTCGCTGACTGCTTATTGATCAAAAAGTTCAAATTACTTGTGTTTTTGCATCGATTTTTGCTTGAAATGCGGTTAGTATCGAGGTTGTGTCATATCACAGAGCAACGACAGAACGGTGCAAAGTCGAGAAAGACGCATAGACTAATAGTCACGGCTGACGATTTTATTTAATCCATTTTA
Source organism: uncultured Glaciecola sp. (assembly GCA_964621345.1). Lineage (GTDB taxonomy): Bacteria > Pseudomonadota > Gammaproteobacteria > Enterobacterales > Alteromonadaceae > Glaciecola. The sequence continues at coordinate 71,275 of CAZUON010000009.1, read as the reverse complement.
AGCGTTACAACATAAGTAATGCGTGGCGGTCAGACGCACAATAAATAAAAATTATATCAACGGGGAAATTACATGTTTACTAAAGCAAAATTATCTTGCTGTATTTCTGCTGCACTCACACTGAGTTTGGCATCAACAATTTCTTTTCAGGCATCTGCGCAAGAAGCAGGGGCAGAAGAGGTTGTCGAGAAAATTGAAATTACAGGTTCTCGTATTAAACGTACTGAACTATCAACTCCAGCACCTATTATCTCAATCAGTGCCGAAGAAATCGCACGTTTTGGTACGCCTGATTTAGGCTCAATCCTTGCTGAATTACCTGCAATCGCAGCAGGTAGCACCTTAATTGGTAACAATAACAGCAACGCAAACGCAGGTTTGAGTTCACTCGATTTAAGAAGTTTGGGTGCCTCTCGTACTCTAGTATTGGTTAACGGTATTCGCCACGTTGCGGGTAACCCAGGTACTGCTTCTGTAGATACTGGTGCCATTCCAGCTGCAATGATTGAGCGTGTTGAGATTATCACAGGTGGTGCATCTGCAATCTACGGTTCAGACGCGGTATCGGGTGTTGTTAACATTATCTTAAAAGATGATTATGAAGGCACAGAAGTTGTAGTATCTGGTACACAAGACACAGAAAGTGTTGATTATTCAACTCATTCATTCTCGTTATTAACAGGTGCTACTTCAGACGACGGTAGAACTAACGTAACCTTGTTTGGTTCTTTCGATCGCATTAAGCAGGTTATGAACCCACAGCTTCAACAAGCTGATAACTGGGGTACTATTTTAAATCCTGACAATAACGACGGATCTGAAGATACAGAAAATAACGGTATTCCAGACAGACTACGTGTACCAAACGTAGGCTCTGAAATGATTAACGGTTTTGGTGTACTTAACCCATTCGGCGGTGGTCCTCGCATTACTTTCACTCCCGACGGTTCACCTATTGACCAAGTAAATCGTATTGGCACTAACAGTTTCGCATTTGGTAGCTTTGACCAAGCATATGACACAGTATTCTTTACAGAAAACTACGAAAACTATGTGCCTGCTCAAGAAACGATTACCTTAGCGTCTACTTTCAGACATGACCTTAACGACAATGTTCGTTTTTATGGTGATTTCAAATATGTAGATAAAGACATTGAACAGCAGTTCCAGCCTTCTTTCCGGTTCGGTAATGTAAGCGTAAATGCAACTGATAACGCGTTTTTAGATCCAGTAACTCGTCAGCGTTTATTTGATAACGGTCAAACAGGCAACGTACAGTTTTCTCGCTTCTTTGACGACATCGGTAACCGTTCTGCGGCGAATGACCGTAAACTTTATCGCATCGTTGCTGGTGCAAAAGGTTTCTTCGAGCTTTCAGAAACTCAATTCGACTTTGACGTATATGCCACTAAAGGTGAAACGGCAAACACTCGTCGTACGCTTAACGACCTTATTCCAACTAACTTTGTTGCAGCATTAGATTCAGTTATCGACCCGGCAACTGGGCAAGCGGCATGTCGTAGCCAAGTGCCAAGTGCACAAGGTCCTGATTACCAAGACCCAGCTGATGTTAATGGCGGAAGCTGTGCGCCGTTTAATCCTTTCGGGTTTGGTCAAGCATCTGCTGAAGCAGTTGATTTTGTTTCAGGTGACGTAAGACGTGAAGATATCGTGACTCAGGAAGTTGCTGGTGTGAGTTTAACTTTCGACAGTGGTGAATTCTTTGAACTACCAGGTGGTCCAATTGGTATTGCATTAGGTGCTGAGTATCGTAAAGAAACATCAGAAACAATTACTGATGAATTTACTAAAGCGGGCTTCTTCACAAATGCAGCAACGCCAGACGAATACGGAGAGTTTGATGCAGAAGAATACTTCGTTGAGATTAACCTACCTATCCTTAAAGGTGTGTTCTTAGCAGAAGAGCTAACGGTAGACGGTGCATTCCGTAGCGCTGATTACTCACATGCAGGTTCTACAGAAGCATGGCAAGTGGGCGTAATGTGGGCACCTATTGAAGACCTTTCAATCCGTGGTACCTTTGGTGAGTCTGTTCGTGCACCAAACATTGTAGAAGCATTCTCTCCGCAGTCTCCAGGTTTTGCTAACATCAATGACCCATGTGACGCTGACAACATCAATGATGATCCAGATCGTCCTGCTAACTGTGCGGCTTTAGGTATTCCACCAGGTTTCCAAGCTAACGATAACGTATCAATTCAGTTGATTTCAGGTGGTAATCCAGATTTGCTACCAGAAGATTCAGAATCTAAGACAATTGGTGTGGTATATACGCCGTCTTATATCGAGAACTTCTCAATCACTGTTGATTTATACGATATCGAAATCACTAACGCGATTAACTTCCTAGGTGCTCAAGATATCCTTGATAACTGTGTAGATGCAACTGGTGGTCCAGATGCTAACTTCTGTGCGTCAATCGACCGTGACCCAACTACGCTAGACGTTGACTTAGTTCGTTCTGGTTACATCAATGCGTCAGCAATCACCACTCGTGGTATCGAAGCACAAATCTTATATAACACAGATTTGTCAGCATTTGATTTACCGGGTGAATTACGTTTCAACATCGCGGGTAACAAGTTACTTGAACTTAACGTATTTGAGTTCCAAGAAAGACCTGACGAAATTAACGTAGAAGAAGGTGAGGTTGGCGATCCAGAACTGCAATTCCGCACCAGTGTTGATTATCGTTTAGACGATTGGTCGTTTAACTACACTAGTCGTTTCATCGACCGTTCTGCATTGTTTGACGTATCTCCAGGTGGCGGTAGCCCAGAAGATACTTCACCTGCTTTCGTAGGTTCAATTTGGACTCATGATTTATCTGCTACTTATATGTATGACGAGTGGTTAGAACTTCGTGTCGGTATGCGTAACATCACCAACAAAGTGACTCCAGGATATAGCTTTAATCCTTTGTATGACTTGCTTGGTCGTCGCGTAGTAGGCTCTGCTACTTTCAGATTCTAAGCTAATTAGTATTTGAATTAGCAGACACCATGCTAAAAACTAAAAAGCGCTCAACTATTTGAGCGCTTTTTTTTGGGAAGTTGATTTAGGCATATTCCCTGTTGTTACATCACTCTTTTTGTTTAGGGTGAGCATCTAAATACTCTGTTGCCGATGCGATTGCTCTAACAACGTTCATTTCCATCTGTTGTCGCTCTGAAATAGGTAAGTAAAATGCCATGTCTACTTCGTGACGAATGTAGCGTGTGGGCAATTGATTAAGAATCAAACAAGATAAATCGGCTAAATAATCTTCACTTTTAGTTTTATTTAAGCCCATCGAATCAAGCTTCTCCAACATCAGGTGTTCATAATAATTATGAATGTCGTCGTCTAATTTCACGTTATATTTCCTTCACATAGCTCTAAAATTAAGTTCTTCTAGTACTATCGGCAAAATAGCATTTTGTATAACTTTTTATTCTTTACAAACATACATGGCTTAAAAAACACGGTGTTTAGTGTATTTAGTATATTGACCGATACTTGCAAATCCGTATATAGTAAGGGTATTGGGCAAAAGCCCATGATAAAAAAATCAAGAAATAATTGATAAAAATAATAATGTCTAGGGAGACATGAATGTTTACAAACAATAAAATAGCGAAAGCAGTTAAGATTGCTTGCGCCTTTGGCGCTGCATCTACAATAGGTTTCACTGGTTCTGCAATGGCTCAAGACGCCGGCGCTGAAGAAGCAGTTGAAAAAATTCAGGTAACGGGTTCACGTTTACGCCAAGCTGAGTTTGCTTCAGCGGCTCCAATTGCTGTTGTTGGTCAAGAGCAGTTCGAATTGACCGCAACCGTTAACACCGAATCTCTTCTAAACACATTACCGCAGGTTGTTCCTGGTCTAGACAGAACGTCTAACAACCCAGGTAACGGTACTGCAACTGTAGACTTACGTGGTCTCGGTACTAACAGAACACTCGTACTTGTTAACGGTACTCGCGCTGTACCTACTACAGCAGGCGGTGCGGTTGATATTAACTCAATCCCAACTGCTCTAATTAAAAGCGTTGAAGTATTAACTGGGGGTGCATCAGCGGTATATGGTTCTGACGCGGTAGCTGGTGTTGTTAACTTCATCCTTAAAGATGACTTTGAAGGTGTTGAAGTAGCGACTGGTTACGAAATTACTGAAGAAGGCGACGCTGAAATATTCAACGTAGACTTCACTGTTGGTGGAAACTTCGCTGACGGTAAAGGTAACGTTGTATTTAACATGTCATATACTGACCGTTCTGACCTTTTCCAAGGCGATCGTGACTTCGCACAAACAGCATTGTTTGACGATGGTAATGGCGGCCTAGAGCCAGGTGGTTCTTCTGGTGTTCCAGATACTGCTATCTTCAACGGCGGGTTCAACTCGTACTCTCCAGATTCAGGCGGTATTATTTTTGACCAAGGCGGCAACGTTCGTCCATTCGTTACCGGTGGTCAAACTAACGACTTTTATAACTACGCACCAGTAAACTACATTCAGTTACCTCAAGAGCGTCACCAGGCAACTGCTTTAGGTTCGTATGAAATTTCTGAAAACTCAGAATTATACGGTCGTGCAATGTTTACAGATAGTCGTGTACCTTCACAGCTTGCACCTACACCTATCTTCCAAACTTCTGCGTTTACTTTGGACGGTAACCCGTTCATCACACCAGAAGCTCAGCAAATCATTTCTGATGCAATTGGTACCGGCGTAGATACAGATGGCGACGGCATTGATGATGAAGGTAGTGCATTACTACGTCGTCGTTTAGAAGAAGTGGGTCCTCGTCGTTCTGAAGATGCATTTACCTCATTCCAGTTCCAAGTTGGTATTCGTGGCGACATCGGTGATTCACCTTGGTTCTATGATGCTTACTATCAAACAGGTAAGGTTAACAATGCAACTGCTCAACTTGGTAACGTAAACCGTAGTCGTTTCGACCAAGCTTTATTGTTGGCAACAGACGATGCTGGTCAAGTTATCCTAGACGCTGATGGCAACCCGTCATGTGCTGATCCTTCAGCAAATGGTTCAACTAGCGGTTGTGTACCAATGAATATCTTTGGTGCAGGAAACATCTCACAAGGCGCTGCTGACTTCTTGAAGACTGCTGTAGCTTCAACTGCGTTGTTTGAACAAAAAATCTTTGGTGCATCAATTGGTGGTGACTCTTCAGATTACTTCGAACTTCCTGGTGGTCCAATCGCTGTTGGTGTCGCTTACGAGCACAGACAAGAAAACTTTGAGTTCTTACCTTCACAAGATTTAGCGGCTGGTACTATCGCTGGATTTAACGGTGCGCCAGCTCTAGAAGGTGGATTCACAGTATCTGGTTACTCAATCGAAATGAAGCTACCTATTTTACGTGGTGTTGAATTCGCTGAGTTACTAGAGTTAGACCTAGCATATCGTTCAGAAGATTATTCAACAGCTGGTTCAGTTGACTCATATAAGATTGCTGGTATCTACGCACCGTTTGAAAACTTCCGTTTCCGTGCTGGTTTCAACACTGCGGTACGTGCGCCAAACATCGGTGAATTGTTCTCGCCACGTGGTGAAGGTTTCCCAGGTGCGTCTGATCCATGTGCCGGTAATGGTAACCAGCCACAAACTGATGCGTTACGTCAGCTTTGTCAACAAACAGGCGTACCTGCAAACGTAGTATTCTCTAACGCAATTAACCCAGCATCTGGTCAGGTTCGTACTATTTCTGGTGGTAACCCGAACTTAGTACAAGAAGAAGCTGAAACCTTAACAGTAGGTGTGGTAGTTGACGTAACTGAAGACTTCACGTTCTCACTTGATTACTTCGACATCGAAATTGATGACGCAGTTGCAGCCTTTGGTGGTGGTACTAACAATATCCTAGATACTTGTTACGATTCATCTAAAGCTGGTTCTGGTGTTGGCGGTGACTTCTGTAATGCGGTTAATCGTCGTAGTGACGGTACTATCGATTTCGTAGAAAGCTCTTCACAAAACGTTGCATCAATCACGCTTAAAGGCTTCGATTTGATTGCTGGTTATGATGTTGACATGTTCGGTGGCGATATCGGTGTTGATTATATCGGTACTTACACAACTGAAAGCGACTTCTTACCGTTTGATGGTTCTCCGGACCTTATCGAATGTGCGGGTAACTTCGGTGTTAACTGTGGTGAACCTACGCCAGAGTATAAGCACAGAATGACCTTCAGCTACGGTACAGACGACTTCCAAGCGCAACTATTATGGCGTTACATTGGCGAAGTTGATGATGATGATGAAGGTACTGTTTACACAGTAGATAAAATCGACGGTACTAGCTACTTCGACTTATCGGGTACTTACTACATCACTGATAACTATCGCGTAACTGCGGGTATCGATAACTTGCTTGACGAAAAACCACCAGTAATTGGTGATAACGATGAGCAATCAAATACTTACCCAGCAACATACGATGTATTCGGTCGTACTTACTTTGTAAGCTTAAGAGCTACTTTCTAAGTAACACTTTAAGTATTAAAAAGAGAGCTTAGGCTCTCTTTTTTTTTGCGCTATAAAAAGCGTTTAAATGTACGTATGATATGCATAAAAAAAGGTATTAAAGATAAATGGATAAGTGGCTTGAATATTGGCAGCAAGATGAACTGATGCCAGACGTATTCACCGATAAACACGGTAACAAGCATCATGGCTTAGAGGAGTTTTGGCACAAGCATTTTGCTTCCTTTACAGAGGGGAGCCGAGTGATTGACATCGCCAGTGGAGCGGGAGCCGTCTACCGCTGTATTGAACATATTCAGCGCTTTGATGCTCACGCTTTAGATATTTCAAATGAGGCCTTGGCAATTTTGAAGACGGATTTACCTTCGGTAAAGATTCATCCGTGTATGCTAGACGCTAATACCTTGTCAAATACCGGTTTTGATGCAGTGGTTAGTCAGTTTGGTATCGAATACTTAGGCTTTGATGGATTTAAACAGGCTGCTCGTTTACTAAAACCCGGTGGACGCTGTGTATTTTTGTCGCATATTAAAGATGGCGCAATTGATAATGTAACGCAACGCAGTTTAAATGGACTCTTACTCATTAGAGACAACGCGTTTTTAGCATTAGCAAAATCCGTTGCAGATGCTTTCAATAAGGACGAAAAGACGCTTGTTGAGCGATGTGTTAATGCGTTTATGAAGGTAGAGCCAAGCATAGCCGAATACTGCAAAAATGTTCCTGATGGCCATCATGTCCATTTGTATGAGGGAATAAGGCAGTTACTATCTAATTATAATCAATATGAGCATAAGACCGTTGTTGCTTGGATTGAGCAGGCAAATACGCAGGCCATGGAAAACATTGAACGCTTAGAGTCAATGCACAATGCTGCACTTTCACAACAGCAACTTGATGAGCTAACAGAGCAGCTTTTAGAGCATCAGCTTGAAATAACGCAAATGCGTCCTTTTAAATTACGAAAAGAAGATGCTCCGGTAGCTTGGGAAATAGTTGGTGTTAAACAAAGATAGCATGCGATGGATGCAACAAGGATTGCATTATCACCAAAGTGGACAATGGCAAGAGGCACAGAAGTGCTATGAGCAAAGCTTATTGTGTCAGCAAGACAACTATGAAACTCTGCAGTTGTTTGGGGCGTTACTGCATAAATTGGGTGATACACCTAAGGCCTTAAAGTGTCTGCATAGTTCTTTGATGATTAATCCGCAACAAGCGCATGTGCTTAATACCTTAGGTAACGTGTATAAGTCGCAAAATGATGTCGATGACGCAGTCACTCAGTACCAAAATGCAATAGCATTGAAACCCGATTATATTGACCCATACATTAACCTTGTGCAGCTATACGTTTCTCTTGGCAACTGGGAAGCCTGCACTCGCTATTTAAAGGCTGGTGAAAGGCAAATACCAAATCATTGGCAATGGTTTAGATTAAAAGCTTTGGTGTATCGAGAGCAAGGTCATTTTAATGAAAGTGTGGCGTGTTTATTTAAGGCAAATTGCTTGTTGCCTAACCAGTTAACTATTATTCACGATTTAGCATTAAGTTATCGACTTACAGGGCAGGCGACTAAAGCCGTTGAACTTTATGCTCAATTAGACGCTACGGCTTACGTATCTGAGGTGTTTTTTCACAACTATGGAAATGCACTGAGTGATGTCGGCGATCACGATAAGGCCTTGGAATATTACTCCAAAGCATTAAATATAAATCCTATTGCTAGAGACACTTTGCTAAATTGGTGTGATTTAATGTGGGAATCTGGTCAAGGCGCGAATATGTTCATCGCTTATGGTCAGGCTATAAAAGATAAAAACGCGCCTGTTATCATTTACTCTGATTATCTTAAAAAACTATTACGAACCGATACGCTCGACATTGCTGAAGAGGTGATGGCACAAATGCAGCGTCAATTTCCTGAGCATGCACTGACACAATTACGCAAAATTGCCCTGCTTAGGACAAAAAAGGATTTTTCTTCGCAATACGATGACTTAAATATCATTGTTAGAGACCCCAGTATTGCTTTGGAAGATAAATTAGAAGCACTTGAGTACAAGTTAGAACGTGGCGAATATGAGTTGTCGTTAACACTGTTGAAACATTTGCAGGCAACGTATCCTGATGACCAATGGCTTCTATCTTTGCTGCATACATGTTCTCGTTTATTGCCAAATTATGCGCATATTTTCCCAAAAATTGAAGATTACGTTTTTGAATTTAGCATTACGCCACCCTTAGGTTTATCGCATGAGCGCTTTATTGTGCAGTTAAGCGAATATCTTTTAAGTCTGCATAGCTCTCAGGAACAACCTTTAGAGCAAACCTTACATGAGGGCACTCAAACACGTGGCAACTTGTTTGACTTATCTCATCCTTTGTTAGACCACGTACAAAGCGAGTATCTAAAGGCAGTAGCAGAATATCGAACAAAGCTTGGGCATTTGCCTGAACTTTATCCGGGCTTTTGGGATGACGGAATTGCTGAATTTAGTGGCTCTTGGTCAGTTGCGCTTCGTCAAAACGGATATCACAACTATCATATTCATCCTATGGGTTGGTTAAGTTCGGCCTTGTACATTGTTTTGCCAGATATAAAAGACGATAACGACGAAGGGTACTTTCAAGTCGGAGTGCCGAACTTAGCGCACGAAGGTTTGAATCTAAAACCGCTACGCGCAATTAAGCCAGAAGTTGGTAAATTGGTTCTTTTTCCGTCAATGTTATGGCATGGCACGGTGCCCTTTAGTAAAAAAGACCTACGTTTATCTGTAGCATGCGATATTGTTCGCAGTGATGTCGACAAGAATTACTTAAATAAGGCTTAATATCCAAGTTTTTCCATCGCTTCAACTCTCATTTCTTGACATTTCTGTTACATCCTGTGACTATTTGTGTATTACCCCGTATGCGCCTATACGCGCCCGGCGGTAAAACTTTGAACAACAATAAGTGTAATGACAAAATGTCATTAATAGCATTTTAATAGACTAAAAAACGGTTGGGAATATGTCCAAAATGAGCAAGAGAACTCAAATTGCTTCTTGTGTCGTCGGCGCGTTAGCGTTGTCAGCAAGCAGCATTGCATTCGCAGGCCCCCTTGAAGATTTACAGAATGAAGAACGTAAAATCCAAGTTGCTGCTGCAAAGTCACAAGAAAAAATTAACGGTTTATTTGAACAGTCTCAGGAGTTGCTCGTAGAGTATCGCGGCGTTGTAGACCAGACTGAAAACTTGAAGATTTATAACGATTATCTTGCCGGTCTTGTAGCTGATCAGCAGCGTGCAATTGACTCATTACAGCGTCAAATCGACTCTATCGAAGACACGAAACAAAAAATCGTACCGTTGATGTATAAAATGATCGACAGCCTAGAGCAGTTCATCCAACTTGACGTACCAATCAACCTAGACGAGCGTATGGCTCGTGTTGACAGACTACGCACACTAATGACGCGTTCTGATGTAACCGTGTCTGAGCAATTCCGCTTAGTACTAGACGCTTATTCTATTGAGAACCAATACGGTCGTACTATTCAGTCTTACGACGGTACTATCAGTGTAGGTGGACAAGAGGTTGCTGTAGATTTCTTTAACCTTGGCCGTACCGCGTTAATGGCGTTGACCTTGGATCAGTCTGCTGCATATGCATGGGATAACGATGCACGCACGTGGCAGCCACTAGGTGGTGAGTATTTAGATTCGGTTATTACTGCTGTGCGCATGGCACAAGGCTTAGTACCAGATGATCTTATCAAATTACCAATCAAAGCAGCGGAGTAAGGGTTAATGAAAACAACAATAAAGACACTTGTCGCAACCGCTTCCATTGCTTTGGTAGCAGGTTTTGCAAATGCGCAAGCGCCAACAACGCTTGACGACCTTTTAAATCAAGTTAAAAACGATCGCGTTTCTGAAAAACGTTTAAACGAAGCGCGTGAACGCGAGTTTTTAGACGAGCGTGCTGACAAACAAGCATTGTTGCGTAAAGCACAAGCTAACTTAAAAGCTGAAGAAGACCGCGGTGATCGTTTAACGGCGCAGTTTGCAACAAATGAGCAAACGATTGTCGACAAAGACATCGAATTAGAACAAGCATCAGGTACCTTAGGTGAGATGTTTGGTGTTGTTCGTCAAGCTTCTGCTGATGCATACGGTGTAATTTCAACATCAATCGTAAGTGCCGAGTTCCCAGGCCGTGATACTTTCCTAGCTGAAATGGCGCAAGACTCTAAAGGCCTTCCGAACATTACTGAGTTAGAAGAGTTATGGTTAGCACTACAAACTGAAATGACTGAGTCGGGTAAAGTATCTCGCTTCAGCACTGAAGTTGTTGACCTAGACGGCGGTTCAAGCACACAAGAAGTAGTACGTATTGGTACTTTTAACCTTGTAGGCGATGCTGGTTACCTTACGTTTAACGACGAAGATGGCAAAGTTCAGCCTTTAGGTCGTCAGCCAGAAGGTTTCCAAGTTGCTACTGCACAAGATTTGTTAGGTGCAACAAGCGGCTTTACAGCAACTTTTGTTGACCCTTCACGTGGCGCAATCCTTGAATTGTTCAAGCAAAAAGCAACCATGATGGAGCGTTATCACGCAGGTGGTATTGTTGGTTATATCATTACCTTTATGCTTGCGATTGGCTTGCTAATTGGTTTGTATAAAATTGTGTCGTTGACTGCGGTTGCAGGCAAAATGAAGTCACAGTTGAACAACATCGACAATCCTTCAAACAAAAACCCATTAGGTCGTATTCTTACGGTGTATCAAGCAAATAAATCTGTTGATTCTGAGAGCCTAGAATTAAAACTTGATGAAGCTATCCTAAAAGAGCTACCACGTGTAGAAGCTGGAATTAACATCATCAAAATATTCGCTGCCATTGCACCTCTATTAGGTCTACTTGGTACCGTTCTTGGTATGATTGCAACCTTCCAACAAATCACTTTGTTCGGTACAGGTGACCCACGTATTATGGCGGGTTCAATCTCAATGGCATTGGTAACTACTGCTCAAGGTATTATTGCAGCATTACCACTTATCTTAATGCACAGCGTTGTAGCAGGCCGCGCGAAGTCAATCGTTCACATTCTTGACGAGCAAACAGCCGGTATCATTGCCCAGCACGCAGAATCGGAGAAAGCGTAATATGTTATTCCTGATTGGATTATGGGAATCTGTCAGGGAATTCATCGCAACTGGCGGTAACGTGTTGTATTTTGTTGCCGCTGCGCTCTTTCTAATGTGGACTCTAATGATTGAGCGTTATTGGTACTTAACTTCCGTGTTTCCTGGAATCAGAAATAAAATCATTTCTGATTGGGAAGCACGAGAAGATACTACCTCTTGGTATGCGCATCGAATTCGTGACGCATGGATTTCTCAAGCATCGGATGGTTTACAGGCTCGCTTGTTAATTATTCGAACTTTAGTGGCAATGTGTCCTCTAATTGGATTACTAGGAACGGTTACCGGCATGATCGGAGTGTTTGAAACAATGCAAACACAAGGTACAGGTAACCCACGCGTGATGGCTGCGGGCATCTCAATGGCAACGATTCCAACTATGGCTGGAATGGTCGCTGCATTATCAGGCTTATTCTTTAGTTCACGTATTGAAGCGAAAGCGAAAATGCTGAAAGAAAAGCTGATAGATAGCTTGCCACATCATTAATACGAGGTTGTTATGGGACGTAAAGTAAGAGAGCCGGATGAAGATGCACAGATTGATATGACACCGATGCTCGATATCGTGTTTATCATGCTGATATTTTTTATCGTAACAACCGTGTTTGTTAAACAAGCTGGTATAGAAGTAAACAAGCCAGACGGTGAAACAGCAGTTCAATATAAAAATGCCAACATTTTTATTGCGATAACTGAAGACGGTGATGTATGGATTGACCGCAGAGAAATTTCTGCTGACGCTGTACGTGCTAACCTTGAGAAACTATTGCTAGAACAACCGACTGACGTAGTATTTATTCAAGCAGATTCAAAGTCTAAACATGGCATCGTAATTGATGTAATGGACCAAGTGAAGGCTGCCGGAATAGAACGTGTTGCTGTAGCAGTGAGAGGCGAATAATATGGTTAGATTTGTTTTATCAATATTATTGGGAGCGGGCGTAGCCTTTACCTTGTTTGTAATAATGGCGAAGCTCGTTGAAAATACCGGTGAGCCAGGCGAGAAGCCGCCACCCCCTCCTGTCATCGATATCGTGATGAACGAACCTGATGACGAGGCTAATACGCGAGTTCGTACGCCGCCACCTCCACCACCTCCGCCTCAGGAACCCCCTAAGGTTGAAATGGTTGAGCCAGACGCTGCGGAAGCAAACACCGATGGGTTTAGTTTGAGTATCCCTAGTGTGGATACCGGCGGTGTTGGCGTTAGCATAGGTGGTATTGGTGATATGATGCGAGACGGTGATGCTACACCTATCGTTCGAATTGACCCTAAGTATCCGCCTGATGCAGCCCGAGATGGTAAAGAAGGATGGGTATTATTGTCTTTCACCATTGACACCTTAGGCGGAGTAACTGACGTAGAGGTACTTGATGCTGATCCAAAGCGTGTCTTTGACCGTGAAGCAAAAAGAGCACTACGTAAGTGGAAATATCGCCCTAAAGTAGTTGATGGCGTTGCTCAAATGCAACCTGGCTTGCAAGTTAGGTTAGACTTCACTTTGGCAGGAAATTAATTATGAAAGCATTAAATAATCAATTTAAAAAATCTGTCGCCTTATGTTCACTTTTAGTTATGGGTAGCGCGTCTTCTGTTGTTATGGCACAGCAAGAAGCGCCTATTGTATGCCCTGGCTATTCACAACCGAAGACTCAGTTGCTAGGTGAACGTACGGGTAAAAAGTTACAAACCGCTTTTGAGGCGTACAACGAAGAACGTTTGAATGATGCAGTTGTATTGCTGCGTGACATCGAGCCAAAAGAAGAGTTTGATAAAGCCTCTGTAGAGCGCTTTCTTGGGCAAATCTTGGTATCAATGGACGGAGATAATGCGGCAGAGTCTTTAGTTCTCCTAGAAAGGGCAGCAAATCGCGAAGTTCTGAACGACAGAGACCAAGCAGATTTGATGCGCTTAAACGGTGACTTATCACTCCAAGAAGAAAAGTATGGCAACGCAGTGCAGTGGTACAACAAGTGGATGGCGTTTACTTGTAAAGAAGATGCTTCGACCTACACTAAAATTGCGAAAGGTTATACTGAGCTTAAAGAGTTCGATAAAGTGGTTGTCGCTGCAGATAAAGCGATCGCTTTAGCTGACGAGCCAGACAAAAACCCTTATGCGTTAAAGGTAAATGCGTTTCACGAAACAAAAAATTACCCAGCAGCAGTTGAAACGGTTGAAACATTAGTTGAGCTGTTTCCAGAGGAAAAGAACTGGTGGACTCAACTCGGATTCTTTTACATGTTAGTTGAGAATTACGAGAAGGCACTATCTACCTTTGCGCTTGCTTATAAACAAGGTTTTTTAAGTAAAAAATCTGAGTATAAAGCACTCGTTCAGTTGTATGCGTCAAACGATATTCCGTATAAATCTGCACAGCTTCATGAGAAATATATGAAAGCTGGAGAGATTGAAGACGATGCAAACTCGATTGCAAACCTCGCTAATACGCTACATCAAGCGAGAGAACATAAGAGTGCTGCTAAGTTTTATGCACAAGCTGGGCAAATGAGTAATGACCCTGAATATTTCCGCAAGCAAGGCGCTTTATTGTTGACTGCAGAGGATTATAAAGGGGCGATTTCGGCGCTTAATGCCGCTCTGGCGGGTAACATCGACGAAGTGGCTAAAGTACATTTCTCACTAATGGAAGCAAATTTCTATGCTGGAAATTTCCGTAAAGCTTACGAGCATGCGGAGATGGCACAGAAAGACCCTTCAATGCGCAGAAATGCAACTGCTTGGATACCTTATATTCAAGAAAAAGCTAAGAATAGAGGCATTCGTTTATAATATCGATGCTTATGTTGAAAGACCCGCTCTATAGCGGGTTTTTTATTTTTTGGTACCTTATTTATAAACTTTAACTATAACTTTAACTTTGCACTTAGCGCTTAAACACTCGTTTACATCAAGCCACGTCTACACAAGCATAATTGCGTTTTTTAGTTTAGAAACATATTCTAACTTTTCTGACTTTGATAAATGTTTAGTATGCAATGCTTGAAGCGCAGTCGTAATTTCAAGTTGCCCTTCGGTATTGGATATAACCGGATGCAGAGTTTGGCTTGTTGACAGATGGTGTAGCACAGATTTTAGCATTGTGTAAGAAAGCTCATCTGTCATAAATGAATGCAGCTTGCTTAATATAAAATTGTTAAGCGCGGGGCTTGTACTCAGTTTATGCTCAAGACTAATAATTGAGGGCGGTAATAGATCATGCAGTGCATTTTGGTACGTGTGTAAGTAAGCAAGGTCTAGATATACACAGTCTTTAAAAAGGACTTTGTTACTAGTATATAAAGGCGAATTTGTATCAACCAAGTAACCAGTTAATGTACCGCTACTGCTATCTTTACGTTGCCCAATTTTGACTAAGCTAAAGCCATTACTCGCCCAAAAATCGTATAAGGCATCAGTGATCCCAAAGGCCGAACTTAGGCTTACCTCTCTAGGGCCTGACTCACTGTTTAATTGGGCTCTTAAAGCCTTGAGCATAGCTGAGGCAAAACCTTGTCGATGCAAGCTTGGTTGTACCGCAATACGATGTACCCGGCAAACAGGATGTGTTAATACTTGTTCTGACGCTAAATGCAAGGCTAAGGCCTGAGATGTCATATGCCCTTGCAAACGTCTTCGGCCACTTGCTACATCCTGTCGTAACTTAACATCATCAAATATTAACTCACCGCCTTCTTCAATAGTGCAAATAACACCAACAATACTATTTGCATGTGGCTTTTCATTGCCGCTTGCGTATAACCATATCTGATGGTCGTTAGCATCTAACATGCGCATATGATCAATTGGAGTGGATTGGTAGTGCGCCGTTTGTAAAAGCGCAAAACAGCTAGCATATAATTCTGGATCATCAATAAAGTCTTGTTTGCCGACTTTGTATAGTTGAAAATTGTTTGTATCAGTAAGAGCGACCGGAGAAAAAGTGGATTCAGGCTCAAAAATAGCCGTAAATAAACGTTCAATTGGATCATGCTCAAGCCATCGAAACGACTGCATTAGTTGATGATGAACAATGTTTCCCTGAAAATTTGGGAACCAACGATACAACAGGCCTTTACCGCTGCCCTCATAGCCTTGTGTTGTGCTACATAGAATACTGTGTGCCGCTTTATTACATAATGTGGTGAGTAACCAAGGTGCGATTGATGCGGCTTCATCGATAAGTAATAAGGAGTTTTGAGTAACTCTCTCAACTTGGTCTGGTGCAATCGATACAAGCTGACTCGATGATGAGTAAGACTCGTCCATGTAATGCTGTATTAGTTCATTTTGAAGCGGACTAGGGGTGCATAGAATCACCTCACTAAAACGCCGCTTAGCATGGCTTTCAATACCTTGTTCAGCAATTCTAGCTAATAGGCTTGTTTTTCCTCTTCCTCTAGCACCCGTAATAAGATGGCAACTGCTTTGCACTTGCTGATGCTCAGATAAAGACCAAGACGCTTCAACTTTGTCGAGAATAGCTTGTTGAGCTGAGCTTAAGGTGAATGATTCACTATAATGAGAGCTTGAGTTTTGCATGAGAGGGGCTGAAACCACATGATCACATAGGCTCAAGTGCTTTTTCTCTTCAGTCCACCAAGCAATATCATATTTGTCTGAAAAATAAGCCAACAATAGCTGCGCGAAATAACTTAGCTCGTGACTATCACCCTGACTAAACTTGATTTGCGTATGACTTGCAAAATACTTAGGCCACTTGGACGGCGAGGGCGCTAACAGAACTAACAATCCTGATTTTTTTACCAGACCAGCAGCGTTATATAACTGATTCGGATGCAAACCTGCCATACAATCAAGCACTAAAGCGTCATACTCAAAACCCTGTTGGTGTCCTAAACTGCGCGCAGCGATGCAATGTGTGAATGGCGTTTCGATATCATCTAAAAAGCGAGTGACTAATAAACAGTCTTGGTAGTGTTCATCGATGCTTTGTAATGCGTTATAAAGCGCCGAACGCTCAACAATACTGACTTGTTTGCTAGGCTCAGAACTAAGGGGCTTAGTCCGCTCTTTGTTTGGCGTGTTTTGAGGCTTTGCTGCTACACCTTCAAGTATCAATATCTGACGAAAATCAGACACCTGCTTGCGGCGCTTCAACCATTGGTCAAGGTCATTTACACATAAGCCTTTTTTCATATTAGATATACGGTATGATCAATTCAATTCGTGGCGCTATCTTACTATGTTAGGCCTCATTTAGGAGAACAAATATGCGATTTTTATCGAGGCGTTTAGTAATGCCACAAGACTTAAACTATGCCAATTCATTATTCGGCGGCCGGGCGCTGGAGTGGATTGATGAGGAATCTGCGATATACGCAACGTGTCAGCTTGAAACTAACTGTTTAGTGACTAAACATATCGGCGAAATTAGTTTTGAGTCACCCGCAGCCAAAGGCGATATTGTCGAATTTGGCTTAGAGACCAAAGCGGTAGGGCGAACCTCGATTACGGTCAGTTGTTTAGTACGAAACAAAGCCACTAAAAAAACCATCTGTTTTGCTGACGATATTGTGTTTGTTGCAGTGAATGCAGACACACGTCAACCTATGCCCCATGGTAAAACCGCAGACGCACTAGAAAAACAAACTGAAGAGGAAATTCGTCAACTTAATCTTTAAAAATTAAATGCAAAACAAAGGATTATCTTAATTGACAAAGACGCTTGCGCTGTTACCATAGCGCTCGTTGAAGAAGCATCAGTCTTCACAAGTTACCAAGGGGTGCAACTTAACCGTTGCTGAGATTCATTTGAAAACCCTTATTTACCTGATCCGGTTAGTACCGGCGTAGGAATGGTTGACACATATCACCTAATACCTGCCGTAATGCCGGATCTTTTCATAAAGAAGAGATCCCATATGAAACACACATGTTTATACTTAGCGATACACAGTGCCCTGTTAGTTAGCAGTGCCAGTGCTTTTGCACAAACTTCGAACGCAAACAACGGCGATGCTCAAATAGAGGCGAGTATTGAACGCATTGAGGTCACAACGAGTCTCTCGTCGCGAGATTTGTCTGATTTACCGGGCAGCAACTTTGTGTTGTCTGAAGCCTTAATCGTTGACCGCCAAGCTCGACACTTACAAGACTTAGTTGGGGTGCTGCCAAACGTTAATTTTACCGCAGGCTCGAGTCGCGGAAAATTTATCCAAATAAGAGGAATAGGTGAGCGCAGTCAATTCTCAGAGCCGGTTAATCCCTCTATTGGTCTTTTATTAGACGACATTGATATCTCAGGTTTAGGTAGCCTTGCAACCTTGTATGATTTGCGCCAAGTTGAGCTTTTATCAGGGCCACAATCGGTAGCGGTTGGCGTGAACAGCTTAGGTGGAGTAATTAAGCTCGTAAGTAATCCTGCAAGTGAAGATACCTCTGCCATGTTCTCTGCTACTGCTGCCCAAAACAACGCGTTACAACTCGGTGGAGCTTACGGACAATCTCTTGGCAATGGGCTATCGTTTAAAGCCAGCGCGCAAATAAACCAAGAAGACGGTGATGTATATAACGCTTTTTTAGATACTGATGACACTAACAATATCGACGAAAGTACCGCCACTTTATTTATTAAAAAAGAATTAAACGACACCGACAGCATAGCGTTGAATCTTTATTATTTTGATATAGACAATGGCTACGACGCATTCTCTTTAGATAATGACAATGTGACGCAATCAGATGAACCCGGCTTTGATAAAACCTCAGCATATGCCGCGAGTGCAAAATATCAAAAATCTTTTGAAAGTGTTGATGCACAATTTATTTTAACGCATTTAGACGGCGAATTTGATTATGGATATGACGAAGATTGGACATATCCGGCGTTTCATCCATTTACCTATTCGTCGTTTGACCGCTACCTTAGAGATGTTCGCCGAAGCAGTTTTCAAGCGAGTGTAAGTAGCCAAGCAAACGCCGTTATGGCAAATGAGTGGGTTGTAGGGGTGAAGTTTAATGATGCAGACGAAGACCTGCTTCGCGAGTATACGTTTAACAGCGGCGATTTCACAAGTCAGTATAGCCCGCAGTCGGCAGCTATTTTCGGGCAATATGCTATTGGTTTTGGCGACAAAACTACGTTAACCATAGGCTCTCGTGTAGAGCAATTTGAGGCCGATTATGCTGACTCAGATGCGTTTGTTGAATCAATTGATGACACTTTGTTTGCAGGTGCTATTAGCCTTGACTACGAATTAGATGCATCCCTGTTATACGCCAGTGTATCGCGAGGCTATAAAGCAGGTGGCTTCAACTTTGATCAGCGTTTAAGTGGCAACGAAAGGCGCTTTGACCCTGAATACAATTGGAATTTTGAGGCCGGTATAAAAGGCGTCTTACTTGATAACGCGTTTAATTATCAGCTCACCGCGTTTTACATGCGTCGTCAAGATGCACAAGTCAGTGATTTTGCTGTGTTTGAGAATGAACTTGATGACGGCACTATTGTGACTGGTTTTGCAGATGCCATTCGTAATGCAGATACGGGCACGAACAAAGGCTTGGAGCTAAGCTCAAGCTGGCAGTTAACGCAGTCGTGGTTACTCAAGGCAAATCTAGGTTACTTAGATGCTACCTTTGGTAATTATGAGCGACTAGACGGCAGCTTTGTGCCAACCCAAGACCAGGCTCAAGCGCCTAGTTACACAGCCTATGTTTCGTCAAATCTGCAATTGAGTGCCGATTGGTCGTGGTTTATCGACATGGAAGCAAAAGACGAATTTCGCTTTTCCGACGGACACGAAGAACGCTCGCCTTCGACTGTGGTAGTCAATACCCATATTAGCTGGCAGTCTAATAACCATAACGTAAGACTATGGGTAAAAAATCTTACCGATGAGCTTATTTATACCCGTGGATTTGGTGGTTTCAGTAACGACCCACGAGATGAGTACGCGTTTGATGAGCCTTACTTTCAATTTGGTCAGCCGCGTCAGGTGGGTGTATCTTATCAGTATTTATACTAGGCAATTAAACACTTAAACCGCACGATGGAACAGGCTGAAGAGGGCTCTAGCCTGTTTATCTCTGATTAGGCTTATTAGCAAATTATGTGTATACAAAATATAAGGAAAAGCTCATGCGTTTAGTTGTTGAAATATCACTTTACCCGCTCAATCAAGAATATTTAGGGCCAATTAAAGACTTTATTATGCGATTAAATCAGTATACTGACTTGTATGTGAAAACATCTGACACCAGTACGGTTATTGCCGGAGACAATGCTTTTGTGATGACGGTGCTACAAAAAGAGATGCAAGTGACTCACGAAGAAGTCGGGCAAGCGATTTTCGTTTGTAAGTTTTTAAACGGGACCAACATGGAACTTAGCTAATGGAAGACATATCTGCCATTGTGATTGCTCAATGGCAACAACAAAGCCTGCTTGAGATATTCGCAGTAGTGCTGTCGGTGGCCTATGTATGGTTGGCAGCAGAAGGTTCTATCTTTTGTTGGCCTGCGGCCTTTGTGTCTACTACGCTCTTTATGTTTGTGTTTTGGGATGTGTCTTTGCTCTTTCAGTTAATGTTAAATGCCTACTACTTAATAATGGCAGTAGTCGGCTTTTTGCATTGGAGGCGCTCTAATGATGAGCGCTTTGTGAGCCTACAAATGCCGCTAAATTTGCATGTTAGGATTCTAGTCGCTGGTATTGTGTTAACGGTATTGCTTAGCTTTTTAGCTAAGAGTATTGCGCAGCAGTGGTTCAACTATGATTTGTTGTATTTAGATGCGGGGATCACAGTATTTTCCTTACTCGTGACCTATTTAACTGTAAAAAAATACTTGCAGTCATGGATGTATTGGTGCGTCATAAACTTTTTAAGTGTGTATTTGTTTATCGCGAACGGACTATATTTAACTGTAGCGTTAATGGCGGTGTACATCGTGATTGCCATGCGAGGGTATGTGAATTGGTCACAAAGTTTAAATTTTGATGAAGAGTTAAGGCAGGCATAAGCCCTTTAGTGATTGGGCAATGGCGGAGTTATAGTAGATAATGCAGTTTCACCACCTTTTAGATTATTGTGTTAAACAACTCGGTGCTGGCGAGCAGGTGAACCTCAATAGGTTGCAAGGCGGTACCATTAACCACAATTATTGCCTGCAAATTGATGCGCAAAAATACTTAGTAAAACACTTTGTTGGCAATCGCTGGCTACCCGTGAAACGCGATGCTTTATTTGCGTTACAGCAAAAGCTAGCTGAAGTGAATATAGCCGCGAGTCCTATTCATTTGTCAGACAAACAAGACGTGTATATTGAGCAATGGCTAGACTTTAGCGTCAATAAAGAGGGTGCTAGTTTTTTAAGTAATACACAAGCGTTGAGTGGTGTTTTCGCTAATGTCGAGACTAGCATCAATACGCTTGCTCAAGCCTTACACCACATTCATGAGTGCCCAGTAGAGACAGATACCATAGATTTAGTCGCGCACTGGAAGCGCTACCTAAAATATGTGCAGGACCCACAAAAGAAATGGTATAAAAAATTACAAGAGTACACCAAGATATGGCGCGATTATGAACGCCGATACGGTGATGATTTTGTGCTTTGTCATAACGATTTGCAGCTTGAACATGTACTTGTTGGTCAAAATAAATACATCGATTGGGAATATGCCGCTCGGGGCTGTCGTTTTTTTGATTTGATTGCTTGTATTTTGGCCAATCAGTTTACGCAAAAAGATGCGAATTTATTGATTATGCGCTATATCGAATTATCAGACTTTCATCGAGAGGAAGTGCTGCAGCGCACTAAAACATTGCAGGTATTGGTGATCTTTACCCATCAACTTTGGTGGCAGGCAAATGAATATCATCAAAATAGGCAGTTAAACAAACAAAAATAAATGCTTTATTTATTCACGGTGCTCGCTATAATGCACGTGATTCCTAGGGGTGTAGTTCCAATTGGTAGAACAGCGGTCTCCAAAACCGATGGCTGGGGGTTCGAGTCCCTCCACCCCTGCCACTTTCTTAGAGCTTTTTAAGGGCAATAGCCTACAGGCCATAATATGAGTATTGCGAGTCAGCAAATTTCGTGTTTACAAGCCATGGGTATTGACGTTTATCGGCCCTACAAAAAAGACAGCGAGAAAGCGGCAGTCCTCAAAAAATCTTGGTTTCCAAGCCTTTTAAATCTATTAAATCTTAGTGAAGATAATTGCCAATTTAGCGATAGCGCCCCCATTAGCTACGACCCTATCACTAAACAACTGATACTCCCTTTTACTCTTGATATTGATGATGCCGTGCTAAAACGCGAAATATGGCAGCACATAAAAGCCAACGTCGAGCTCTAAAGTGAACATCATGCAGGCTCAATCAAAGCATGTGATTGAGGCATACCAATTATTTTGCGAGCACCGCAACCAAGCTTGGTCAGAAAAACTATTTGCTGACTCACTTCTTAGGCCTTTTTCTTTAGTTGCATTGCAGCAAACGCCAGACGAAACAATGTTAGGTTACTTGATGCTAAGCCATGTGTTAGATGAAGCTGAAATAGAAGACATTTGTGTGAATCCAAACTACCGCCACACTGGAATAGCCACACAATTGCTAGTAACAGGTATTGATAAACTTACCCAAGCAGGCATCAAGCGAGTGCATTTAGAAGTAAGGCAAAGTAATTTTGCCGCTATTGCGCTTTATAAACGACATGACTTTAGACACATCGCTACTCGCACAAATTATTATCAAGATGAAGATGGCGAACCTGAGAACGCACTAATTTTTCAGTTAACAGTAGATTGATTTAACTGCTTAAGCCGGCGCCTTGCTCTTCGTCATCATCAAACCAACGGCAAGCATAATTAATGTTAGTCCCAATGCGTGATAAATCGTAAACAACTCTCCTAGCCAAAGTACCGCAAATATTGAAGTAATAGCCGGGCCACTGGTGCTCACAATACTTGTACGTTCAGGACCTATAGTATGAATCGCCTCTGCTACCAATAAAGAGGGAATAACAGTACAGAAAAAGGCGATGCCTGCCACTAAAAGGTAGGCATCTGCAGACACCAATAAGCTGTTTGCATCTTCTGTGGAAAAGAAGAAGATGCATATGGCGATGCTGGCCGAAATCATGGCAATGCTGGTAAACATTTGGCTACCAATTTTGCTCATAATCGGCTTACTCCAAAGTACATAAATGGCAAAAGCTAAGGCGCTTGCAAACACCAAGGCAGTGCCGGTTGCTACCTCAGCACCTAGTGTGCTTAAGTCATGCCCAAAGATTAACAAAATCCCGCAATATGACATCCCAAGTAACCACCAAATGTTTTTAGGTAACTTCGTTTTAAAAAACACATAAGACATCACTACCACAATAGTAGGAAAGCAAAACAGCACCACGCGCTCCAACTGAGCACTAATGTATTGTAAGCCTAACAGGTCTAAATAACTGGCAATAAAATAGCCCAATATGCCAAGACCAGCCACCGGTAAAATGTGTCGCAAGTATGCACTGCGTTTATGGTTGTGCTTTACCCAATAAAATAGCAATACGCTCGCGTAAAAAGGCATAGCAAAAAGCATACGTAAGGTAATAACTTGCTCACTTGAAAGCCCTAGTGCATAAGCCTGTTTAATTAGTATAGGCTTCATGGAGAACATAAATGTACCGGCAAGGGCCATGAGTATGCCGGGTAAAACCTTAGTGCTGACTATACTTGTGGTCATAAATTAAAGGTAGGAAAGTCCGTAGATGATTAATACGTCTACTGGCAAGAATAGCGCGTTTTACAAAACTTGTGCACTAAAGCGTAAAACATTTTCAGTCGGGGGTGCGGTTTGTTACAATTGCGCGCGCCCAAGCCCTGCCTCGTCATTTTTAAAACGCTGACGTTAGTTAGACGTGCTCAGAGCTTTTAGAATTTAAAAAATCACATACAAAATCAACACAGTGTGTGTTGAAGTGGGAAATTATCCATGGCTGCTGCCAATATTATTGAAGAAATTAACAAGCGAAGAACCTTCGCTATCATCTCTCACCCCGATGCGGGTAAAACCACAATCACCGAAAAAGTACTTTTATTTGGTAATGCGCTACAGGTAGCGGGCACGGTAAAGGGGAAAAAATCGGGTCAACACGCTAAGTCCGATTGGATGGAGATGGAAAAAGAACGCGGGATTTCAGTTACAACCTCGGTGATGCAGTTTCCCTATAATGAGCATTTGGTCAATTTACTCGATACTCCAGGACACGAAGATTTCTCTGAAGATACTTACCGCACACTCACTGCGGTAGATTCATGTTTGATGGTCATTGATGCGGCGAAAGGGGTTGAGGATAGAACCATAAAGCTGATGGAAGTCACGCGCCTGCGCGATACGCCCATTGTGACCTTTATGAATAAGCTCGACCGCGATACCCGTGACCCTATCGATTTGTTAGATGAAGTTGAAGATGTCCTTAAAATAAAATGTGCTCCCATCACCTGGCCGATTGGCATGGGAAAAGAGTTTAAAGGTGTATACCATCTTTTGCGCGATGAAACGGTTTTATATCAAAGCGGCTTAGGGCACACTATTCAAGATAAACGCATTATTAAAGGGCTGAATAACCCTGAGTTAGACGAAGCGGTAGGCGAGTATGCTGATGAGCTCAGAGAAATGCTCGAATTGGTTAAGGGCGCGTCACACGAATTTGATTTAGAGGCCTTTTTGAAAGGCGAACTTACCCCAGTATACTTTGGTACGGCTTTGGGTAACTTTGGCGTAGATCATGTACTAGACGGTTTAGTTGAGTGGGCACCAAAACCCCAGGGGCGCATGACCGACGCTGAGAACTATGTAAACTCTGAAGATAATGCGTTTTCAGGTTTTGTATTTAAAATTCAAGCCAATATGGATCCTAAACATCGCGACCGTATTGCCTTTTGCCGAATTGTTTCAGGCAAGTATCAAAAAGGAATGAAAATGCGTCATACGCGCATCGGTAAAGATGTGCGGATTTCTGATGCATTGACGTTTTTAGCCGGTGACAGAGCACTTTTAGAAGAGGCCTACGCCGGCGATATTATTGGCCTGCATAACCATGGCTCTATGCGCATTGGCGATACCTTTACCATGGGCAAGGATTATCGTTTTACGGGTATTCCCAACTTTGCCCCTGAACTATTTAAACGCATCAGATTAAAAGACCCACTTAAGCAAAAGCAATTGCTTAAAGGCTTGATTCAGTTATCTGAAGAGGGGGCGGTACAAGTGTTTAGACCGCTTATTAATAACGATTTAATTGTAGGCGCGGTGGGTGTACTACAATTTGATGTGGTCGTTGCTCGCTTAAAAGCCGAATATAACGTTGATGCCATTTATGAGCATATTCATGTAGCAACTGCACGTTGGGTCTACGGTGACGCTAAAAAAGTAGACGAGTTTCAGCGCAAAGCAGAGCAGAACCTAGCGTACGATGGGGCAGACAATCTTACCTACATTGCTCCGACCATGGTCAATTTATCGCTATCTCAAGAACGCTACCCTGATATTACTTTTGCCGCCACGCGCGAACAATAAGAGAACATTTACATGTTGATACAAGCTATTTTAGCCGAACGATTTACTCAAGCGCTTGCCTCCTTAGGGGTGCAAGATGCTGCGATTGCGCTTAGCAAAAGTACCCGCCCCGAATTTGGTGAATACCAATTTAATGGTGCAATGGCGCTAGCAAAGCAACTAAAGAAAAAGCCAAGAGATATTGCCCAAGATATCCTAAATGCGTTAGAGCTTAGCGATATTGCCGATAAATGCGAAATTGCAGGCCCTGGTTTTATCAATATTCATTTGTCTGCAACATGGCTAAGTACTCAGGTAAATGAGGCCCTGCACCACGCGCGATTTAATATAAATGATGTTACGCCACAAACCTTGGTGGTTGATTATTCGTCGCCCAACCTAGCCAAAGAGATGCACGTGGGGCATTTGCGTAGCACAATTATTGGCGACGCGGTGGTTAAGGTGCTCGAATTTTTGGGACACAAGGTTATTCGTCAGAATCATATGGGAGACTGGGGTACGCAGTTTGGCATGTTACTCGCGCATTTATCAGACCAGTTGCAAGACTCGGGTGCGAGTAAAGCCTTAAGTGATTTAGAAGATTTTTATAGGGCAGCCAAAGTCCGCTTTGACCAAGAAGAGGGTTTTGCCGATAGAGCGCGCGAGTATGTTGTAAAACTACAAGGTGGTGACGCTGACTGCCTTAAACTGTGGGAGGAGTTTATCGATATTTCTATTTCTCATAGTGAAGATGTGTATGCCAAGCTCAATGTGTCGTTAGAGCGCACTGATATTATGGGGGAGAGCGCCTACAACCCTCAGTTAACTGAATTAGTAGAAGATTTGTTAGCACGTAAAATTGCCGTGAAAGACCAAGGTGCCAGCGTAGTGTTTTTGCCTGAAATGGCCGATAAAGAGGGTAAACCCGCGGCTTATATCATTCAAAAATCGGGTGGGGGCTATTTATATTCTACTACTGATTTAGCGGCTATTCGGTATCGCTGTGACAATTTAAAAGCTGATCGCACCATGATATTTACCGATGCGCGCCAAGCTCTGCATTTTAAGCAGACTGAATTAGTGGCGCGTAAAGCGGGTTATATGCCACAAGCGCATCATTACCAGCACTGCCCATTTGGAATGATGTTAGGCAAAGATGGTAAACCTTTTAAAACACGAACCGGTGGTACGATTAAGTTAAGTGATTTACTGGATGAAGGCATTGAGCGCGCTGGAAAGCTTGTGGCTGAGCGTGTTGAAAATGCTGCATCAAGCACCTCAAAAAGTGCCGAGGAAATTGCAAAAGTAATTGGAATTGGTGCCATTAAGTACGCTGATTTAAGTAAAAGTAGAACTACTGATTATATTTTTGACTGGGACACCATGCTCAGTTTTGAGGGGAATACCGCCCCTTATTTGCAATATGCATATACACGTATTCGTAGTATTTTTAGAAAAGCACAAGTAAACATGAGCGAACAAAATGCGCCTGTAATGATTGAAAATGTCAGCGAACAGGCTTTGGCAGTGAAGCTTCTGCAATTCGAAGATACCTTACGTGCGGTAGCGCAGGAGGCAAGTCCTCATTTGTTGTGTAGCTATTTATACGAACTTGCTAGCTTGTTTATGAAATTTTATGAGGCAAGCCCAATGCTTAAAGATGGCGTGCCAGAGGCGACTAAATATAGCCGATTAAGTATAAGCGCATTAGCGGCAAATACGCTAAAAGCGGGTATTGAAATGTTGGGAATTGAAACCCTAGAGCAAATGTAAGTCAGCGAAACGCTGTTACATGACACATAAAGTGAACGTCTGCCGCTAGCAGGCGTAATAATATGGATTTGATTTTTATAGGGAATAGCTATTCATGAGCAAAATATTAGCCTTTGCAGGCTCAGGTCGAAAACACTCTTACAACTTTGCAGCGGTACAAAAAGCCGCAGAGGGCGCGAGTCAAGCAGGGTGTGAGGTCACGGTTGTGGACATGTCAGAGTATGCTGACATGCCAATATTTACAGAAGATTTAGAAGCGGCACATGGTATGCCTGAAAAAGCAAAGGCCTTTAAAGAACTACTGAAAAGCCATGATGCATTTTTGATTGCCAGCCCTGAATATAACAGTGGTTACAGCGCATTATTTAAAAATGCCATTGATTGGGCATCGCGTAAAGAAGAGGGTGAAAAACCCCTTGAGGCGTTCAAAGGTAAGTTCGCAGCCCTTATTGCGGCTTCTCCTGGTGCTTTAGGTGGGATAAGAGTGCTCGTGCCAGTGCGCTTATTGCTAAGCAATATTGGTGTAAATGTTTTGGGTGACCAACTCGCGATTGGTAAAGTTGGCAGCCTAGTCAATGAGCAGTGCGAAATTACTGATGAAGTAACCGTGAAAAAACTACATAACATGGGTAAGCAATTAGCATCAATGTTGTAGTGGATTGACTTTACTTTTTCTTAGTAGCGACTCAATGTTTTAAATGAAAAGTCGGGCGGTGTTATAAGCCACCCGACATTTTATTATGTAAAGGCCTGTATCGATAAAAAGCCGGTTTTTACAATCGCTGAGGGTTATATCGAGCGGCGTTAATAATAGACCAGATATGAAAGATTACGCCTACCGGCCATAAAAATATCAACACTACGGTAAAGCTCGCACCATAACAAACAAGGGTGATTAGAAAAAACGCCAGAGCGGCGAGAATTCGACCCTGTACCAATTGCCCTAATCCTGGGAAAAATATATTACAAATAGCCGCAATGACGTTCCCGCCTGATCCTTGACCTGCCATAAATCCTCTCTATAAGTTAAGTAATTCGCTATTATCCAATAACATATGGCAATGTTAGCCCTTAAACAAGGCCTAAAACGTAACAGAGTATAAACCGCTGTGGTAAACAGCCTTCTCTATGGTTGTGGTGGCGCCTTTATTGATGTTGAATAATTTAGTGTTGAGGCGGTGCAAAGGCTGTCAAATATCTTTATATTTCTGTAAACTGCAAGCCAAGTTTTAGATAGCAAAAGAATGTATTATTGCCCATGTTTGAAGTCAATCCTGTCAATAACGCCGTAGCCGATATCCGTGAGCGCACTTTGTCGCTTAGGGGGTACCTTTGACTACGATATTAAAGTAGAGCGACTCGAAGAAGTTAGCAGAGAGCTTGAAGACCCTGATGTATGGAATAAGCCCGAGTATGCACAAGCACTGGGCAAAGAAAAGGTAGCGTTAGAGCAGGTAGTTAATACGGTAGCTGAGCTAGACCAAGGCACAGAAGATATTGAAGGATTAGTTGAGCTGGCTGTTGAGGCAGAGGATGAAGAAACCTTCAATGAAGCCCAAACTGAGCTAGAGGCTTTGTTAAGCGCCCTAGAAAAGCTTGAATTTATGCGTATGTTTAGCGGCCCTAACGATGCTAACGACGGATACATCGATATACAGTCAGGCTCTGGCGGCACCGAAGCGCAAGATTGGGCTAATATGCTTTTACGCATGTATTTGCGCTGGGGTGAAGCGAACGGTTTTAAAACCGAGTTGTTAGAAGTCTCAGATGGTGATGTTGCAGGTATTAAAAGCGCAACTATTCGCTTTGGTGGCGAACATGCCTTTGGTTGGCTACGCACCGAGACCGGCGTGCATCGTTTGGTCAGAAAGTCTCCGTTTGATTCAGGTAGTCGCAGGCACACCTCTTTTGCTTCGGTGTTTGCCTACCCTGAGGTGAACGAAGATATCGACATTGATATTAATCCTGCAGATTTACGCATCGATACGTATCGAGCCTCTGGTGCAGGTGGGCAACATGTAAACCGAACCGACTCAGCAGTGCGTATTACTCACGTGCCTACAAATACCGTGGTGCAATGCCAAAATGATCGTTCCCAGCATAAGAACAAAGACCAAGCTATGAAGCAGCTTAAAGCGAAACTCTATGAGTTAGAGCTGCAAAAGCAAAATGCCGAAAAACAGGCCCTTGAAGACACTAAGTCAGATATTGGTTGGGGCAGTCAAATACGCTCTTATGTGTTAGATGACTCGCGCATTAAAGATTTGCGTACCGGTGTAGAAAGCCACAATACTCAATCGGTGTTGGACGGCGACTTAAACAAATTCATTATTGCCAGCTTAAAATCTGGTTTATAAAGCTGCGTAAATTAGTAAATAAGTAAGCTAAACAATATTCATCAATATTAGGAAGATTCATGACAGAGCAAGTGCAAGACGAAAACAAATTGATTGCAGAGCGCAGAGCTAAGCTCGCTCACATTCGAAGCCATTGTGCTTCTAATGCTTATCCAAACCAATTTCGCCGTGAACATTATGCACAAGATGTGCAAGATAAATTTGCTGCACTTGATAAAGAAACCCTCGCAGACACGCCAAATACCATTACCTTAGCAGGGCGTGTTATGGCAAAGCGTGGCCCATTTTTGTTATTACAAGATATGAGCGGACGCATCCAATCTTATGCAGATAAGGGTGTTCAAAAAGATATAAAAGAGAAATATGGAAGCCTTGATATTGGCGACATTATTGGTGTTTCAGGGCAGTTGCACAAATCGGGTAAAGGCGACTTATATGTCAATATGGAAAAGTATCAGTTACTTACCAAAGCGCTTCGACCTCTACCTGAGAAATTCCACGGCTTAGCCGATCAAGAAACTAAATATCGTCAACGCTATGTGGATTTGATTACCAATCCTGATACTCGTCGTACTTTTCAAATTAGAAGCCAAGTAGTCAATGGTATTCGTCAGTTTTTAACTGAGCGCCGCTTTATTGAGGTTGAAACCCCTATGTTACAGGTGATTCCTGGGGGCGCTACGGCTAAACCTTTTGTGACTCACCATAATGCTCTCGATATTGATATGTACCTGCGTATTGCGCCAGAGCTTTATTTAAAGCGTTTGGTTGTGGGCGGCTTAGAGCGAGTCTTTGAGATTAACCGTAACTTTAGAAATGAAGGGTTATCGACCCGTCACAACCCTGAATTTACCATGCTTGAGTTTTACCAAGCGTACGCCGACTACCATGATTTAATGAACTTAACCGAGGAAATGCTGCGTGAAGTGGCGCAAAATGTGTTGGGTACGACTTTAGTCAAAAACACACAAAAAGACGCTAGCGGCGAAGTCGTAAACGAAACAACCTATGACTTTGGTCAGCCTTTTGCACGCTTAACGATGTCTGAAGCCATTATTAAATATTGGCCCGAGGCAAATGCCCAGGCCATCAATGACCCTGAAAACCACCTCGATGCACTCAAAGCAATGGCTAAACAGTTGCATATTAAAGAGCCAGAAGTTGACGGTATTTGGGGAGCGGGTAAATACTTATGTGAAATTTTTGAAGCGACCGCTGAAGAAAAGCTCGACCAACCTACCTTTATTACCGCATACCCATGGGAAGTATCACCGTTGGCGCGCCGCAATGACGACAACGCCTTTGTAACTGACCGTTTTGAGTTTTTTGTGGGCGGTAGAGAGCTAGCAAATGGTTTCTCTGAGCTTAATGATCCCGAAGACCAAGCGGCTCGATTTAAAAAGCAAGTGGAAGAAAAAGATGCAGGCGATGATGAAGCCATGCACTTTGATGAAGACTATATCGCTGCATTAGAATACGGTTTAGCACCAACAGCAGGCGAGGGTATCGGGATTGATCGTTTGGTGATGTTATTCTCCGACAGCCCCACCATCAAAGACGTTATCTTATTCCCACATATGCGCCCGATTGCGCCTAACGAATAAGGAATATAAGCACAAATAGCGATTCGCATGATGGCTTTCTAGCGGCATGCTATTTGTGTGATTTGTTTTCGAGTGTTTGTATGTCTGTGTACAGACTTTTAATAAGCGGCAGCGGCACTTTGTGCGTAGCCGCTTTTTTAATGAGACTACCTAAAATACCCTCTAGTTCTGTGGGGCGGCCAAGTTGTAAGTCTTGCTGCATCGACGAAAAATTATTGCGAGTTAAGTGAATCACCGAATCAATATACTGCCCAAGTTGCGTTAAATCGATATCGAGAGCTAGGGCCTGATATAGCCTAAACACTTCCTGCTTAAGTCCTTCGACGAGCGCGGGGTAATTTAACACTCCGCCATTCTTACATCCGTATATAGCAGTAATAGGGTTTATTACTGCGTTGACCGCCAGTTTTTGGTAGAGGTAATTTAGAATATCCTTATCCCATTTCGCATTTGGATGCTGTTGTAAGATTCGCTTGATTGCAGGGCAGGGTTCATGTTGTGAAGTACTTCCAATGATTAGCTCACCGCGGGCGTTAACTTGTATGCTTAGGGCACTGCTCTTGACAATAGCATCGGTGGTAGAGGCGATATAGATTGGATTATGTGGAAAACACGCCGCGAGGCTCTCATGACCACCAAAGCCGTTTTGTAACAACATTAGCGGAAGTGTGGCGGGAAGTTTATTGTTTAACTGACCAAGCAGTGCAGGAAGTTGGTAAAACTTAACCGGGAGAATTAACACATCTAAGCTCAGATAATCGAGCTCCTGAGCTAAAGACAGTTGTTTGTATGCGTATGCGACATCTTTTTGTGTAAGCGTTGCCGTTTCATTGATGTGAATACTTAATTGTTCTGGGTGGTTTTGCGCAGTAAGGGCTGCTCTGCCAAACAGCGTGCAGTGCTCTTGTGCTAAAATATCTACCAAACCCAAGCCGATGGCACCTTGGCCAACAATTCCATAGCGATAACTCATATTGCCGGCCATGCTAAGTGCCATGGTTGCTGCCAATCTTGGGGTAACATATTAATGTGGAAATGCGTATCTTCCTCACCCCAATGCAACACTTCAATGACCTCATTTTGATACAAGAATCGCATGCCTATGCTGCGCAGTTGCATGCGCTCATTGGTGCTACCGCCGTAGCGTTTATCTCCTAAAATAGCAGCCCCTAGCGATTTTAAGGCAACCCGTATTTGGTGGGTTTTGCCGCTATGAGGCTTACACAAAAAGGCTCGAGTGCCAGGTATATGGGCATGAGAAAAAAACTGCGTTATTGCTGGGTTTTCCGTGCTTTTCATTAATTTCATTGAGCCGCCACGCGCTTTGCTCATATCGCCCTTTATCAGACCTTGCTTCTTTTTGGGTTTCTTATCGCTTAAGGCTAAATAGTATTTTTCTATTTGGCGTTGGGCAAATAAATCACTGAGTGTTGCGGTGCTTTTAGATGATTTTGCAAGCAATAAGCATCCGCTTGTTGCAGTGTCGAGGCGATGTGCCAAATACCACTGATGCGAGGGGTATTGTTGTTTCATTAAAGTGATGATGCCATGTTGGGCGTCATGCATCATTACCCCAACCGGTTTATCAATTATTGAGAAGTCTGGATGATCAAAAACAATTTTAATAGAGGGAGTATTCAAAGCCAGCATAGTGCAGAAACTAGCGCTTTATCATTGCAAGCGCTTGCTCGTACTGTAATTGCTCAATCATCTCTATCAACTGCTTTTTATCATCCTCGCTCATATCGATAGAGGCTATAAGGTCTCTGAGCAGACCATCGTCGATAAACTCATGCCGAGATAGTAATTTACGTAGTTTTTCTTTAGCATCGACAATCGTGTGGGGTGTGCTTTGTTCGGGTGTGGATATACCAGCAATGCAGATGTCTATCTCATTACAGCTAGCTTGCATTAGTTCCGCAAATTCTTGCATGAGCGCTTGTGCTGAATTGCCTTGTTTAAGTTCAGCCTCTAGTGCTTTGCTGTTTTCAAACAATGCACGTAAGCCTAAATTGCCGGTAATGCCCTTGGCGGTATGAACTTTCATTTTTGCCGCGTCAAGATCACCTTCATTTACTTTGTTTTTGATATACGCTGGCACGCTGGCAAACTCTGCTTTGAATTTACCTAACATTTTATTCAGCAATTGAGCGTTGCCACCCAGCTGAGATAATCCAAATTCATAGTCTACGAGAGGAAGATTGTTGCGCACTATTTAACCTTTTAAATTAATCAAGCTGCGATAATTGCTTGTATAAGCTTAGTACAAATGGGAGGCGACAACAAAGTCTTTTACAAATCTGCTATTATTATTCATCATGTCTAATCGATTTGGATATTAAGCGATAATAATGGTCAAGATGATACAATCACAGACTGCAAAAGAAACCACGCAAATACCCAGAGCTGTGCGTCAAAAAAGCCTTTTTTTTTCATTCAGCGTTGGGTTGTGCATATTACTCTCAGCTTGCACTTCACAGCTTTCTCAACAAGCAAAGGAGGCCTCTGCAAGCGCGGCTGACTTAGTTCTGACCGGGGAGACTATTCCGCATTATAAATATCGTCTTGCTAATGGTTTGACCGTTGTGCTGCACCCCGACAATTCTGACCCTCTGGTGAATGTAAACGTAACCTATCATGTAGGCTCTGCGCGAGAAGAGTACGGTCGTTCGGGCTTTGCCCACTTCTTTGAACATATGATGTTTCAAGGTTCAAAGAACGTAGCTGATGAAGAACATTTTAAAATCATCACCGAAGCAGGCGGGAATTTAAACGGCTCTACCAACTCCGATATTACCAACTATTATCAAACAGTTCCCGCAAATCAACTTGAAAAAGTGCTATGGCTCGAAGCTGATCGTATGGGCTTTTTACTGCCCGCATTAACCCAAGAAAAGTTCGAAAACCAGCGTGATACGGTCAAGAACGAGCGCGCTCAGCGTGTCGATAATCAACCTTATGGGCTTCGTTCTGAGCGCACTGCTGAAGCTCTTTATCCTGTGGGTCACCCATACTCTTGGTCGACGATTGGCTATGTGGAAGATCTCGATAGAGTTGGCCTGAATGATTTAAATGCATTTTTTGCGCGCTGGTATGGCCCAAACAATGCTGTGCTTACCATTGGAGGGGATATTGATCTTGAGCAAACCCAAGCATGGATTGAAAAATACTTCGGCCCTATACCGCAAGGTCCAGATGTCGTCGATGCGCCCAAACAACCCGCTAAGCTAACGAACAACCGTTACATTACCCTAGAAGATAGGGTGCATTTGCCCTTACTACAAATGACATTACCTACCGTTTACGCGGGTCATCCTGACGAGGCTCCCTTAGATGTATTGGCCAGCATTTTAGGTGGCGGCAAAACGTCGTTGTTATACAAAAACATGGTTAAAAATGGGTTGGCTGTGCAAGCCTTTGTTGGTCATCCGTGCAGAGAGCTCGCGTGTGAGTTTCAAATATTTGCCTTGGCAAACCCTCAAGCTGTTTCAAACTTAGAAGAACTTAGCACTATCATTATGGCGTCTTTTACTGAGTTTGAATCACGCGGTGTACAAGATGATGACTTAAAGCGGGTAAAAGCGAGCATTGAAACGGGCACTGTATTTGGTTTGCAAAGTGTTTCTGGAAAGGTTCGAGCACTTGCCGCTGGTGAAACCTTTGACAACAACCCTGACCGTATAAAGGAAGACATCGCACGCTACAACGCAGTGACAAAAGCCGATGTATTGAGAGTGTACGAGCAATACGTAAAGCAGCAACCTGCAGTGATTTTAAGCGTTGTCCCCGAGGGAGCAATTGAGTTAGCGGTTGCACCACAAGATTTTGATTTGCCAGAGAGAGTGATTAATGATGAGGGAGAGCTCTCAGCTGCTGTTACCATTACCGAGATAAAAGACGACTTTGACCGCTCAAAACAACCGCTTGCCGGAGTCAATAGAGCGGTTTTGGCTCCTGAGTTTTGGCAAACAGAGCTTAAAAATGGCATAGAGGTCGTGGGCATCGATACTAAAGAGACGCCTACGGTATCATTTACCATTAGTATGGAAGGCGGTGTATTACTCGACAGCGTTGAAAAGCCCGGTGTTGCTTCATTTACCGCACAGCTAATGAACGAAAGCACTGAAAATTTTAGTGCCGAGGCCTTTGCTAACGAGCTTGAATTATTAGGAAGCAGTATTGGTATTGACACATCAGGTCGCTATACAAATATATATGTGAGCAGTTTAACTAAACATGCAGCTGCCACGATGGCCTTGTTGGAAGAGCGCCTATTCAGGCCGGCCTTTAGTGAGGCTGATTTTATGCTCGTAAAACAGCGCACCCTGCAAAGTTTACAACAGCAATTGAAAAACCCTTCGGTGTTAGCTGCTCGCGCTAGAGATGCGGTGCTATATGGAAGTGACACACGTATTGGCCTGCCCGATGTTGGCACTATTGATAGCATTAACGACATTACACTAGATGATGTAAAAGATTTTTACGACGCTTTTTATCGGCCTAATCATGCCACTGTTGTTATGGTGGGAGATGCCTCTGAACAGCAAACCATGCAGTGGGTGAGCTTTATAGAACAATGGGAATCAAAAGATTACGAGGTACCAAGCTTTTCACCCGTTGCTTCAACTGAAAAAGGCAAGATTTATTTAGTAGACAAGCCTGGCGCGGTACAATCGGTAATTTCGATATTTAAACAAGCACCGGTTTATGACCCTTACGATGAATACTTTAAACTTACCCTCGCCAACTATCCTTTAGGGGGCATGTTCAATAGTCGTATTAACCTTAATTTGCGCGAAGATAAAGGCTATACCTATGGTGCACGCAGTGGTTTTTCAGGTGGCAAAAACTTAGGTTATTTTAGCGCAGGAGCCGATGTTTCTGCACAATTTACCAAAGAAAGTATTAGCGAATTTTTGGCTGAGTTGGACCGTTATCAGGCATCTGGTATGACTGACGATGAGTTACAATTCTTAAAGAATGCATACTCCCAATCAGATGCTTTGCGCTACGAAACACCTCGCCAAAAAGCCGCATTTTTGATCCGAATTTTGTCCTTAAGCTTAGACACTGACTATGGTGCAAAGCAACAGGCAATTATCCGAAATATAGAAGTAGAAGAATTAAATAAATTAGCCGCAAAGTGGTTAGACACCGATACCATGAATATTGTAGTGGTGGGCGACGCTACGAGCCTGAAAACCGAACTTGAAGACTTTAATCGTGAAATAATCACGCTCAGTGTGCCTCAGTAGAGGAACGTATTTTATTTGCCTAGTGCTAATAACGACTAGGTGCAAACAAATTGGATGCAATTTTTGAGTACATTAAAAGAAGAA
Organism: uncultured Glaciecola sp.; assembly: GCA_964621345.1. Classification (GTDB taxonomy): domain Bacteria; phylum Pseudomonadota; class Gammaproteobacteria; order Enterobacterales; family Alteromonadaceae; genus Glaciecola. The sequence goes on along the minus strand of CAZUON010000009.1, from coordinate 34,974 downwards.
TTTGAAAAGCGCCTTGCGGTGTTGGCAAAAACCAGTGTCAGCAACACACTTACAGGTATTCAACATGGCGTAGAACGAGAAACGTTACGGGTAAACTCAAATGGTAGTTTAGCGAACTCACCCCATCCAAAGGCTTTAGGCTCAGCGCTCACCAATGAATGGATAACGACTGATTTTTCAGAGTCTTTGCTAGAGTTTATTACGCCACCTGAAACAAAGCGCTCGACAACCATCGAGCAGCTCATTGATATTCATAAATACACTTACGATAGCATCGGCAACGATGAGTATTTATGGCCAATGAGTATGCCGTGTTTTGTAGACGATAAAACAAACATTCCTATTGCTCGCTACGGTAGCTCCAATGTCGCGAAAATGAAAGAAGTGTATCGAAGTGGCCTGCATAACCGCTATGGTAGTATGATGCAGGTGATTAGTGGTGTGCACTTTAACTTCTCGCTCTCCGATACTTTTTGGCAACAATGGTGCGATCATTTGGGCGTGGCGCCTGATAAAAACGGTATATCAGCCCAATATTTTTCATTGGTGCGTCAATTCAAAAGACTTGCATGGTTAGTACCCTACTTATTTGGAGCATCACCTGCTTTGTGTGGCTCTTTCATTAATCATCGAAAGGTGGGGCATGCCTTTGAAAAGCTCGGCAAAGGTACGCTTTATTTACCCCATGCGACATCGCTTCGTATGAGTGATTTAGGCTATACCAGCTCAGCTCAATCTCAGCTTCGCATTTGTTATAATGATTTATCAACTTATGTTGATACCCTGCGTAAGGCCATCAACTTACCTGCTGAGCAATATCAACATATTGCTGCAGGAGAAGGCGGAGTATGGGAACAACTGAATAAGAACGTTTTACAAATTGAAAATGAACTGTATTCACCGATTCGTCCGAAACAGGTTGCTCGCTCATTAGAAAAACCAACAGACGCCCTAGAAGACCGCGGTGTGAGTTATCTTGAAATTCGTTCGCTAGATGTCAATCCATTCTCGCCAGTAGGCTTAGAGGCCGACCAAATTGACTTTTTGGACGTGTTTTTGGTGTATTGCTTATTACAGCCGTCGCTGGATTTTAATGAGAGCTTACAACAAGAGAGTCAAGGTAACTTTGTTGACGTGGTGTTAAGGGGGAGGCAGCCAGGACTGCAACTAAGCGATATGGGCAGCTCAATAAGTTTAGCACAATGGGGCCACAATATTTTTGAAGAGCTGCATGAGGTCGCTAAAATCTTTGACCAAGCCCATTCAAGTGATAGATTTACTAAAGCCGTGGCGAAACAGGCGCAAAAAATCGATGAGCCAGCGTTGAGCTTTTCAGAAAAATGGCTATCGACTCTACAAGAAAATAATATCGATAACAGTATACTGGGGATGGAGCTTGCTAAAGAATACAAAACGCTGATTCAAAATATGGATTATAGAAACGTGAACCAGCAGGACTTTGCAAAACAGGCACAACTATCGATGCAGAAGCAACGAGAGATTGAAGCGGCTGATGCCAGTAGTTTTGATGTATTTATACGTGACTATTTTGCTTGATATAGCCCTTAAGCCAAAAAATAGGCAAAAAAAAACCCAACATATCCATGTTGGGTTAAATACACACTTAGGGAAACACATTGTATCTGGTAGTAAGAGTGCATAGACCTCAAAGAAGTTCAAATTAATGATAAAAAAAATAATCTCAATGCTGTTTATTCTCGTCATGGTCATGACCTTAGGTGCATGTGCGACCTCGCAGCCCAGTAGCCGCGAGAATTTATGTCATATTTTTGAAGAGAAGCGAGATTGGTATGACGCAGCTTCAGATATGCGAGAAAAGTGGGGCGTGCCAATTCATGTACCTATGGCAATGATGTATCAAGAGAGCTCATTTCGCCACGATGCCTTACCGCCACGAGATTATGTCTTTTTTGGATTAATTCCTTGGGGAAGAGTTAGTAGCGCTTATGGATACGCTCAAGCTAAAACCATGACTTGGGACGACTACCGCCGAGAGACAAATAATCGCTTTGCAGACCGCGACGACTTCGACGATGCGATTGATTTTATGGGCTGGTTTATTACTAAGACCCATACTATTAATCGTATATCAAAGTGGGATGCCGGTGCACAATATCTAAACTACCACGAAGGCTGGGGCGGTTATAAGCGTAAAAGCTATAACAGCAAGCCTTGGTTAATAAAAGTAGCCAATAAAGTAGATGCCCGTTCTAAACGTTACTCGGCGCAGCTGAAAACCTGTGAAGAAGATCTACAAAAGGGTTGGTTCATGCGTTTATTCAGTTAAACCGACTCCTGTGTAAGCCTTTAACTGCACTCCAATATAAAATTGAAGACATACGTTGAAGTCAATAACGCCATGCGTTAACTATGCCAAATCATAAGTGTTCGTATGGTTTCCCCCGTATTTGATATCAAACTTTGATCTAGATTAATAAATAAATCGGCTGATAAATGATTGAAATTTTTTATTGATCTTGATCAGCATTTTTTTGGCTCAATTTGTGAAAATAGCCTTGTACTTAATCAACAAGGTAGAAACGTATGTTAGATCTTCTTTTATCCGATCCGGTTGCTTGGGGTTCAGTTCTCGGTATTTTAGTAGTGGTTGCGATTTGCGCATATTATGTGTACTTGTTTGTACACAATGTATCTGAAGACCTCTAAAGCAGATTTATTCAGACCTTTACATGTGTTGTTAGATGAATGTAGAACTCGCTTCTAATAGCACTAACAATGCGCCTTTACCGCCCCATTCTAATGGCGCTTGGTGGAAGCACAGCACTTTAGGGTGCTGAACTAAATAGTTTGGCACTTTATGCTTTAGTACGCCGCCACTCACACCATGAATAACTTGGATACATTCGTAATGTTTGCGCGTCGCTTCGTCAATAATGGCACTGAGCTCTAGCTTGGTCTGTTCGCTGTTTAAGCCGTGTAAGTCGAGTGATAAGTCGGGTACCATCTCTCCTCGGCGAATACGCTTAACGCCTTGTACGGCGAATGGGTTGTCTTGCGCATATTTTAGCGGTTTATTGGGTTCAAAGTAGGCTTCGAATCCGTCAGAAAATTCAAAGCTTGCAGCAATGCGACGTTGCAGTTTGTTTTGCCCTTGGGAAGATTTCTTCTTCAGCTGCCGTTTTTCTTTTGGGTCTTGAATAAAATGGTCATGTTTTACGGGTTTTGCGTCAGCAAACATCGCTTTAAACATGTCATCTTCTGCTTGCTTGTTTACTTTTTTTACCATCTTTTCAAAATATCAGCGAAATTAGCCCAAATAATGCGTATTATATTGCCATAATTTTAGGCTAAACGCATCGACTCCCTCGTGACAGCGTTCAGCTCTCATTTTTATCAAGCCAGCGAATACACGATTCAAGATATGCAATCAGATACTATGCAAACAGGTAACATGCAAATAGATACTACGCAAATAGACAGCACGGACACTGGGTATTCACAAAGTGACACTCAAGCCCTCATCACCATTGGTGATTGGCTGCGTTATACCATTAGCGAGTGTCACCGTAACGATGTGTTCTTAGGGCACGGTACTGATAATATTTGGGATGAAGCGGAATACTTGGTATTCCAAGCACTCGATTTGCCCCTCACGATGTCGGGAGAGCAAAAACAAACCGTGTATCAAAGCCGCTTGACTGCAAGTGAAAACGAAAAGTTAACGCGTTGGGTAAGTTTACGTGCTCAACACGCTAAGCCGTTGCCCTATATCAGTAATATGGCTTGGTTTGCAAAACTACCCTTTTATGTGGATGAACGAGTACTCATTCCGCGCTCACCTTTTGCAGAGCTCATCGAAAAACGCTTTGCTCCTTTTTTGCCGACACAGTTTAAGCCTGCACACGTGTTAGACATGTGTACCGGCAGCGCGTGTATCGCAATCGTTTTGGCGCAAGCATTTGAAGAGGCAGCAGTAGATGCAGTAGACATTGATATGGATGCTTTGGAAGTCGCGGCAATGAATATTGCCAATTACCAGCTTGAAGAGCGTGTGTATCCAATCCAATCTGATGTTTATAATGAGCTGGCAGGGCAAAAGTACGATTTAATTATTGCCAACCCACCTTACGTAGATGCGCAAGACATGGCAGATTTGCCACAAGAGTATCATCATGAGCCAGAGCACGCCCTCGCGTCAGGTTTTGATGGCCTTGATTTGACGATGACCATTGTTACTCAATGCATAGAACATTTGTGTGATGATGGCTGGCTCTTTGTTGAAGTAGGTAACAGTGAGGTGAATTTTGCTGAGCGTTTTAATGGCCTAGAGGTCACGTGGTGTGAATTAGAGCAAGGCGGTAGCGGTATTTTTGCCATCAGCAAAGCACAGTTATTGGCGCAACAAGATATATTGGACGAATTGGAGTAAAAAATAGGATGTCAGGAAATACCTTCGGAAAGATTTTTGCGGTAACCACCTTCGGCGAAAGCCACGGGCTCGCGATTGGTGGTGTAGTAGATGGCTGCCCGCCAGGTCTTGAGTTAAGCGAAGACGACTTACAAGGTGATTTAGATCGTCGCAAGCCTGGTACATCACGTTACACTACCGCCAGACGCGAAGAAGACGAGGTAAAAATACTCTCAGGCGTATTCGAAGGCAAAACCACCGGTACGAGTATTGGTTTGCTCATTAACAATACCGACCAACGCTCTCAAGACTACTCAAAAATTAAAGATGCCTTTAGACCCGGCCATGCAGATTATACCTACCAGCAAAAGTTTGGTTTTAGAGATTATCGTGGCGGCGGACGTTCATCGGCCAGAGAAACAGCAGTACGAGTTGCTGCTGGTGGTATTGCGAAAAAATATTTGAAACAGCATTACGGTATCGAAGTAAGAGGTTACTTATCTCAGCTTGGCCCCATTGCCATAGATAGTGTTGACCACGACCTAACCAATACAAACCCCTTCTTTTGCCCAGACTCAAGTAAGTTAGAGGCCCTAGACACTTACATGCGCGACCTTAAAAAAGAAGGTAATTCCATTGGCGCTAAGGTAAGTGTTTCGGCGACCAATGTACCAGTTGGTTTAGGTGAGCCGGTATTTGACCGTTTAGATGCCGACATTGCCCATGCCATGATGGGCATAAATGCAGTAAAAGGCGTTGAGTTGGGAGATGGATTTGATGTGGTTACACAAAAAGGTACTGACCATCGCGACCAAATGTCGCCCGAAGGCTTCCACAGCAACCACAGCGGCGGGGTACTTGGCGGTATCTCTACAGGGCAAGAAGTGTTAGTGCATATGGCACTTAAGCCTACCTCAAGTATCTCTATCTCTGGAGAAACGGTGGATGCTGATGGAAAAGCGGCAGAGATTATTACCAAAGGTCGTCACGATCCTTGTGTTGGCATAAGAGCGGTTCCTATTGCAGAAGCAATGTTGGCCCTAGTATTGATGGATCACCTGTTACGACATCGTGCGCAGAACGCCGGAATTGTGTCACCTACGCCGGTTATTCCTGGTCAGCGCTAAGCGTTTGCGATTATGCGACTAAGTTGCTTTGCTGATATAAGCAGAGCTCCCCTCGGCGCCCGGCAAAATCGTATTTTGCTGGCGCTGGTATATATCTTCTATTTTGGCCAGCTCGGTGTGTTTGTGCCATACGTAGGTATTTATCTCGATGATAAAGGCCTCAGTTCGGCGCAAATCGGAACATTGCTTGCGCTTGTTGCGCTATCTCGGATCATTGGACCAAATATGTGGGCGCACTATGCCGACAAATCGGGCCAAGTAGGAGAAGTATTGCGCTTTGGTTGCTTGCTCGCACTTCTCAGCTTTTTAAGTATTTTAATCGTCAATAGCTTTTGGGGCATCACCTTAGTGTTTGCTACCATGATGATGTTTTGGACGGCAGTACTACCGCAGCTTGAGGTCATTACTGCCCATGCAACCGAATCAAGCAAAGGTGGCTATGGCTCAGTTCGCTTGTGGGGAAGTGTTGGCTTTATTCTCGCCACCTTGATTGTGGGCTTTTTACTCGACTATTTTCCTTCTCAAATCATTGTGTATGCCAGCATGCTAATGCTATTTGGTTTGTTTGTGAGCAGCTTGTTGGTGGTATCAAAGCATTCAGCTGAGCAGAGGACACAGAATATTGAAAAAAGCAAAAGTGCGCCCTTAGCGAGCATTTGGACACTTGGTTTTATTGTATTCTTACTCGGTAATACCTTGTTGCAAGTCAGTTTTGGTAGCTTCTATAACTTCTTTACATTGTATATGCGCCAGCTTGAATACACTGGGATGCAAACCGGCTTGTTTATTGGTTTAGGGGTTGCTGCTGAGGTCGTCGTCTTCATTGGTGCAATGCGCTTAATTAAACAGTTTGGGGTAAAAACACTACTCGTATTTTCTGTGTTTTTCACTGCCTTACGCTGGGCCATGCTAGCACTTTTTGCTCAATACACTGCCATTATTATCATCACGCAATTAGTCCATGCCTTAAGCTTTGGTTTAACTCATGCCGCATCTGTGTATTACCTGCAACAGAGCTTTCCTAAAGCTTTTCAAAGTAGAGCACAGGCACTTTATGTCAGCATTGCTTTTGGTATAGGTGGCGCTGTAGGAAGCTATCTTGCGGGTTTGCTTTGGGAGCAGGGGGAGGGAGCGACTGTTAGTTTTATATTTGCTGCTGGGGTTTCGGTTATTGCTGCAATATGTTTGATGTTTTTGCCCAATAAACAAAAGCCCAGATAAACTGGGCTTAAGATAGGTAAGGCTGTTTGTGTTGCTTATGCGAAGTTGCTTGCAGCAAATTCCCAGTTAGCAAGTGCCCAAAAACCTTCTAAGTAGTTAGGACGTACATTGCGATAATCAATGTAGTAAGCGTGCTCCCATAAATCTACTGTGAGTAGCGGTGTAACGCCGTCTTCAGTGATTGGTGTGCCAGCGTTACTGGTGTTTACGATGTCTAGGCCGCCATCAGCTGTTTTTACCAACCATGTCCAGCTTGAGCCAAAGTTGTTTACGGCTTTGTCGTTAAACGCAGCTTTAAAGTCTGCAAAAGAGCCCCACTTAGCATTGATTGCATCGGCTAATGCACCGCTTGCTTCACCGCCGCCGTTCGGGCTAAGGCTATGCCAATAAAAAGTATGATTCCAGATTTGTGCTGCGTTGTTAAATACGCCGCCATCGCTGTTTTTCACAATTTCTTCAAGTGATTTTTCTGCTAAATCAGTGCCTTCGATCAAACCATTTAGTTTAGTTACGTAAGTAGCGTGATGCTTTCCGTAATGGAAGTCCAAAGTCTCAGCCGAAATATGCGGTTCTAGTGCGTTCTTTTCGTACGGAAGGGCGGGTAATTCAAAAGCCATTTATATTCTCCATTTATAAGCATGTATGTGATTGCAATGATTTGGTTTGCAAACAAGTATATTGAGACCCCAAGGTTTTTTTAAACCCCAAGATCTTGAATATTGTAATAGTTAACTGTCTGGACTATTTATTTCGTAATTATGAGGAAACAAGATCACACTTATTTCTCACAAGCGCAAAAATAAGCAACCTGAGTCCTTGATATTGAGTACATTCACCCATACCATCAGACACAGTGTAATTAGTATATTGGCGGAATCATGGAAACTATCGATAAAATCAAAGAGCAAATCAGTGAAAACCCTATCCTTTTATATATGAAAGGGTCTCCTAAACTTCCAAATTGTGGGTTTTCTGCACAAGCCACTCAGGCACTAATGTCTTGCGGTGAGCAGTTTGCATATGTGGATATCCTACAAAACCCAGACATCCGTGCTGAACTGCCTAAATACGCCGATTGGCCTACCTTTCCTCAGCTATGGGTAAACGGTGAGCTCATTGGGGGCTGTGATATTATCCTTGAAATGTTCCAACAGGGTGAGTTGCAGACCATCATAAAAGAAGCAGCAGGTAAGAGCAACGACGCTTAATAGTCTAGGTCATCATTGAATAACAAAAAACCAGCATCTTCTCGGATGCTGGTTTTTTTATGTTTTTGAATTAGAGTAGAGCTTACTGGGAAAATACAGGCTTTAGGCTCAACCTACATCTTTAAACAGAGAGTCATCGATTATGGTTTTATCGATGATAGAAACTGCCATGTCTACGCAGGTTCCGCATTGGGAGCCCACACCAAGCTGCTTTTTTAAGTCACGAATATTGCCGACGCTATTTTTGCGTACCGCATTTTCAATTTGTTTATCAGTGATGCCGTAGCACATGCACACAAACATATCGTTCCTTTAATGGCTTTATTAACAACATTGCAAATGATAATAGTTGTTATTACGATTAAAGGCAAGCGATTTATGTTTAATATTTACGCATTTATTATTTGCTGGGGTTTATTAATCGCTAGACAATAACGGCCAACCACCTAGTTGTTTAAATTTGTTGACCATGTGACAAAATAGTTCGGCGGTTTTTTGGGTGTCGTATAAAGCGCCATGAGCCTGTGCTTGATTAAATTCAATATTGGCCGCTTCACAAGCTTTGATTAACACCGTTTGCCCTAAACACAGAGCCGCAAGTGATGTGGTATCAAAAGAAACAAAAGGGTGAAAGGGCGTGCGCTTAATGCCGTGACGTTCCAGCGCTGCATTCACAAAACTCTGATCGAAGGTAGCGTTGTGGGCAACAATGACGCTGCGCTGACACTGGGCTTCTTTTTGCGCCTTTCTTATTGCTTTACACAAAGATTTAAATACCTCATCTTCTGGCTTTGCTCCTCTGAGCGCACAGAAGGGGTCAATGCCATTAAACTCAATGGCTGCCTTTTCAATATTAGCCCCGTCAAAAGGCGCAACATGTTCATGAAATACCGTATGAGGCAGCAAATCACCGTCATCGGTCATGTGAAGAGTGACCGCAGCAATTTCTAGAATAGCATCGTTTTGTGCATCAAACCCACCGGTCTCTACATCTATGACGACGGGGAAATATCCACGAAAACGCTGCGCTAATGTGTGCTTGACTTCGCTCATATAAACCTAGCTTATCTATCGTTGTTAATAGTATGCCGAAGTTCAAACTTAAGCGCTAAACCTTTTACCAAAAAGGTCGATATATTCATAATGAATAATCCACCGATTATGGCGATCAACGTGCTTAAAAATTGCTTTAAAGCTATCTTTAAAAACTTGTTACAGCTTGCCCTAAAGGCGATGTCTAGCGCTTTACAGCCCAAGTTAGGTAGCGCTGTGGTATTGCTATGCTTAAGTTTAACCGCCCAAGCGAATATGCGCCAATACCATGTCGATTTAGACGCGTCTGAATGGTTATTATCGTCACAAACACGCTTAAAATGTGAACTAAGCCACGAAATACCTGGTTACGGCACTGCGTCATTTAGCACTGAGGCGTCAAAGCAGTTAAACATGGAGTTTTACTTAGACATGTTACGCCTCCCCAACCGCTACGATGCCGCATCAGTATATTCGGCTCCTCCAAAGTGGATGCCGGGAGTAGGGCGACGAGAAATTGCAAAAATGGACTTGCGTAAACAATACGATGGCGATTTACCTTCGGATGCTGCATGGCAAATGTTGACCGAGCTTGAAAAGGGCTTTTGGCCGACTATACATTATCAAGACTGGTTAAATCCTAATGATTCGGTAGCGGTAGCCTTGAATGCTGCTGCATTTCAGCAGTCTTATTACGATTTCAGTCGTTGTATTTCGAATCTACTTCCGTATAGCTTTGAGGATATTTCCTATACAGTACTTGCCTATAAAAAAAGCAGTGCCCAGTTGACCAAATACTCCAAGCGCCGTCTCGATATGATTGGTGAGTATTTAAAAGAAGACCTTGATTTAGAATTGGTCTTACTCGATGGTTACAGCGATAGCTACGGTGGATCTTATAACAACGAGCAGCTTTCAATTCGCAGAGCACAAGAAGTGCGAGACTACTTTTCTTCGCTAGGCGTAGATGTTGAGCGTATTGAGATTACAGGGCATGGTGAAAGACGCCATTCAGCACCTAATGATACTCGCCTAGACCGAGCTAAAAACCGCAGGGTAGTGGTAAGACTTTCGAAAAGCTCAGGGATTTAGTTCCCAGAGCTCTAACCATAAGTCAATAACCGATACTAGTTTCTTACAAGGAAGCGTGGTTATTCAAAGGGTAAATCTACATTAAGCTCGCCTTCTGCTAGAAGGTGTTTTCCTTTGGCGAACACATGTTCGAGTGTGAGGCTAGATTTATCTATCAGTAACACATCGGCCGCTTCGCCTTCTTTTATTCTTCCGGCCTTTAGCTGCAAAATATCTGCAGGTGAGGTGGAGACAACCTGAATGGCGGTTTCAATCGGTAATTGGTGTTTAATGACTAACTCTTTAAAGCAATCGTACAGACTTTGCATGCGTCCTACTTCTAATCCGACTAATTTGCCGTGGCTGTCAAATACCGGAAGACTGGCGTTGGCATCTGAACTTAGTGATATCTTATTGATTGCCACTCCAGCCTCTATTGCTTTGATTACCGCTTGTGCTGCGGGGATTTCACCTTCGTCTATAAAATGCTGATTGGTGCTAGTCGTCATGTCGATAGACCCACCTACTTTTGCCCATTCTATTCCTGCATCCAATAAGTCTTGATCGCGATTAATATGAGTAGGGTGAAATTGATAGCTTGGGATGTCGCTGTGATTAACCACGTCATGTAAAAGTTTTAACCGAGATTTACCCGGCCCAACATGCACCAAGACCACCCCCGCTTTACCAGATAACATGCCGCCTACACGCGCCGCTGCCGCGACTTGTGCTAATTGCTGGGTGCTGGGCTGGGAGCTTCTGTGATCAGCGATGGCAACTTCGCCGACACCAATAAACTCTTCAATCAAGACAATATCTTTAGTCACATCACAGGTGATTGTAGTAACGGGAATATGGTAGTTACCTGTATAGGCATAAACCGACAATCCTATATGTTTTAGCGCCTTTACTTTTGCCAGCATATCTTCAAGGCTTCTGGTTATGGCATCGGTACCAAGTGCTGCAACTAAAGATGTCACACCGGCCTTAATCGCTTCAGATGCTGGCATTTCTGGGGTTCGTGTATGATAACCTCCTTCGCCACCACCACCACTGATATGGGCAAGACAGTCAACCAATCCGGGTAGCAATATTTTGTTTTTCCCATCGATGCGCTGAAGGTCGAGGCTGTCGCAATTTAAAGAGTCGGCTATAGAGACAACTTCGCCCCCGCCAAGCAAAACATCACATTTACCAAGATGCTCTGGGGCATAAACCTCAACGTTAGTAATTAAAGTAAGAGACATAAAACTAATTAAATCCTATTTGTACGGCAACAAACATACATAAACAGGCGGCAGAGAATAATACGAGAAACAGCTTCCAAATAAATAAAAACCACGTTGTCCAATCAATGCGGGCTACCCCAAGGCACCCGATGAGCGATGCGCTAGTGGGAATGATGATATTAGAGAAACCATCGCCAAGTTGAAATGCAAGTACTGCGGTTTGTCGTGTAACGCCAATTAAGTCAGACAATGGTGCCATCAGCGGCATGGTGATGGCCGCTTGACCTGAGCCACTTGCGACAAAGAAGTTAAAAATGGTTTGAAATATCAGCATGAAAATCGCATTCACGCTAGCGCCGGTATCAGATACTGCGCCGCTCGCGTAATATAACAAGGTATTTAAGGTGGAAGGAGAGTCCACAGCATCTCCTCCTAATATAATAATGATACCTTTGGCCATTCCTACAATTAGTGCAGCAGGCAGTAAATCGCTGGCGCCTCTCTGAAAAGACTCAGATATGCTATTTGCTTTAACACCACCAAATACAACACTGACAATGCCAATAACCAGCCCAATAGCAAAAAACTGCGACGCAATTTCTGGGATATAGTATTGATGATAAAGCACGCCCCAAAGTACCCACATAATACCGGCAAAGAAAATCCCAATGATGCTCATATCAAGCTTAGTAAAATGTGCCTTCGTTGGTGTGGGTTGCGCAGACTCCGCAAAGCTGTGATTCGCTTGAGGGCATTTAGATAACGCGGGATTACGCTTAACCGAGTATGCATAGCGCAGGGTAAAAGTTAAGCCGATAGCAGTAAAAATAAGCCACAATAGCATACGAAATTCTTGTCCAGAAAACAGAGGAACACCGGCAATCCCTTGAGCGATGGCAACGGAAAAGGGGTTCATCCAACTGGTTGCAAAACCAATTTGAGTGGCCACATAGGTCAGCAGTACCGCGGTGATTGCATCAAACCCCAGTGCAATCACTAAGGGCACCAAAATGATACAAAAGGCGATGGCTTCTTCACCCATGCCAAATACTGCGCCGCCTAACGAAAAAAGTATAAATAATAGGGGCAACAATACTTTGTCAGCATGACTGGAAAAGTTAATTAAGGCCTGTATACCTCGTTGCACCGCGCCAGTGTGCATCACAATACCAAAGGCACCGCCTACAATTAATATAAACGCAACGACTCCCACCGCTGAACCATAACGGTCGCCCGATGTTAGGCCGTCAAACACATAATTTAAGAAGCCAACATCATCACCGGTGGCAAACAAACGCACACCTTGCTCGTTACCCTCACTTAATGAAAAGGTGCTGCGGTCGATACTAACCGCGCCGTTTTCGTCTACGTTTTTTACAAAACTGCCTTGCGGCACGATGTAGGTTAGCGCGCTAGCAATCACAATAATGAAGAATAAAATGACAAAAGCGTCTGGCATTTTATTCGTCAAATTGCGGCTACTCTCGTTCGCTGTAAGATCACTGTTGTGATGTTGCATAGGCTTAACTCAGCTAGTATTCGTTACAAGAGACCGGTCTATAGTATGTGAAAAAACGTCATTAGTAACGATAGTCAAGAGTTAGAGTAAAGCGACGGCCAAACGGATTATGGTTGAAGCTATCGTAACCACGAGATGAGCCATAGGCAATGGGTGCATCTTCATCAAGCAGGTTTTCAACACGCAAACGCACATCAACATGCTTAAAATAATAGCCTGCACTTAAATCTACCGTAGTCCAGCTGCCGACGTCTCTACGGCTTTCTTCGTCCGCTAGTACGTCTAAGCTAATGAGCTCATCAATTTCACGCCCACGCAGGCGCTCAATGTCGTCTTCATAACTTCCGGTATAAAAAACCGTTACGCCGGCAAACCAATCATCAGCAGCATAAAAAGCTGAGACATTGGCCACCGTTTCTGGATACTGATAAGTGCCTGCGAGCTCTTCAATATCGTCAGAGCCAGGGATGTTTCGCTCAAACTGGGTGTAGTGTGTACCCGATAGATCTAGTTCGATTGAATCGTTGTTATCTAATTTGATCTCGTGAGATACCAAAAAGTCGATGCCGCTTAGCTTTTGCGTGCCGGTATTTTCGAGCAGTAGTACATGGTCTCTAAATAGCGGTAATTCGGCAAACCTTGGGTCAAAACCATCCACATAGGCGTTAAGAATTTCGTTTAAATTGGCGCCGTCTTGTTCAATGTTTAAACCGCTAGTGTCGGTGAAATCACATAATACGCTGTCGTAACTAATACCTTTTTCGCCCTCAGGCACTATGCCGCAGTGACGCAAGCTAGCGTCTGTCATAGCAGCTGCCAGTACGCCAGTCATATTGGTATCGACAAGGTCTTCATGCTCGAAGTGCCAATAATCAACAGTGATATCGGTGTAGCGAGTGGGGCTATAAGCGATACCTAAATTAAAGGATTCAGACTCTTCCGGTTGTAAGTTTGGGTTACCCAATTCGAGTACGTTATTACCGCGTAAAGTACCATCTCCCTCACAATATAAATCGGCAATTTGCTGATTTGCCGAGCAGTCAAAGTCAGCGCGAGTAGTGCGTAATTTCACACCGGCTTGAGTTAGTGAGGGGGCTCTGAATGCAGTTGACCAACCGCCGCGAAGTACTACGCTCTCAACAGGGTTATACTTAAAGCCAACGCGAGGATTAAAGCTGCTACCAAAATCGTTATAGTCATCAAAACGACCCGCTAGGTTCATCTGCAGGTCGTCGTTAAGGGGAATATTAAATTCTGCAAAGGCCCCATAGTGATTGCGACTTGCATCAGATACACTTGAGCCAAAGCCAAATACATCTACAAGATAGCCGTTTTCGGCTCTAGCTTGTGCGTCTTCGGAGGCAAAGTCTGAGATTTCTTCTCTGCGTATTTCAACACCAAAAGCGGCAGATACGGTGTTGTTATTAAATTCAAATAAGTCACCTGCAATTGATGCGTCAACACCATATAGCGTGCTCTCGCCATCGCGAGTGGGGCGCGCTTGAGCAAGGCTCAAGGTGTCTAGATTAGCTTGCGAAGTTGCGTCAAAAGGGTTGTAGATAGGTAATAGGTTTCCAGTACTACATACCGGTGAATCGGAGCTCTGACCCAAGGTTGCAATGCTGCCGTCTGAGCAAAGTTCCCCACCTAGCGCAGCATGGTAGCGATAGCGATTATAAATCCCTTCAGTAGCAACCTGCTCTGATTCGGAGCGAGAGAGTGTCATGCCAACATCCCATTCCCAATCACCGTAAAAACCCGATAATTCAGACACTAACCTAAACGCTTTGCTTTCAATCTCGACTGTACGCGGTGTTGAAAAACGCGCGTCAAACTGAAAGCCAAATAACTCTCGACCCAACAAAGAGTCGTAGGGGTCAATAAACACGTCATCCAGAATAATATTTGCAAAATCATCGTCGAGTAAATCAATGATAGCTTCGTTTACAAAAGGGCCTTCGCTATCATCCACTTGATTAATGGGGGCTGGGCTTGAAAACGATGTAGACTCAGTTTGCGAGAAAATAAGGTCGGTATTCCACTCTACATCATCAAATGAATGACTGTATATTAAACCTGCTGACAAGCTTTTGAGGGGAGATTCGAGGTAGTCATCTTCGTTACCATAATAGGCACAAATTTCTTCGCCAAACTCTGTTGTCACAAGCTCTGTTGCGCAATTGGGGTTGCCAATTTCATTACCCGAACGCGCGGAGAAAAAATAGATGTTAGGGGTATCTTTGGGCAAATATGAATAGCTACTACTTAAAATCGGGTTTGCAGTAAGCGCACGACTGCTCGCTTTTACTGCATTGCGATCATAAAAGTCTGCAAAAACAGATAGGTGGCCATTGCCAACAGGACTACCGTAAAAAACTTGTACGCCCTTGGTGCTTTCATTAGCGCTGACCTCAGAGTCAGAATACAGTGCTCTAGCCTCAAAGCCTTTGTAGTCTTTTTTTAAGATGTAGTTAATTACACCTGCAACTGCATCCGCTCCGTAAACAGCCGATGCACCTGTACTTAAAATTTCAACTGACTCAATAGCCGAAAGCGGAATGGCATTAATGTCGACAAAGTTCTCGGTGCCGGCGGCAAAAGAGCTGGCGGCGATTCTCCGGCCGTTAACTAGCGTGAGCGTTGAAGATGGACCCATTCCTCTTAAAGAAACGGCGGCTTGCCCAGGCGGAGTTGATGTAGATGTCGCACCGCTTTGAGCCGTGGTGAAAGTGCTTGTACCGCCACGTGTTTGATTAACTGTGCGCATCAGTTCAGATAAGTTGCTTACGCCGAGTCTTTCGATATCTTGTGCGGAGATGACAATAAGTGGTTGTGCACCCTCAAGGTCAACTCCTTTTAAATTTGAGCCGGTTACGGTGATGCGCTCAACGACTTCGGTTGCATCGGTGCTTTCTGGGGAAGTAGACGGATTTTGCTGTTGGGCATTTACATGCGCGCTAACGCTGAGGCTACTCGCAACGGCGAGCGCTAATACTGAAATTTTCATAGAGTGATCCTTTAATAAAAACAAATACAAACAGGCAGCCTAAAAGGCGCCAATGATGACTTTGTATTCGTTTCTATTCGTCGAACCACTCCGACAGATAGAAATTCTGGTATTGGTAGCTACCAAGATTGATGGCTTTCTTAACCACTGAATTTCTCACTTAATTGTTTTGGTCGCATCGTTTCAAATAGCCAAGCGAAGGACCGAAAAAAACCTTATAGCCAAGACAAACCTTGACTTTATTAAATGATAAACACTAATGTTTAAAAAAGTCAACAAGCGACCTTTATGGTCTTTTCGCTTAACATTAATGGCATTATTTATGACGATGAAATGTACGTTTACCCTTAAAAATTCTAATCTTTTTTATATAGCAAAATATATCAGCTTTTGCTTTAGCGTTATGCTTTCAGTCAACGCGTTTTCACAGACACCAAGGGTGACTAACAATCAGCAAATTCAAGATCCGCCGATCTACTCTCATTTTCTTATAGGCGGAGCTATGAAGACTTGTTCTTCTTATGCGAAAGCGAATTGTGCACACGGCACCAAGTTTAGCGATGAGAACAAGTCCGAAAAAACCTTTGCGTTAAATGAAATGGCTTTAAAAAGAATACAGATATTCACTGAAAAATATTCGAATATCCATAATTTTTCTAATCTCAAAAAACTGCTTCCCGAACTCACAAATCTTTCTGACTCAGGTCCGCTGACTCGAAGAGATTTACTATCTTGGTTGGACCGGTATCGTTTAGGTAAAGAGATAGATGCGCTGGATAACGCAGAATATTATTTATTTTTTGATGCGTTAGAAGTGGCTCAAATAGATGCAAAAGGAAAGCGAATTAAAGAGCTGGCCAAACCTAATAGCTCAAAGCTTGATGCAGCAAAGGCACTAAATACAACACTTAAGGAACAACTTAACGCACGCGTACAAATTACAAATTCAAACTCGGCTACCGAGCGTAAAGCCTTAATGCTCTTTAGCACTGCATCAGCGCGCGATATCTTTGATGCAGTAGATTTTTATCAAACCAATTTTGAAGCGCTTGGTTTATCAGTAAAGTGGTGGCCGCTCAGCCCTGCAATGTACCAAATTTTGCAAGTGACACAGGCAAAAAATAACAATGACGCTTGTAACAACATGGACGTATTTTTAGCTGAGCATTATATGTTTGACCGGGCTAGAGTTTATCCCGATTTGTATGCGCAACATCAAAGTTTTTGCGAAAACACTGAGCAATTTGAGCAACTGTTGTCACGCGCTCAAGGCATTTTCTTCAACGGTGGGGACCAGTCAAAAACGCTGGCGGCCTTTGTTCAAAATGCTGAGGCGAACAAACTACTTGGGCTGATGAACCATTACAATAGTGAAGGGCGCTTGCTTATTGCCGGTACTAGTGCCGGCACAGCTGTGCAGTCTGGGGGGAGTTTTCATTCGCGACCAGTTCCTATGATCAGCAATGGAACAAGTCAAAATGCGATGCGACGAGGTGTATTTGCAATCGACGCCCCCTCCCAACGATGTGATACAACAACCTGTAATACAGCAATTGAAAACAATGACCTTACGTATCGGAGTACCGGTGGACTCGGTAGTTTTTCTAAAGGCGTGTTAGATACTCACTTTTCTGAACGAGACAGACAAGCTCGATTGATTGTGCTTAGCGCAGAAACATTGAGCAATTATGCCTTCGGCGTTGATGAAACGACAGGCCTCCTTATTCAAACGGATGAGAAACAAGCAAGCTTCAGAGTCATTGGTGCGTCAGGGGTATTCGTGGTGGATAACTCAGTCATGCAAAGCCAGATAGTAAAACAGGGTCAACGTTATTTAACAGCTTACTCTGGCGCCCATCATTACCTGCAATCGGGGACCAAAGGGCAGGTGGATTTTGCGAATAATCAATGGCAGTTATCGGTCGATAACAATCAGCAAAGCAGCGGTCTTATAAATGTCGAATCAGGTGTATGGCGAGGGCAGAGTTTCAATTTGTGCGACCCCAATACTACAGATTACACGTTTACTCTCGATTCATATGAAGTAACACTAAAAAAATCAGAAATCTCTCAGGTACTTTATAGTGAACAAACGAAAGGATGTAGTTTATTGTTTGTTGAACATATGATTAAAAACAAGTCTTAGCACCGGTAGTGCTTTCATAAACATCTCAGGGATTTATTTAAGGCTCTGAGATATTTGGTGTAGTCATATACCCCATGATCTGGTCGGTAAATAAGCCGTCTATTTGAGCATTTTTAAGTAAATTAAAGGCTTCTTTTGGCTGCATTGTTTGCTTGATAACGTCAGTTCTAAATGTATATGGATGCACAAGCAGACCTTCGCGATGAGCCGATTGTATCAATCCTGTTGCTTGCTTCGTGTCAAAGCTATACACCTGCGGTAACCAAGGCCCTATGCCATCTGCATAAGTCGCAATATGGGCAAGACCGCTCGGGGTTTTTAGTACATCGTAATCGGTATCAGACTCATTCCAATCATTTTCTGCAATTAATTGAATCAGTTTGAGCTCACTTTTAAATTCGTGATCAATGCGTTTGAGTGCCACCGGGTCAAAGCTTTGCACATAAAGTTTAGCGTGTTTGTTATTGAGCCCTAGGGCGTTAAGTTCACCCACAAACACTTTGGTAATATCAGCACCTTGCTGTTTGTGCCAATTAGGGGCTTTAATTTCTGTATATAGGCCAACGTCTTTATTAAAAGCACGGTTAAGTTCGCCTATAAGCTCAACATGCTCAGCAAAGGTAGTCATACTAAAGTGGGCGTTACCGCGATACCTGCTGTCAAACACTCGGGTACCGTCGGCATTTTCACGCTCGTGAATGCTTAATCGCCTGAGTTCTTCAAGCGTAAAATCGATGACATAAAAGCGGCCATCTTCTCTTGCTCGTTTAGGAAAGACGCTCTCTACATTTGTTACGTGTTCTAGGTGGATATCGTGAAGAACAATTAGTTGCTTGTCGGCGCTCAGCACAAGGTCTTGTTCAATATAATGGGCACCTTGCATAAAGCTTAACACTAAAGCCTCTTTAGTATGCTCTGGAACAAAGCCAGAAGCGCCTCTGTGAGCAATGATATCAATCGCAAAAGCGTGTGAACAGAATAGGCTTAAGGCCATGAAAAGCGAGCGCAATACGTTGAAGGCTTTATACGCCGTTGTATTGCGACCTATTAAAACTGATTTCATGCTTGTTGTTCCTGAGTATGTCGATTGTAAGCTTATTCCTTTATACTACGAAGTATATCAAAACCGTTCATCAAGATGACGGTAAACTAAAGGATTTCACTTTGGCAGTTCATTGGTTCCCCGGGCATATGCATAAGGCCCTTAAAGAGATAAAAGATGTGCTTAATCAGGTCGATATACTGATAGAAGTGCTAGACGCGCGTATTCCATATTCCAGTGAGAATCCGGAAATTGCCAAGTTACGAGGTGACAAGCCCTGCATAAAAATACTAAATAAAGTTGATTTAGCAGACCCTGACGTTACCGCAGATTGGCAAGCCTATCTTGAATCTCAGGAGGGGGTGAAGACTTTTACCAATAGCAGCACTAATACTGGTAAAACGAAGCAAATCATAGAGCTTATTCGCAGTACTTGCGCGCAAAAAGACGCCTCCATCAAATCCATTAATGCAATGATTATGGGTATTCCAAATGTGGGTAAATCCACCCTCATTAATATCTTAGCAGACAGGGTCATTGCGAAAACCGGTAACGAGCCTGCCGTAACGAAAAGCCAACAGCGCATTAATTTAGGTAGTGGCATCATATTATTAGATACGCCAGGGGTTCTTTGGCCTAAATTGGAAAACCCCAATACTGGATACCGATTAGCGGCCTCTGGTGCGGTTAAAGATACTGCGATGGAATATGACGATGTGGGTTTCTTTACGGCTGACTACTTAATTAAAGCTTACCCTGAATTAATGCAAGAGCGTTTTAAAATAGAAAGTGTTGGTGCAACAGAGCTTGAGTTTTTAGAGTGTATCGCTGCAAAACGTGGTGCACTAATGGCAGGTGGCCGTGTAAATTTGCATAAAATTTGCGAAGTATTAATAAACGAGCTTCGTAGCGGTAAGCTTGGACGTATCACATTAGAAACACCTTCGATGCTGTCTCAAGAAAAGCTTGAAATGGCTGAGGCTGCAGCTAAAAAAATTGCAGATAAAAATAAGCGTAAACAAAAGTTCAAAGACGGCTCATTGACCCCAAACAAAAAAGACCGTAAAGAAAAGCGCGAAGAAAAAAGAACACAGCAGAGCCAGCGTATGAAAAACAAGCGTTAGGGTAACAGATAAAGTTATTGCAAGTACTTGCTAAATAATAAAATTTTTAATGATCCAATTACATGTTGCATGGGCCTTGTATAGTGTCTATCATCATTTTTTGCCCGAATAGAACTCAATTTGTTAAGGAACTAACATGAGTAATCAGTCTTACGTCGCCCGAGTATTTACACCTAAAGATTTTATGGACGGCTTAATTCGATTTGCCTTTATCAGTTTGTTGATTATTTTGTGTTTTCGAATTTTCAATCCCTTCATGAATTTAATGATTTGGGGTTTGGTGCTTGCGGTCACCGTTTACCCATTGCATCAGTCTTTGGCTCGTCGCATTGGCGGTAAACAGGGGCTTGCAGCGACTATTATCGTTTTATTTGCAATTTTGTTGTTAGGTATACCCACCGCGGTGCTCAGTATTTCTTTGATTGACCATGTCACTGCACTATACGTTTCATGGCAAGCCGGAACCTTAGCCATGCCTCCCGCTAACCCAGCGGTGGCGCAATGGCCAATAGTGGGTGAGCGCTTGTTTGCAAGTTGGAATGAAATCGCCACCAACGTTGACGGGTTTTTACAAACGCATAAAGAGGCGATTAGTAGTTTTGGACGTACTGTCATCGCTCAGTTAGGCAGTGCTGCTGGTACTATCTTATTCTTTGTTGGTTCGTTTGTTGTTGCTGGCATTCTTATGGCTTATGGCGAATCAGGTAATAATGCAATGAAACGCGTTATTAATCGCATTGCGGGGCCTGTTTCAGGGCCTCAAGTACATACCCTAAGCGTTAAAACCACACGTTCCGTTGCTGTAGGCGTGTTAGGTGTTGCTTTTATCCAAGCACTTATCTTAGGCATTGGTTTTATGTTTGCGGGTATCCCGGGGGCTGCAATACTTGCTGTGTTAACGCTGCTGTTTGGTATTTTGCAACTTCCGGCTCTACTGATTTCATTGCCCGTTATTGGCTATATGTGGGGCGTTAGCGATGCAACGACTACCAGTAATATTATTTGGACCATATACCTAATAGTGGGCGGCGCATCTGACAATGTACTCAAGCCCTTATTACTTGGTCGCGGTGTAGACGCACCGATGGCCGTTATCTTGTTAGGTGCCTTAGGTGGTATGGTATCAGCCGGCATTATTGGCTTGTTTTTAGGGGCCGTTATATTGGCGGTGGGTTACCAAATCTTTATGAAGTGGGTGGATGATACTGAAACGCCTGCACCCAAAACAAAGAGCACTGAACCTGTCGGCTAATGATGTCTTTTCGTAAATTAATTACTCTCATATGTGCTGGCGGCTTGTCGGCATGTGCGGTCTTAGGACCAGACTATACAGAACCACGAGCCGGGTGGGTAGATGACTGGGAATCGAGTCTATACGGACAGGTCCAAGCGCCAATCAGTGGTGTGGATGAGCGCGACTATGAACTCGCATTTTGGTGGTCCTCGTTTGAGGACCCTGTCCTCAATGAATTGCTCAAGATTGCCAGAGCGGAGAACCCAGGGCTTCGTATTGCAGGCTTACGCATTATCGAAACGCGTGCGATCCTGGGCATTGCACAAGGCAATCGTTATCCTCAGTTGCAACAAGCAAGTGGCTCACTCATTCGCTCTAATAGTTGGGACACTGACGGCGACAATGCTGGCGATCGAACCGATGTGCTTGCATTTGATAGTGGCTTTAACGTTGGCTGGGAAATTGATTTTTGGGGGCGATTTGCCCGCAGTATTGAATCAGCCGATGCAGCTTTTTTTGCTTCTGTCGCCAATGAACAAAACCTTCAGGTATTGTTAAATGCACAAGTTGCCCAAAGTTACTTTGCTTACAGAACCACGACTCGGCAAATAACGATTGCTCAACAAAACGCTGACCTACAAAAGCGTAGTTTGGAAATTACCGAAAAACTCTATAACAGCGGGCAGGCCGCGGAGCTTGATTTGCAACAAGCGAAAGCGCAATATTTTGCTACTTTAGCTTCTATTCCCAATCTGCAAATTACTCAGCAACAACTGAGCAATGCGCTGGCGACGCTTCTTGGTAGAGCGCCAGGAAATATGCCAGAGCTTGAATCAGTGCCTGATAATCTGCCATTACTCAAGCCCATAATGATTCAGGATATTCCCGCAAGATTGCTTATGCGCCGTCCTGATATTCGTACTTCGGCTTGGCAGGTGGCAGCTCAATCGGCGCAAATTGGCGTGGCCGAGGCGGCGCTTTATCCCTCAATATCGCTTTTTGGTAGTATTGCTTGGTCGGGTAATAATGTTGCGGCAAGTCCAGACACAATAAGCACCGCGATTGGCCCTTCATTTACGTGGAATCTTTTTAATTACGGGCGTATTAAAAATAATATTCGTGTGCAAGATGTGCGTTTGCAACAAGCGATTGAAAATTATCAAAATACAGTGTTACAAGCTGCGCGAGAAATTGATGATGCGGCTATTGCGGTAAAAAAGACAAAAGAACAAGATGCCATTTTACAACAGTCTTTAAGTGCCGCTGAGCGTGCACTGACATTATCTACCTCTCGATATCAAGAAGGATACTCTGATTTTCAAAGGGTATTAGATGCGCAGAGAGCATTGGCAGCGCAGTCAAATAACAGAGTGGTTACTCAAGGTGCACATATTAATTCAGTGATCGCATTTTATAAGGCACTTGGTGGCGGCTGGCAGCATACCTCTATTGAGCAAATTGTGCCGCAGGAGCTTCGTGAGCAAATGGAGCAGCGCAGTGACTGGAGCGACCATTTAGAACAAGCCTTACCGAAGGTAAATTAGCTATGCAGGTAATTGAACCGGATGGGATATTGACGCTAGCGATAATTGATAAGAGGTTTCATCGTAATGAGTAATGAGCAACAGGGCTCGGAAGAAGAGCAATCAGCGCCAGAATCGTCGCCAGAATCAGTGAAAGAGGACTCGGCATCAGGTACAGTGAAAAAAGGTGGCTTGCTGGTCGCGATACTTATTGTGCTAAGTTTAACTTGGTATTTAGCGGCAGACCGCTACACGCCTTATACTGACCAAGCACGAGTGCAAGGCTATGTCATTGGTGTGGCGCCTCAAGTGTCGGGGATTGTGCGTGAGGTGTGGGTACAAAACAATCAAACTGTTGAAGAGGGTGAACGACTTTTTCGTATTGATGCCAGCCAATATGAAATTGCCTTAGCAAAGGCGCAATCAGACCTAGAGAATACGCTTCGTCAAGTGCAAGCAGGGGACGCCGCGGTAGAGGCCGCTCGTGCAAATTTGCTAGCCGCTAAGGCAAACCAAGAGAAAGCAGAAAAAGACACTCGAAGGCTAGAGCGACTTCGCGCAGACGACCCCGGTACTATTTCTTTACGCCGATTAGAGGTCTCAAAGGCCTCTCTTGATCAAGCAAGAGCGGGTGTTGCCGCCGCAACCGCAGATATTCAGCGTGCGATAGAGTCTAAAGGTGGCCCTGACGTTCAAGCTAATAGCTTGATTAAAGTCGCACAAAGTGCCGTTGAAAAGGCGCAACTCGATATTGAACGAACGATTGTAAAAGCTTCTTCTAAAGGAGTAATTACCGACCTACGTGCAGATGTAGGCTTATACGCTGGTGCAGGAGCCCCTGTTTTGACATTGGTGTCGATGCACGACGTATGGGTTAGTGCAGAATATACCGAGAATAACCTAAGTTTGATGCAAACGGGAAAACGTGTAGAGTTGATTTTTGATGTGTTGCCGGGGAAAGTGTTCACCGGTAAGGTACGCAGCATTGGTCTTGGCGTTAATGCAGGCAGTACGACGAGTCCTGGCACACTGCCCACAATTAACAA
Source organism: uncultured Glaciecola sp. (assembly GCA_964621345.1). Taxonomy (GTDB): domain Bacteria; phylum Pseudomonadota; class Gammaproteobacteria; order Enterobacterales; family Alteromonadaceae; genus Glaciecola. The sequence goes on along the minus strand of CAZUON010000009.1, from coordinate 11,055 downwards.
CAATCGTGACTGGTTGCGTCAATCGCAACGTTTCCCTACTCATATCGTTTTTGATCCTAGCCAAGACCCTTTACTGCTTGAGAGTTTGCGAGTAGGTGGTCAAGCATCTGTTATTGTGTACAACGACGATGAAGGTTTACTTAACTGGCTGGGTGAAGTGTATATTCGCTTCTTGAGCTTTATGTCGTATGCCTACTGATACAAAACAAGGGAATAAAATGCCGCTCGGCGCTCGGCGTGTCTTACGGCTTGCTTTCAGTGTTTCCTTATCTTTGGTCATCGCCTATGCGTTATCCCTCGATTTGCCCTATTTAGCACCCATGTTTGCCTTTTTGCTAGGTGCAGCTCCAAAACCCCCCATCGGGTTTAAAGGTCTAATCGCACTGACCTTGGTGTTATGCCTTACCCTTGGTATGGGTTTGTTGATATTGCCGTTTTTAACGCATTATGCCTTTACTGGTCTTTTGCTTGTGTTTATTGGTTTATTTATTAGTAACTATATGAGCGTGAACTTGGGCAAGGTAGGTGCGGCAACTTTGTTAGCGGTGGGTATCACCATGATCACCGCTGCCGGTACAATTAGTTCGGCTCTTGCAGGGGCAATAATTTACGCTTTGATTGTATCGGTAGTAGTTAGCATAGTGTGTCAGTGGGTAGTTTATCCCTTTTTTCCTGAAGATAATGGCAAAGCCCCTGCGCCTGAAGCAACAAACAAGCCTGTTGAGTCCAACTGGATTGCAATACGAGCCAATCTCATAATCTTTCCAGGCTTTTTGTTTGTGTTAACCAACCCCACTGCATACTTGCCTATCCTCATGAAGACTATCGCGCTCAGTCAACAGGCAAGCTTAATCAATGCGCGTGATGCTGGAAGAGAGCTAATTTTATCGACCCTAGTTGCCGGCTTGTTTGCGATTTTACTGTGGTTCGGACTCAGTATTGCGCCTAATTTGTGGATGTTCTTTTTATGGGTATTGTTAGCCTCAATATACATTGCCGGAAAATTTTATGCGGTACTCCCAACACGTCACGCACCATCTTTTTGGCAAAATGTATTTGTTACTATGTTGCTGCTTTTAGGCCCTGCGGTACAAGATAGTGCTAATGGTAAAGATGTGTATCAAGCTTTTGCGGTGCGCATGGGGCTATTTTTGCTATTAACCGTGTATACATGGATGGCAATGATAGGTCTTGAGTGGCTGCGAACGCGCAAGTTGAACCGAGCTAAAAAGTCTATGTTATCCCCAAGTTAAATCTGTGCTACTTCAAGAGTAAACACACTCCAGTCCATACGAGTCTCCATGTCATTCCATACGCGTGTCAATGTCATTCCATACGCGTCTCAATGTCATTCCCAACTTGATTGGGAATCTCTCCAATTCACCCTTATAA
>CAZUON010000009.1:0-9563 GCA_964621345.1 uncultured Glaciecola sp. | reverse complement strand
GCGTCTCAATGTCATTCCCAACTTGATTGGGAATCTCTCCAATTCACCCTTATAACAACAAACAACATAATCGATAAGCCAGTTACATTATTTGTCAACTATGGTCTCAAAGCCTCCAAAAATCATGCGCTTGCCGTCAAAGTGCATCGACTCGGGAGTACAGTCTTTCATTCTTGGGTCCTCCATTGCGGTTTTCCAGCCATTATCTCTGGCCTCTTTAGAAGGCCATATGATCCAAGAAAATACCACTGCTTCGTCTTGTTTGCATTGCACAGCCTTTGGCAATGAGGTGACTTCACCTTCTGGAACATCATCCCCCCAGTTTTCTACAACAGAAATCGCACCATGCTCTTTAAAAACAATTGCCATTTCCTCTGCCATTTTTATATAGGGCTGCTTATTTTTTGTTTGCACTGCTAACACATAACCGTCTGCATATGGCATATAACACTTTCCTGTTAATTGTTATTACGCCAATAATCTATCGGATATACAGCACTTTCGCAAATACGAGTATAAGCCACTGTTTGTCATAAGCGCGACGGCGGTAACTTCTACAAATGACGAGGGCGCTTTAAAGTTTAGTTTTAGTTTACTATCATGAATATATATGCGATATTCCACATATGTTTTATTTCGCATGTATAATACTATGAATCCATGTACGTTTTTTAAATGTTTAGCGGATGACACGCGCCTCAAGTCACTTTTATTAATTGCGAAGACTGGCGAGGCCTGTGTGTGTGATTTAATGGAGGCACTAGCGCTAGATCAACCAAAAACATCACGTCACTTAGCACAATTGCGCAAATGCGGCATTTTAATAGATGAAAGACGCGGAAAATGGGTGTTTTACAAATTACACCCAACGCTTCCTGAGTGGGCAAATGATGTCATTGTGAATGCTGCTGAGCACAATGATATATATTTTGGTGATGCCCTTAAAAAATTAGAGTCATCGCAATCTTCAGCACTGTCTTGCATTTAAATTAAGGTCAATACATGAAAATTCTCTATATTTGTACACATAACCGATGCAGAAGCATTTTATCTGAGGCCATTACTAGGCAAAGTGCGGGGGGCGTTATTCAGGCAAAAAGTGCAGGTAGTCAACCCGTTGGGGAGGTGCACCCCTTGTCGCTAAGGTATCTTTCGCAAACAGGCTATGCCGTTGACGGTCTAAAGAGCCAATCGTGGGATGATTTTGAAAGTTTTCAACCCGATGTTGTAATAACGGTATGTGATTCTGCCGCAGGCGAAACCTGTCCCTTGTATTTTGGTAATAGCCTAAAGGTTCATTGGGGCTTAAGTGACCCATCTAAAATCAAAGGTGATGAAGCACAAATAGAAAAAGCGTTTTTAGCCTGTATTGATGAAATAGCTGAGCGAGTTCAAAAGCTTAAAAATATCGCAGAACAAAAGCTAGATAAAGGCGCGCTAAAGTCAGCCCTTGCTGCAATAGGCGCTTTTTGATGACGAAACAAGATACCAGCATGCCAAAGGTCATTCTAAGGAGTTAATCATGGGATTATTCGAACGTTATTTATCGGTATGGGTTGGCCTTGCGATCATAGTTGGCATTATTGTTGGCACAGTTGTGCCTGATACTTTTGCTGTGATTGCTACACTTGAATTTGCACATGTGAATGTGGTCATTGCGGTGCTTATTTGGTTAATGATTTACCCAATGATGGTGCAAATTGATTTTTCATCTATTAAAGATGTTGGTAAAAAGCCCAAAGGTTTAGCCTTGACCTTGGTTATTAATTGGTTAATTAAGCCTTTCACCATGGCATTTCTTGGTTGGTTATTTTTCAAAGTGTTGTTTGCTGATTGGGTTGACCCTGAAACAGCAACCGAATATATCGCAGGTATGATTTTACTTGGTGTCGCACCCTGCACGGCGATGGTGTTCGTGTGGAGCCAAATGACGAAAGGTGACCCTAATTACACATTAGTTCAGGTGTCTATAAATGACATCATTATGATTTTTGCCTTTGCACCTATTGCAGGTTTACTCCTTGGCGTAACCGATATTACTGTCCCGTGGGACACCTTGCTGTTGTCGGTGGTGCTTTATGTACTTGTTCCTTTGATAGCAGGAGCGTTAACCCGTAAAAAGCTGGAAAACGGAAATGACTGCTCAAAAATAGACGCATTACTTGCCAAACTGAAGCCATGGTCAATTATTGGTTTACTGACCACAGTCGTATTACTGTTTGGTTTTCAGGCTGAAACTATTTTATCTAAGCCCGAAGCTATCGTGTTAATAGCAATTCCACTACTTATACAGACTTACGGTATTTTTGCGATTGCCTATTACATGGCTAAACGCATGAAACTACCCCACAACGTGGCCGCACCCGCCTGTATGATTGGCACATCTAATTTCTTTGAACTAGCGGTGGCTGTCGCTATTTCACTCTTTGGACTTCATTCAGGGGCGGCACTTGCTACCGTTGTAGGTGTGCTAGTTGAAGTGCCGGTAATGTTGTCACTTGTGTGGTTTGCGAATCGAACACGACACTGGTTTGTGTAAATAGACTTTAATTTTAGAATCAATATGATTAATGGCTATCGGAATGCAACCCACGTAGTTTTTGGTGCTCAATAAATACCCAAAAATAGTCCTAGATCACATTCAAATATCCGCAATGACGCTGATAGCAGCCACTAGAATCCTAAAGGCTCCGAGACTTCTTCCTCGTTGTTAGGAGATCACCGCTTTCGCGATGGTGACAGGTGAGCATTCGTTAAAGGTGGTAGACGGGCTATTCCGTTTTTTCCCATCGCAAATTTAGTGCGGTTCGATACGCGGAAGATGTGAGTATTTACCGCAATCGTCGGCCAGCCAAAAGATAATCAAAGTAGATTACGCAGTTCATCATTATGACATCTAATAATTTTCACAGTTGTTTATTAGATCTCCCGTCCGAGAGCACGATGGGATGACAGGCTTATTCCGCTTTTTGCTCACAGCGGTTTAAATATTAATCTGTTTTATCCTTAAACTCACACAAGTCTTCAATAATGCATGAGCCACAACGCGGCTTTCGAGCAATACATGTGTACCTGCCATGCAGTATTAGCCAATGATGCACATCAACTTTAAACTCAGCAGGAATAACTTTAATAAGCTTCTGTTCAACTTTCTCAACCGTTTTACCCATTGCTAGCTTAGTGCGGTTGCTTACACGGTAAATGTGGGTGTCCACGGCTATGGTAGGCCAGCCAAATGCGGTATTTAATACAACATTCGCAGTTTTTCGACCAACGCCGGGGAGGGCCTCTAACGCTTCACGATTTTCAGGGACGACCGAGTCGTATTTTTCAACAAGAATTCGGCAGGTTTCGATAACATTTTTTGCTTTTGAGTTGAATAAACCAATCGTTTTTATATACGATTTGAGACCTTCTAGACCTAAGTCAAAAATAGCTTGAGGAGTGTTTGCCACAGGAAAGAGTTTGTCGGTGGCTTTATTCACACCTACATCGGTCGCTTGAGCAGAGAGTATTACCGCTATAAGTAACTCAAAGGCATTGCTATAATTCAATTCGGTTTTGGGATTAGGGTTGTTTTCTCTCAGACGAGAAAGTATTTCAAAACGCTTTTGCTTGTTCATATTTCAGTCCCTGTAACGCGAGCTCGCTGTACCACTTTTTTATTCGCTTGCGCTTCGCGCTTTGATATCACATCGTCAATAATATTCTTTGCCGCAATGAGTAAGCCCATACCTAAAAATGCGCCTGGCGGGAGGATTGCTAGTAAAAAGTTCGACTCGGTACTAAATACTTGTATTGTTAACATTTTTGCCCAATCGCCTAACAGTAAATCGGCACCCGAGAGTAATGTGCCGTAACCAAGCAACTCTCGCATAGCACCTAACACGACCAAAATAAACGTAAACCCAAGCCCCATTGCAAAGCCGTCGAAGGCGGCAAACTGTACTGGGTTCTTTGATGCGTAAGCCTCTGCTCGACCAATGATTGCACAGTTGGTCACAATCAGTGGAATAAATATACCTAAGGCCTGATAAAGCTCAAAGGTGTAGGCATGCATAACAAGTTCAACCACCGTCACAAATGCCGCTATGACCATTACAAAAATAGGAATACGGATTTCGTTTGGCACAAAGTTACGCACTAAAGATACCGTAATATTCGAGCCTAACAATACTAAGGTGGTGGCAAGGCCGAGCCCTAAGCCGTTCACAACCGTACCCGTTACTGCTAATAAGGGACATAAACCTAGAAGCTGAACCAAAGCAGGATTGTTTTTCCACAGCCCTTGCATACTTAGCGTTTTATATTCACTCATCGCTTGTCTCCGGCATCGTATCTTGAAGCTCCAAACAATTTGATGGGGTATCAAAAATACTCCTCCGGTTTTGGCCAAGATAAACTGCTGCATTCTTGATCGCATTAATCACTGCTCGAGGAGTAATCGTAGCGCCGGTAAATTGATCAAATTGACCCCCGTCTTTTTTGACTTGCCAGCGCTCAGCATTTTGCTCGGAGTAGGGGATGCCTTCAAAGGACAAAATCCAGTCGCTCACGCGCAGATCTATTTTGTCACCCAATCCAGGGGTCTCTTTATGCCCAACAACCCTGGCTCCTAGTACCGTTTCCTCTGGACTTATTGCAACCACTATATTGATATCGCCGCTGTAGCCATCGGTAGCCGTGGTTTCAATAATCGCTGCGATGTTTTGCTCGTTTTGTCTTGCTCTAAAAATACGTTGCGGTTGTTCGCCTAACAAAGGGCTAGGTGCAACCACGATGCAGTCGCTATGTAGCTCATTGTCGTGAGCATCTTCTTCTACCAAGGTATTCAATACTGTTAGCAATTGTCTTTCTTTGGCCAGAGCGATGGTGTCTTTTGTTGCGTAAAAAGTCAGTGCAATCAATGCGGTAGTAGCAAATGCGAAGCCCGCGAGAATGCCACCATTTTTACCTATATATTTCATCATCTTAGTGCACATCCTTAGTTGATGAAGATGCGTTTTTTACACGGTGTCCATAGGTGCGAGGTCTTGTGTAGTAATCAATAAGCGGTACCGCCATATTTAGCAATAACACTGAAAAGGCGACGGCATCAGGGTAGTTGCCCCAAGTACGAATAATAATTACCCACATGCCAATCGCTGCACCAAATATTAAACGGCCACGATTCGTTGTTGCCGCTGAGACGGGGTCGGTAGCAATAAAAAATGCACCGACAATGAGCGAACCATTGAGTAAGTGAAACAGACCTGAGCCAAACTGTGAGCCATCTACAAGGTTAAAGAAAATAGCAACAATCATCGCGCCACCGAGCATGCTCACGGGAATATGCCAGTTGATGACTTTAAGTTTTAATAACACCAGCCCTCCGGCTAAATAAGCCAGCGAGATATAACTCCATCCCACTCCCCAAGCACCAGAAAATATATTGCTCTGCAATGCTTCACCCACGGTATAACCCTCTACCAAGCTGGTCTTTACATGGTCAAGTGGTGTTGCCATGGTAATACCGTCGTATCCCACCCTCAATTGCGCAATGCTGTAGCCTTCTACAGTAAACCCAGCAAAAATTGCATAAATGGCATCAATATTACTAAAACTCTGCTGAGCTAAGCCTTCAGGCGGCAACCATGCGGTCATTTGCACCGGAAAGGAGATAAGTAACATGACATAAGCGGCCATGGCCGGGTTAAACATATTGAAGCCAAGCCCACCGTAGGCTTGTTTTACAATTGCAATAGCAAAAAAGCTACCTATGACCACTATCCACCATGGTGCTAGTGGCGGAATACTGATCCCAAGTAGCAAGCCGGCAAGTGCGGCACTTGAATCTTTAACCACGCGCTCTGTATTTTTTTTACGTAGTTCTACAATTAAGGCTTCGCTAACAACAGCAGTGACAATGCCTAAGGCAACTTGAATTAGCACGCCAATGCCAAAAAACCAACATTGCAAAGCAATGCCCGGAATACAGGCATACATCACCAAACGCATTACTTGGCCAGTATCGCGCATATTATGATGATGAGGTGAGCTTGCTACATTCAGTTTAGTCATCAGTTGTTTTCTTTCCCTTAGCCTTACTAACTGGCTTTTTGCGCTTAGTTGTTTTGGCGGCTTTTCTTTTGCTAGCTGGTCCTTTCTTACTGACAGGTGCCTTGTCATGTGCTTTTTCAGCTGGCTCTTTAGCAGGGGCTTGTTTAGCGGCAGCAAGTTCTGCTTTTTTGGCTTTAGCCCGAGCAATTGCCGCAGCAACTTTCGCTTTTTTATCGTCAAGCTCAGGGGCTTGTGCGTCTTCATTACTCAGCTTTTTAGCATCATTATTTGTCGTATTGTTTACTGTGTCTTGTATTGCTTTGTCTTGTGCAGCCGACTCTGGCTGGCTGATATCTTCAGCTGGTACAGTTTGCTGTTGAGCTTTTTGCGCCATCGCGGCTTTTTTTGCTTTCGCTCTCTCAAGCGCTGCTGAGATTTTATCTTTTGCAGCGCCGCCGTCACTTTTCATCGCTTTTTGTCGAGCTTGGGCCGCTAAGCGATGTTTTTCTTCCCGCGCTTCTTTATCGGCTAGCAAGCGAGCATTGCGGGCTTCAAAACGAATACGGGCTTTTTCTGCTTTTTCTTTCTCTAGGGCCTGTTGGCGAATATCTGCTTTAGCTTTCCTGTAATAATGCACCAGAGGTATTTCACTGGGGCATACATAAGCACATGCTCCGCACTCTATACAATCAAACAGGTTATATTCCTGTGCTTTGTCATATTCTTTTGCTTTGCTGTGCCAAAACATTTGCTGCGGAAGTAATGATACCGGACAGGCATCGGCACAAGCTGAGCAACGAATACAAGCTCTTTCATCTTCAACTAAAGGTAGTTCACGTTTCGCGGGTAGCAATAAACAGTTGGTAATTTTAACTACCGGTATCTGCACTGAACTTAAGGTAAAGCCCATCATGGGCCCGCCCATGATTACGCGTGGATAGTCTTGTTGTTCGCTCTGATACTCAGCATGGGTTAATAAATGTTTCACTGGGCTACCAATACGTGCCCATACATTTTGCGCTTTGTTCACCGCCTTTCCGGTTATGGTAACAACCCGTTCAATAAGAGGCTTTCCCTCCATCACAGCATCGGCAATGGCATAACAGGTACCCACGTTGTACATCAAGCAGCCAACGTCTACGGGTAAGCCGCTTGCCGGCACTTCTCTTGAGGTCAACACTTGAATAAGCTGCTTTTCGCCTCCTGCTGGATATTTAGTTGGGACGCTAATAACGTGGTAGTTGTCTTGCTGTTGGCAAGCAATTGACATGGTTGCTAGTGCTTCAGGTTTGTTATCTTCAACCGCGATCAAGACTTGTTTTGGTTGCAGTATATGAAACAAAATATCGATGCCTTGACGAATTTGCCAGGCATGTTCGCGCATCAGTCTGTCATCTGATGTGATATAAGGCTCGCACTCGATACCATTGATAATTAAAAATTCGATGGGTTTGACGTTATCTGATTTTAAATGGCTTGGAAAGCCAGCGCCGCCCATGCCGCTAATACCCGCTTTGCAGATAGCGCCTACAATTTCCTCTTGGCTGCGTTTGGTATAGTCAGACATGGGTTCAAATTCGTATGGAGTGTCTAAGCCATCGACCTGAATTACAATGGTCATTTCTTTCATACCAGAGGGATGTGCAGCAACATGTTCTTCAATTGCGATGACTTCCCCAGAGCTTGATGCGTGAACAGGAACGGCAAAGGCATTATCACTAATTGTAAGAGGTTGGCCTTTTCTTACCTGTTCACCAACGCGAACAATGAGCTCGCCATGCACACCAATGTGCTGCTTTATTGGGATGTATAATACTTCAGGCAACGATAAACGCTGGATTTCACCTTGATTAGAGAGTGACTTGTGTTCTTGAGGATGCACTCCCCCTGGAAAATCCCACAGAGCCTGTGTAGATAAACGTTCCATTATTTGGTCGTAGTCAGCAAACATTTACGTTCCTATACCTGCTTAATGGCGATGTCGCCAACTGGCACGCGCTTAAAATCCCACTGCCAAGCTTCACTGCTTGTGTTAAGCGGCACCATATCTATGCAATCAACAGGGCAGGGGTCTACGCATAAATCACAACCTGTGCACTCATCAATAATGACGGTATGCATATGCTTTGCGGCACCCAAAATAGCGTCAACAGGGCAAGCTTGAATACACTTAGTACAACCGATACATTCGTCCTCACGAATAAAGGCGACCTTTTTAATATCTTCCGTCCCATGTGCTGCATCGAGAGGCTTTGCATCTACGCCCATTAGCTCTGAGAGCTCTTTAATGGTGGCTTCGCCGCCCGGTGGGCATTTATTTATCTCATCGCCATTAGCAATAGCTTCAGCGTAAGGACGGCAACCTGGGTAACCACATTGCCCGCATTGGGTTTGTGGCAATATATGATCGATTTGTTCGACTAAAGGGTCGCTCTCGACTTTAAAGCGAATGGACGCATAGGCGAGTAAGGCACCAAACACTAGGGCGATAAACGACACAATAACAATAGCAATAATGGTCAAACTCATTTGATGAGCCCTGTGAATCCCATGAAGGCCAGCGACATAAGGCCCGCTGTGATCATCGCGATAGAAGCGCCTTTAAAAGGCATAGGGACATCAGCAGCGGTAAGACGCTCGCGCATGGCCGAAAAAAGAATAAGGACAAAAGAGAAACCCACTGCAGCGCCAAAACCATACACAATCGATTCTAAAAAATTATGTTGTTTGGTGGTGTTCAGCAAGGCCACACCTAGCACAGCACAATTTGTCGTGATAAGAGGTAGGAAGATTCCGAGTAGACGATACAAGCTCGGACTGGTTTTTCGTACTACCATTTCCGTAAATTGCACGACAACGGCAATCACCAAGATGAAACTTAACGTACGCAAATATTCAATGCCTAAGGGCTGAAGAATATAAGATTCAACCAAATAACTGCTCATAGAGGCAACAGTCAAAACAAAGGTGGTTGCCATAGACATACCCATGGCGGTTTCGAGTTTCCCAGAAACACCCATAAATGGACACAAGCCTAAAAACTGCACCAAAACAAAATTGTTGACCAAAACGGTACTAAGAAGAAGCAGTAATATTTCTATCATTGGGTGGCACGGGAACCTTTTAATCGAGAATCAAATTATCAATTTTACTAATAACAAGCCTACTAATAAATAATGTCGTAATGACATAAACGCATTGCATTAGTGCACCAACATTCTAGGTGCAAAGATTTAACGTAAAAGCATGAAAAAAAGCACATACGTTGAATGTAAGAATTATCGCTTTTTCACTTACATTACACAACACGTTATATGTGTAGATGTATTGATTAAGATTAAAATCTGCTGATTAAAATGAACAGTAATGAAAGTAGGGGACGCGATATCTTCGAACAAAGGGTTTGTTGAATATTTATTTATGAGTTGTTTTAGCTTGGAGTACTGAGAATATTGCAAAGGTTGTCTAGCATGATGGCTCCCCCTCCCCGACTCGAACGGGGGACCTGCGGATTAACAGTCCGT
>CAZUON010000008.1:55360-97308 GCA_964621345.1 uncultured Glaciecola sp. | reverse complement strand
GCGTTTGCGGAAATACGGTATTGATGGCATCAGGGAAGCCTTTTAGGCCATCCACTGTGCGATGTTAATAAAGTTTGATAAGAAAATGAGCTTTTTTAATGCATAGTATCCTTAATGTTTGATAAGAACGGAAATATCACATGGTGGTTTTCTATAACATAGTTTGATATTTTTGTTACCACAGACGGATTTAGACTGTTAAGGGCGGAAACCGGAGATAGAATTGACCTATTTGACACGCAAAAACAACCTATCGACCAGTCGAAAACAACGCCAACGTTTGCCATCCTATAATTCAGATAGCTAAATCATGAATGAGACCGTTGCTGGCAACACAGCAACTTGCAAAATACAAACGCCACAGACCGGAAAACACCTTGTTGTATCAACGGGTCGAGCAATACTATCCTGAATCAAAAGAAACCTTATCTGAACAAGGTAAACACTTATCGACGTTCCTTGAGCGTGAGTTTGACGCGATATAATCTTGCATAGAAAATGTCAGCAAATTTCAGTCAAGATTAAATTGATTTCGTGCATGCCAAACAGCCATATCGAAAAAAGAAGAGTAAGATGAAATTAGATGACCTGAAAAAGCCCCATCAAAAAAATACCGTTCTCACTTGGGTCATTATTTAATTGAAGGTGAGCATCTTGTGCTGGAGCTAGCTAAGGTGGCAAAGAATAAAAGCTACCTTGCCAAATCAACGCTCTACGTTACGCAAGATAAGGCCGATTGTGCGGCTCAACTAAAACCTTAATTTCATACGGTTTTGCTAAGCGGTAAGCATATGGCGGAGATAAGTGATACCAAAACGCTTCAAGGCGCAGTGGTGTGTGTGCCAATGCCGCCCATATTGGAGCAAATAAAGTTATTGGCACAAAACAACGCGCGGTCTATCTGCATTAAGTGCAAGATCCAAGAAACTTAGGCACAATTATGATGACCTTAGCATGGTTTGGTGGTTTTCGTTTATTGCTTAGCTCAGCAAGCTTAGAGCCTTACAATCCAAAGGTGGTGCGAGCCAGCATGGGCGCAATTTTCCATATTGATATTGAGCTGGATGTAGTTCTGGATGACTTACAAAAGCGATTTGAGCGCTTCGCATATTTAGACATGCAAGGCTCTCAAATCAAATGCCCCGACTTTGGGCAATATGAGTGTTATCTATTTGGCAACGAAGCCCGCGGGGTGCCAGCCAAAGCACTACAAGATTTTAACGCAAGGGCCTTCACTATAATAAGCATATTTAGAATTAACCCACTCAACCTAACAAGTGCGTTGAGCACTTGCGCGGAAGAAATTCACTCAGTAACATAGCATGCGTTGAGTTAAAGCCCTCAACAAATTTAACAATACTAATTTGAACCGCTAGAAAGGATTCAACGAAGCATCTTCACCGTTAAAATACAAGTTACCCGTAGGTTCTGCCCATCCTGATCTTGCAACCCATGATTGAGAGCCGAGGTATGAGCCGGACTGACTTGATTTGTATATAACTCTGACTTGAGTGACAAAGACGATTCCACCACCATTGAACTCGCTTTGAACTCTTGATACGAGTGATAGGTCTCCCCCACTAGTGCTTTCCTCGAGACTGTCTTCATCAACAACGTACTCTACCTCTATTACTTCAACGGCGTCATTTTGTGTAAAAACTGGAGATAAATTTTCGCCATCAGTGCTTTTTAAACGTAAGCGATCTTTAAGAACCATAACGCGTTCAGCTTGCGCTAAATTTATCATAACTTCTGTTAACTTTTCTCTAGAAATGCCGGAATAAGACGCTAGCTGTGCATTTGCTTGATGCATTAACTGCCAAGTCTCTTCTTCGAGCGCACGCGGAATATCTATATCATTCTTTACAAGTTCACGCACTTTTAAAATCGCGGGTTGTTCATTAAGGTCAATAATCCCCATGTCTTTCAGTGCATAGGAGTCGGCAACTCTGAACCGATTTAACTTCAAATATTGCTCATGAGATATCCCAGCGTATGCAGAAACAGCCCTTACTTCTAACTCTCCCTCACTCATTTCCTTTGCTTTTGCAAAAACAGCAAACGAACTCACATATAAAGTACAAGATAATAGTATTACGCTCAGATATGATTTGCTATCCATCACATTAGTTCCTTGTAAATATTAAGAAGGTAGTTGTGTAACAGTTAATTAAATAAGTGTCAACACATCAGATGGAAGTTAGCGTCGGTGTGTTAGTGATAAAAATACGTTAAAGGCTTTTGATGCAGACGCAAAAGCAAACTCAGAATTGACATTAGTTAACTTTGCCAATGTTTTTCAGGTTTGTACGCATAAGCTTCATGCATCGAACATTTACTTACTTTTTTCAATTAGAATCAATATCCATTCAAAAGCTAGGCTAGAGTCCCCGGTTGATGAATTTGAGGCGCTTGCTGATTTTCTTCCTTAGTGTTCATCATAAAAGGCCCAGACTGTGCAACTGGCTCACCGAAGGGCGTACCGCTAACAACAGTCGTTTTTGCTTGAGTTTTAGCACTTACCGTAATGCTGCCATCAAACTCTAAAACACCTAGTTGGCCTTTCTTGATGCTGTCACCAGCAACCTACACCTCGCCCTCATACACGCAAATAAAGCCATTCTGGCTAGCATCTCACACCAAAGTGTAAATCATAAAACTGAGGTTAAATTGCTTGTGTTTTTACCGGCCCTTGCACGCCTTGATACTCCTTTGCTAATACTCAAACCATCGATGACGTCTGGAATATGCTTGGTTGGAATATCTTGGTAACCCGGAGCAGACATTTTTTTTCACTTTCAGGCAAATTAACCCAGAGCTGAAAAGCACGCATGCGGCCCTAAGAGAAAGGTGCTCGAGCCGACCGCAACCCAAAAATTGTCAAACTCATGTTTAACGTAGTGGGCGCGTATCTATTTTGCTCGGCTGAGTTTGCAGTAAATTGGGGATAATATCGCTCTACCCGTTGATACAACAAGGTATTTTCCGGTCGATGACGTTTGTATTGTGCTGTTTACTGCAGCGCTAGCAACGGCTTCATCCTTAAAACGTTGTTTGGACAATATTATGGCAAACATGGGTGACGTTTTCGACTAGTCTATAGGTAGTTTTTGGTTGTGATAGAGGCAAACTGCTAATGTCGGGTTTGGTTTAGGTTATCAGCTAGCTATCAAACACACTAATCTTAGTTATTAACTCTGCGTTTTAATGATAGCTGGCGGATAACCTCGCAAGGACGAAACCGCGAGATGTTACCTCGGTGGATTTATTGCTATGGGGATTTTGATGTTACCTTGGTGTGCGTTGTTCAGCTTTTTAGATAATATAAATTTTTTACTCTGTAGTGATTGAGTATTCAGTCCCATTTCAGTCTACTTTTCCTCAGTTGTTGAAGCCCAATCCGCCGTAATTCCGGCCGTTTTCATATCCAAGGCGAGTGATGATATCACTGCATTTTTGCAATGATATCCACAAGCGTTCTTTTACACTATTTATTATCAGCATTCCTTATTAGGTGGAGCGCGGCTAAGGTATAAAGGCTCTGTAATTGCTGAGATAGTCATTGTATTTTGACACGCATAACACTGGAATGGCGGATCATTGTCGCTTGGTGAGGAGAGGTTGTCTTCGACCACGGGCATGGCTAATAAACGTCGAGCAAGTGCTAGTTTGGTGCGACTCGCTAATAAACCAAAATGCCTAATACGATGAAACCGACTTGGTAATACGTGCAGCATAAATCGGCGCATGAACTCTAAGGTGTCTAGCTGCATCGTTTTGCGTTTAGTACGGCCTTTTAGACGATAATCTTTGTAGGTAAAACTGACGTGGTGTTCATCCATCTTTGTTAGTCGACTATTAGCAATGGCGACGCGATGAGTATAACGTGAGAGATAGGCCAGCACTGCTTCTGGCCCTGCAAAGGGCTTTTTAGCATACACCACCCATTCTTTCGTTTGTTGCTCATAACACCATTTATCAAATAGCCCAGGTGTTACCAACTCCGCTATTTTTCCAAAGAACTGTAAACGTCCTTCATTATTAAGCCGTCGCAGCCCTTCAATAAACAATCGTCGGAACAACCGAGACAGCACTTTAACGGGTAAAAAGAAGCCTTTTTTACAAGATTGCCAATGACGTTTATCATGACTTATGCCACCATCCGGTACAATGCAATGCACATGCGGATGGTGCGTCATCGATGAGCCCCATGTGTGCAATACCATAGTGGCACCAATGTCTGCACCAAGAAGCTTTTTATCGCGTGCGATAGTCATAAGTGTTTGCGATGCTGCGCTAAACAACAAGCCATAAACATCCGCTTTATTATAAAAAGCCAGTTGTGCCACCTCTGCTGGTAACGTGAACACAACATGGTAGTAGTCAGTCGATAACAGTTGCGATTGCTTTGCTTTTAGCCAACGTTTCGCAGCTGATGACTGGCACTTGGGACAATGACGATTACGACAAGAGTTATAAGCAATCGTATCCGTTTCACAATGCGAACAGTGCAATTGATGCCCGCCCAGTTGGGCGCTACGACAGCGTGTAATAGCCGATATCACTTTTAACTGTTCAAGGCTTAAATGCCCTTTTTCAGATTGCTTGTATCGAGCTGCATGATCACGAAAGATATCGGCCACTTCCAGTGCTGAACGACCCGCCATTGGCAACTCATGTTTCGCTCCCTAATCGGTCCAATGGGCTTGTGACGCTGACTAATAACTTAGTGGCGACTTGTGTATACAACGCGGTTGTTTCTAATTTGCTGTGTCCCAATAGTGTTTGGATAATACGGACATCTACTTTTTCATCGAGCAAGTGGGTTGCAAAGCTATGACGCAGTGTATGCATTGATACACGCTTCTCTATCTTTGCTTTGCTGGCAGCATGTTTGCAGGCACGACTTAGTTGGCGAGTCGATATTGGATTGATGGGGTGACGGCCGGGAAACAACCAACCGCCTTTAAGCATCAATCCTTTTTCATTCGCATGGTGCCACCATTTTCGTAGGTCTTTTAATAAAACGGGAGACAGCATCGCTAACCTGTCTTTGCTTCCTTTACCTTGCTCGACTTTCAATACCATCTGTTTGCTATCTATATCGCTTATCTTTAGCGCGGCTACTTCGGCAATTCGCAATCCAGAGCCGTAGGCAACTGATAATGCCGTGCGGTATTTGAGATGACTAGCAGCGTCTATGAGTCGCTTTACTTCTTCTGTACTTAAGACCTGAGGCAACTTGCGCGGCAGGCGTGCTCGCGTGAGACTAACAAGAACTTCAGGGCGCTTGAGCGTTTTACCATATAGAAACTGCAAGCCAGAAAGCGTGGAGTTAACTGTACCACTGGATGCACCTTCTTCTAACATCGCAAGTTGAAACTGCCTTAACTCTTCAGCGGTTGCAGTGGCGGGTGAATGATTAAGATGTTTTGCTAATCTCGCAATAGCGCGGATGTAAGTTGTTTGTGTTTTATGACTAAGATTGCGCATGTTCATATCGCTGATCATACGTTGGCGAAGTGGACTAATAGCTTCATTAAGCTGAGTCATGATGTTTCTCCTAAGTAAGTTAGGGGCAAAATGCCCTTACTTAGCTTAGTGCGAGAAAGTGATACTCAGAAGTTTACGATGTTAGAACGAGTGTTCTACCGCGGTAGCGGTTTAGTCCTTGTGCACGAAAACAGCTGAAATCTCGTTTCATGCAGAATAGCCGAGAAGCTCTGCACTTTAAGCCCACGTAAAAATTATCAAACTATATTATAAAATATCAAACTCTATTCTTTTTTATCAAACTTTATTATAGCCGCACATCCACGCAGGCAATCAAGATGTCCTCCACGCCTCGATGTTGCAGCTCGGTAAGCACATTCAACCAGAACTTGGCCCCTTCGTTCTCAGCTACCCACATACCCATCAGCTCTTTGTGGCCCTCAGTGTTAATGCCCAGTGCTAAGAAGATAGACTTGTTAATGACCCGTTTGTCTTGGCGAATTTTCACGACAATACAGTCAAGGTAAACGATAGGATAAATTGGGTCTAAAGGGCGCGACTGCCACTCAATCACTTGGTCGATAACGGCATTAGTAACGCGTGAAATCAGCGTCGGTGATATCTCTGCTCCGTACCATTCATCAAAGGCTTTGACGATGTCTCGCGTGCTCATGCCTTGCGCATAAAGCCACAGTATTTTATCGTCCATCGACGTAAATCGGGATTGATGCTTCTTAACGAGTTTCGGCTCGAAAGAGCCATCTCTATCGCGCGGGGTATCAAGCTCAAACTCGCCATCTTCGGTCTTGATACGCTTGCTGGTTTTGCCATTCCGACTGTTTTTAACAACTGACTTGGCATGCTTTTCATACCCTAAATGCTCTTCCATCTCGGCATTTAAGGCTGCCTCGACAGTAATCTTCTTCAGCATTTGGCTGAATTCATTCAGGTCTTCAGGAGTTTTGATACCTTTTGCAGCTTCCTTGGCGAAAGCTTCTAGCTCTTTCTTATTCATTTGCATTTGCCTATCCTTAACTCTCAATAGAGTAATTTATGATAGGCAGTTACACAAAATTAGTTACAGTCTCCTTAAAATGACGTATTGCAGACCTAAACATACAACACACTTAAACATCATTTGTGTTATTACGCATCTTTAACTACGCAGTGCCGTTGTGTTACTACGCATCTTTAACTACGCAGTGCCGTCATCGTGGCGAAGGCCACGACCCCTTGCAGTACATTGTGTTGTCTATTCAAAACTCAGTTTAGTTCCAAGGAGGTCGTGGCCTTCGCCACGATGACGGTAGGTTGGATAAACTACTATGACGATAGGGTGTATAAGCTTCATTGATGATTAGTCCCCTTAAGCGCTGACACCTGTCGAAAGAACCACAATTTCTAATGGCAGCTATCCTCTCCATATTCTTTACGCCAACTACCTGCCCCCCAGCGAGCTATTTTTCCCTTTTCGGAGCCTGCGCTTATAGGAAACACACTCTGACTATTTATTTTGCATGTCTATCCGACTTTCATATCATATAGTCAGTCACGTTCTATATATCTGAACTAACAAATACCAAATACCAGTCGGTATTGTCAATTCGCGCGCTTAGTAAGGCATCGCTTTGTATTTCGGCGTTTTGAAGCTTACTTAATATAGCTGCACTTTGTTTATCACTATACAGCGCATCGAGTGTTAGCGACTTTTCTCCCATTAATATGTTTTGATGAACTTGTACCTTACCATTGGCGTCTGCAATTAATAAATCGCCTTTGCCCGCTAAAGGGTGTGTATTTAATTGTTCTAAAAAGGAATTAAAAGAACTCGCAACACCAGAAAGCCCATTGCCATCGATTTGCTGAAAATTAACATAGAGGTCAACACGATGTTTGTTTTGGTCGTGATAAATACTCACTAACCTAGCCTGTTGCGATGCTAAATAAGCAAAATACCAAGTGTCTATATTTGGATCCAACACACGTAAAAACCCCTCATGATTCCAATATTTATTGCTATTTTTATCAGCAAAAGACGCACTGGTTAAATCAAATTCATCCACATAAAAGCCAAGTTTATTAAGTAAGGTAGTTTCTAATACGCTAGCTTCTGACATGCCTGCGTTTACCTGTTTCGGCATTCCTTGTTTGACCCAGGCATGAATGTGTGTGTCGTTGGCAATACTTTTTGCAATAAGTAACATATTCGAAATACGAGCACTGATATTCAGCGCTAAATTATCAAGTTGTAGCTGCTCATTGCTAGCTTGAGCTTGCGAGATATCAATTGTTTGTGATGGAATCACTTTGGGACTGCTATGCACGATAATTGGTGCTAAAAACAGTGCACAGCAAAGGCCCGCAAACACTATTGTTTTGAATGATCTACTCGTACAGATTCCGCTAAGTAAACTTTTTAAATGCATTATGCTGACCCTTAATTTAACAACACTAGAGAACACTACAGTGTATATTTACACGCTATCTTAATGGCTATTGTTCATCTTGTATGTACATTGTGCATTAAAAGGCAAATCAACTAGCTCACCGCATTACCCACCTCTAGTTTCTCAAACCAGTCTAAAAAGCGTTTAACGTTGTCACCAGTAAAAATACGGCCGTGTTGCGGGCACATCATGTCAATATCAAGCTGACTTACACGCTCAACCCAATCATTTTTTGCTCTATTTGAAGGCATCCAGCGTTTGTGAAATCCTTCCATATGGCGAGTGTGACTGTCAAAATCTTCAACCTCCATAGGGGCATCGTGTGGTTCTATTGCGGCCCCAATATCACCACTCATGAGTATTTTTGCCTCGGGGTCATACACGTTAAAATTACCTGAAGAGTGTAAGTAATGTGCGGGAATGAACTCAATCTCAACTTGCTCAATCGCAAGCTTGCCGCCTGCATCAGCAATACCGTTAAACTTCATGGTATCCATACCAAAATGGCGTAAAAAACCTTCCCATATCTGCGGGGAATAAAGCGTTGCATTAGTGAGTGCTTTATCCCATAAACCTAGTGACGAAATAATATCGGGGTCTTGGTGCGACGCAAATACTTTTGTAATGTGCTCAATTGGCACTTCCCTAACGACACTGGCTAACATCGGCGCGAATAACTCAATACCACCGGGGTCCATTAAAAATGCGGTTTTAGCCGTTTTTATCATATACTGATTGGTATCTATCACGCTGTTAGGTTTGTCAGGATCTCGGCCAAAAACAAACCATTCGTGGTTGGTTTTGGAATAAATTTTTTTACTTTGCATAATGTTGTACTGCCTTTTTCTTAATTCTGCGTGAAAGCTATTTAACGACGGCCTTTACTTTATTTGAGCATTCCTAAGACGACTCATTTTCATTAATTTGAGCGCTTCATTCACATGCACTTCAATACGTTCAATTGCGCTGGCTATATTTTTTGCATTATCAGTTAGGTGTGCTGTGAATTCTTTGCCGGCTTGGGAGGCCTCAACTAACGACATAGATGCAAGTACCTTACCTACATCTAACTCCTGTTTGAGTACCTCAAGGCCTCTGGATAACTTATTAGTCAAGCTTGTAATATGTGCATACTCACCGCTTACTTGCTTTTGAATATCGCCAAAATTATGTCGCAAACTATCAATATGCGTAGCGTCTTTTCCTTTTTCAAAAGCATCCTCATAACGTTGCGCAGCTGTCTCGGTGCGTACCGCGTTGGTAGTGAGTTTACTAATCTCCATTGCCTGCTGATTAATCTCATTCGAAGCTTGTATGGTCTTACGTGCAAGTTGGTCTAAAAACTCCGCTAACGCACCAAATCCAGCTGCATCAGTACCTGCACGCACGGCAAGCACGCCTGCGTTGTTGGACGCTAAGGAAATTTCTTTTGCAACAATGATTGCTTTATCCACTTCAGCGGCAATGCTCGCTGCAGTGACAAAGTGTTGAGTTTGCTGAGTAATGATACTTCTCCCTAATGGCAGACTATTAAGCTAACGCGTTGGCGTTTGTAAATCGTATTCAAAATACGTACCAGCTTCTTTAGTCTGCTGTCGTTAGAGAGTTTTACTTACCTGCTATACGGTGGGGATTACACGAACAGTCTCTGGTCGTTCCGGCAAAATGTGAGTCTGGTAATAATAGCTTTCACTAGGCTCGCCATTTTTATAGAAAAAGACTATTTTCTGGCGTTTGGCGGCGCCACGAACTTCTATGCGTTTATTTTCGAAGAATTTCTCTGGATGTTCACCATGCATCTGTGTCATTGCTCGCACAAACCCTCGAGGGATCACAACCGTTACTGCTCTCTGATCACGATAGTCTGCTTGAGTATTTAAACAAACATTGCCATTTGGACCACACGTGTCGGTATTTTTTATCGTTAGAATGAATTTACCAGTAATTGCCTGAGGCGCAATTTCGTTCACTTTGTCGATGAGTAACATGGTATTGCTATCGACAATCGCATTTTTATTTTCTTGAGTAGAGGAACATGCTGCAACGGTAGTGATTACTGCCAATACACTTACCCACTTAAGGCTACTCTTTGTGAAACGACATAAGCTGCTACTTTTCATTCTGGTCTTCCTTACTTATTTTTAAGCGCTTGTAAGTGATTAATTGTGACGTATTGCGACTAATGTACTGTAATTTAATGCACTATCTTAATGTACCATAAACTACCTGAAATATAGTACCCACCAACAGTTACATATTCGTCTTTGCTCTTTCACGTCATTCTCGGCTCGACCGAGAATCTTTTTGAGGCTGCGTCGAACTTACTCCATCACACAAAACAAAAGCTCCTATTTGCATAGGAGCCATGTTATTTAACCATCGTATTCGCAAAGCACTTATCATTTACCTATAAGCACTTCGTAAACAAGTACACCTTAAAAATCTACGCTCAAGACCCCATTTTGGCTAAATTCAAAGCGATTAACTTTGCCGCATTGAGCAACATGATTATTTGAAGCAAAGGGCGTATTAGCTTGTTGAATATCCGACTCCCAGCCTTGGCCATTTTTCACAAAGGCTTTTAGCTCAAAGTAACCATTCACTGTTTTACTGCAGTCCATGTCTACATCCAACATCCAGTAATGGCTGCCCCAATTATTTAAGGGCTCTTCACCATAACCGTCGTTCGCAACACTTCTAAATTGTCCCCATGCAGCAGGCCAGTTGTTTGTAGTCCAATCAAGTGCCGTACCTTCGGCCTGCGTGCTTTGCCCAACCTGCACTCCATACCAATCAAGTTCAGTGTCATTTAACTTCCAAGGGGCGGTGGTAGCGTTTTTAAGATTGTTATGGCGAATCGGAATCGCACATTCGCGATTAGCAGTAGTGCAGTTTTTGCCCAGAGCATTTGCAGCGTAAGCATGGTCGATTCCTCCGCGCACGAACATATCTTGGCCGGCGCTTGTTTGTGCATTAATAAAAATAACTGTGCGTTGCCAATCGTTTTGCTGATTGCTGCTTATTTTTGCATTTTTGTGAATGGCAACGGCGTCCCAAGGCGCAACATTTAACTGCGCTTCACCTAAAGCATTCACCGTAATCGCTTCGCCACTACAACTATCGCCTGTGGCACTTAATTCACCCTTAAGTACGTTGCAATACACGCCTGGTGCTAATGAGGTTTGCAAATTTGCATTTAAAAACGACTGCTCTTTGTTTATTGCCACAAAACCGCTTGCTCCGCGACCAAATGCAATTTGATTTGCCCCATTTGACCACCAATCTGTTAGTGCAAAGTTGTCACTCGTGTTATTCCTAAAATCAACTGCGCCTGCAATATACGACCAGCGATGCTCACACTGCCAATTACCACCAAAGCACTCTAGATTCCCATTATTGTGCACAGCAACAGAAGGTGCGCCCGCATCGGTATCGCCTTTGTAGTCGTAGCTCGACATTACCTTAGGATAACCATAGGGATAGGCCAGCATAAACACATTCGCAAGATCGTATAAGCGACCGTCTTCATAAGTAATTACGTTACCGCCGCCGCCATGACCGCGCTGATTGTCGTGGTTATCTATAAATACTACGGCTAAAGATGAGGGCATGAATCCCCAAGCTTCACCGAAGTTACTCAACCATGAAAGCTGACCATTTCGAAAGGTATTACCAATTTCAACACTGTATTTGAATTCGGTAACTAGACCATTGCCAAAGTATTCCGATGCACCAACCGCTTCTCCGCCTTGGTCTATCACTTCTTGGAATACCACCGCAGGGCTATTAAGTTTACTTAAAATACTGGCAATATCACCGGCTGACATATGTTTGGACGCATCGAGTCTAAAACCTTTAACCCCGATATTTAATAAATCATTTAAAAATCCAGCAATGGTATTTTGCACATAGTTAGCATCGGTATCTAAGTCAGCTAAACCTACCAACTCACAATTTTGTACTTGCCAGCGATTGCCATAACTTGTGATAGGGCAACTGCTATGAAAGTCTTGAGGTGAGTAGTTAGGAAACTGCTTCGCGCCAAATGTATTACCCGCGGTACCTACACCACCGCCCGCTGCCATATGATTAATTACCGCATCAACATAAATATCAACGCCAACGGCTTGGCAACGATGTACCATATCAATAAATTGGGCTCGATTACCTCCTCTGCTTTGCAATACATAGCTAACGGGTTGATAACGTGCCCACCACTGGGGCACATTAATATGTTCATTTGGCGGCGAAACTTGCACTGCAGCAAAACCTTTTGGGCCTAAAAACGTTTCACATTCTGTCGCGATATCCGGCCACGACCACTCAAACAAATGCACAAAAGTGGTTGGCGCGGCTTTAGTAAAAGGGGAGATACTTAACGTCAGTATCAATAATAGAAAACCTAAGAGATGATTTTTCATAAACTGTCCTGTAGTTTGAAGTCTGTCTTTATTTGAATCTGCTCCCAACGCAAGAGAGCACAATACAAAACACAAACTCAAGCTTCCTTAGCACACTTACTACATCCCTTTTTACTACTTCCCAATTGTGTGTATAGAGCCAAAGTTATGGCTGACAATGGTCAGCGCTTATTCAAACTAAATAAGAAGTTTTTGCTTGTCTATTGAATACGTATGTAAGAAATTTGTTAACTGTGTACAATTTTGTAACATGATAGGATGGCAGAAATTATGCGCAGTACTTGATAGAAAGTCGGTAGGAAAACAAAGTGAAGATTGTAAATTGAACGCATTTTTTTAAATGCAAGGACTCTAAATAAATAGGCCTTGCTGACACAAGACCCTTTACACTAATTCTGCAACCGAAGTGCTGTGATCTCGTCCATTATCGGCTCAAGAGCCGAACATGCCATTAAGCGAAATCCATCGGGTACTTTGCCATATACTTGAATTACTTTAACTTGATAGGTTTGGCGCAGTAACTGACAACTAAGGGTTGAATTCGATTTGGTTAACCTTGGCTCCGACAACAAACATTTGCGTGCATGTTGATTAATATTACTGGCGCTAAAACCTGCGCAAGGTGCTTCGGCCACCTCACTATTTGCTGACTGCAAGCGGCTTAAGTAAGTATCGCAATCGGGGCGCTTGTAGTTATCAGGTAGCGTCATCTTGTTATTGTCATTTACACTCATCAGCATGGCTTCGTAACTCATGGCCGCTACCGCACAATTATTTAAAAGCTGAGATTGACGACCATTGGCATTTGGGTTTTTGGTTAAATTACTCAGGCATGTAACCATATGATTCACACTGCCATCGTAACCAAGACAAGCCTCCCACGTGGGCGCTTCGCCATTTAAGTCTTTAAGTACCTTTGCGAACACAGCGCAGGTAGGCAATTTTTCTTCCACTTTGTCTCGCGCAAGGCCGTTTTGCATCAATACATTGCTATACACCATCTTTAAATTCATGCATTGGGCTTTTTGTGTGTTGGTAAATGGGTTGGCGTTGTTATATTGATTTACCGTGGCTGTGGCAACGCATTCAAACACATCGCTGACCGAGCTAGGATTCGCGCTTAAACAGCTTGAGCTTGCATAAGCTGGACCTGCCAAAAAGCTGCTTATGACGACCAGCATGCTGGCAATCAACGCAGCTCGGCTGAACACCCTTTTTTGTTGAGCCGCCATCGTCTACTCCATATCTTCTAGGTATTCGACCAAGACCTTTTTTACTTCGCCGACTACTGCGTTTTGGATGATGCTTTCTTTCTGTTCCATAAAATCATTTTTTGAGTCAAACACCTGCTCGTAACTAATAGAACGGCTGATCTCAATACCGGTGTTATCGTCTAACAGTAATATTCTTGATTGCATGGTAACCATGACTTGTTCGTCATCACCCCACGCCGCGAGCAAGGAATTATTGGAGTTCATACGCGCGTTAACTTCGTTGACTTTTGACGCTTCTTCGCCAAAGCCAAACATACTGCCAACTTCAGATACTAAAGATAAACCGGCAGTGGCCATTTCTTTGGTGCTCATACCCTCTTGATATTTCGCAAAATTAAACGCGGGCGGCGAAACTTCTATAAACGGCCCCTTTGCATTTCGTTTATATAGTTTTGCTTCAAACTCCCCCCCTTTCATCACTTCTCGAGCAGTGGCTTTGGTTACGCTGCGCAAGTAGTTACTCTCTTCATCGCGGATTTTTTTGATGTGCACAACGACTAGCTCTTCGTCAAAACCCTCTTGGGATATTGCGTTAAAAGACAGAGCACTTAGTACAAGAGCAAAAACGGGCAGTATTAGCATTAAGAGGGCTGAGGGAAGTTCGCGAAAGTTCATACGTGTATCACCTTGTTTAGGGATACCGAAGGGCTGCAGTTCAATCAATATCCATATGATTAATACCGTTATAATACGCAGACTTGCAAAGGGTTGTCTAGTTTTTAATCAGCTAATAGTCTTAGGTATGTTTGAGACGAGCGAAACGTTTACCAATACACTTCCGCTTGCATCGCTACTTCTCGTGAACGCTCCATCACCTCAAGTAAACTTTGTGTTTTCTCGTTCATCCACTGTTTGAACTCGGCGGGGTCTTCTACTTCACATTCCACCACTGCATCTTGTAGAAATGCCAAGGCTTTTAGTTCTTCTATTCCTTGTAACAAATCTAACCATGGCGCTCTAAAATCTCCTCGACTATCGGCAAACAGCTCACCGAGCAAAAAGCCATTTGTAATTGACTGCCTAAGCAAGACCTCGATAGATAAATACTTAGCTGCATCAACCTTACCGTCTTTAGGAAGCGACTGCATCAACGTTTGCCAACTTTGCGAGAGCCAGCCATTAGCATGTTTAATAACGGGGATATCGGCGCCATCGGTTTGTTCGCGCCAAGGCTTTTCAACTAATAAACGCGAGGCCGCCAGTTGAATGGTTCCGCTTAGCTGATTTTGCAATAATTCTTCGGGTTTGTAGGCGAGTATTAAGCCTTCCCTTCTGCCAAGTAAATAATTCAGCATCTGGTGATTTTTAGGAATGCGCTTACAAAAGGGACCTTTTTTAGAGCGCAGTTGATGAATACTGACTAGGTCTTCTTGCCATGTCCATTGTTGTACCAAGTGCAACAGTTGCTTGTGTAAACTTAATAGCGCGTCGGATTGCAAAACGGGTAAATATAAAGACACACTTTGCAGCAAAAGTAGCAACGATACTCTCACTTGCGTAAGCGCTTTAGGGTCATGATTTTGTAAATACAATGCCTGGTGATACTGCCAATGAGAAAGCGCACATTCGATTGATTTACATAAGGCCGCTTCGCTGCTATCGCTACGCGTTAAAGGCACAAATTTTGGAAAAGACCATGCATGTAAACGCCCGCCTTTAAGTAACTGATAACCTCGCGCTGCCTTAGTTACGTTGCTAAGTTGCACCGGCATATGCTGTGCGATTTTCTCAGCAATATCAAACAGTGCGCTAGCGCTGCCTTGCTTAAGTTCCAGCTCTATTTCTTGGATAGGAAGGGAGCCTTTATCGTTTTTTACTTCACCCATATCAAGCACTAGTTCAACATGGGCATGCTCAGTTTTTATATCAAATTGTGAGCGAGTGAAGTGGGTGGTAAATAGCTTAATGATGTCGCGATTAACGCTTTTAACATCAAAATCATCGCCCCAAATCTCAGAGTCAAACTTATGTAGGTCTGGGCTAGCAGACGACAAAGCAACATTATACTCAGGTCTTTGATGCAAGCCGCCCTGAACCTTACCTTGAGTCTTTACCGTTTGCTCAAATACACCGTCAATCGCACGCACTCTAAAGCCCATTTTGCGCTGACCAAGCAACTGATCTGGCGTATCGTAGTATTCATTAAATACATCAATGGTGCGACAACTCACTTGAGCATCTAAGGTCGGTAAAACATCCTTTTCCAAGGTTGCTAATGCGTTGTCGCCTACTACTAATTTGAGCTCTATTTCCATTGCAGTCTCTGCTTTTTGTTTTCAATACGACAGTGCGTGAATTAACACTAACCACTACCTATGGCATCAAGGTGCTGCTATTCGTCATCATCATCTTCGTTTAAGGTCATCAATGAGGTGTTTCCGCCTGATGCCGTAGTATCAATAGACACCGTTTTTTCAGTCAGTAATCGATTGATCATATTGTCGTTATACTCTGCGGTGATCATCGGTAAAATAGCACCAGGGCGCTGTGCAAGTTCCGTCGCGATATAAGCCGCCCTAGATGTATTACTGTCGATGACCACGCCGTTTAATGCTGGGTGCTCAACTAATGCTTCCAAATGCTTCAAGCGCGCAACGTGGAAGATTTCGTTTGGTGCACCGGTGGTTTCAAGCTTATTTTTAAAGGCTAACGCTTCTTCATAAAATAACTCCGACACCACCGAAATTACCACATTACCAGTGGCAAGCGCCGTCACAATAGACAGCACCCAGTATTCAAAGGCAACTTCTTTATCTGCAAAGGTCACCAAAATACCTCTTGGCTCTAAATACAAAATATTCGATTCGCCGGTTGGCCCTGGTAATACTTTAGGCTTTTTCAAACGCTTTTCTATGCTAATCAATTGCGCTCTTGCGGTGGCTAATGTCTGGTTTAAATCGTCGGCGAGTTCCTCTACGCTATCGACTGTTGCTATTTTTGCTAGTAACTGACGTACCCACGAAATACGAGAGGTCAAAGAGGTGAGACGCCATGCTTGCGCCACACTCGAGGCTTCATCCATCATTTTTGCAACGTCTTCGAAACTTGCTTGGTCACTGGCAAGGGCTTTATCATCGGCAAAATCATCTTCTTGAACTTCAGCGTCTGGCGTCGCTTTCTCGACCATTAATCGTGGCAAGTAGTTTGGCCCACCTGCTTTTGGACCTGTACCCGACAAGCCTCGACCACCGAAGGGCTGAACACCCACTATGGCGCCAATCATATTGCGGTTAATGTAAACATTCCCAGCATTAGATAATCTTGCAAGTTCATGTGCTCGCTCTTCAATGCGAGTATGAATGCCCATCGTTAAACCAAAGCCTGTGCTATTGATTTGCTCCATCACCTTGTCGATTTTTTGACCGTCAAAACGAATAATATGCACACATGGGCCAAATACCTCGCGCGTTAACACATCAATGTTGTCGATTTCGTATAAACGGGGGGCAAAGAAGGTTCCGTTGAGGTCATCGTCAACCTCACACTGATACAACAGTTTTGCTCCTTTAGCTCGCTCCATGTCTTGAACATGCTGATTCAAAGAGTCGAGCGCTTTGTTGTCGATAACCGGCCCAATGTCGGTCGAGAGCCACTGCGGGTCACCAACTTTAAGTTCTTTTAGTGCCCCAATAAGCATTTCAGTGAGATCATCGGCTATATCTTCTTGTACAAACAACACCCGCAAAGCCGAACATCGCTGCCCGGCACTTTGGAAGCCTGAACCAATTACATCGTCAACCACTTGCTCTGGCAATGCGCTTGAGTCAACAATCATACAGTTTTGTCCGCCCGTTTCCGCAATCAAAGGCACCTGCCCAACACCGCGCTCTGCAAGCTTTTGCGAGATTAACGTGCCAGTTGCAGTAGAACCAGTAAACATAACACCTTGCACTCGCATGTCGGGGAGTAAGACATCACCTACATCTGGACCTTTTGCAATTAAGAGTTGTACTACGTCTTTAGGTAAACCAACTGCGTGCATAAGTTCTAGCGCACGTTTGGCAATTAGGCTGGTCTGCTCTGCCGGTTTTGCCATTACTGTATTACCAGTAACAACTGCGGCGGCAACCTGACCTAAAAATATCGCTAAGGGGAAGTTCCAAGGACTAATACACAATATTACGCCACGCGGTGCAAGACGCTCGCCGGGGTCAAGTTGTTCTGCGCGCGCAGCATAATAACGACAAAAATCCACAGCTTCGCGCACTTCATCAATGCCGTCTTGTGCAATTTTTCCGGCCTCTTTAATACAAAGGCCAATTAATTCATCCATATGCCGCTCTAAAATATCGGCGGTGGCTCTAAGTAATTGCGCACGCTCTTCTACTGGCGTCTGAGACCAACTTTCAAAAGCCTCACTAGCGGCATCTAACTTCTTCTGCATGGTTGGTTTGTCATCAAACTGATGATACCCAACTACCTCGTCATGATTTGCTGGATTTAATACCGCAAAAAGCGCTTCGTTTGGCTTTACGAGAGCAAGCTCCTGAGTATGGGTAGTAAACCATTTCTCTAAACTGAACTTGGTATTAAGCAAATCATTAATGTCGTATAAATCTAAGCCTTTTGAGTTGTCGCGTTCTTTACCATAAAGGTCCACAGGCATGCTAATTTGGTCGTTTTTGTGGCGGCTCATTCTTTGTGTATGTTCTACCGGATCGCCTAACAACTCTTCTACTTCTTTTTCATCATCTACAATGGCGTTAACGAAGGAAGAGTTTGCGCCGTTTTCAAGTAGACGACGAACCAAATACGCAAGTAAGTCTTCATGCTCCCCCACCGGCGCATAGACTCGACATTGAATTTTATCTTCTTGTACGATTTGATCGTAGAGGGTGTCACCCATGCCATGTAAGCACTGGAACTCGAAGTTTTCTTTATCTTCGCCCGCAAGCTCCAATATAACCGATGCGGTATAAGCATTGTGAGTAGCAAATTGCGGGTATATTGTATCTCGGTATGCCAGTAGCCTATTGGCACATGCATGATAAGACACATCTGTTGACGCTTTGCGGGTAAATACTGGGAATTCTTCTACGCCCATTTGTTGAGTATGCTTAATTTCTGTATCCCAATATGCGCCTTTTACTAGGCGTACCATCATAATTTTGCCTACGCGCTGAGTGATTTCGCGCAGCCATTCAATGACAAAAATCGCGCGTTTCTGATAGGCCTGTACGGCAATACCAAAACCAGTCCAACCCGCTAAATCAGGGTCGCTAAATACGCGTTCAATAATATCCAATGAAATTTCGAGGCGTTCTGATTCTTCAGCATCTACGGTCAGGCCTATATCGTATTCTTTGGCCATTAAACACAGGGCTTTGAGCTTTTCACTAATTTCGTCAACGACCGTATCTTGTTTTAAAAAATCAAAGTGCGGGTGAATCGCCGAGAGCTTTACCGAAATACCGGGGCTCTTTTTTGGACCACGACCATTGGCTGCTTTACCAATAACGGTAATAGCATGAGCATAAGAGTCATAATAACGCTGGGCGTCATCGCCTGTGCGAGCCCCTTCTCCGAGCATATCGTAGGAATACACATAGCCTTTTTTTTCTTTGTCTTGTGCCCGTTCTACCGCATCCTCAATCGTCTCGCCCATTACGAACTGCTTACCCATGACTTTCATCGCGATGTTCATTGCCCTGCGGATTACCGGCTCGCCTAAGCGGCCTAGGGTCTTTTTCAAAAGGCCAATTTGCTCTTGTTTGCGTTTATCAGCATAGGTCACCATATTGCCAGTAAACATTAATCCCCAAGCGGATGCATTTACAAACAATGAATCACTGTTGCCCAAATGCGGTGCCCATTTGCCTTGAGATAACTTATCTCTGATGAGTTCATCTTGGGTTGCTTTGTCGGGTACGCGCAACAGTGCTTCCGCTAAACACATCAGCACAACGCCTTCAGAAGTCGATAGCGAATATTCATTGAGCAGAGCATCGACGCCGCCATGTGCAGAGTTTTCTTTGCGAATTCTCAGCACCATAGTGCGGGCTCGCTCCCATGCTCGGCTGCGTGCACGCATGCTTACTTCTGCTTCTGGAAGAATGTGATCAACGGCACGCCCCTCGCTAATACGATAGTAGTCACGAATCTTTTGTCGAATAACAGATTCTGTAGCGAGATTGTTGCGTAGTAACATATAGGACCTCTCTGCGATTACATCATGCCTTAAGCTAAATCATATGAATGCTAAGCAAGCACACGTTTAGTGTAGTCTTGGTATTAGGGTAAACACCTAGTATTGCAAGTGCAAATTACTAGCGGTATTTAATTGAGTGCAGCGTCAACTATTGAGCTGTACTTTTTAGCCCTAAATTTGCGCGGATGATAACGCGTAGCGTAGGGTTTATCCAAGTAAAGAAGCACACAAATTTAAAATTTATTGGAAAGCTTACAGGACTGTCAATTAACTCGTCATTTTGCAGATAGGAAAAAGACCTAGAAGCCAATAAAAATAAGGCATAAGTACAGCAGTTAACAAAATGTCAGACTATGTTAATATAACATCTGATTGAAGGGCTTTGTTTGCATAATTCTAGTTAGGGCAATGTAATGAAACATAAATGGATAGCAGTTTTATTGATAGGGCTTTTGGCTCTGCTGCAAGTTCGCTTATGGTTTGGTAAAAACAGCATATCTGACTACAAAAAAATGCAGACACAAATTAGGGCACTTGAACAACAAAATGCCAATCTTGAGCAGCGTAACTCACTTTTAAAAGCCGATATCCAAGACCTTCAATTAGGCATCGACTCCATGGAAGAGCGTGCTCGAAATGAGCTAGGTTTAATCAAAGAGGGTGAGACCTTTTACCGCATTTTACCAAAAGAGTAAGAGCATTGACCTCTAGCCCTCCCTTATCACTGGTGATACCCGCAGCTGGCATTGGCAGTAGAATGCAAAGCGATATTCCCAAGCAATATTTGTCGTTGTTTGGTAAAACCGTTATTGAACACACCCTGGATGTATTTTTAACTCATGCACTTATCAGTGAGATTGTTGTGTGCTTGCACCCTAACGATAAGGTTTTTCGGCAACTTAGTATTGCTACACATCCCAAGATTCATTTGGTAAATGGCGGGGAAACGCGCGCAGAGTCGGTTCTCAATGGATTAAATTACTTGCAAAGTCATAGCGCTAACGACTGGGTATTAGTGCATGACGCAGCCCGCCCCGGCTTGTCTCAAAGCGCATTACAAAGGCTCATTGATTCTCGGACTACGCATCACGCTGCAATATTGGCGCTACCGGTTGTTGATACGCTAAAAAAAGCATGCACTCGTATTCAGAATACTTCTGCGAGCAATATAAAGCATACCGTTGACCGCACGCAGCTCTGGCAAGCTCAAACCCCTCAAATGTTTAATATTGAAGAGCTGACCAAGGCCATGACACTAGCACAACTAAACAACGCGGGTATTACTGATGAAGCATCAGCCATGGAAATGACTGGTACAGATATCGCGCTTATTGAAGGTGAGGCCAGTAACCTTAAAATTACGCGCCCTGAAGACTTAGCCCTTGCTGAGTTTTATTTGCAGCGTCTGTCACAGCAACCTAATTAAGAATAAGCCGTGCTATTAAGCGCGCATCAACACGAGAACGTACATGATCAGAATTGGCCACGGCTACGACGTACACAAATTTGGCTCCAACGACCCTTTAATTATTTGCGGTGAACATATTGAACACCCAGTAGGTTTAGTTGCTCACTCTGATGGCGATGTTGCCTTGCATGCGCTTTGCGATGCAATTTTAGGTGCACTTGCGCTTGGCGATATTGGTAAGCATTTTCCAGACACTAGCGATAAATACGCAGGGGCTGACTCTGTGCAGCTCTTACAGCACGTATACCGACTCGCACAAGAGAAAGGCTTTGCTTTGGTAAATCTCGATATTACCATTGCCGCACAAGCGCCTAAATTGGCTCCTCATATCGACAATATGCGCGAAAACATTGTACGCGCTTTGCACTGCAAGCTTGAACAAGTTAGTGTAAAAGCCACCACCACCGAAAAACTAGGATTTGTAGGCCGCAAAGAGGGTATCGCCTGCGACGCGGTAGTGCTTCTGGAATCGCACTCATGAACACCGAAAACAACTTAGATACTTCATCGACCCAAAAGAGCTTGAACTACGATACAAAACATTGGCATCGATTACACGGCGCCCCCCTGTGTCGCGGGAAAATGAAATGTTTTGCCGATGACTTTGTAGTTGAAGAGCAGCTTGGTTTTGAGCTAACCGGCGAGGGCGAACATCATTTACTCTGGGTTGAAAAGCTCAATACTAATACCGCCTTTGTTGCCGAGCAGTTGGCGAAATTTTCGGGCATTCAGCTAAGAGACATTAGCTATGCAGGCAGAAAAGACAAGTTCGCTCGCACCCGTCAGTATTTTAGTGTGTATCAAGGCAAGCATCAGAGCCCGGATTGGGCCGCTTTTGAACATCCCGACATTCGTATTTTAAGTAATACGCGCCATAATAAAAAATTACGAGTCGGCGCGTTGAAAGGGAACCGTTTTACATTAATTATTCGAGAGCTTAGCGCATTAGACGAGGTCGCTTTAGCAAAACGAATGCATAACATTGAACAATTTGGCGTGCCCAATTATTACGGGCAACAACGCTTTGGCGAGATGCATACCAAAGATAAGGTGATTTTAAATGGCAATCTCGATTTAGGCATGAGAATGGCTGCTGGAGAGAGCATTAAAAACCGCAATAAACGCTCAATGGCAATATCTGCACTAAGAAGTTATGTATTTAACGAAGTCGCTAGTCGGCGTATTGAGCAAGAGATGCACAATCGCATATTGTTGGGCGATGCATTACAGCTTTCAGGCTCCAATAGTTATTTTGTGGTAAGCAAAGATGACGATATAAGCACACTTAATAATCGCTTAGCCTCACAAGATGTATTTACCACAGCTCCTCTTGTAGGCGGTGGTAAGCTAAGTATAAGCGACGAAGCTTTACAGTTTGAACAAGCACAACTGAAACAATACCCAAACATCCTTTCAGCACTCAATGGCTTGGGTTTAAAACAAGAACGCAGAGCAATTATGCTGTATCCTAGTAACATTAAATGGGAATTAAACGATGACCACCTAGCACTCTCGTTTGATTTACCTTCTGGGTGTTTTGCCACATCGGTGCTCAGAGAAATCATTGAATAAAAGAATAAGAATTAAATGAAAATTAAAGCAACTCGCAAAGGCAGTCAACTTGCCGCCTTGCTACAAAAAGAAGGCATTCGAAACACCAAAGTGTTAGAGGTGATTGCCACCACTCCCCGAGAGTTATTTGTACCCGATGCCCTGCGCCATAAAGCTTATGAAAATACTGCGCTTCCCATTGGTCAAGGGCAAACTATTTCGCAGCCTTACACCGTTGCTAAAATGACCGAACTTCTGCTTGAACAAAACGTCAAACCCGTAAATATACTTGAAATAGGAACCGGCTCAGGGTATCAGACTGCGATCTTGGCGCAATTATTTAACTCAGTGTTTAGCGTCGAACGGATTAAAGCCCTGCAGTTTCAGGCAAAACGGAAAATGAATCAGTTAGACCTGCATAATGTTAAAATGAAACATGGAGATGGTTGGCAAGGATGGCAAAGCAAAGCGCCTTTTGACGCAATCATTGTTACTGCGGCAGCAGCAAGCATGCCACAAGTGCTACCACAGCAATTAAGTGAGCATGGCCGGTTAATTGTGCCAATCGGAGAGCAACAACAACAACTGCATTGCATTGACCGCTTGGACTCAAAGGTCAAACACGCGGTTATTGAAAACGTTAATTTTGTGCCTCTAATCGCCGGAGCCCTTTCATAGCATGATGAACAATACCACGCTTTTGAATAGACAAAAGAATGTACTATTCATCGTTGTAGTGTTTATCACCCTTTTTTTAGCCACCGCTTGTAGCTCCCGATTTGAACCTGCCCCTGTCGAAACCTTATCTACCCGAGTGGCCTCATCTAATAATCTTACTGAAATATCAGGCAATACTTATACCGTGCAACGCGGGGACACTCTATTTGCGATTGCTTTTTATAGCGGAAATACCTACCGGGACTTGGCCAAGCTCAATAATATCGCGCCTCCTTACAGTATTAATGTTGGCCAGGTCATTAAACTCAACCCCTCTCAGATTGCATCTGTGCCCACTAAAAAGATTGATGTGGCGCAAAGCAAGGTAAATAAGCCTAAAGTTGTGGTTGACCCTCCACAAGCAAAGGCGTATGGTGAATCTAATCCGAAAACCCATCGAAAAAATCAGACTACTAATCCTAAGCCATCGATTAATACTGATAAAACCAGATGGATTTGGCCTGCTACTGGGAATAGAACCATTGCGACTGTCGCGATAGATGGCAGTAATAGAGGCCTTGATATTAAAGGGCGTTTAGGGAGTAAAGTCGTAGCAGCGGCAAGTGGTAAAGTCGTGTATGCAGGGAATGCCTTGAAGGGCTATGGCAACCTTATCATCATAAAACATGATGAAGAATATCTGAGCGCATATGCGCACAACGATCAGATATTGGTGGGTGAACAGAGCTATGTCAAACAAGGACAAAAAATTGCAACTATGGGCCAATCTGGTGCCAGTGAAGTTATGCTACATTTTGAAATTCGCAAAAAAGGCAAATCGCGCGATCCATTCATTTATCTTCCAAAACGATAGCGATATACAAGGATACCAGTGAGCTTTTTTACTGCCCTTGCAAACGAGCGGAGACGCGATTATGGTCACTCAAAATTTCAATTCGCCGCAAGACAGCAGCGATATTGATAGTCTAGATTTTGATAGCGCTGACAACAGCGAAGACAGTTCAAAAGATATTAATTCAAGCGACATCAAAACAGAAACGATCACGCCGAAGCAACTTGACGCTACCCAAATGTACCTTAACGAAATCGGTTTCTCGCCGCTTTTAAGTGCGCAAGAAGAGGTAAAGTTTGCTCGCGAAGCGCTAGCTGGCAATGATGCTTCAAGAGAGCGTATGATAGTCAGTAATTTACGCTTGGTAGTTAAAATTGCGCGCCGATATAACAACCGCGGTTTAGCCCTATTAGATTTAGTCGAAGAAGGTAATTTAGGCCTTATTAGGGCCGTTGAAAAATTTGATCCCGAACGCGGCTTTCGATTTTCTACTTATGCCACATGGTGGATACGCCAAACCATCGAGCGCGCGTTAATGAACCAAACACGCACAATCCGCTTGCCCATTCACATTGTCAAAGAGTTGAATTTATACTTGCGTACCGCACGTAAGTTATCACAAGAATTGGATCATGAACCCACCCCTGAAGATATTGCCAAAGTAACCGGTGAACCAGTGGCTAGCGTACGTAAGATGCTTAAGCTCAACGAACGTATTAGCTCGGTCAATACACCTATAGGCGGAGACGGCGACAAAGCCCTACTCGACCTAATTACTGATGAAAACGAGTGTGGCCCTGAAATGCAATTGCAAACCGATAATATCCATAACAGTATCGTTCATTGGTTAGGTATATTAAACGGCAAACAAAAAGAGGTCCTTGCACGACGTTTTGGTTTACTCGGGTACGAAGCAGCCACCTTGGAAGAAGTTGGTTTAGAAATAGGACTGACTCGCGAGCGAGTACGCCAAATTCAGGTCGAAGCCTTAAAACGATTGAAAGAAGTATTGAAACACGAGGGTCTTAGTATAGAGTCATTATTTGGGGTGGAATAAGCAATACATCTTCATTCCCTACACTAAGTGAGTATTCATGGCATTTTTACGTTTAGCTTTATCAGCAATATTAGCGTTTAGCTTTTATGCGAGTTGGGCTTATTATGCCAATAGTTTGGTCACTGCCGACAAAGCAATACTACTCAAAGCCGCTTTAGTACAAGGTACTTACAGTGGCGGCATTACACTATTTTTCACCTTTCTTTTAGAGTACTTTCATACCAAATTCGGACATTCGGCATGGTGCGTAAGCTTGATTGTACCGCGCTGGTCTAAAGATTCAGATGATGAAAAATGTCAAACCAAGGAAGCGGTAGAAGATGCACTAGCATCTTCACAACAACGCTGCTCAGGTAATTATTTACCCGGAATGTTATTAGTGCCGATTCCAGCCTTGTTAGTGCAATGCACACTACTCATTACAGTAAATGTTCTCTTTGCCACACCAAACTTATGGTTAACTATTGCGCCATCGATTGTCTTTAGTGCAATTTATGGCTACCTCTACAGTGTAAGTTTAAGTAAATCTCAAGCTCGCTCGAAGCTAACAAACTCATAATCGTATTTATTTTTCTCGTCGGCTTTGTGAAGCTCTCTGCCGATTTCTTTCCATTGACCAACACTTTGCCAATCTGGAAAACGCGTATCACCCTCAACAACTAGTTTAATGAAGGTTAAATGTAAATGTGTTGCCTTATCGAGTAATGCCTCATAAATACTTCCCCCTCCAATGATCATTAAGTCATCTGACGTTTTTTGTGCCTCAGCAATGGCGTCGTCGCAACTCGGAACAACGCAAGCATCATCCAATTGATAATCCTTGGAGCGGCTTATAACTATGTTTTGACGAGAAGGCAGCGCCTTACCAATGGACTCGTAAGTTTTGCGACCCATGATCACAGGCTTCCCCAAAGTAATCGCTTTAAAGTGTTTTAAATCTGCCGGCAAATGCCATGGCATTGCGTTGTCGCGACCGATAACACGGTCCTCTGCCATCGCGGCAATCAATGATATTTTCATGTCACAAAAATTCCTTATATGTAAATTCGGTCGCTGTCATATCGACATGCTCAATGCCGTCTTCTAAATAGTGCGGTGATACTTCCTTAAAACCAAAGGCTTGATATAAGCCCGATAAATGACTTTGCGCACCTATCGTTACCGACTGACTTGGCCAAAGCGTGGCAATTTGAGCAAGACAATGCGCAATCAGAGTTTTACCTAAATTATTCCCCCGGGCCTGCCTTGCAATTAGAACCCGACCAATACTGACATCATCATAGCTTATCCCCTTTGGTAATAAGCGAGCATAACCAATGAGAACATCATCTACTATCATCATTAAGTGGTGCACACCATCTTGCGTGTCTTTACCGTCAATATCCTGATAAATACAGGCTTGCTCAACCACAAACACGTCACTGCGCAACTGCAGAATATCATAGAGCTGTGCGGCGCTGAGTTGCTCAAAGGTTTTGCATAATATTTTCATATTTAACCCAAAAAAAAGCGCGTAAAGAATACGCGCTTTCGGATAATCAATAGCTTATTATAACTGTTTTTCCGCCGCTTCCAATTCGATATTAAGACGATTAGCTTCGTCCGCCCGTGGCTTAGAAAAACGAGCAAATGCGTAGTAAAGAACAGGCGTTAAAAATAGGGTAAAGACAACCGCTAGACCTAAGCCGCCAAACACCACCCAACCAATTGCGTTTCTCGCTTCTGCACCTGCACCGGTAGATAATATCAGTGGTAGGCCCCCTAATATTGTAGACACCAAGGTCATCATAATAGGTCGTAGTCGAACCTTTCCGGCTTCAACTATCGCTTCGGCTACTTCCATACCACCATCTCGAAGCTGATTAGCAAACTCAACAAGCAAAATAGAGTTTTTCGCTAACAAACCAATAAGCATTACCAAACCAATTTGAGAGTAAATATTGACCGATGTTCCAGTAAAGTACAAGGCATAGATTGCTGCTGCTATTCCAAATGGTACGGTTAGCACGACCACAAAAGCACTGTTGAAGCTTTCAAACTGAGCAGCTAATACCAACAAGACAATTAAAAACGCAAGCACATAAGTGAGCATGACTTGTTGATTAGTTTCTTGAAAGGTCTGAGCTTCACCTAAAAACACCACCCCAATTCCCGCGGGTAATGTCTCATTTGCCAAATCGCGTATCGCGTTTACAGCTTGCTCAATCGTTACCGAGTCGGGTAAATCCATTTCTAACTCAATTGCACGTCGTTGAGCGTGACGTTCAAGTTCAGCGGCAACACCTTCTTCGGTCACATAAGCAACGCTTGAGAGCGGCACTAAGCTGCCATTATTTGAGCTGACATACAGATTTAGGATATTTGCAGGGTCTAGTGAGTTTCGAGACTCTGCTTGTAAGATGATGGGAACCGCTTGGTCGCCAACATTTAAATCAACAATGTCGTCGCCATTAATGGCTGCTCGTAAGGTTCGAGAAACGTCTTCGAAGGCCACACCGAGCTCTTCAGCGCGGCGTCGGTCAATGTTTACCCGCAGTTGCGGCTGAGTGGGCTCGTAAGACACCTCAACCCGACCTAACTCTGGCAATTCATCTTCTACTCTCTTTGCAAACGCAATAGCCGCTTCGTAAATCTCAAGATAGTTATCGCCGGTCAAGGCCATTTCAAAACCACCGCCAAAACCACGTAAGTTTAAGCTGTTACTCCCAAATGCTCTGCCAGGCGCACCAGCGACTTGAGATAGCATAGGCCTTAATTCATTGATAATCTCTTGTTGGGAACGCTCTCTGTCATCCCAGTCGACCAACGGTACGGTAATGAAGAGAATATTCGGATCCCATCGGCCCACTACTGTATAAATTGACTCTATTTCGCCTTGAGCAACATTAGGCAACAGTAGCTCTTCTGTTTTAAGCGCTTGGCGGTCCATGAAGTTAATCCCAGTACCATCGGGTCCACGGGCAAATATTCGTACCACGCCTCTGTCTTCGGTAGGAAGGAGTTGGTTTTCAAGAGTGGCAAATGTGAAATAGGCGCCACTGGCAATCAAAATACAAGCGCCAAACACAAGAACGGAGTATCTAAGCACAAACTTAAGAGCACGCTCATAAGCATTGACACAAGCGCTACCGAAACGGCTCAACAGGCCGGGCTCTTTTTGTTTACTTAAGTCTATCGCAGGGATTTTAGCGGTCAATGCAGGCACTAACGACAACGCAACAAACGATGAAATAATGACACTACCGGCCAATACGCCGCCAAATTCTCTGAATAATCTACCGGCGGTTGAGGGCAAAAAAGCAATGGGTACAAAGACCGCTACCAATACTGCGGTCGTTGCAACAACCGCAAAAAACACTTCTCTTGTGCCTAATACGGCAGCAGCTCGCGCTCCCATGCCTTGTGCGCGTCGGCGTTGAATATTTTCCGATACCACAATGGCATCATCTACAATTAAGCCCGTCGCAAGAACTAGCGCTAACAGCGTAAGAATGTTTATAGAGAATCCAAACGCCCATAACAAAGCAAGCGATCCTATAAGCGACACGGGTATGGCAAGCGCTGGAATAAGCGTTGCTCGGAATTTACCTATAAACACCAGTAAGGTGGCAATCACTAGCACAATAGTGAAAATAAGAGATTGCAGTACTTCATTGACCGAATCACGAATAAACTCAGCATCATCGGAAGTTACCGTCATATTCAATTCGGGAAAACGTGTCTTTAAACCTTCTACCATCTGTAGTACTTCATCAGAAATTTCGATGGTGTTTGAGCGGGCCTGACGAATAACCCCAATACCAATTACAGGTGTACCGTCTAAACGGACTATTGAGCGTAAATCGGCAGGGCCAAAGTAGACGTTTGCAACATCACCAATTTTAATATCACCGGCGACTACAATATCTCTTACATCTTGCTCACTGACCGATGTCGCATCTGCGCGCACTATTAATTGTTGATCAGAAGAGCGAATACTCCCTGCCGGAACATCAAAAGGCGCAGTGTTTAGCGCTGCTGCCACATCTGAAATTGACAGCTGAAAACTCGTCAATCTTAAATTATCTACACTAACCCTTAAGACTCGCTGCCGGTCGCCATCGAGTCGGACGTCGGCAACTCCTGGTACATTTAGAAACAAAGGCGCAAGGTCGGTTTCGACGACGTCGGTAAGTGTCTCTAAATCGTATCTTTCGCTCGATACCGCTACATTAACCACCGCTTGTGCGTCGTTGTCAGCTTTAACAATCGACACTTGCTCCACTTCATCAGGTAAGCGTCGTTCAATTCTTGCCACAGACTCTCTGGTCTCATTGGCGGCATCTTCAATATTTACTCCAGGTCTAAACTCAACTCGTATTCTGCTACTCCCCTCTTCACTGGAAGCGCGAATCGACTTAACGCCGCTTACCCTTGCAACTGCGCCTTCTAAACGGCTAGTTACTTCTGAATCAACCGTTTCCGGTGCAGCACCCGGATATGATGCGCTTACGGTAATAATAGGTCTATCAACATCTGGTAATTCTCTAACCTCAAGACCATATAAGGCGGCAATACCAGCGGTTACGATTAGCAAGTTTAAAACAAGAATAAGAACCGGGCGGCGAATTGATGTTGATGGCAAGTCATCTTTGAAAAGCGTATTTTTAAACATTATCCGGTGACCTTTTCTTCACTATTCTTTTTACTTAACTGACTCCCTGTTGTGCCTAGTGCATCCATATTTTGAATGTTTAGCGCCTGACCGTTTCTCAAGCCCTGTATTCCCTCAACGATTAACGGTTCACCGTCGCGCAAATCGCCAGACACTAAAATGCGCCCGCGTAAACGTTGTTTAACCTGAACCTCAACGCGCTTGGCTTTAGTATCTTCTGACAACCACACAAATGCGCCAGTTGCTCCCCAAGAT
Source organism: uncultured Glaciecola sp. (assembly GCA_964621345.1). Taxonomy (GTDB): domain Bacteria; phylum Pseudomonadota; class Gammaproteobacteria; order Enterobacterales; family Alteromonadaceae; genus Glaciecola. The sequence goes on along the minus strand of CAZUON010000008.1, from coordinate 67,030 downwards.
AATGCTGCCTCTGGTATTGCCACGTAACGCTCGCCGCGGATTGTCAGGGATACCCTAAAACTCATACCCGGTCGAAATTGGTCTGCTGCGTTCTCGAGCAAAGCTCTCGCTCTTATTGTTCTATCTTGTGTGTTTACGCGCGAGTCCACCTCACCAATTTTAGCAGTTAGCGAGACTCCACGGTCTGTCCAAGGTTGTAATTGCACGTCAGGTTTTTGCATAAGGTAGGAAACGGCTAATTCGGGCGCAACAAAATTAACAAAGAGCTCGTTTCTGTCATCAATTGTTGTAATTTCTGTTTGCGGGCCGATACGATCACCCACCTCCACATCAGTCAAACCAACGATGCCAGAAAATGGTGCGCGTACCAATCTATCTTCTTTGTTTTCTCGAGCTTCCTGCAACTCAACTTTCGCGAGGCGAAGCGCAGTGTCGGCATCATCTAATTCGAGCTGTGTAACTGCACCTTTGGTAACACTTGCTTTTACGCGGTCTAGATTTCGTTGTGCATCGTCAACTTGGATTTGCGCCCGCTCGATGGCAACGTCCTGTAATCTGCTGTCCAAAGCGACTAGCACCGCACCCCGCTCAACCGTTTGTCCTGGCATAAAATTAACTTCTGTGACTTCATCGGTTACGCTAGGGAATAGGGTAACTGAGCGCTTCGCTTGCGCCGTACCCACCGCTTCAATCAATGACGACTCATACTCAAAACTCAATGGCTCAACTACCACTAATTTAGGTCGGTCACCGCCTCTAAATTGAGAATAGGCAGAGTGGCTTACTACTATCAATGCGATAGTAAAAACCGAGAACAGGCTTTGCTTAACTGACGATTTCATAACAACTCTTCTTAAGTAGGTACAAGGACGTACCAACAATACTTTTACAAAACTGCTATATATAACTAAAAAAGGCGCTTAATTGATCACTTTTTTGTGAATCAATTGCGCCTTTAAATTTACAACTTTTTACTTCTTTGTTTAGTACTTTTGTTGTGATTATTCCTTCGTATAAATCACATTAGGATGATCGTCGTCTTCATCATCCTCGTCGTCATCTTCGTCAAACAATTCGTCACTTTGTGCATGTTGAAAACGCGGTTTAGGGGTTTCCCAAACGAAGGCATCATCATCTTCTTCAGAATTGTTGAAGTCCTCTGCTGGCAGGCTTTCTAAAAAGGTCATAACATCTTGGCAGATGTCTGTAACACCCATTTTTTGAACCGCTGATATTTGATAATAGTCTTCTTCCCAGCCCATCTGATCAGCAATATCTTGACAGAGTTTATCGGCCTCTTCTTCTAACATTAAGTCTATTTTGTTAAATACCAACCAACGGGGCTTTGAAGCTAGTTTGGGACTGTATGCTTCTAATTCATTAATTATTGTTAATGCATTTTCAACAGGGTCAGAACCATCTGCAGGCATTACATCCACAAGGTGTAACAACACCCGGCAACGCTCTAAGTGTTTTAGAAATTGAATCCCTAATCCCGCGCCGTCCGAGGCCCCTTCAATTAGGCCTGGAATATCTGCAATCACAAAACTGGCTTGTGAATCTAATCGCACCACTCCAAGGTTTGGAATCAAGGTTGTAAAAGGATAATCGGCCACTTTCGGTTTAGCCGCTGACACAGAGCGAATAAAGGTAGATTTACCGGCATTAGGCAATCCCAACAAACCAACATCTGCAAGCAACATTAACTCTAAGGTCAGCATGCGAATTTCGCCCGGAGTACCATTACTTTTTTGCCTAGGAGCGCGGTTTGTGCTGGTCTTAAAACGAGCATTCCCTAAACCATGAAAACCACCCTGAGCGACTTTCAAGCGTTGACCATGCTGAGTCAAATCGCCCAGTACTTCTAGGGTTTCTTTGTCGGTTGCGCGAGTACCTACTGGCACTTTGAGAATTAAGTCCTCGCCCTTGTGACCAGTGCAGTCACTACCCTTACCATTTTCACCACGCTGGGCTCTATGAAAGCGCTCAAACCGATAGTCAATAAGTGTATTTAAGTTTTCGTCTGCTTCAAGAAACACACTTCCACCATCACCGCCATCACCACCATCGGGACCGCCTCGTGGAATATATTTTTCGCGCCTAAAACCTACAACGCCGTTCCCGCCGTCGCCTGCTTCAACACGTATCTCTGCTTCATCTACAAATTTCATTTTTTTACACTCATGTGACCTAACTACAGCCTACTAAAAACCTACGCTTTGCGCAAAGCCCCACTTACCAAATATAGATACAAATAGGGCAAAAAAAACCCCGCTAGTGCGGGGTTTTCGCATATAAACAATGATGCCTTACTCAGCAACAATACTTACGTATTTACGGTTTTTAGGACCTTTTGTTTCAAACTGTACTTTACCGTCTGACAATGCAAACAAAGTATGGTCTTTACCAATACCCATGTTGTCACCGGCATGGAACTTAGTTCCGCGCTGACGAACAATGATGTTGCCTGCTAATACGCTTTGGCCGCCGAAACGCTTAACGCCTAAGCGCTTAGCAATTGAATCGCGACCGTTTTTAGTACTACCACCAGCCTTTTTATGTGCCATGTGTTCGTCTCCTACTTAAGCTTGAATACCAGTGATTTTCACTTCCGTGAACCACTGACGATGTCCCATCTGTGAGCGTGAATGCTTACGACGACGGAACTTCACAATTTTAATTTTTTCTCCACGACCATGGGTAACTACTTCTGCAGTTACTTTGCCGCCATTTACATAAGGTGTACCGATTTTAATATCGTCACCATTACTGACCATCAGGATATTATCGAACTCGACGGCATCACCCGGTGCAACTTCAATTTTCTCAAGACGAACGGTTTGACCTTCGGCCACACGGTGTTGTTTACCACCACTTTGGAAAACCGCGTACATAATTCTCTCCGCACTGCGCACAATAGCGCTCAATTCAAAAAACAGGGCGCGAATTGTACGTAAAGTTGAGCCGCGTGACAAGCCTTATCTACACCTAATTGACGAATAAGTTGAATATATTTTATCCAAGCCCAAAAATTCCCATAAAACTGCCTATTGAGAGGGTAATTGTTTACTAATGGCCTAGCCCAAAAGATAGATAGATGTCACAATAATCAAACTATAACTAGGTGCACTTACTGAAATAAAGGTTTGCTTTGGACTTAAATAACATCCGCAAGCTGTCTGACAGCGACATGAAAGCAGTTAATCAACTAATACAACAACAAGTCAGCTCGGACGTCGCATTAATCGACCAGCTCGGCTTTTATATTGTTAATAGCGGAGGCAAGCGTCTTCGTCCTTTATTAACGGTACTGGCGGCCAGAGCGCTGAATATACAAACACAAGAGCATCATACCTTAGCTGCAATAATTGAATTTATTCACACAGCAACGCTATTGCACGACGATGTAGTAGACGAATCTACAATGCGCAGAGGTCGGGAAACCGCAAACGAATTGTTCGGCAATCAAGCAAGTGTACTAGTGGGGGACTTTTTGTATTCTCGCGCATTTCAAATGATGGTGGATTTAAAGCGTATGCGCGTCATGGAAATTCTGTCTGACGCGACTAATCGGATTGCTCAAGGTGAGGTCATGCAACTGATGAACTGCAATGACCCGACTACCACAGAAGCACAATACTTAGACGTTATTTATAGTAAAACTGCTCGTTTGTTTGAAGCTGCCACACAACTTTCAGCTGTTCTTACCGACCAACGCCAAGATGTAGAGCTAGCCATGCAATATTATGGAAAGCATCTTGGCACAGCATTTCAATTGGTAGATGATATACTTGACTACACCGCGGTAAGTGAGCAAATGGGCAAAGAAGCTGGCGATGATTTAGCCGAAGGTAAACCCACCCTCCCCTTGCTTCATGCTATGTGGAATAGCCCCGAAGAAGAAGCCCAATTGATAAAAAGTGCAATTGAAAATGCTGATGGCATGGCGCACTTTGACCGTATTCTCGACATTATGAAAGAGCAAGGCTCAATTGAGTACACGCGCCAGATGGCAGTGGCCGAAGCCGATAAGGCAAAAGCAGCAATCGCTATTTTGCCCGAATCAAATTATAAAGCAGCTCTACTCGGTTTAGCAGATATCGCAGTAAACCGCGATAGTTAGCAAACAACGATTACCGCTCGGAAATGTTGCCCACCTCAAGTACGGGAGCGGCGTCGATGTTTTCTGCATCCATCATACTGGCAATACGTTGCATGGTAGCTACCATCTGACTTTGTTCCCACTCCTGAAGCTTAGCAAAACGGTTTACGAAATGTTCTTGTAAGGGCAAAGGGGCTTTACTGAGCATACTTTCACCTTGCTCTGTTAGAAATACGCCGACTCTGCGCTTATCCTCGGTACTACGAACCCTCTCTACCAGCACCTTTAATTCCAATCGATCTAGAATACTAGTAACCGTAGCTGGGCTTAAATTAATATTATGCGCAATTTGTCGCACCATTACCCCGGGGGTTTTCGCAATATTTTGCATTACGATGAGCTGTGGCCCGGTTAGACCCGCTTCTTTGTTCAACTTTTTAGAGCGCATATCAATGGCGCGTATCACTCGCCTCAAAGCAATCAATAACTCTTCATCCTTTTGCACTGCTCACTCCTCGTTTTGCTTCTGCACCATGATATTAAAGATTCAGGTTATCTAAGTAAATGTAAGAAATGCTGATGCTTGTGATACTGGTCAATAATATCGTTGATAACCGCATTTTTTGACCATCCCATAATATCGTAGTCTTGACCACCTTCGCGCAGATGTACTTCGGCTCTGTAATAGGTATGTTCTTCGTCTTCGTCTGCGGAATCTGGCCTCGCGAAGTCTGGTTGAATATGCTTACGTCGGTGCACACCATAAATGAAATCTTGTTCTTCACCTTGCTGAACGTGTAGCTCAACCACCGCATTTTTATCGGTTATCTCAACATAGAGCCCATGCTTTGAAAGTTCTTGCGATACTGCCTCGAAAGCTGGCACAACTATGCTGACCTGATACTTTTGAACCGCTGAATTATTCGGAAAGTTAACAATATTTTGTAAACGCTCTTGCCAACCTTGAGCATGTTCAACTGGCGACATGGGTGATGTGCTAATAAGTAGTGATTCACGCTTGTATTCATCTACTCTAAGCGCTTTTATCAAACCCACTAGCGACATTAGAATAATAACCGCAAATGGTAATGCTGATGCAATGGTCATAGTTTGCAATGCCTCCAAACCACCTGCCGCAAGCAGAATCGCAGCCACCACTCCTACGCCTAGAGCCCAATAAATCCGTTGCCACACGGGCGTATCATTTTTTCCATGAGAGCATAACATATCGACCACCATGGCTCCTGAGTCACATGAAGTCACGAAAAAGATCACCACCATAGCAATCGCTATCGCAGCTAATACATCGCCCAGCGGGAAGTATTCTAAAAACAAAAACAGGGCCGACGAAACGTCTTCACTGACCATATTACTCAAGCCTGCATGTTGCTGAGAAACAATAAAGTCGATTGCAGTGTTACCAAAAACTGTCATCCAAAAGAGTGTAAACGCAGTGGGTATAAGTAACACTCCTAAGACAAACTCTCGAATCGTACGACCTCGAGATATACGAGCAATAAAAAGCCCAACAAAAGGTGCCCATGCAATCCACCATCCCCAATAAAAGATGGTCCAGCCACCTATCCAATCGCTTTTTGCGTAGGTGTATAAGTTAAACGTATTTCGCACCATATCCGACAAATACGCCCCGGTGTTCTGTAAATAAGCCTTTAACAAGAAAACCGTTGGGCCTAACAAAAGAATAAAAACTAACAAAGCAATGGCCAGCACCATGTTAGCTTCAGATAAGCGACGAATGCCCTTATCCAAACCAGATACGACTGACACAATGGCAATAGCAATGATGCCCATCATCAGTATAATCTGATGAAAGTTACTAACCTCTATACCTAGCAAATAGTGTAATCCACTATTGATCTGGGCAGCTCCAAGCCCTAATGATGTTGCGACACCGAATATGGTGCTAATGACCGCGAAAATATCGACTGCGTGCCCCGCCCAACCATATATCCGATCACCAATAATTGGATAAAGCGCAGAGCGCATAGTCAGTGGCAAATTATGCCTAAAACTAAAATAAGCCAGTATCAAAGCCACCACTGCATATATTGACCATGCATGAAAGCCCCAATGAAAAAAGGTCGTCGTCATCGCTTCTTTCACCGCCTCAGTTGTTTGCGGGTCGGCGCTAGGTGGCGCAAGGTAGTGCATTACAGGCTCGGCTACGCCATAAAACATTAAACCTATTCCCATTCCAGCCGCAAACAGCATCGACAACCATGTGGGTAAGGAATAATCGGGCTCGGCATGGTCTGGGCCCAGTCGGATTTTTCCATACCGTGATAACCCTAAATAAATCACACTGACCAAGATAATAGCCACACTAAATACATAGAACCAACTACCATTCTCTACGATATGCGCTTGCACAGATTTAAAGGTTTCGTCGGCAACTGAAGGCCATCCCACCGCAAATATAAGCAGGATAATAATGGCTGAAGAGGCGCTCAAAAATACGGGTTTATTTAAAGGAGAATACGCGGTGGATGACGACAAGCATTTACTTCCAATTTTAATCATTCGATATTCGAAGATTAACGCAGTTGAAAAAAAAATACTATTAAGTGGTATACGAATAATTAGATTACTATCTATTTTATTTTTGTATTCATCTAAATTAAATCAAAAAGCGCAATTAAGAGCCTATTTTCAGTAAAAAACTAGAAAAAACATCATAAATTTTAATTAGTATACGATGAAATTTGCAGTTTTTTGCAGTAATAGTATGATTGAAAGGCAACTACACTATAAATTTGCAACACACACCAACTTTAGGGATTACACCTTTTATGCTTAAATCCAAAATAAGTGTTGCTGTACTAGCCGCACTTGCGACTTCTGCAGTAAATGCACAAACTCCAGAAAATCCAGAACCAAGAGCCAAAATTGAAACCATCGAAGTGACCGCGACTAAACGTGCCGAGTCCATTCAAGACGTTCCCGTTTCAGTAACTGCCCTTGATGGCAGTGCATTAGAAAACTTAGGCGTAGACGACTTTCAGGATTACGTTGAATTTTTACCCAACGTAACCTTTCAAGGCACAGGCCCTGGCCAGAACGAAATTTATATTCGTGGTGCTGCGACAACACAAACCAATATCTCAGTATCATCGGTACAAGCTTTACAACCTTCAGTAGCTCTTTATTTAGATGAACAACCCATTTCTATGCAAGGCCGTAATTTAGATGTCTTTGCAACGGATATGGAGCGTATTGAAGTACTACCTGGACCGCAAGGCACCCTATTCGGCGCAAGCTCGCAATCAGGTACAGTAAGACTCATTACCAAAAAACCTGACCACTTTGGTTTCTCAGCAGGGGTTGATACCGATTACTCTGTCACTAAAGGCGGAGAAGATAGTAGCTCAGTAGAAGCTTTCTTTAACTTTACATTGACCGACGACCTAGCCGTGAGAGTAGCCGCATACAATTCAAAGCAAGGTGGTTGGATTGATAATATTTTGAATAAACCTGGCGAAGGCGGATACATTGGCAGCGCTGTAGTTATCGACCGTATCTCTGGTGGCGTATTAACCGATGCACCAAACACCCCCGTGGTTTCACCTAAGAACGATGCGCTTGTAGAAGAAGATTTCAACGACGCTAGTTACTCAGGTGCTCGCTTTGGTCTTTCATACATCATTAACGAAGATTGGAAGCTCCTTGTACAGCACACACAGCAAACTTTAGAAACTGAAGGTGTATTTTCTTACGATCCTAACTTAGAAGGCGAGACTTCAGTTAATCGTTTCATTCCTGAAGATAACGACGATGAGTTTGGTTTAACTACATGGACACTTGAAGGCCGTTTAGACAAACTAGATATTGTCTATACTGGCGGTTATTTAAATCGTGACATCAACTCTACTATCGATTACACCGGTTATACTAACGGCGGCTTATTCTCTGCGTATTATGTGTGTAATCACTATGAGGCAGCAACGCCAGCAGATGAGCGTTGCTTAGACCCGACTAAGTTCTACAAAGAAGAAACTGAAACCAAACGGATGACGCATGAATTGCGCATGAACACCGACGTTGAAAATGACTGGCGTGTAACCGCGGGTATTTTCTATGATGCGCAAGATGTAAATACGATTGGTTTGTTTAATATTGCCAATACTGACTTAGGCTTTTTCACTGATTTAGCACGCACCACCGTTGGTACCGAAGGTATTAATAGTGACGGCGGGCCTTTCCCGTCAGAAATCAGCTTTGTAAATGATGTATCACACGGAATTGACCAAATCGCGATATTCGGACAGTTGGAATACGACCTCACCGATACCTTAACCGCGTCAGTTGGCGCACGTTGGTATCAAATAGACGATATTTACAAAGGCTCGACTACCACAGTTGACGTAAGCCGTCGTTTACGTGCATTCGGTACCATGGACCCAGGCGAACTAGCTGCGGTTGGGCTTGACCCAGATGCAGTGCAAGCGGCTGTGAATAGTGGTCAGCTACAAGTAGACTTACTCGACGATGACGGTGTATTAACAGTAGACGATACCATTTTCAAATTCTCTCTTGATTGGAAAGCAAGCGATGATGTATTGCTCTTTGCAACCTACTCAGAAGGATTTAGGCCTCCGGTTACTAACCGCGTAGGTGGTGGTTTAGCAACTAATCAACAAGGTGCGTTCACCGATTTCAGAATACCGGTATATTCACTTACCGATACGCTAGACAATTATGAACTTGGCATGAAAGGTGATTTCTTAGATGGTATTTTACGCGTTAATGCAACTGCCTATTACTCTGAAATCAGCGATTTACAAACCTCTCGTTTTGACCCGACCAATATCAGCTTCTTAGTATTTACCGACAACGTAGGTGACGCTGAAATTAAAGGTCTTGATGCCGATATAACATGGCTTGCGAGTGATAACTTAGTTATTGATGCTGCCTTTAGCTTGCTTGATACCGAACTTACTTCTATTAACCCAGAACTAGAAGGTATCGCGTTGCCTGTTGGAGCTGAACTGCCTTACTCAGCAAGTTTTGCTGGGAATATTCGTGCTCAGTATTTTTATGAGTTACCGAATGGTTTAAGTGGTTACATCAACGGTTCAATCTCGTACACCGGCGACCGACTTGCTGGCATGAACATGGACGCATATGTGGTTGAAGACGCAACTAATCTCATTTACGGCACCGGTTCTGGTTTACCAATACAGCAAGAGGCAGCGGTATATGAAGGGGTTACTTACGCTGATGCAGACGGCAATACCTTCCAAGGTGGGCGCTATGTTCAGGAAAGCTATACCATTACCAATGTATCGTTTGGTGTAACTAACGATGAGTGGAAAGCAGAGTTCTACATCGACAACTTGTTTGATGAAAACGCGGTGTTGTATATTGATACTCAGCAGTTCACACCAAAAGTAGTGAGCAATCGTCCTAGAACGCTTGGCGTAAGACTCTCTTACGACTTCTTCTAAACGCTTCATTTGTAAGCACTTGATTAAGGCAAGCGTTAAGCTTGCCTTTTTTATGCTAAATTAATGATGTCAGAATTTATTTTACGTATACACAACAGGATAACGTAGTGAGTCCAGAGCAAAATATTAAACAAGCCATTGGTCAAGGCCAGTTTACTCAAGCAATCATCATGGCTGATGATGCGTTAGCACAGCTCCACTCAAGCTCTGAACAGGTGCCTATTTTGTATATCAAAGCAGTTGCCTTACGTTTAAGCGGTAACATTAAAGAAGCAATTGCGTTAAACGAGCGAATTCTGAGCATGTACGAGAAACATGCAAGAGCCCACCAAGAGTTAGCTTATTTACACAAACAATTAGGAAATGAACTTGCCTCTGCTGAAGCCTTTTACCATGCAACACAAATAAACCCTGCATTGCTCTCGAGTTGGAAAGGCTTGCTTGCACACTACCAACAGACAAAAAATGTAGAGGCGGCAGAAATTGCTCGCTCGCAAATCAGTTACTTAGAAACCCTTCCAAAAGCAATAATGTATGCTCGTGACTTAATGCACGATGGCGAATTACACAAAGCAGATCAACTTTGTAGACAGTATTTACAACAACAAAAGCACGACCCAGAAGCAATGCTGCTATTGGCAGAAATTGGGATTGCACTAAAAGTGTATGGCGATGCCGAGTTTTTGCTTGAAAGCTGCTTAGCGTTACACCCTAATCACAGCGCAGCCGGTATCGAATATCTCAAACTGTTAACTACCATGGGACGTTTTCAAAGCGCAAAAGATTGCGCTGATAAATTACTAATATCCCAGCCTGAACACCCAGTAATAATCGGTGCTAAAGCCAGTGCATTACTAGGTTTGGGCGAAACACAAGAGGCTATTAACCTCTACAATGCCTTACTGAAGAGCACACCTAAACAAGCCAGCCTACATTTATTGCTAGGCCATGCCTACAAAGCGGCTGGCGAATTTACGCAAGCCATCACGGCATATCAAAATGCCTATGCCTGTAAAGCTGATTTTGGAGATGCGTACTGGAGTTTAGCCAACACTAAAACCTACAAGTTTAATGAGGCTGAATTAAATAGTATGAGTCAACTTGTTGAATCTGAGATAGCGCTAGATGACAAAACCCACCTATGTTTTGCTTTAGGTAAAGCGCTTGAAGATAAAAAATCCTACAAAAAATCATTCGATTATTACGCACTAGGAAACGATTTACGTCAGCAGAGAACTCAATATGACCCGACGGTATTTGAGCAACAAGTCGACAACCACAAACGGGTATTTACTGCCTCTTTATTTGAGCGCTTAGCGGGCAAAGGTGATTCAAGCCCTGACCCTATATTCATAGTAGGATTACCCAGAGCGGGGTCCACTTTATTAGAACAAATTCTTGCCTCCCACTCCAAAGTCGATGGCACGATGGAGTTACACAATATTTTAGGCTTAGCGGCACGCTTAAAAGGCCAAAGCAACCAATATCCAGAAATGCTTAACGAACTCAAACCTGATTATTTGGCACGCTTCGGCAAACAGTACATCGACGACACAAGAGTATATCGGAATAACGCGCCATTTTTTATTGACAAAATGCCTAATAATTTTTTGCATATTGGGTTAATCAAATTAATTTTACCCAACGCAAAAATCATCGATGCCCGCCGCGAGCCCATGGCTTGTTGCTTTAGTGGTTTTAAACAACTCTTCGCAGAAGGCCAAGAGTTCAGTTACGGTCTAGAAAATATCGGCCGCTATTATAACGCGTATATGGACATGATGAGCCACTGGAATAGTGTATTACCGGGTTTTGTACTGCATGTCCAACACGAAGATGTGATCAACGATTTAGAGGGCCAAGTCAGACGTATTTTAGATTTTTGCGGCCTAAACTTCGAGCAAACCTGCGTCGATTTTCATAAAACCAAGCGCATAATTAAAACACCTAGCTCGGAACAAGTTCGGCAACCTATTTTCAAAGACAGCATGCAACAACACAAGAATTTTGAAGCCCAACTAGAACCTCTCAAGCGCATTCTCAAAACCTCCTCGCACTAGTCGACAATCTAAACATAAGCTCCCGTCATCCCCGCTAACAAAT
>CAZUON010000008.1:0-55260 GCA_964621345.1 uncultured Glaciecola sp. | reverse complement strand
GACATTAATACCCCAAGCCTTAAACACCCAAATCGCGGGTCATATTCTCGTTGCGGTCTTGGTGCACAATTACATTGTCTTCTATACGAATACCGCCGTATGGGCGTAAGCGGTCTATTACATTCCAATTCACATATTTAGAATTTTCTGAGCCTTTTAAGTCAGCTAATAGCGAATCGATAAAATATAAACCCGGCTCTATGGTAAAGACCTGACGTGGTTCAACAGTGCGCGTGCAACGAAGGAAAGGGTGTTGTTCAGGCGGCGGGAAAGGCGTGCCTCTATCATCTGCTACATGGCCTGCTACATCATGCACTTGTAAACCAAGAAAATGCCCAGTGCCATGGGGAAAAAATGTACTAACGATACCACTTTCAACAGCATCATCTGCTTTCATGTTTAGGATTTCTGAGTCTTGCAGTATCTGAGCTATGCCTTTGTATGCAACTTTGTGCACATCCAAATAACTACTCTTAGGTTTAAGGGCCATCACGCATTCACGAGTAAGAGCATCAACCTGCGTAATTAGATCGGCAAATTCGCCTTTTTGTGCAGCATAGGTGCGCGTGATATCAGCAGCATAACCATGATAGCTCGCCCCAGCATCAATCAAAAAACTTAAGTGTTGTTTGGGCAGCGCATGATCAAGGCGCATGTAATGTAAAATCGAATTATGCTCATTTAAAGCCACAATATTGTTATAAGGCAAATCATTGTCACCTTGCTGTGCGGCGAGTAAATACGCATGGTTAATATCAAACTCGCTGCGCTTGTCAAAAAATGCGGCCTTTGCTGCTTTGTGTCCATTGCTAGCAATACTGTTTGCTTGACGCATGCAATCGAGCTCGTAATCAGTTTTATAAGCACGGTGATAATGCAAATAATGCATGACTCGATCAGGGTTCACTAAATCAAAACCAAGCGCTTTGGCAACTTCAATATACTCGCCTACATATGCGAATTTAGAACGGTCGTAGGGCAGGTGTTTTTCAACGGCATTAGCTTGTTTAAGTAAAATAATATCGAAATGTTGCGCCCAAAAATCGTTGGGCTCATCGGGAACCCAGTGCCAAAAATCTACTGGGCGATAAAAAATCAGTTGAGGCTTATTCACGCCATCAACAATTAACCAGCAATTGGGATTATCGACCACAGGTAACCATGCTTTAAATTGCGGGTTTACCTTAAAGGGGTAATGGTTATCATCTAAGAACTGGTGTTTAGATTGCCCAGAATGAATGATCAGTCCGTCAATTCCCTCGCGTTGAATCGCTTCAAGCGTTCGCGCTTGAAGGGTGCTAATGTGCTCAGCATATTGTGCTGCTTGCATAGTCATTTACCTGTATTAATCGCGGTTTAGCACTTGCATCGATGTGCCAAAGATGAAATTCAAAATATGCGTGAAAGGCTATCATGCTATGCAATAAAAGTCAGGTTTCGAAAACATCATCGTTGGTCATATTTAACAATGCTCCTCGTTAAGCTTTTTACTGCGGGCTGAGCTCCAATTGTTTAAATTGCGCAAATACCGTATCGGCTAACTCAGGGGGATTAATTTTGTCTTGATAGATTTGTTGGTAAGCCAGCACCGCTTTCACATAATTGCGGGTTTCGCGGTAAGGAATGGTCTCTACCCAAATATCGGCAGGTACTGAACCTTGTTCGGGCAACCATTGCTTAACTTTACGCCAGCCTGCATTGTAAGAGGCCGTTGCCAAAAGTAAGTTGTCGTCGAGTTTATTCATTAAATATCTAAGATACTTGTTGCCTATACGCGCATTTGTATTGGCATCTAATAAATCTTTGGCAGTCACTCGGCGTTTTTCTAAATAGCGAGCCGTACTTGGTAGCACTTGCATCAAGCCCCTTGCATTGGCTGAAGACACCGCATCACTCATAAACGAACTTTCTCTGCGAGCAATAGCAAAGGCCCACTCAGGCGGAATATCATTTTTATTCGCCTCACGAGTAAGCAATTGCGCAAATGCCATCGGAAAGCGCCTATCGACATCGTCTAGGTAGCCCTCTCTACTCAAGCTGAATATGGACTGATCGTGCCATTCCCAATGGCTACTGACTACAGCAGCGGCTAATTTTTCGTGGTCATTTAGCTTTCGCTGTGTGTAAATCCATTCCAAGCGTGCATGATAAAAACGCTCTAGTTTTCGTAATTCGTAAGCTCGCTGGGTCGATTCAATATTCACTATTTTTGTTAGTGCCCGCGTGTCGGCCTCAACGGGTTGATTCTGAAAACTATAAGGGCGCTGCAAGCGTGCACTTGCTAAAAAGCCGTAGTAATGTCGCTCTTGCGCAAGCTGAGCATACAACAATTCAGCCTCATCGCCTCGTTCTAGGCTCTCATATGCGCGTGCTAACCAGTATTGGAACTGATTTTCGTTCGTGAGTTGGGGAGGCGATTTTTCGATTAACAAAGCAATGCTCTGCCAGTCTTGTTTCTTCAATAAATAAGCCAAATGCCAACGCATCGTCTCCGATTCTGGCTCAACGAGGGAGGCCTCAACCAACCAACGCTCTGCGTCCGGATGTTCGTCTATCGCAAGTGCTACCGCAAAGCGGTGAATGATCCTTGCCCGTTGTTTGTCAGAAAACGCAATCCGTGTACGTGCACGTTCATAGGTTTTTAAGGCTAAATCTTCGTCTCGCCAAATTAAACGCGATAAACCATAACTGATAATTTGCGCCTCAATATTAGGCAATTTACCCGGATATCGAACAAGATGACGAACATTGGCGGGGTCTTTGCGAACCTCCTGCCAGCGATCTGCAATGTACTGTTTATCTGTGGGAAGCAAGGTTCGTAAGTAGGGAATCAGCTGATGCCGACCACCATCTGCTGCTTTTTCAATACGATGCAGTACCAAATCCTCAGTGAGCTTCCCGGCCTTCATCCATACGCCAAAAATAGGATCACATGTATCGTCTTGAGATTTTCCAACGTTCCATAACGCTGGAATTTGCTCAAAAATATCCTCTTTTGCCACACCCGCTTCATACTGAAAACGCAAAAAGTGACATTGCATTTTTGTACTGTTGCTCGTTTGATAAAACTCAATAAACAGTGAACGTTGATTCCGCTTAGCCAGATACTCTAGCCAGTCTCGCCGTAGCCGCTTAGCAAACGGGGCGTCTTCGTACTGCGCTAAAAATGCGCGTACAGCTTGCTCATCATTTAGCGACATTCTATGGCGAAGTTTTTTAGCAATAAGGTAGGGACTTAAAGGGTAGTCACCGAGTTCACGCAGGGCCTCGAGTAGATCATCGTCACCCATACTCCACACGTTGCGCTCAGCTCGCATAAAAGCGGCTCTTTGTTTTTCGCGTTTCGCTTCATCAATTGCAAAGATGTTGTCAAAGTTAGCAACTTTTAGTGCGCTGTTTTTTGCACTGTGCGCGCTTTGGCTGAAGATAGCTTGACTAAAAGTAATACACATCAGAAGCGTTAGCCCGCCAAAAAGTTTGTGGGCTTTGTAAAACAAAGCATTCTGATTATATTTAAGTGAAATAATCACATATGTCCTAACAAAGTGCACAAGCGCAGACAATTTGTACGAGGGTCGTATGCCCTCTCCTGTTACTCATCATCAGCAAAAAAAATAGGCGGTATTGGCTTGATTAACGTAGTATTCGTAGCAATATAGTTTATACCCCAATTTAACAGTTTTGTTCCGTTTATTTGGTGAATTTTATTTTACTCTATTTGTAGTATTAGTCATCGGCAGGAATGAAATTTGATTTAACAAATGCTTACAGGAGATACGCATGATATTTGAAGGCAAAAGCCTATCGGTCACCATGACAGATGACGGCATTGCTGAACTTGTCTTTGATGCTCAAGGTTCGGTAAATAAATTTGACCAGCAAACAGTGACTGAGCTTGAACAAGCCAGTGCCGCTATTGCAAGTACTAGCGATGTAAAAGGGGTTTTGGTGCGTTCTGCCAAGAGCACTTTTATTGTCGGTGCAGACATTACTGAGTTTACTGGTTTGTTTGCAATGCCAGAAGATGAAATCTTGAGTTGGGTTGGCAAAACCTCACAAGTATTTAATCATTTCGAAGACCTTCCGGTCCCAAGCATTTGTGCAATTAATGGCTTTGCCCTTGGCGGTGGTTGTGAAATGGCCTTAGCGGCCGATTTACGTATTGCCGATACTAGTGCAAAAATTGGCCTACCCGAAGTAAAACTCGGTTTGATGCCAGGTTTTGGCGGCACCGTGCGCCTGCCGCGCATTATTGGTTCTGACAACGCGTTAGAGTGGATGACCACTGGGCGCGATCGTAACGCACAAAAAGCACTAAACGAAGGCGCTATTGACGCAGTAGTTAGCCCAGAAAACTTACATAACGCCGCCCGAAAAATGCTACTAAGCGCGATTAATGGCAAATTAGATTGGCAGAGCCGTCGTCAAGAGAAACAAGCGCCCTTAGATTTGAACCAAAACGAAGCGATGATGAGCTTCTCAACAGCCGCTGCAATGGTTGCGGCGCAAGCGGGTAAGCATTATCCGGCGCCACATAAAATGGTGGAGACGGTACAAAAAGCGTCCCGTAGCGGGCGTGATGAAGCGCTTGCATTGGAAAACCAAGGCTTTACAGCCTTAGCAAAAACCGATGCTTGCCAAGCGCAGGTTGGAATTTTCTTAGCAGACCAGCTTGTCAAAGGTAAAGGTAAGAAGCTTGCCAAAAGTGCAACAAAAGATGTGAAGCAGCATGCAGTATTAGGTGCTGGGATTATGGGTGGTGGTATTGCGTACCAAGGCGCGGTAAAAGGCGTTAACACCATAATGAAAGACATCGCTCAACCGGCCCTCGATTTAGGATTAGCAGAAGCATCAAAAATCTTAAGTAAAGGTATGCAGCGCGGCAAAGTCGATGCTAAGAAAATGGCTAGCACCTTAAATAATATCGTACCTACTCTGGATATGAACGCGATTAAAGACGCAGACCTTGTAATTGAAGCGGTGGTAGAGAATCCAAACGTAAAAGCAAGCGTGTTAAAAGAAACGGAACAAACTGTTGCAGCAGATGCAATTATTTGCTCCAACACCTCTACTATTTCAATTAACCAATTAGCAAAAAGTTTAGAGAAACCTGAACGCTTCTGTGGCATGCACTTTTTTAACCCTGTGCACAAAATGCCTTTGGTTGAAATTATTCGCGGCGAGAATACCGACGATAACACCATTGCCACTGTTGTAGCCGCTACCCTTAAAATGGGTAAGACTCCAATTGTAGTTAACGACTGCCCAGGCTTTTTAGTCAACCGCGTGTTGTTCCCCTACTTTGCAGGCTTTAGCCGTTTATTGATTGATGGCGCTGATTTCACTGCGGTCGACAAGGTAATGGAAAAAGTATTTGGATGGCCAATGGGCCCAGCATACTTGCTTGATGTGGTAGGCATGGATACATCTGATCATGCATCAGGAGTTATGTCAGACGGTATTCCAGAGCGTATGCAAAAAATCGACAACGACCCGGTCACCTTGCTTTATAAAAACACTCGCCTTGGTCAGAAAAACGGAAAAGGCTTTTACAATTACGGTACGGACAAGCGCGGTAGACCAACAAAAGTAGCCGCTCCAGAAGCGTATGATTTGTTTAGAGACCATGTCGCAGCAACAAAAGAGTTTGATAAAGACGAAATTATCGCACGCGTTATGATACCCATGGCAAACGAAGCTATTCGTTGCCTAGAAGAAGGTATTGTTGCAAGCGCTGCTGAGGCTGATATGGCCTTGTTGTATGGCTTAGGCTTCCCGCCATTTAGAGGTGGTATTTTCCGTTACATCGAAACCATGGGCCTTGCTAAGTTCGTAGAACTTGCCGACAAATACGCCGAACTTGGTCCAATTTATCAAATTAGTGATGGTGTGCGCGAAATGGCCGCATCTGGCAAGTCTTACTTCGCCTAAGCAAAAGGAGATTAGAACATGAAAGATGTAGTAGTAGTTGATTGTATTCGCACCCCAATGGGTCGCTCCAAAGGCGGCGTATTTAGAAATGTTAGAGCAGAGACCTTATCTGCTCACCTAATGAGTAAATTACTCGAACGTAACCCTAATCTTGACCCAACAGAGATTGAAGACATTATTTGGGGCTGTGTACAGCAAACTAAAGAGCAGGGCTTTAATGTTGCCAGAAACGCGCAGCTGTTGACCAACATTCCTCGTTCAACGGGCGCAGTGACCGTAAACCGTTTATGCGGCTCTTCTATGCAAGCGCTACACGATGCGGTGTCGGGCATTATGACTGGCCGCGGCGATGTGTACATGATTGGCGGTGTTGAGCACATGGGTCATGTACCGATGAATTACAACATTGATTTTCATCCAGGTTTGGCCAAGCATACCGCTAAGGCTTCCGGTAGCATGGGTATGACTGCTGAGTTACTCGGGCGTCAAAATGGGATAACCCGTGAAATGCAAGATGCCTTTGGTGCACGCTCTCACCAAAAAGCGGCAGCGGCTGCTAACAATGGTGGTTGGGATAACGAGATTGTGGCAGTAGAAGGTCATGACGCAGACGGTTTACTAGTATCTGTAGAAGCCGACGAAGTGATTCGCCCAGATACCACGGTTGAAACCCTTAGCGCGTTGCGCCCAGTATTTGACCCGGTTAGTGGTTCGGTAACAGCAGGCACCTCTTCGGCAATTTCAGACGGCGCGTCGGCGATGCTGCTCATGTCAGCTGAACGCGCAAAAGCACTTGGATTAACGCCTCGTGCTAAAATTCGCAGTATGGCAGTAGCTGGGTGTGACGCCGCTATCATGGGTTTTGGTCCGGTACCTGCGACTAAAAAGGCGCTACAACGCGCAGGCTTGTCGATGGAAGATATCCAACTCGCTGAATTTAACGAAGCCTTTGCCGCTCAAGCGCTATCCTGCATTAAGCAATTAGGCTGGATAGACAGCTACGACGACAAAGTGAACCTTAAAGGTGGTGCAATTGCATTAGGCCACCCACTAGGTTGCTCTGGTGCAAGAATATCTACTACCCTTATCAATAACATGGAAGACCAAGACGTAAGCATTGGTCTAGCGACCATGTGTATTGGTTTAGGTCAGGGTATTGCGACCATTTTTGAGCGTGTATAACGTTCGCTAAAGTATGAAAGAGTTCACCACGGTGATGACACAACCCTCCCTAGTAAACTAGCGGAGGGTTGTATACTCAGCAAATACAATCTTGCTAGACTGCCGACTGCGCCAGTCATTTCATTGTTACTCCAACATAGAAAAGCCACGATTCATTAGTCGATTAACCTTATATCTACACTGAACACCTTTAAGATATCACAATGGCTAAACGAAACGATCAAGCGCTCAGGCTAAACTAGGAACCAATGTGTTTAGCTTTGACCTAACCGATTCTGGAAAATGCACTTGCTCCCACAAAAGCTTGCAAATGTTCTGCGGAGATTGCCAGTTACCTTGAGCAATCCAATCGACTAATCCATCACAGCTATCGGGATAGTCTATTTTAATGCCAGCTTTGCTTTGCAACCATTCATCGATGTCATCGGTGTCAATACTGTGCATGACTCTACACAAACCTAACTGTTCCAAGGTGTGTGCATTTGACAGTTGTTCAAACTGCCCCTTTAGCGGTTTTACCAGCAAAGCCTTACCAAGGCTTAGGCATTCTGTAGAAAGTTCAAACCCACAGTTCGCAATTACCCCAGTCGATTTCACTAAGTCATCCTTAAACCCATTTGTAGTGGGCACTTTCCATGTAATATTACGATGGTGACTCGGACTTTTTACGCCAGGGTGATAACAGGTAAATTGATAATCGCTAAGTGTAAGAAGCTGCTCTTCTATTTCCTTTGGATTTTCAAAAGGAAGGTAGACTAATACCTGTTGATGCGCTTTTTCAGGGATTTTTTTAAGCTCATCATGGAGCGATTGGCTCACAAAAGGAGGAATAATTTGATGCCCAAAATGATACCAGTGAGTGCCTAAGCTATATTGCGTAGGGGCAAAATAGTGCGTCAATACTTTATCAAAAAGTCCTTGCTCGTGTTTTGGTACCTGATGTAAAAATGCGGCTTGGTGGCTAACCGACAGCGATGGTAATCCTGAAAGCTTAGCTGCCCATGCAGAAACGGGCTCAAAATCGTTAATTAGCAAATCATAGTCTTTGCGCATTTGTTGTTGAACTTCGCTGGCAAATACCAATACGTTGTTGTTTTTAACTGTTTTGCGCCGGCATATTCGTCCGTTAGCAGTTTCAAAGGTAAAACCTCGCGCGGTATCGTAGTTTGCAAAGCCTTGCATATCAAAATATTGGTCGTTCTTGCGGCCGCTAAATAAGTAGTCTACGTGGATATCGTCTCGCTTTGCAAAGCTCTCTGCCATATGGCGAGCACGCGTGATGTGGCCATTACCTGTACCTTGAACACCGTAAAGAATTCTCATCATTTATACTCCTAACCCAAAAAGTAAATACTACTAAACGCGACAGCAATGCCTAGAGTTGCGCCAATCAGCACGTCTAAGGGAAAGTGAACACGCAAGACGATACGCGAGAGCCCAATCAGGCTTGCCCATGTATAAGCCAATACACTAAGCGAAGGGTAAAAATGCATAACAACGGTTGCCATTAAAAACGCTGCGGCGGTATGCCCCGATGGCAAACTAAACTTGTCTGCTGGTATTACATGTGCATTGAAATTTAGTAAGAGGTCGCAGGGCCTTCTCCGCTTAAACGCGTGCTTAAGTACAATATACATCGGGACTTCAAAGCAATAGGCAACAAACGCCGTATAGAAAAACAGTGCTCCGTGCTGTTCATCGAAGTAAAACAATATTGCACCGATAACGAGATATAAATGACCATCCCCCGTTCTTGAAATCCACTTGAATAGCTTTGCAGAAAAGTGATCAGCCGATTGTGCGTGTTGAGCAATCCACTGAAAAATTTGTGAATCCAAGTGAGCGAGGCGTTTCATGATTAATTTCCAGCGCTTTGGTCAATTGGCTTGAGATAATATCGATGCTATATGAACTAACAGTGACATTTATGCTAAAAGAATATGACAAGTCTAGTATCGAAGTTGGTCGACGTAACACCCGCTTTTGCTCCACTGAGATCCTACTCATTTATTAAGCTTCATAAATTTGAAACAATAGATTCTTCATTTGTTAATCAATTCGTCATCTTTAACTTTTATCGTTTATACAAACGACCTGCGGAGGAATGACGATGGGATTAAGTATTTGGCAAGTTGCGTTAGTGGCTCTAGTGTTCATTATTCTGTTATTTGGAAGAGGCAAGATTTTAGCATCGGTCTAGCGACCACGTACATTGGTTTAGGCCAAGGCATTGCGACGGTATTTGAGAGAGTATAAAAGTTCGTTACGTCGTTTTAATGAAAAAAGTCAACTCCCTTTGCTAATAGCTCTGGGAGTTTTTTATTTTTCGGCTCAGCAATAAATTTGTGTAATGATGGATTTTTTAGATACCATTAAACAAGCGTTGTTGGTTCAACGCCATTTGTTAGCATTATAAAATCAAACAATTAACAAAGAGCAACTACCATTGAACACGTATCCCACATCATTATTTAAGACCTCAGTTGTCGTTCATTCCTTAGCTATATCAGGACTTTTCTCGCTTTTTGTATCAGATGCTTACGCAAATGAGCAAGACGACCTTGCTAAAAAGTTAGCTAATCCGGTTGCCGCGCTTATCAGCGTGCCGATTCAGCTAAACTATGATGAACGTTTCGGCGCAGACGATGCCGGTTCAATGACGCGCATAAATGTGCAACCGGTTGTTCCAATCGAAATTAACGAAGAATGGAATCTAATCTCACGAACAATTTTGCCAATTGTCAATCAACACAATATCCCATCTCAAGGTTTGGATGAGTTTGGGCTCGGTGATACGGTACAAAGCGTATGGGCGTCGCCAAAAGAACCGACTGAAAGTGGCTGGATTTGGGGTGCGGGCGCAGCTGTATTGATGCCTACCGCTACAGATTCCACATTGGGCGGAGAAAAATGGGGCGCAGGTCCTACCGTAGTCGCCTTAAAACAAGAAGGTCCGTGGACTTACGGTTTCTTATCTAACCATATTGAGTCTTTTGCCGGGAGCAGTAATCGGAATGACATAAGTGCGACTTTTGTTCAACCATTCTTATTATATGTCACGCCATCACAAACTACTTTTGGGATAAACTCTGAATCGACCTACGATTGGGAAAGCGAAGCTTGGTCTGTGCCGATTAACCTAAGCGTCTCTCAGCTCCTCAAACTAGATGATCAGTTAGTGCAAGTAGGAGGTGGAGTGAAGTATTGGGCAGAATCGACTCCTACTTCTCCACAAGGTTGGGGCTTTCGTTTTACAGTAACCATGTTGTTTCCGCAGTAAATACAAGCGCAGTAGTTTCTTGCGGTAGCTTTGTTTCATTAAAAGTAGAATATAAAAAACCTCTTGCATCGACTGCAAGAGGTTTTTGCTAATGATTCAGTGCCAAAGGCTGTTGTTTACTTTAATTAAACTCTGAGCGCTCTATCACCTCGAGAAAGCCCACAAACCCCAGTACGAGCTGATTCAGTAATTTCTGCACATTGCGCCATTACGTCGCTGAATGCAGTTAACTTGTCGCTTGTACCGGTAATTTCAATGGTGTAATGCTGAGCAGTTACATCAAGTATACGAGCACGGAAGATGTCCACGTTGCGTTTCACTTCGGAGCGCGCCACCTCATTGCGAGTAGCCACTTTAATTAACATCAACTCACGCTCCACATGAGCAGAATCAGTTAACTCAACCACTCGCAGCACATCAATCAACTTGTTCACTTGCTTGGTGATTTGCTCAGTGACTTTGTTGTCGGCCTGCGTAATGATAGTCAGGCGTGACAAACTTTCATCACTTGTTGGGGCGACACAAAGAGAGTCTACATTATATCCACGCTGGGAGAATACACCCATAATTCTCGATAATGAGCCCGGCGCGTTTTCCATTAATACTGAAATAATTCGTCTCATTAGGTACGCTCCGTCTTGCTTAGTCTCATATCGTCCATTGCACCGTATTTAATTTGCATAGGATACACATGTTCGTTTTGATCCACCGCAATATCCATAAATACCAAACGGTCTTTTTCAGCAAAACAACGCGCCATGGCTGCATCTAAATCCTCTAGTTTATCAACCCGTATACCGACGTGCCCATAAGCCTCAGCAAGCTTAACAAAGTCAGGCATAGAATCCATGTAGGAATGTGAATGTCTGCCTTTGTAGTTCATATCTTGCCATTGGCGCACCATACCCAAAGCACGGTTATTTAATGAGATAACCTTTACTGGCAGATTATATTGCAAGCAAGTCGAGAGCTCTTGAATATTCATTTGAATACTACCGTCGCCGGTGATCACTACCGAACAGGCATCGGGATGCGCAAACTGCACGCCCATAGCCGCAGGAAGTCCAAAACCCATGGTGCCCAAACCGCCTGAATTGATCCAGCGTCTTGGTTTTGCAAAGGGGTAATATAAGGCGGCAAACATTTGATGCTGACCTACGTCGGAGCTGATGTAAGCGTCGCCTTTAGTATGTTCATAAACCGCTTCAATCACTTTTTGCGGTTTTATGGTCTCGCTGCCTTGTTCATACTTCAAACAGTCACGCGCGCGCCATTCATTTATTTGCTCCCACCAATCGCTTAACTTATTCTCTTGCTCACTTAAATCATGCTCACCCAGCATCGCTAAGATTTGTTCAACAACGGTTTTTACATCGCCTACAACCGGCACATGCGCATTCACAATTTTTGAGATAGAAGCGGGGTCAATATCAACATGAATAATGTCTGCATAAGGGCAGAATTTATCTACATTGTTCGTTACCCGGTCATCAAAGCGAGCACCTAAGGAAATAATGCAGTCGGCATTATGCATAGCTTTGTTCGCCTCGAGCCGTCCGTGCATACCCAGCATACCAATGAACTGCTTGTGTACACTTGAAAACGCACCTAAGCCCATGAGCGTGCTTACCACAGGAGCACCTAGCTTTTCTCCAAGCTCGGTAACTACATCGGAGGCATCACAAGAAATCGAACCGCCACCTACGTACAACACAGGACGCTTAGCTTTGAGCAAACTAGCCACTGCTTTTTTAATTTGTTTATTATGGCCTTTCAACGTTGGGTTATATGAACGCATTGTGACATCATCAGGAAATACGTAAGGATGAGAATCCTGAACGTTAACAATATCTTTAGGTAAGTCGACCACTACCGGCCCTGGACGACCTGTATTAGCAATATAATATGCTTGCGCAATCGCCTTTGGAATATCCGTTGCTTTTTTGACTAAAAAACTGTGTTTTACCACGGGTCTTGAACAACCGACCATATCCGTTTCTTGGAAGGCATCCTCACCAATGTGCATAGAGGGTACTTGGCCCGACAAAATTACCATTGGAATTGAATCCATAAAAGCAGTCGCAATACCGGTTAAGGTATTGGTTGCACCTGGACCAGAGGTTACCAATACGGTACCTGTTTTACCGGTTGCACGTGCATAGCCATCGGCCATGTGCGATGCACCTTGTTCATGACGCACTAACACATGTTCTATCGTTTCTTGTGCATATAACGCATCATAAATATCTAGAACTGCTCCACCTGGGTAGCCAAATAAATGCGTTACCCCAACATCTTTTAACGCTTCAACCACCATCGCGGCACCAGACATCATCCTCACGAGATTGCCTCCTTAATTAGCCTTATTGCCTTGTCACAGAATATAACCGCTCAGACGCAAAGAAAAAACATAAAAACGAGAAAAAGCGAAACACTTATCCCTATATAGCCATTTTTTAGGATGTTCATACTAATATGAACGGGTATTTATCGGTCGCTTGGTGATATTATAATTATTGTAAAGGCGCTGTAGAAGCCTTCTTCGTAAGCAACTTTGAGATTACCGCGAGGGTTATTGATAATCAAGGCTAAACTTTGCCTGTAATGCACCGTATTAAGCAAGGTTTACGAATATTCAGTATCACCTTCATTTATACAAAAGGTTCGCCATGTTACATATCGACAATTTGAGCAAATCTTATGCGGCAGCTAACGGACGCATCGATATTCTAGATGGTGTCAGTTTATCGTTGAAAAGCGCACAAAGCGCGTCAATTCAAGGAGCTTCTGGTTGCGGAAAATCTACCTTATTGCATTTAGTAGGCGCACTGGACACTGCAGATAATGGCAGTATATTCCTTCGCACAAAAAATCAGCAAAATATCGACATTGACGCGTTAAGCGAAACGCAAGCCGATAACTATCGTCGCCAACATATTGGCTTTGTTTTTCAAAAATTTAACCTGATTGATTGCATCTCAGTCATCGACAATATATCGCTACCCAGTAAGCTAAACCACAATATCGACATGCATTATATTGATGCGCTCGTAAAAATACTCGATATTAGCCAGCACCTCAATAAACTGCCCGCACAACTGTCGGGCGGCGAACAGCAGCGCGTCGCAATTGCCAGAGCGCTGGCACATAAACCAAGTCTGATACTCGCTGATGAACCTACCGGCAACTTAGATGAAGCTAATTCTGATACCGTGAGTGAGCTTTTGTATAAAAGCTGTAAAGAGGTAGGTAGTTCTCTCCTATTAGTGACTCACAGTGAAAAGGTCGCAAAACTTGCGGATGAGTCGTTTTACATGCACGACAAAAAACTCAATATAAACGCAACTGGCGCACTTTAACCTTGTCTGGCGTATCCACATTTACTACCTATCGCTTACTGTTAAGAAGCTATCGCGATACGTGGTTCAACTTAATAATGGTGTTGTGTTCACTCTTAATCGCTTGTGCAGGGCTGAGCGCTGTATTAATAATCAATCAAGGTGCTAACCAGAGTTTTACAGGCGGCAGTAGCGGACAACTATTTTCTGCAAGTCATCAAATTGTTGCTACAAACGAAGGACAAGTCATTACGCTCGATGACTACGTTGCCCTTAAAAAGCGAGGTATTTCAAACGCGATTGCCCTGATACAAAGTAAAACGCACTTATATTTAAATAACGAAAAACTGACCCAGCGCCGAGTAAGCGTATTAGGACTCGACTATTTGTCGTTAATGAATCAATCTTTTGTCACGCGAGAGGCGCAGCCCGATAATGCAGTGACATCACAAAGCTCCGAACGCAATTCACACACCAGCTCTAGCGCTTCCCAAGATGATATGAATAGCTTTCGCGCGCAAGGTTTTAGTGAACCTAGAACGCTCATACACCCTAAGTTTATGCAGGAACTTGGCATAGACGAGGGCCACACTCTTTATTTTGACGCTAACGCAAGTAAGGCTCTTCCTCAATTATTGGGTTTGCAAATAGAGGGGCTTGCCGACACTGTGGTCATGGATATTGGTGAGGTTTTAGCGCTAGATCCAAAGCTAACAATTTCGCGAATCCTTCTGCTAAACAAAGCCCAAGCAGATAACTATGAACAGCTCAGTGAAAGTCTACCCAGTCACCTTTCACTCGAAAAACTTGACCTAGAACAAAGCAGCCCACAAATGACAGAGAGCTTTTATCTTAACTTAATGGCCATGGCATTGTTAATGTTCGCAGTGTGTCTATTTATAGTGATGAATGCATGTAATCTTCTAATTTTTAAACGCTTTGCCATGCTAAAAGTGTTTCGACAATTGGGCATAGGTAGGCGGCAAATAATATATGCACATGCTGTTGAATTTACCTTATTTGCAATCCTCATTAGTGCATTAGGCTTATTGCTGGGCTCGCAACTCGCAGTCATGGCAGCTCCGACTATTCGCAATATCGTAGAGGGTTTATATCGGGTTAATTTAGGCTTTGCTGACAATCAATGGTTGAGCCTTTATATAAGAGTACTAGGCATTTCTTTAGCCGGTGTCGCGCTTGCTCTAGTCACTCCTATCCGTCAGCTCAATCAATCCTTAAGTCAGACTCAAGCGGCGCCAGAAAGCCCCACATTACCTATTTACTTAACCTTACTCGCAGCCGGATTAGGAGCAGTAGCCGCACTCATCTTTACTTTTTCGGCTGACCTAAGTGCCATGCTCGTTGCCGCAGCTTGTTTAATTTTCAGTGGATGTTGTTTACTTATCGCGGCCTTTGGCCAAGTCCTCAAAGGCATGCTCTACTTAATCCCTAATACATTTACTCTCACGCGCTTAACCTTAGCTCAATCACTGTTTTTATCTAAAAAAACAAAAATTGCATGCTGCGCCTTTTTTATTGCCGCGACCAGTAACATAGGCATGAACTTAATGGTAGACAGCTTTCGCTCAAGCACCGTCAATTGGTTAGAACAACGGTTAGTTGCCGAACACTACTTATATTCTCAAGACTCGGCACACAATCTACAACTCGCGTCCATAGCACAACGCCATGATATTTTACTTCACCCTCGTTATGAAGCTGAACTAGATATCAGTAACACTGAGATATTTAGCTATCCAGTTGAACCACACTTTAAACAAGCAATGGTGTTTGAATCGGCACAAGAACAGGTGTGGGAGCTGTTTGAGCAAGGTCGTGGGATTTTGGTTAATCAGCAGTTTGCTATCCGCAATACCCTTACATTGGGTGATTCATATACCCTAGTTCACCCTAACACGGGCGAACCTACTCGCTTAACGGTTACTGGGATAATTTATGACTACGGTAATCCTAAATCGCAAATTTTATTGCCCATATCTGCGTTTGTACAAGACATGACTCAGGCAAGTGTTTTTGCCGTTTCTGGAACGCCAGATAATGTTGCAGCCTTTGTTCAATCGCTTAAAACAATAGGCATCGACACCCAGACTCAGTTTTATCAAAGTAGTGAACTCGTACAACAATCGATTATGGTATTTGATCGCACCTTTTTAATTACCGACAGTTTGAATTTAGTCACGCTGTTAGTAGCTGCACTGTCGCTAGCGTGTACGATTGTGATCTTAATGCAACAAAGCCGTCCGCAAACCATGTTATTGAGAACGTTGGGGATATCAGCATGGCAAGGTCGCGGCATGCTGTTGTTGCAATATATGTTCTTATGCTTGGTGGCTCTAATCGCCGCTACTCCTTTTGGTATTTTGCTAAGCTACGTCTTAATTGAACAAATTAACTACCATGCTTTTAATTGGTCTTACCCTTTAATTGTAGATTGGACAAATATTCTCGAGCTTTACTTGCTCAGTTTATTGATTGTACTGACAACCATCAGCTTACCCATTATTTACAGTACTAAACAAAGTATTGCCGAGGAGCTCAAATGGCTAGATTGACCTTAGCGCTCAGCGTATTGTTGGCTTGTAACCTTATTTTTGCTTGCAGTGAAAAAGTTGAGGATGAAAATAGTCCTTCAGCTCTAAATCCTAATTTTTTGCTGGCACAAGGTGAGGTCGCCGACCCAAACTATGTGATTAACTTGCCACAAGACCATCTATCTCACCCCGCATTTGATATTGAATGGTGGTACTTGACTGCCAATCTAAAAGACGAATCTGACCAAGACTACGCCTTTCAATGGACCTTATTTCGATTTGCGAACAAAGCACAACAAAACTCATGGCACCAAGGCCAAAGTTTTATGGCGCATACTTCTTTGCATAACGAAAACACACATTGGTTTGAAGAAAAATTTGCCTCAGGCGGCTTAGGTAATGCTGGCATTGGCTTACACCCAAGCCCCAAAACAAATAGCACTGACAACTTGGAAATCACTTATTTAACCATGCATATCGATGAATGGCGTTGGCAGGGGCTAAGAGGTAACGGCTCCCTCTTCCCAGCCAAGCTCACTAGCTCTGTGAACCAGTATTTACCTGTCGGTCATAGCGACAGGGTAAACATTGAATTAACGCTTACGCCAAGCGGCCCTTTTGTTTTGCATGGTAACAACGGCTATAGCGTAAAATCTGAGAAGGGGAAGCATGCCTCTCATTATTATTCATTGCCTTTTATTGATGTAACGGGGACGCTTGCAACCGAAGATGGCCAGAAAGTACTTCGCGGCAATGCTTGGTATGATCATGAATGGACATCCACCTTACTCGACAGCAGCACAGCAGGGTGGGATTGGATGTCTTTGCATCTGGATAATGGTGATAAAATCATGGCCTTTAGCATGCGTTTAAACGACCAAGAGAATTATCAAACAGGGACCTATATTGACGCGACAGGCAATGCGACAACCTTACTACCTGAACAAATTAGCTTAGATATCACGCGTTACACTCGGGTGAATGGAAAGTCTTTACCCTTACACTGGCAGTTAGCCATAGAGCAAAAAGGGGTTGATATTACGGTTATTGCCGACAAAAAAGATGCCTATAACCCGTCACGCTTCCCCTATTATGAAGGAAGCGTCTCGGTAAGCGGCACGCACTCGGGACAGGGGTTTTTAGAGCTTACTGGCTACTAACAAACACCTTTTTATAGCTGGTGAATAACCCTAGCTGCCAAGAGGTGCTAGTCGTCCATCTCAATATCAAGGCTATCTTCCACATCAGCCAGAATATCATCATCCTGACTTGCCTCAGCGGCCTTACTGGTTCCGTAAATACTGCCGGCTTTTGGTCGATTGATTCGCCTTTGGTACTTTAACCATGCGCGCTCGGCTGCGCTTTGTGGCTCACTTTGACCCAATGCAGAAGAAAGATATTGTTCATCTTCTTTGTCGGCAGGAGAGATTTGTTGATCAACCAACGCTGCAATCAAGCATCCATACTCATTCAATGCTTTGCTTTCAGAAATGGAAAAATCGCCAGAACGGGAAAAGCCATAGGGGTAATTCTTAGGATCACTGAATTGGCGCTTCAGTAGCGTTTCTTTTGTTAAACTAGACACGTCAAATTGCTCCAAAAAAATTTAAAAACAACAGATATTCACAACAAGCCTTGCTCAAGTTGCCGTTGTACTCTCGAATATCGGCGCTGTCAATAAATTAGTGAAGCAATTCCTTTTGAAAGAAGAATCTTAAAAAAAGTGTCATAAAAGCCTTAAGCGTAATACTTTTAAGAGGCAGGTTAAAAATCAATTAGTTAAGGGCGTTTTCGACTAAAGCTAATGCTCCTAACAAACCTGACTCGGTACCAAGCCCGGGAGTGACAATAATGTCGGTCAATGGCATTCCCTCAGGAAGTGACAAGTAAGCACCTAGTTGCTGCTCAGTCTGCTCAATGATTTTATCTAACAAAAATGATTGTTGCATGACCCCACCACCAAGAATGATTTTTTCGGCGCTTAAGGTCATCAGCAAGTTATGGCAAAACTGGCCTACAATATTTGCTTGCAGTTCCCAAGCGGGATGATCCTCTGCCATATCTTGCGTGCTCATTTGCCAAATTTTTTGCATCGACGTACCTGAGGCTAGGCCTTCAACACAATCAGCATGAAAGGGGCAATGCCCACTAACGCCCTCAGGCACTTTCACTCGCATATGTCCCATTTCAGGGTGCACCAGACCTTTTACGGTGTGCCCGTTTATTACTAAACCGCCACCAAAGCCAGTTCCGATTGTGACATATACGGCCACATTAGCATTTTGCCCCGCGCCCCACTTGTATTCAGCTAAGGCTGCTGCATTTACGTCTGTATCGATATGCACTTTCGCATTTAGCTTGCTCTCTAAGGTTTTAAGTAATGGCGTATCGCTCCAATATGCTTTGGGCGTTTTGGTGATACTCCCATAGTTTGGAGAATTAGCCATTAAATCAAGAGGGCCAAAGCTTGCAAGACCTAAATGCTCAAAATGATAACCTTGTGATTTTTGCTCATTAAAAAAATTGATGACTGCAGCAAGCGTCTTTTCAGGTGTCGTCGTCTCCACCCTTTTCTTTTTAATTAGTTCACGCTTGTTATCAAATAGTGCACATATAAATTTTGTGCCACCTGCTTCAATCGCAGCTGTGCAGTTAGCTGCCATATTCTTCTCTCTCAATTTGGGCAAGGCGTTTTTCTGTTGGATTTAGTAAGTAGTTATACAGCAAGCCCACAAACAAAATCATGGTAAAGCCGGTCGCAACAATGAAACCATACTTCGCATCTCCGCCATTGGCATCGCTAACTAAGCCCATAATAAAAGGACCGGCTGCGGCGCCAGCTGCTGTCCAGAACAAAATTAACCCGGCAACTGTTCCGTGCATTTTACGAGGGAAACAAGAGATCCCCTTTGAATTAAAGGTTGGATATATGACCGACATAAATATGCCGCTTAAGGGAAACAAAAATACGGCAAGCTGCGGACCACCCCACAAACCACCAACAAAACACAACATAATCGCAAAGCTAAAGAGCATAAGAATGAGCGACCAGTTAAATCGCGCCATAACCCACATGCCAAGGAATCGGCCGAACGCTCGCAAGATAAAAAATGCAGATACTGCGTACATTGCCAGAAACTGGGTGGATTCATCTTGATAACAAGCAAAGGTGTCTGCCGCAGTGCTTGCACCGCACACTAAATAACTGGGCATCCAAACGTAAATCGCACTTTCGGCAGCTACATATAAAAATGCACCAATAGAGAAGCTCATGGCATAACCGTTTTTCATCAATTTAAGGCTATCGATCATCGATGCCTTTTGCGCAGGCTCTGTAGCCTCCTGCACTTGTGTTTGCTTATGATCAGGATACTTCACCATACTGGCCATAATGATTAGCACAGTACACATTCCACCGGCAATTACATACAGCCATTGCCAAGAAATGCCCTGATGAATCAAATACACCACAATTAAGGGCCCTATGATTGCCCCAACACCAAAGAAAGCCTCCGCTCCATTCATTGCAGAAGTATGCTCTTTATTAGAACTAGAAATATCGCCAATTAATGCGAGTGCGCCAGTTTTAAATACCCCTACAGCGACACCAGAGAGTGTCATCAAAGTCACAATAAACCAAAAGGTCTCACCAAGCATGAACAAATAACACGCCAGTGCGAACAAAGCTAAGCCAAGTACAATAGTACGTTTTCTGCCTAGCCTGTCGGCTAAGAATCCTAAAAATAGCCCCGAGAGTGCAATCCCCAACATAGGCAAAGAGTGCATAAGACTCGCTTGCGCATTAGTCACATCAAAGGCGACTTTTACCTCTTTAATAATTTCGCCTACCGAGTCTGATGTCATGGCAAACATCATAAACATCATAAATGTCAGCCAACGGACCAAACGGTTATTTGCTTCAGAGCTATTTGTCATCGTAATTACTCGCTTGGTACGTTAGCCTATTGAATAGAAAAAGGGCCGAGCATAATTGTGCTCGACCAAGTATTTGTAGGGCTAGGGAAACTTTGCAATGTTATGTAAACCCAACAAACATAAAAATAATATTTGAAATCGACACAAAAATTTAACAATTTTTAAAGCCTAAAAACAAGGCAAAATAAATGCACGTTAAGCCTTTGCCAATTGATACTTAATCGATTAAGATTATGCTATCAGATGTTTCTTTTGTTGTAAATATGTTGTAAACGCCAAATACTTTGCTGTAATTGGGTGCTTAATTTTAAATAATTAACGCAGGAACATGAGTCACAAAGGCTGTTATAAATAACCGCGTATTAAGGTAGCAAGCTATGAATTTTGCTGAACAAAGCACCCTCTCACTCACTCGGATACTAGACAAACTCGATATGAGTGGTTTAAGTGCGGCTCAACAAAAAGTGTTTAGAGGGCGCTTAAATGAGCATTTTCCGGCGTTATTTAAACACTATTACGAGGTATATGGTTGGCAGTATGATTTCTTTTACCACCTGCAGTCATTGGTAAGCACATTGCTTACAGGTTTTAACAGTCGCTCTGTGGCTCTTAAAAATAAAGACAAACTTAAGCTTACGAATCCAGCTTGGTATCGGCAAGAAAACATGCTTGGTATGGCATGTTACGTTGATTTATTTGGCGGCGATTTAAAAAAACTGCAACAGCGTATTCCCTATTTTGTCAAAACCGGCGTTAATTACCTGCACTTAATGCCCTTGTATAAATCACCAGAGGGAGACAGCGATGGTGGTTATGCGGTATCTGACTATCGAAGCGTTAATCCGAGCCTAGGTAGCATGGATGATTTACGAGCGTTGAGTGCTGCGCTTAACAAAGAAGGCATAAACCTCGTCCTCGATTTTGTATTTAACCATACCTCCGACGAGCATAACTGGGCAATGGCAGCAAAAGCGGGAAGTAAAGAACATCAACAATATTATTATATGTTTGATGATAAAAAGATTCCCGACCAATACGAAGAGCAGCTTCGCGAGATATTCCCCCAAGTAAGACGCGGCAGCTTCACTTACGACGCACAATCAAGCAAATGGGTGTGGACGACATTCAACAGTTTTCAGTGGGATTTAAACTACGCCAATCCCTCTGTATTTAACGCTATTACCGACGAAATGCTATTTTTAGCCAATGCAGGTTGTGATGCCCTTCGCTTAGACGCCCTTGCGTTTATCTGGAAAGAAATGGGCACTAACTGTGAAAATCAGCCTAAAGCTCATACACTTATTCAAGCATTTAACCGTTGTTTGCAAATCGTTGCCCCAGCAGTTGTATTTAAATCTGAAGCCATAGTGCACCCCGACGAAGTCATAAAGTATATCGATAAAGACGAATGTCAGCTTTCTTACAACCCACTGTTGATGGCCTTGATTTGGAATAGTTTAGCCACTCGCAAAACGCGTTTGCTCACTGCCTCTATGCAAAAAACGGGGAATATATCGGAGCAATGTGCTTGGGTAAATTATGTGCGTTGCCACGACGATATCGGCTGGACATTCGATGATGAGGTTGCCGCTGACTTAGGCATCAATGGAGACGACCACCGACATTTTTTAAATCAATTCTACACCGGACGCTTCCCTGGTAGCTTTGCCAATGGTGTCCCTTTTGCCGAAAACCCCAGTACTGGAGATTGCAGAGTGTGTGGCTCTTTAGCCTCTTTGTGCGGGTTAGAGCGAGCACAAGCAGAAAAAGACAACGAAGCTATAGCACTTGCGGTCAAGCGCATACTTTTGGTACATAGCGTTATACTGAGCGTAGGAGGTGTGCCGCTACTGTATGCTGGTGACGAGCTTGGCCTAATTAACGACTACAGCTATCAAAACGACAACAGCAAAAAACACGATGCACGATGGGTTCAGCGTATTAATGTTGCCGATAACATGCTTGAATCATCACCCAACCCACAGATTAGTCAGTCACTACAGCAACTGGTTCAAATTCGCCAAAACAATCCTATTTTTGGAGCTGCTAGCACCTCTTTTTTAAACGCACCAAACCACCATTGTTTTGCGTATATGCGAGAAAACGAAACTGAACGCTGCCTGTGTTTGGTTAATTTTAGTGAGCATGAACTTGAGATCCCGAAAGAAGCTTTAGAGGTATTAGGGCAATCTATTGCTACAGATTTAGTAACTCACACTACAGTAGACTGTAAGCAGCCATTAGCACTGGGTTCTTATCAATTTGTTTGGTTAAGGGCAAATAAGTAAGCTGTTAGCTTGGATGGTTAGCACAAATTATAGCAATAAAGACTTATGCCGATTTCCTAACAACTAGTTTGGCATCCATCATTGTACGCTTCTTGCTGTTTTGTAGGAGTAAGTTAGCAGCCAACTGCCCTTTTTCATAACCCTGTTGGCTTATGGTCGTAAGTGGAGGTTGGTTACGAGCAGCTTCAGCAATATCGTCAAATCCAGTTACTTTTAGGTCTTGTGGAATGCGTAAACTAAACTCTCTCGCTACTTTGCACACTGCAATCGCAATAATATCACTCATACATAAAATAACATTGGGCCGGTTTTCTTTGCTCAAAAGCTGGCGAGCACCTTCTTCAGCTTGTTCGAGCACATTAATCGGCAAATGAATAATATGTTCAGGCAACACATCAATACCATGACTTTGAGCACCCGCCATGTAACCAAACAATCGCTGCCATGAAATCTCTTGCTTGTCATGATCGAGATCTTCAGCTTTAAGCGCATGCACTTGATCATCTGGGAATTTCAAACGCATTCCAATTATCGCTGGAATGTCTTGGGCACCACTGATGGCATGCTGTGCGAGTTCTTTACATGCCTCAAAGTTATCAATATTCACCGAAGGCACGTCGGGATAGTCAAAATCAACGACAATTAAAGGCTTACCTGAACGAATGACCCGGTTGAAGCTATCTCCCTCTGGCGCACCATAAAATATAAAACCGTCGGGTAGTGATTCGGCTCTTATTTGTGCGTCGGTTTTTATAGTTGAAGACAGTAAAAGCAGTTGTTTATGTTCGGCGGCGAGAACTTCGGTAATACCCGCCATAAAATTAGTTGCCATAGGATCTGAGAAACTATAGGTCAGTGAATCTGACAACATCACGGCAATAACATCTGACTGACCAGAGCGCAAAGAACGTGCAATCATACTGGGCCCTGAATAGCCAATACGTTCGCACTCGTCCAAGATTCGCGCACGAAGAGCTACAGAAAGTTGATCAGGACGATTAAACGCATTTGAAATGGTTGCAGTAGAGACGCCAATTAGCTTAGATACGTCTTTAAGTGATAGATTCTTTTTTGTTTGGGACACGCGATATTACTTTCGTTACAGCAGTGCGCGATAATGTGCCACAAAACAATCTTGTTTACCACATATCTAACGGTCAGCGTTTTTGTAAGCGTTAAGAAGATATTGACCTATGAAACTAGGTCATATCGAAAGATTGGAGCGGGAAACGAGATTCGAACTCGCGACCCCGACCTTGGCAAGGTCGTGCTCTACCAACTGAGCTATTCCCGCAAATTGGACGCGCATTATAAAAAAATTAGGCTAGGTTGCAAGCTTCTTTTGGTTTTTTTTAATAAATATAACCAGATTGCCGAGCTTTTGCTCAATATTCGTGATTTGCTGCCGATAACCTAAAACGCCTAATTGTTTTAACGCTAAAAATACTTAGGTAAAAAATGTAGTGAGACACATTTAAAAAGCAACAACTGAGGTCGCAGGAGAACGGGTGAAATACAAGATTTTGCTAATTGAGCACGAAGGTTCGAGCCTACGTGTTTTAAAGCGCGTTATAGGTAAAGCTAACTTAGATGTAGTAACCGCCAGCACATTAACCGAAGCACAGCATATTTTTGAGCAATCTACACCGGAGTCATTTTTGTGTGCAGTGGTCGACTATCAACTGCCCGACGCCCCTCACGGCGAAGCAATCGATTTTGCTATCGCATCATTTGTGCCGGTTATTGTTATTACCAGCTTGACCGACGCCGACGTTCGCGACAGAATTCTTAGTAAAGCGGTAGTCGATTATATTCCCAAAAGTAATGCACAAATGTATGACTATTTGTCGCGCCTTCTCTCTCGACTCGAGAAAAACAAACGTGTGGGCGTGGTCACCGTCGGTGGCAACAACAAAAGCCGCAATGCAATATACTCATTACTTACCCGACACAATTTTATCACCTATTCGGCAGCCAATGCTGAACAAGCACTTGAAATACTGCACTTAAATGCACATGTGAAATTGATGATAACCGACCATGTGTTGCCAGACAGTAGCGGCGTAGATCTTGTTGCGAAAGCTCGTAAACTCTACAACAAAGAGCAATTAAGCATTATCGGAACAAGTGATATCGCCGACCCCGCCTTGCTCGCGAATTTTATTAAAAGCGGCGCCAATGATTTTTTACGAAAACCATATTGTCATGAGGAATTCTTTTGCCGAGTGCTACAAAATGTAGAGTACGTAGAACAAATAGAGGTGATAAAACAAACTGCTAACACCGACTATTTAACTGGCATTCCTAATCGCCGTCACTTTTTCAATAAAGTCAGTGAGGCGATGCGCCGCAACGCAAACGCTATGTCGCTAGCAATTATGGATTTAGACCATTTCAAAGATATCAATGATACCTACGGTCACGATTACGGCGATTTGGTATTAAAAGAAACCGCAAAGCTCATGAAAAAACACTTTAACGGTGATGTAATTTCACGTTTTGGTGGAGAAGAGTTTTGTTTATTTATGCAAGGGGTCGACGCGCACACAGCACTTGAAAAAGTAGAAGCGTTTCGAGAAGCGGTAAGCGAACGTCTCTTCAAAAAGCGTAACCAGTCTATTCGATGTTCTATTAGTATCGGCATGACATATCAGTCGTCACAGACAATTGAAGCCTTACTCAGCGCCGCTGACGAGTATTTATACAAAGCTAAGGCTAACGGGCGTAACTGCGTGATGCTTGATAAACACTTTGAGCAATCGCTGGCGAGTGCGCAGCACCAACACAGAGCGGCGGGTTAGCAGCAATAGTGTTAACTTTTAAATACTAAACACATATTTACGATAATATTGAAGCTCTTCAATTGACTCTTTTATATCGTCAAGTGCCAAATGTACGCCCTTTTTCTTAAAGCCTTTTGCTATGTCCGGTTGCCAGCGCACACAGAGCTCTTTAATAGTACTAACATCAATATTTCGATAATGAAAATAAGATTCCAACTGCGGCATATATTTCACTAAAAAGCGGCGGTCTTGACCAATGGAGTTGCCGCATAGAGGAGATTTTCCTCTCGGTACATATTGTTCTATAAATGCGAGTGTCTCTTGTGCAGCAGTATCTACGTCGTATTGACTTTCTTGGCAGCGCTTTGTTAAGCCAGACTCTCCGTGAGTTTTTGTACACCACTGGTCCATTGCATCGAGCACCTCATCACTTTGATGCACTGCAATTACAGGCCCTTGAGCAAGGATATTGAGTTCTTTGTCGGTGATAATCGTAGCAATTTCTAGTACGACACAAGTCTGAGGATCCAAACCTGTCATTTCCATATCAATCCATACCAGATTCTGTTCATCCATTGCCATACTTCCTTCTATTACCGTTATCTTTATATATTGTGTGAGTTTTTGCACTTAGCTATTTACAGACGCCTACTAAGCCTAGCGTCTAAAAGGCGATGCAAGCCCGCTTACAAAAAGGTATCATGTTGCTCTAGGTCTGTTAAATAAAAATAGTGTACGACCTTTATTCTCTTAACAATAGTGTACTTTATTCGTGGCAAAAAAACCTAAACTATCAAAGAACCAAAGTCGACAGGTGATGAAAAATCGCCGAAAAGCCATGGGCGGCGAAAGCCAAGGCGACATGGAAAATTTAAGCGAGCAAATGGATGGTCGCGTAATTAGTCGCTTTGGTAAGCATGCCATAGTTGAAGATGCACAACATCAGAATCACAAATGTTATATCAGGCGTACGGTCAACTCTGTTGTATGTGGCGACCATGTACTGTTTCGCGCGAGTGAGTCATCAGACGCCAGAGACAGAGGTATTATAGAAGTCGTACTCGATAGAAAATCTACTCTTACCCGGCCTGACTACTACGATGGGGTTAAGCCCATTGCCGCAAACATAGACCAAATTATTGTGGTCAGTGCCATTGCCCCTGCACTATCGGCTCACATAATTGACCGCTACTTGGTTGCCTGCGAGCATGCCGAAATCACGCCAGTATTAGTGGTCAACAAAATGGAGTTATTGAGTGAAAGTGAACTTGTCGAAGTTGAGGCATTACTAAAAACTTACCAAGATATTGGCTACAAAGTAATTATGGCCAGTTGCGAGACACAACAAGGCCTTGCCAGTTTAAGTGAATATTTAATTGATAAAGTGAGCGTGTTTGTTGGTCAAAGCGGCGTGGGTAAGTCGAGTATTATCAATCAGCTTTTACCCGAAGCCCAAGAAGCGGTAGGAGAGATTTCAGATAACTCCGGTTTAGGGAAACATACAACCACTGCCTCAAAACTATTACATTTTTCTCAAGGCGGCGAGCTAATTGATTCCCCAGGAGTACGAGAATTCGG
This sequence comes from uncultured Glaciecola sp., assembly GCA_964621345.1. Classification (GTDB taxonomy): domain Bacteria; phylum Pseudomonadota; class Gammaproteobacteria; order Enterobacterales; family Alteromonadaceae; genus Glaciecola. The sequence goes on along the minus strand of CAZUON010000008.1, from coordinate 28,392 downwards.
GCTATGGCACCTAAGTAGCGACGCAGTAACCAAGGGCTTTATCGAATTTAGAGATTATTTGGGTGGCTGTAAATTTTCTGACTGTAAGCATCGTAAAGACCCCGGTTGTTTGATTACACAAGCGGTGACAGAGGGCAAAATTAGCCAAGCGCGTTATCAAAGCTACATAAAAATCATCGACTCCTTAGACCAACAACGTCCTACTTATGCCAAAGGATAATGCCTCATAAGCGTTTAATGCGTTCTTATTTGCCTATCCTAAGGTACAATTGCTGGGTTAATTATTATGGAGCAACCTTGTGCTAGATTGGATAAAAGTTAAAAGCCAATATATTTTACCTAAACACCTTATTTCTCGACTACTAGGTGCGGTAGCATCGCGCGAGCTAGGCGGCTTTACGCAATTTTTAATCAAAAGCTTCATCAAAGCATTTAAGATTGATATGTCTGAAGCCCTTTATGAGAATCCTAGCGCTTATAAAACCTTTAATGAGTTTTTTACGCGCCCTTTAAAAGACGGCATACGCCCTATCGAAGCTGATCAGAACCAGCTATGTCATCCAGTCGACGGCAGCGTGAGTCAGTTTGGCGATATTGCGCAAGATGCGATTTTTCAAGCCAAAGGACATAACTTCAGTTTAACGACCCTTCTTGGTGGTAAGCCGGAATTAGCAGAACCTTTTAAAAACGGTAAATTTGCAACGATTTACCTTGCGCCCAAAGATTACCATCGCATTCATATGCCAGTCGAAGGCAAGTTAACCGATACCTTGCATGTCCCAGGAGAGCTGTTCTCAGTGAATCCACTGACGGCGCAAAATGTACCGGGCTTATTTGCGCGCAACGAACGCGTCGTCACCCTATTTGATACGCCGTTTGGAAAAATGGCCTTAGTACTCGTCGGCGCCACGGTCGTCGCCAGTATTGAAACCGTATGGGCAGGCAATATCACGCCTCCAGCAGGCAAATACGTGCAACATTGGCAACATGAAGATGAAAATATAAGCCTCGCTAAAGGGGAAGAAATGGGCCGCTTTAAGTTGGGCTCTACCGTGGTGCTGTGCTTTGAGCCTGGCAAAATAGAGTTTGAAGAAATGCAGGCTGGCATGGTCACACGCTTAGGTAAGCTTTTGGCAAACAAAACGTAACCATGCGAAACATGTCAACCACAAACAGCATCGTTTAGTATGGATGCAGTACAACGCAGTTTAGTCAATTTGCATCTAACCGTCATGTTATTAGGTGGCACGGCGCTTTTTGCGAAACTCATAGAGCTTTCAGCATTGGATATTACATTTGGCCGCTCGCTTCCCGCGTGTTTGTTCTTGTTTGCTTACGTTAAACTGAGCGGCGAAAGCTTAAAACTTAATAATCCAAAAGACTATCTGATTGCAATGGGTCTCGGCATTATTATGGCGGTGCACTGGGTGACCTACTTTGCTGCCATGCAATATTCATCTGTGTCGGTAGGCATTATTGCTTTGTTTACCTTCCCAGTGATCACTGTATTGCTTGAACCTTTATTCGAAAAAATTAAATTAATGTGGCAAGACCTCGCTAGCGCAATTGTGGTGCTTGTTGGCATATTCATGATTGTGCCAGATGTCTCATTAAACAATGACATCACGCTCGGTGTATTGGTGGGTGTGTTCTCAGCATTTTTGTATGCCATACGAAACTTACTACATCGGCAATACTTTTGTCATTATAGTGGCGCAAAGGCAATGGCCTATCAAATTGCGATTATTTGCCCCTGTTTAATTTGGTTTATATCCGACGGCTTTTTCAGCATACATGCTGCCTTTGATATTCACACCGGCGTTTTATTACTTTTGCTCGGCTCCATTTTTACCGCCCTACCCCACGCCTTGGTCGCAACCTCACTTAAGCATTTACGTGCAAAAACATTTTCTTTAGTTGCATGCATGCAACCGTTCTACGGCGTAGTATTCGCTATTATTGTGCTAAATGAATCCCCAACCTGGCAAACTCTTGTTGGTGGGGTATTGGTGATATCAGCGGCCGTATATGAAACTGTGAACACACACCGACTTAGTAAAAAAGAAAAGTCATGTTAGTCATTGCACACCGAGGTTTATCAGCCCACTTTCCTGAAAACACCTTAGTCGCTTTTGAGCAAGCCATTCTATGCGGCGCTGATGCCATTGAGTGCGATGTACATCAGCTTTGTTTTGAGCTAGAAGATGAGTTGCGAGATGAATTTATAATTTTTCATGACTACGAACTTGTTCGTTTAACTGGGCAACTTGGAAAGCTCCACGAGCAGAGCTTTAGCTCTTTGGAATCTATACAAATAGCCGGCGAACACAAAATACCGACGCTTAAAGATGTACTAAAGTTGGCCGCAGGAAAAGTCATCATTAACCTTGAGTTAAAGGCAATAGACAAACCAAAAGCGTTGGTAGACTATATCTGCCAGTGCCTACAAAGCATGGATGACGATGCAGAAGTACACATAGTAATATCCTCATTTAATCACCCGCTATTACAAAAAGTTCAGGCACACTGCAGAAACACTCGCTTAGCACAAGTAAGATTTGCAGCATTAATCGCTCATCTTCCCAGGGATAAAGCCCAGTATGCTATCGAACTCGATACTGAGATTGCCGCAATAGACGCGCACTTAGTTGACACTGCTTTTGTTGAGCATGCGCATCAGTATAACAAGCGAGTTTGGTGCTATACGGTTAACGATGCAGCCTTGTTGGAAAAGTTGTATCTGATGAAGGTGGATGGTGTTTTTTGTGACGATGCCGCATGGGCACTTGAGAAAATAAGGACCTTGAATGAGCGTTAACAATTAAGCGTTAACACTCCAGCGCGATTAGCTAACAGGATTTGCACTGTCTGCATAACCTTAAGTTAATAAGATGCGCCGCAATAATGAACCCTGCACCAACGGCAATCGTGAGCGGTTCATAAGCTTCACCAAACATGTGTTTATTCCAATATACCAGTGCACCTAATGCAAGCGCATAGATAGGGTACAACTGTCGATGATATTGTTTAAAGCCAATAAATAATGCGGCAAAACCAATTGCGATGGAGATAGTTAATATGCTTCGTTCAAACCATTCTTGAGCAACAAAAGAAGAAGCAAGCAGGGGCAATACAGGCAACAATATAGGCAGAGCTATGCAATGCAGGGCACACATAGCAGACACCCAAACGCCAAGCTTATCTAATACACGATTATTAAAGCTGGGCTTTTTCATTTCTGACTCGCTATCGATTATATTTGCTTCAACCGCAATATCTGAATTTTTCGCCTGCACTTATCTCACCTAAAACCAAGTATCTACTCAAAATGGTGCGAGATTATAGCATTATTAAGCAAGGTAAGGTAATGAAATAATATTACATGTAAGATATTTAATTATTGTGGGCTTGGAGCCGCTTCTAACAAATTCGAGCGAATTTCATATTCTCTTACTAAATGCGGGTTGATACGAAACTTGTCGGTTTCTTTTAAATACTCACTTACAGTAATTACCTCAATATCTGAAGGCAAATTCGCCAAGGCATACTCCAAGAAATCTAAGGTGACGGGATAAGGATGACCAATACCAATCGCTTTACCATTTTTTCGTGCTTTTGCGATTAAACGGTTAAATTGCTTCTCAATAAAAGCAGCATTTTGTTGGTGGTCAAGAAATACGTGTCGAGTTGCTGTAGTAACACCACTTTGTTTTGCAATAACGCCCGCTTTGGTGAATCGAGTGGTGCGACTGTCGACAAAAAACATGTTGTTTTGCTGCAATGTTTGCATTACCGATTGCATAGGTAGGGTCATTTGCGTGAGCTTACTGCCCATATGGTTATTCACACCTACCGCATGCGGCACTGTGCTCAGGGCTCGTAGTAAAGCATTTTGAATCTGCTGAGGATACATTCCCGCTAATAAGGGGCCTGTGCCCAGCTTTTCTCCATTCAGGGATTCCATAGGCATGTGCAACATCACCTCACGATTTTGCTGTGATGCCAGAAACGAGAATTGGCTGGAATATTCAGTGTGCGGTAAAATAGAAAAAGTCACATTGCGTGGCAGTGCAAAGGCTTTTTTATCGGTGGGCTTAGCGCCAACGTCATCCAAAATAATCGCAATTTGCGAAGTCGCTTGCGCATAAGCGTTGCCGATTGGAAGCAAAGCCGACACCAACAGCAACGTCATTATAAAAAATTTATGGTTCAGCACGGGGATCTATTTATTAGTTTTATTAACAATATCAATTCTTTGCAAATTTTGCACCTACTTGAACGATTGTGCAATAACATCAACCTAGGTGCGTTATCTAAGCAATTAAAAATAAATCTAACTCATTGTTTTAAATAACTTTTAAACCATTAAAAAATAAAATGTTTTATCACGGTAGTGTAAGCAATCACTTTATAGAGCTACTAAGCCATTGTAAAAAGTCAGTTTATTGGCGATATATCCAACTTAAAAAACATCAACTAGCAGATAAGCGCTCAACAATTTCAACAAGATAGCTTCGTGCACAGCCAAAATTAATTCTAAAAAATCCCGGTTCGCCAAAGTCTGCCCCCGGTGACGGGCCTATCCCTTTTTGTTCGCACCATACCTGGGTGTTTTCTACCCCTAACCCTCTAGCATCAACCCACAATAAAAAGGTTGCACTTGGCGCTGAACATTGTAAACCATCTATTGAATTGATGGCCTCGACCAAATAGTCACGATTAGCTTTAATATAAGAAAGCTGAGCGTTATACCATTCGTCGCATTGGGTGAATGCACTTGCCGTTGCCTCTAAGCCCATAACGTTGACCCACGGCACAATTCCTGCGCCTGCAGCAACAAATCGTTGGCGCAAGTTATGGTCTGGAATGATCGCAAATGAAGTGCCAAGACCGGCCACGTTAAATGTCTTACTCGCCGCCATCAATGTTATTGAATTATGCTTAAGCTGCTCATGTTTAGACGCTGGAATATGAACTAAATCATCTAAAATCAAATCACAGTGAATTTCGTCGCTGCACACCACCACATTATGACGTCCACATATATCGGCTACTTGATTCAGTTCGCCTTGGGTCATGACACTGCCGGCGGGGTTCATTGGGTTACACATGATAAATAGATGGGTATCAGGCTTGGCAGCGTGCATTTCTAACGCATCAAAATCCAGGGTCCAGCGACCATCTACCATCACGGTGGCTACGCACTGTTGCTCACAGTTATTTATCCCTGGCGCAGCTAACAACGGTGGGTAATTCGGAGTTTGCACAATAATACCTTGCCCAGGCTTTGAAAACGCCTTGCTTGCCATATTAAAGGCTGGCACAACACCTGGTGTCCATACAATCCAGTTTGCTTTGATGTCCCAGTCATATTGCTGTTTACACCAATGCACTATGGCATCATGTGCTCTTTGGTGGTGTTTAGGTAAAGTGTAGCCTAACAAGCCATGCTCAGTGCGCGCATTTAACGCTGCTAAGATAGGCTCAGCACATTTAAATTCAGTGTCGGCTATCCAGCAAGGGAGGATGTCGCTGTTTTTATATTTTTCCCATTTAAAAGCATAGGTAGCGGTGCGATCGGGTCTGTTGTCAAAATCCATAAGGCTCATGTTAGGGCTTATTGTCAAACTAGTTGAATGATATGTTAACACTTACACATTTTAGGTAAATCGGATTGTCTATTATTAAACAGACTAGCTTATGCTTATTGCGCTTGAAGCTAGCATTATAGAAGGAGCTAAAAACACAACCAAAATGGCCGCTAAAACAGTCTACAGCAAGCTAAATTTCGGTTACCATAATAAGGTCAAACGTAATTTAAAACAGGTGCCTTATTTCTTCTTCTATTTTGATCACCGGCTACACCAGCGGTTTGGGTAAAGAGTTAACGAAACAATATCTTGCTGCGGGCTATAGCGTATTGCTTGTAGACATAAAAGCCGATGCCAAATTTCAAGAGCACTTGCTTAACCAAGCTAGTATGCAACAAAAAGTTGCGTTTGTGCATGCCGACATTACTGAACCTGTCACCTTAAAACAGCAACTCGATTTTGCCGTAAGAAAGTTCGGGCAAATCGACATGTGCATCCATTGTGCGGGTATTTTAATTTCCAAACCCTTTATTAGCATTTCGCATGACGAGTTTCAGCGCGTGATGGACGTTAATGTTCTTGGTACGCGCAACGTAGTAGCTGCGGTTATTCCGCATTTGGATAATGGCGCGCAACTTGCGCTGGTTGCATCGATGGCTGCTTTTACTGGGGTGTACGGGTATTCTGCGTACAGCGCATCTAAATACGCTACCCTTGGTTTAGGCAGAGCCTTGCAGCTGGAACTGAAGCCACTTGGCATTAATGTTAGCGTAATTTGCCCGCCGTCGGTCGATACGCCCATGGTACAAGCCGAAGCGCTTACCATTCATCCTGCAACCAAAGCCCTAAAAGATATGGCTGGTACGCTAAGTACAACTGAAGCCTGCGAGCAAATTATGAAGGGGCTGACAAAACGCAAATCACTCATCATTCCTGGCAAGCGCGCCAGGATGGTTTATTACAGCGAACGCTTTTTACCGAGTGCGCTAGTGCGTAAAATCAGTGAGTTTTTGGTCGCCAAACAGGTATAAAAAAACGCCCATCAGGTGATGGGCGTTTTCTCTAATTTAAAGCGTCTGGTATTCGCCAGATATATTAGCTTTCTTTTGACTTGGTACGCGAATCTCGTTTACGCTCATTTTCAGTCAACAACTTCTTACGCAATCTCACGCTCTCTGGTGTGACTTCCACCAACTCATCGTTATCGATAAATTCTAGCGCTTGCTCCAAAGACATTTTTACTGGCGGCACAAGTGTTTGCGCTTCATCAGTTCCTGATGCTCGAACGTTAGTCAATTGCTTACCTTTAAGTGCATTTACCGTAAGGTCGTTTTCACGGCTATGAATACCGATGATCATCCCTTCGTATACTTCTACGCCATGCCCAATGAATAGACGACCACGCTCTTGTAAGTTAAATAGAGCATTAGTAAGGGCTTTACCCGCTGCGTTCGCAATCAATACACCATTTTTACGCTGACCAATACTACCGCCTTTATGAGGACCGTAATGATCAAATGTATGATACAACAAACCTGAACCTGAGGTCATCGTCATGAAGTCAGTTTGGAAACCAATAAGACCGCGACTTGGAATAACAAAATCCATACGAATACGACCAAGACCGTCTGGAGACATATTAGTTAATTCTGCTTTACGCAGACCTAACTGCTCCATCAATGAACCTTGGTGTTGCTCTTCGCAGTCTACGGTTAAAGTCTCAAACGGTTCCATTAGCTTGCCGTCTTCTTCTTTCAAAATTACTTCTGGACGAGAAACGGCTAACTCATAACCTTCACGACGCATGTTCTCAATTAAAATACCTAAATGTAATTCGCCACGACCTGATACGCGGAATTTATCAGGATCGTCAGTCTCTTCAACACGCAAAGCAACGTTGTGTACTAACTCGTTTTGTAATCTTTCAAGGATGTTACGTGAGGTTACGAATTTACCTTCTTTACCTGAAAACGGTGAAGTGTTTACTTGGAAAGTCATTGTTACAGTAGGCTCATCTACCGACAATGGCGGCAACGCTTCTACAGCACTTGGATCGCACACGGTATCAGAAATTTTAAGCTCACCTAAGCCGGTAATAGCTACGATGTCGCCTGCAGAGCCTTCGTCTACATCGTTACGATCTAATCCTAAATAACCTAATACTTTGCTGATTTTACCATTGCGCGTGCCACCGGCAGCCATTGCAACAGTAACTTGTTGATTCACTCTCACTTTTCCACGCTTAATACGGCCAACGCCGATTACACCAACATAGCTGTTATAATCAAGCTGAGAAATTTGCATTTGAAAGCCACCGTCAGAATCTGCATCGGGCGGTGCAACTTGTTTGACGATGGTTTCAAACAAAGGAGTCATGTCTTCGCTTGGGGTATCAGCGTCTAAGCTTGCCCAACCGTTCAATGCAGAGGCATATACCACTTGGAAATCAAGTTGGTCGTCGGTTGCGCCTAAGTTATCGAACAAATCAAATACTTGATCCATTACCCAATCAGGGCGGGCACCGGGCTTGTCGATTTTGTTGATAACTACAATAGGTTTTAAGCCTTGCGCGAACGCTTTTTGCGTCACAAAGCGGGTTTGCGGCATTGGGCCTTCTTGGGCGTCAACTAGCAATAATACTGAGTCTGCCATAGACATAACACGCTCTACTTCACCACCAAAATCGGCGTGTCCTGGGGTATCTACAATATTGATTCTGTAGTCATTCCAGTTAATGGCCGTATTTTTGGCTAGAATGGTGATACCGCGCTCTTTTTCAATATCGTTGGAATCCATTACACGCTCTTGCGCGTCACCGCGATTACTGAGCGTTCCAGATTGTTGAAGCAACTTATCAACCAAGGTAGTTTTTCCGTGGTCAACGTGCGCGATGATGGCGATATTTCTTAATTGTGCGATAGGGGCAGACATGAATTTACTCTCAAAACTAAAAACGCATCGTCAGGACTTGCTGACATTCAGCAAACTACGATGCGAAACAATTGGCGGCGGATTGTACAGCTTAATGCCCTCAAGCGCTAATCTTTTACCTGAAATAGCGCATTTTTTGTTAAAAGAAGCGCAAATAAGCGACTCATTAACAGTAACTTTACGTATTAGCGCTTTATCCTTACAAAGCAATATTGTTTTTGTCGATGATAACAAAAAGCGCTGTGGAGTATGTGACAAACCACCTGTCGCACCATTTTGGTTAGATGCACCAAATAAAACGCACCACAATAGTGCGAAAGGGTGGCTCTCGCATTCTCACGATTTAATAAAATATATAAAAATCAGCAAGTTAACCCTACCCAACAAATGGCATGAATATAGCTAAACATCCGCTAAGTAACGTCTATGGATTCAACGCGCTCAACGTGCTATTAATATGCGCGGGGTCGCAAGAAACAGCGTGAACCTAAATGGAAAACCTAGCGATGGGGATCCGCACAACAGATTTTTTGGAGGACAATATGTCAATTGAGTCGGCAAAAGCACTAATAAAAGAATGTGAAGCGAAATTTGTTGATTTACGCTTTACTGATACAAAAGGAAAAGAGCAGCATGTCTCTATTCCTTCGCATCAAGTAAATGATGATTTTTTTGAAGAAGGTAAAATGTTTGATGGCTCATCCATCGCCGGCTGGAAAGGCATCAACGAATCAGACATGATTTTAATGCCGGATCCCTCCACAGCCGTTGTTGACCCATTCGCAGAAGAAACACAAGTTAATATCCGTTGTGACATTCTTGAACCTACTACAATGCAAGGTTACTCAAGAGATCCACGCTCTGTTGCTTCACGCGCTGAAGAATATCTTAAATCAACAGGCATTGGTGACACGGTTCTATTTGGCCCAGAGCCAGAGTTTTTCATGTTTGATGATGTGAAATTCCATACTGATATGGCCGGTTCTTTTTACGCAATAGATGCAGAAGAAGCAAAATGGAACTCTGGCTCTGATTACGAAGGCGGCAATATGGGCCATCGTCCTGGCGTTAAAGGCGGATACTTCCCAGTTCCTCCAGTAGATTCAGGTCACGATATCCGAGCGGCAATGTGTATGGTCATGGAAGAAATGGGCCTAACGGTTGAAGCGCATCACCACGAAGTAGCAACAGCAGGTCAAAACGAGATTGCTTGCTTGTTTAACACTATGGTGAAAAAAGCAGACGAAATACAGATTTATAAGTATGTGGTACACAATGTTGCCCATGCATACGGTAAAACTGCGACCTTTATGCCTAAGCCTCTTGTAGGCGATAATGGTTCAGGTATGCACTGTCACCAATCAATCAGTAAAGATGGTAAAAACATATTTGCTGGCGACAAGTACGCAGGCATGTCTGAAGATGCATTGTTCTACATTGGCGGTATTATTAAACACGCCCGCGCAATCAACGCATTCGCAAATGCCTCAACAAACAGCTATAAGCGTTTGGTACCAGGGTTCGAAGCACCCGTTATGCTTGCTTACTCTGCTCGTAACCGCAGTGCATCTATTCGTATTCCATATGTAACAAGCGACAGAGCGCGTCGTATCGAAGTACGTTTCCCAGACCCAACTGCTAACCCTTATCTTGCTTTCACAGCAATGTTAATGGCAGGTATTGATGGAATTAAAAACAAAATCCATCCTGGTGACTCTATGGATAAAGATTTGTACGACCTACCAGCTGAAGAAGCCGCTCAAATTCCTCAAGTTGCCAGTTCATTAGAGCAAGCACTTGCGGCACTTGATGAAGACCGTGCATTTTTGACTGCTGGTGGTGTTATGAGCGACGAGATGATTGACGCCTATATCGAACTTAAGTCAGAAGAAGTTCAGCAAGTTAATATGACCACTCATCCACTTGAGTTTGATTTATATTACAGTTGCTAAACGCGCGTGATACGTGACGAAGAACGTCGTTACGTTAGCAAAATAAAACAAAAGCCTGCAATTTGCAGGCTTTTTTTTAATTTCAAAAATCGAATCAGCTGTTACAATCGTTTTAGAGTTAATAAATGGAGTAACTTGATGCGCAAATTTATATTTTTTAGTTTGATGTGCTTAACGCTAGGAGCAATAGCACAGACCACCGTTTATAAAACCGTAAATGAAGACGGTACAGTGACCTTCAGCGACACACCAACATCCGGCGCTCAAGAACTGACCTTATCTGGCTCCTCCACTATCGAGTCGATGCCAGTAACGCCGCTCCCAGCGGTTCAAACTCAGTCAACAGAACAGGTAAACTATCGACTGAATGTATTAAGCCCCACACAAGATGCGACCCTGCGAAATAATAATGGTGACATTCGCATTGCTGCGCGCATTTCCCCAGAGACTCAAGGCACATATTTACTCGACTTTGGTGGCCAACAATACGACTCCACTTCCGGCGTATTTACCCTTACCAACATCGATCGCGGAACCCACTCATATAAAGTGCTATTTACTGACAACAAGGGCAAGGTAATTGCATCGTCAGAAGAAAGAACACTGCACTTGCATCAAGCGTCTGTAATGATTCGACGAAATATAAATTAAACGCAATTAAATCATATAGTTAAACTTTAGTATTTTGTGAATTGCGCTAACAGTTAATTTCGTGGACAATGCGACATATTGATGCTCTGCACCAAATGAGTGCGTTAGGCAAAAAATATGTCGGTAGTAACAAACAATCTGGATCTACATCAACTTATCCACTCCATGAAAACGGCGGTGATTGTCGTTAACGCGCACCTGCACGTTAGCTATATTAACGACGCCGCCCTTAACCTGCTTGAAACCGGGCTCAGCCAAGTATTAGATAAAGCAATATACGACTTTTTTGTTGCCGACAGCTTTAACAAAGAGCGCTTTGCTAATGCCCTAGACTCCGGTGAGGAGTTCACTGAATCTGAATTACAACTGTGCTTTAAAGATGGTCGAAGCGTTATGGTAGATTTGCAGGCAAGCTTGCTGAATATCGACGTAAAGAAATCTTTATTAATCGAAATTCTGCCCATCGACAAACAACGCAAGATGTCACAAGAGACCCAGCAGTATGCGCAGCAAATGGCAGCAAGAGAATTAATCAGAGGTCTCGCTCATGAAATCAAAAACCCCTTAGGCGGTATCAGAGGCGCGGCGCAACTATTAGGAAAAGAACTTACCGATCCTGCACACAATGAATTTACGCAAATGATTATTGATCAGGCAGACAGGCTAAGAGCGTTGGTAGACCGGCTATTAGGGCCTAATTCTTTGCCGCAAAAACGCTTATGTAATGTGCATGAAATTATTGAAAAGGTGCGCACCGTAATTACCGCAGACGCCTCCTACTCAATCCAGGTTGAACGCGACTATGACCCGTCAATACCAGAACTTTATGCAGACCCAGACATGCTGCAACAAGCCCTGTTAAATATTGCTCGAAATGCAAATCAAGCTCTTAAAAGTGCCAAAGTAGAACAACCTATAATTAGTTTTAAAACGAGAGTGGAGCGCCAATGTGTTATTAAAGGTAAGCGCCACACCTTATGTGCCTTAGTTAGCATCATCGACAATGGTCCGGGCGTACCGCCTGAATTAAAAGATACCTTGTTTTACCCCATGGTAACAAGCAAACAACAGGGCTCAGGACTAGGGCTTTCCATAGCGCAAACACTTGCAGACCATCATCAAGGCAAAATCGATGTTGAAAGCTTTCCTGGTTACACAGAATTTACCCTGCACTTTCCAATCTTAAGTAAGGATGGAACCCAATGATAGAACCCGTTTGGATAGTAGACGATGACAGCTCCATAAGATGGGTGCTAGAGAAGGCTTTAAAAGCTGCTAATATTGGCTGCATGAGCTTTGATAATCCCGAAGATTTACTCTTACAAATTGAATCGGGCCAAGCACCACAAATCATTATTTCTGATGTGCGCATGCCACAAATGGATGGTATGGAACTGTTAGAGCAAGTGCATCAGCACTTTCCCGAGCTCCCCGTTATTATTATGACGGCACACTCCGATTTAGACAGTGCGGTGAACGCTTACCAAGGCGGTGCATTTGAATATTTACCCAAACCCTTCGATATTGATGATGCCATTGAACTAATAAAACGTGCTTTAGAGCACGCTGGGGAGGCTAGCACAGCAAGAAATTTAGACCTTGCCAACCCAAGTAAAGAAATCATCGGCGAGGCGCCTGCCATGCAGGAAGTCTTTAGAGCTGTGGGGCGCTTGTCACGCTCGTCAATCAGCGTGCTCATTAATGGCCAGTCAGGCACGGGCAAAGAGTTAGTAGCACAAGCATTACATAAACACAGTCCGCGAGCCAAACAGACTTTTGTTGCAATAAACATGGCAGCAATTCCAGCAGACTTGGTTGAATCTGAGCTTTTTGGACATGAAAAAGGGGCATTTACGGGAGCGCAAAACGCTCGCCAAGGTCGCTTTGAGCAGGCCAATGGTGGCACTTTATTTTTAGATGAAATTGGCGATATGCCAATTGATGTGCAAACCCGGCTTTTGCGCGTCCTCGCGGATGGCCAGTTTTATCGTGTGGGCGGTCATAATCCAGTTTCGGTGGATGTTAGAATTATCGCCGCTACTCATCAAAACCTTGAAGTAAGGGTGGCAGAAGGTAAGTTTAGAGAAGACTTATACCACCGTTTAAATGTGATTCGTATCCATATTCCCTCGCTAAATGAGCGCAGAGAAGATATTCCCTTGCTCGCCAAGCACTTCTTAGCTAAAGCCTCCAAAGAGCTTGGTGTAGAGATGAAAAGCCTGTCAAAGGCTGCCTCACAAAAACTCACAGAATTAGCGTGGCCGGGGAATGTTCGACAACTTGAAAATACCTGCCGATGGTTAACCGTGATGGCGAGTGGCCAAGAAATTCTCCCAAATGACTTTCCGCCTGAGCTTAGTACCACTAATGCGCAAGTACAAGAAGCGAGCGAGCAAAATGATTGGACCATTTTGCTATCGAATTGGGCCGATGAACAACTACTTGCAGGCAAAAGCAACATATTAGACCAAGCACAAACTAACTTTGAGCGTATTTTGCTAGATTGTGCCTTGAAGCATACACAAGGTCACAAACAAGAGGCTGCAAAACGTTTAGGGTGGGGTCGCAATACGCTCACGCGTAAATTGAAAGAATTAAATATTGATGATTAGAAAAAAGTGCTTACGCATTTAGCTGTAATAGGCGTATTAGCTGGAATCGTTTTAGTCGGCTTCTCACGTCGCAACGCTCAGTAAGTTAAGCACTTGGTAAAAAGGGCCTATTTAAGGCCCTTTTTTTGTTGCTAAATTTCATTGGTACACCGAATTCAAGCAGCCGGTAAACCCAAGCATAAGAAAAGCAGCATACTCACTCTCTTGCTAAGCTAAAGCTAAAGCTAGTTCCACAGCCTAATTCACTCTGTACTTCGAGCTTGGACTCAAACAGTGCAATCAACCTCTGACTAATTGCTAAACCTAAGCCAACGTGAGTACTCGCATCGCGCTCAGAATTACTCGCTTGATATCGTGCATCAAAAATGTGCGCTAACTCTTCCTTGGCAATACCAATACCAGAATCGGTAACACTTACCCCCACCCTATCTTCTGTTACATACGCCTTTAACTCAACCCTGCCGTTATCGGGCGTATGCCGAATGGCATTATCTATAAGGTTTGTAAGCACTCGCTCTAACTTCTCAATGTCGGCATTTACATAAGCATGCCCCGAGACCGTGGCAACCTCTAAAGTAATCCCCTTTTCTTTTGCACTAATGGCAAACTTTGCTGCAATATCATGCAGCAACTCGGTTAGTAAAAAGGGTTCGCATTTGATTTTCACATGGCCACTTTCTAAGTACGCCAACTCAAAAATTTGGTCAATAAGACGCTTTAAGTTATGCAGATTCTTTAATGAAATATCGATAAAACGCTGCTGTTCGGGGGCCGTGAGGCTTTGCCCACGGATTGCCAAAGTCTCAATATAGCCTTGTAAATTGGCAAGTGGCGTTCTTAAATCATGACTTAGATCTGCCAATAAAGAACGCCGCTGAGCATCAGTATCTCTAATTTGTTGCCATTGTTTATCGATATGTTTGAGCATTTCATTAAATGAAAAGCCCAGCCTTTGTACTTCGTTACGTGAATCATTGCGCCACGGCTGAAGCGCGACCTCAGAGGCCTCTAAATCAAAACCGTTAGCCCTGAATACATCCATATCATCACTAAGGCGCTTCAACGGTGCCGTGAGTAATCTAAACAATAATAATAGGGCGAATAGTAAAAACACCATGCCTGCCGCCACAATCATGGCAAACTGCTGAACACCTTTGCTTTTTTGAATACTGTCGATAATAGAATCGTATTGGCTACCACCAATAATGATATACAAATACCCTTGCAGTTTGTCGCCATCAAACACAGCGGCAGCAGAAAATATTTTTGTATTGTCGGATGATTTTGGGTCATCACCGTACAAAGGTAAGGCATCGCTATTATCGATGAGCTGTGTAATCGGTTTAAGATCAACACTTGACCGAAGTACCTCATCGCTTTGCGCTGAATACGCTAAAATATTACCTTGGGGGCCCAAAAAATAAAACTCAAAGCTAGGCCCTAGCAGCATTAACGTATGAAATAGCCCTTTAAGTGCGTCATAGTCATAAACACCCGTTTTTAACAAAGGGTTGTCGTGTACTAAGTGTCCTGCCAGCTCCAAATGTAAACGCTGCTCGCCTTCTCTTTGGATAGCAGTTTGTAAATGACTTGAAGCAATCGCAAGTAAGGCACTAACTAAAAAAAAGCCTGCAACCAAAGACACCGCCAATCGTTGATAAAAGCAAAGCGTTGGCATACGCATACTATTGCCCCTGTGCTTTATTAAATTTATAGCCAACACCCCAAACCGTTTGCACAAATTCTGGCTGAGTAGCGTCTTTCTCAAGCTTTGAGCGTAGGCGGTTAATATGCGAGTTGACCGTATGCTCATACCCACTGTGTTGATAACCCCATACTGACTCAAGCAACTGCGCACGCGAAAACACCTGATTCGGATGTTGCATTAAATGAAAGAGTAGGTCGAACTCAGTCGCGGTAAGCTCTATGGAGCGTTTAGCGTTATAAACCTCGCGCGTTTGTTTAACAATTTTGATGTCACCTACTTCAATGCAATCTGAGGGACTATTGCTACTCTCGCGAGCATTTTTAAGAATATTTACTTTACGGATTTGTGCACGTACACGAGCTTGCAACTCGCGAATGCTAAAAGGCTTTGTCATGTAGTCGTCTGCGCCAAGCTCCAATCCAAGCACTCGGTCTGTCTCAGAATTTTTCGCAGTTAACATTAAAATGGCTTGTTCAGGTTTGCGCTCGCGTAACTTACGACATATATCCAAGCCGCCTAGAGAGGGCAGCATAACATCAAGCAAAACCAGAGAGTAAGAGTTATTTAGGGCCGCATTTAATCCGCTTTGACCATCATCATGATGCTCCATCACCAAGCCTAACTCAGATAAATTTACCTGAATTAAAGTCGCTATATCCTTATCATCTTCAACGACCAAAACTGAATCAACCATATCTCTTCCTTTAACCAGCTTGCACAAACAGTATTTGACTAACAATAAAGACCGGTCAAGATGCCATTTATATTCAACGTTTAAGGAAATAATGCAGGAGATTTATCTCAAAAGTATCACAGAAGCTAAATATTTCTGCTAAGCGCTTTTAACTTCAAAGAGTTCGCTGGAAAGACTTTGCCAAATCGGATGTTGTAAAGCAAGAGCGCTTTGCTCCTCTAAAATGGCTTCGAGATCTTGTTCAGTAGTCAGTGGATTGGCAAGCACCACTCTAAATACAGTAACAGCGGTATTATTATACTTTTCAATCTCTATTCGTGTACGCGACACAAATGACTTACCAGCCTCGCGCTGTTGCTTCTGAATAGATACGGTTAGTTCATCTAAACGCTCGTTTATATGCTGCTGCGTAGCAAGAGGAAGCTTTGGCAAATCAACAAGTGCCGGTGGCAGCAAACGATAGGTCATAATAGACAACACTGGGGCAGTCATAAGCTCAAAGCCTTCATGGGCTTCAATCATCTGAGCAAAACGTTGAGCTTGCTCAATGGCGCGGTCAATCAACAGTTGATAACCCCGGCGGCCAAAGATATGAAAAGACGAATACACCATCATTGCCATACCATTACGGGATCCCTCGAGTGTTGTCGCCCCTAAGTCTTTTGACCCTTGCCGCAAAATATATTGCGCATGATGGCGCACGGCATTACTCGCTTTAGGATCTTTAAATATTGCCATGCCCGCTCCCATTGGAACGTACATTTGCTTATGCGCATCAATAGTCACCGAATCAGCTCGCTCAATACCGTTAAGTTTATGTCGGTAACGGTCCGAAAACAGCGTTGCACCGCCCCATGCAGCATCCACATGAAACCAGCACCCAAGCTCTTTAGCAACATCGGCAAGCTCATCTAATG
The DNA here is from genome assembly GCA_964621345.1 of uncultured Glaciecola sp. GTDB lineage: Bacteria > Pseudomonadota > Gammaproteobacteria > Enterobacterales > Alteromonadaceae > Glaciecola. The sequence continues at coordinate 11,336 of CAZUON010000008.1, read as the reverse complement.
GGTCAACATGACCGGTTTCAGTCGTACCGGCAATACCAACAATGGCAAGTAACTTATTACCTTGCTCCTGATACGCTTTGCCAAGCTTTAAGGCGCTTTGTGCATCTAATATTTGCTTTGGACTGTCAACGGTCAGCATGTTGTCACGGCCAATACCTAGCACATCCACTGTTTTACCTAATGAGTAATGGCCTCGACGAGAAGACATCAAACCTAAATTTTGTATATCGTAATAACGGTAAGCGGCAGCAAGCCCAGCTTTTGCTACACCAGAGAAGCCTTGCGTTGGCCCAAGGGCAATATTTCTGGCAAGCCATAAAGCGGTAATGTTAGCTATTGTCCCACCTGAGCAAAATGCACCTAATGAATGTTCAGCGCTGTGTAAGTGGTGTTCATAAAAACTTTCATCTTGCTGGTAAATCAGGTTGTGCATCATGCCGAGCGTTTGTCGCTCAAGAGGGGTAAAGGCCTTTGATGTTTCAATCTTTACCAAATTTTGATTTAAACCCACCATTAATTTCGACAGGGGGAGATGAAAATAAGGCAGCGCAGAGGTCATGTGGCCAATAAAAGTAGGCGCATAGGTATTAACCGAGTGTGCAACAAGTTTATCAAGCAATGCTTCGGCATGACTTGATACAAACTCAGGAGAATCTGGCACCTGCGCAGAGGAAAAATCTTTTTCGATTTCCTCAAGGGAAGTTTTTTTAGTCACCACGTGTTGAGACAAAAAATCAGAGACGTTATCTGAAAGATGACGTTCTATTTTTGAGAGCGTAGAGTCATCGTGCTCGGGTTTGGTAAAGACCCTAAAAAGATGCTCTAAACTGACTTCTGCTTTTGCCAAGAGGACATTCCGACTAATAATGAGTGCCGAACTTTAACCTAGTTTCACGACTTTTGCCAAACGCCAACGGTTTTTTTATTACTAAAGTGAATAATTTCGCTAAAGAAGTATCGTCATTGACTGATAACCTTGTTATAGAACAATTTTTATACTGGACATATTTTGCAAGCGCAACTAGCACACCGCAAGGTCACACTCGAACATATCGTGCCTTTTTACCAACCGATTTTTACGTTAGCGAACCACCGTGTATATCGCTACGAATGTTTGGCGAGATTGCTAGATACAAACGAGCAGGTGATTATGCCCAACGAGTTTTTGTACATTGTTGAAGACAATGACGAGGCGGCTGATATGACCTCCCGCATACTTGAACTGTCAAAGGCATATTGCGGACCTCGCCAAATGAGCTGGTCAATTAATTTGTTTGGTTCAGATTTAGATGATCACAGCCTTATTGCTTCTATTCGGGACTTATGCGGTTCAAGCTCTAAAGGACTTTGTGGCGTTGAATTACATTTTAAAAGCGTTAAAAACAATCTAGTCCCGCTTGGCAAGCTAATAAAAGACATTCCTAACTTACACATTACCATTGATGAAATAGATGAATGCGATGATGGGCTTAGTGCTGTCATTGCAAGTGGTATCGATGCGATTAAAATAAAAGCTGACTTGATTAAACTTCATGCAGATTCAGAACAAGGGCGTGCCACGCTAGAAAACTTCATAGCGTTATGCAAGGATTACAAGTGCAAGCTCATTGCAGAACACATTGAAGATCAAGACACTTTAGATGCCGTAGAGTCTATGGACATACAATATGGTCAAGGGTTTTACTTGTCGCAGCCATTATCAAAGGTACAAACCATCCATAAATCTTGATTTGCATGCGCATATTTGCGTTCAAATGGTGTTATCGCCTTGAAGTTAGGCTCAATGCCAATTTGAGAAAGCGACATATCAACCCCGTACTGTTTTGCTGCTAGCGCAAACTCTTGCAAATATAGCTGCCAATTCGAACGTACTTCAATATTTTTACACGATGCCATTATGTCAGGAAAAACGGCACTAGCATGCCAGCGTTTGCCCACCTGAGACTTTTTAGGATAAGGATTTGGGTACAGAATATACTGCTTCAATAATCGCCACTTTGGCCGCACTTGCGTATTGTTTATAGTTTGTGCAAGCAAGCGCCAAAAGTCATTTAGGTCAGCCTGTAGAATCAAATAATTATCGTTGATTTGCTCTTCACACTGGGGTTTTCTGCTTACTTCTTTACTACCTTTTGCAATGTTACCGTTTAAAGCGTAGTGCCGGTGTTTGTCTATACGCGCAGACGACTTATCGATACCAATGACTCGAGCGTTGGGGTATTTCTTTGCCAAGTACAGAGTACTCTCACCCACACCACAGCAGGCATCGAGCACTAAGTCCCCTTCCCAATTTTGCAGCCAATCGAGCGTTTCGTTAAATGCCAGAAGTGTATGCTCAGCAATCGGGCGCTTAAACTCATGAGCCTTATGTTTGCTAACTAAGGCTAGCAAATCCTCATGCACAGTCTCCTGATTGCTGATGACTTCTCTTACTTTTGACAATGCTTGCTCAGGCGTCATTTAACTACGAATACCTACGCCCTTTTTAAGTAAGCGATATGCAACCGTAAACAGCACTGCATTAAAGCCTATCAAAAGTAATAATGAAACCATGTAGTCAACATCAGACACACCTAAAAAGCCAAAACGGAAGCCATTTACCATGTATACAATAGGGTTCACTTGGCTAACCATTTGCCAAAAATCAGGTAGCAAGGTTAGCGAGTAAAACACACCACCTAAATAGGTTAATGGCGTAAGTACAAAGGTAGGGATAATGCTAATTTCGTCAAAGGTTTTTGCGTATATACCATTAATTAAACCTGCCGTTGCAAACAGTGTAGCGGTTAAAATTAAGGTCACAAAAATGACTAAAAAGTTATGAATTTGCACATCAACAAAAAACATAGACACACAAGTAACCATGATGCCGATTAATACTGCACGGGCGACACCGCCGCCAACAAAGCCCATAATAATCACCCAGGTGGGCACTGGTGCTACAAGCAGCTCCTCAACATTACGTTGAAATTTTGCACTGAAAAACGACGATGACACGTTCGAATACGCACTGGTAATAATCGACATCATGATCAGGCCAGGTACAATAAATTCCATATAAGTGAAGCCGCCCATTTCACCAATACGTTTACCAATTAAATTACCAAAAATCACAAAATATAAAGACATCGTAATTGCTGGGGGCACAAGTGTTTGCACCCAAATACGAAGAAAGCGTGTGCACTCTTTAATCCAAATTGTTTTAAGCGCAACGTAATTACGTGAACTCATGCACTGGCCTCCTGTGCATTGGCTTTTCCTGACTCCATCAAGCGCACAAACAACTCTTCTAATCGATTGGCTTTATTACGCATACTCATGACTTTCACATCTTGCTCTGAAAGATAATTAAACACTGAATTTAATCCTGTTTCTTTGGGCACATCGACCTCAAGAGTTTGATCGTCTGTTGCACGAGAGACAAAATTCGGAATATTGATTTGCTCCGCTCCGCCAGCCAAGTCAAAAATAAATGTTTCAACGTTGAGGGTAGAGAGTAAGGCTTTCATACTCGTGTTTTCAACAATCACTCCCTTGTCGATAATAGCGATATTACGACACAACATTTCGGCTTCTTCCAAATAATGCGTAGTAAGAATGATGGTAATGCCCTGTTCGTTAATTTCTTTTAAAAAGTGCCACATGGAGCGACGTACTTCGATGTCTACGCCTGCGGTGGGTTCATCTAATATCAGCATTTTTGGCTCATGCATTAACGCTCTTGCGATCATTAAACGGCGCTTCATCCCGCCAGAGAGCTCACGAGCTCGAGCATCGCGTTTATCCCACAACTCCAGCTGCTTCAAATATTTTTCGGCACGAGTTTTAGCGACGTTGCGCGGCACACCGTAGTAACCCGCTTGATTCACTACTATTTGCATCAGTGTTTCAAACTGGTTGAAATTAAACTCTTGAGGTACTAAACCAATGCAGGATTTTGCATCCACTTCGTCTTTAACTGAATCGTAGCCAAAGACGTTCACGTCGCCAGAAGATTTATTTACCAAAGAACATATAATCCCAATAGTAGTAGATTTACCTGCGCCATTGGGTCCTAGCAATGCAAAAAAGTCCCCTTGCTCAACGCTTAGGTCAATTCCCTTAAGCGCGGTTACGCCTCGGGCATAGGTTTTTTTAAGCCCTTTAATATCCAGTGCGTTCATGCATATCTCTTTTTGAATGGACAATTGATTGTTATCTTGGATTAACGAGCGCGCTCGGCCTCGAAAGTACGTGGAGTATATCATTGACTGCACATATGCGCATATAACTATTGGCTATGTTGCATTCTCAACTGAGTACGTAAATAGGTTTGTTGAATGATGTATGCATCAGCGCTCGCTCGGTGTCTCGCCAAGCCTGATTTTTTAAATACCTGTTGTTTTTCGTCGTCCCAAATATCCATTTGCGATTCGCTTAAGACCATCTCAAGAGCAGAAATACGAAAATCCATAGGCACAGATGCTTGAGCAAATAATTTGACTAACCAAGGCTGATCAACCACCCATGCATCAGAATACAAAGTCAAACCCTGTGCTTGCTGATTTAACGCCAAACATACCGCGATAGGCTCTTCGCCATATTCTGCAAGTTCTTTTTGACTTATCCCATGAATTTTTTCTGCGTTTTTATCCCAAAACTGCCATTGCTGAGGAGGTTTAATCAGCTTACAAAAGCGCTCTCCATTCGGAAAAATAACACCCACTTCAATTGGGTAGCTATGTGCACCAAATCCGCTTGCTTCAACATCTATAATGCCAGGGGGAGTGTAAGTGATGGTTAATACCTTTGAAAATTATTGTTTTAGCCCCTTAGTGTAGTTAGCTTCACTGTAGTTGCCACTTTTTCGTATCAAATCACACTCGGTCTACTGCAGATTCGACAGAATGTTGATATTATTTATTGAATTTGATTTAGCACAATACGAGTAATTGCTATGCAAAACGACAGATTTGTTGACCCTAGGCTGCAAGCGCGCGAAGCAATGTTTCAGCAGCTACATTTAAGCACCTTTGAAACCATGGGATATGCTCGTGCAATTCAACAACAGGTAGAAGAAACAGGCCGCGATATAGAACCCGAAAACAGTGACTTTTTGCAATTGTTACGCGACTACGAAGTTACCAAAAACCTCGCGCAACTGACCGATTCACAACTAGAAACCCTCTGTGAACAAACCAACGCTATTATCAAATCTAAGCAACAGGCCAACGCTAATTTAGCGCAGCTTAGTGCCGCTGCAATTAGTGCACTAAATCACTGGCGGATTCTTTGTGATATCCCGGTTGATTTACGCGAGAATGATGAAGTAACCAAAGCGCTCAAAGAAAAGTTTCAGCAGCAAGTTAACACATGGGAATATATATTAGCGGATCTTATGTAGCCCCATGAGCTTGAGCCTGAAGGCTTAACGCAAAAAGCTTCATGCACAAAGGGCATGAAGCTTTTATCTTTAGTTTTATTGTTTATTAGTGTAGGGATTCTCAGTATTAACCAGTTTTTCATTCAGCAAATTATCAACCGAAAACGCACCTGCTCCAGAAACAAAAAGTGATATAGACATTGCCATTAAGGTCAAAGCAAAGGCGTAGCCATTGTTTGCCATAAACAAGCCGTTCGGCAAATGCACCGTTATAATAGCCATCAGCATCGTAACCGCTAATGCAATTGCCGTAGGGCGAGTAAATATGCCAAGAATTAATAAAATACCACCAAAGAACTCAGCGCTACCGGCCATCAATGCCATTAAATAACCAGGCTCTAAACCGATGGATGCCATCCACTGACCTGTTCCCTCTAGGCCATACCCACCAAACCAACCAAACAATTTTTGTGAGCCGTAGGCAACGAATATAATCCCTGCTGCTATACGAAGTGCTAATGGAGCTAATGCGCTATTTTTTACAAATGCCTGCGATAGTAATGTATTCATTTTCAATCCTTAAATATCAGTTGTATCAAATGTTCTTAGCACTTGCGGCTAAGTGTTGAATACACTATACATCTAATATTTGAAAAGAATATGGCAATAAATTGACTAAAACCTTCTATTTATTAGAACCTTTTGTATTGGTATTTTCTTTTTTCTGCGACATTATTTTTTTCTCACGACGTCGCCACATCACTTTTGCGAGCTTTTTCATACTCACAGTAGTGTCTTGTTCGTCAACAATTTCAACCCCTAATAGGCTCTCAAGTAGGTCTTCTAAAGTCAAAATCCCTTCTAGGCCGCCGTATTCATCAACAACCAGCAGAACATGTACTCGAGAATTTAGGAAATGGTCGAACGTTGCGGCTAGGGGCATATCACCTAGTAACGTAATCATTGGGCTAACAAACTCTGCTAATCTCGCATCGCCTTTTCCATTCGCTGCCGCGATCAATATATCGGTTCGTAGCACATAACCGGTAATGTGTTCACTCTCAGAGTTTTCAAATATAGGTATACGTGAAAATGGGTTGTTTTGATATTCACTAACAAACTCAGATACACTGGTTTGGTCAGAAAGTGAAAAAACGACGGTACGATGGGTCATTGCATCTTTAATTTTTAATTCATGCAAGCTCAATAAGTTCTGTAAAAAAGCAGATTCTTGCTGCGCCAACTGCCCTTCTTTCCCCGAGAGCTCAGCCATCGCTAACAACTCATTCCTACTTAAGCCTTTTAAGGGACTGTCTTCGGTAAACCCACTGGTTAACTTTTGCGACATCTTTACGAAAGGATAAAGCACAATGATAAGATATTTTAAAAAATAAGCAGTAGCAGGCGCTAGATGTCGCCAAAAGGTGGCACCTAAGGTTTTTGGAATGATCTCAGAAAATACCAATATCAGCATCGTCAGCACCGCCGAAATAATACCTAAATAGGTATCTCCAAATACTTTTGCAGCTTGAGCGCCTGCCCCTGCCGCACCCATAGTGTGGGCAAAGGTATTGAGCGTAAGAATGGCCGACAAGGGCTGGTTGATATCGCTTGTTAATTTTGACAGCAAAGGGCCTGAAGGACGGCCTTCTTTTTCTAATAAGGAAATGTACGCTTGGGATACACTTAAAATTACCGCTTCAGCTATTGAACAAAGAAACGAAAAGCCTAAAGCAATTAAAACATATATGAACAGCAAAACCATGCGCTGCAGGGACCTTTATAAACACAATTGCGCACATTGTAGCACAGCAATAGCTAGCAGCACTTTGATGTTAAACAATAAGTATCATTGTCCACTTTGACCTTACCTTCGAACGACCTTTAAACTTATGCGCGGTTAACGACTACAACTTCGGTTTTCGAACATAAAAATACACAAACACGCTGGCAATAAGGGTCATTATTAAAAGCTCGGGACTGATATTAAATTCAATCTCCAGAAAGGATAAATCAATAAACTCGAACATTACCAGGGCATAAGCGCCCGCTAAAATGATAAAAAATACTCGAAATAAGAGACGAGAAATTTGCACGTTACTACCTATATTATTATACCAAGATGACGCGTCTTGATTATTATTCTAGTGCGAGGTTTTTGCGTCAATTTTTTGACGACAATAGTTTGCGATAAGTTCATAAAAAATTCAATAAGTATTCATTGTAAAAATTATATTATTGAAACTATTTTGATTTTTCGGAGGGGCACCTTTGTTTTTCTGTTGATTTTACATACAAACATCTAAAATTGTGGCGCATAAAAATAAAGGACTCATTACTTGTAAGTGGCACCAAAAATGAGTGTTATTTGGCATTAGCTGCGTTCTGTGTTGAGCACCTCACCGTTTTTATTCAAATATACATCGCATTTTGCCAAGCCTAAGGTTAGGCGACTACTCACACGAATTACCGTACCCGAGTCGGTGGCTTCTTCTGCGTAGTGCAAGAAACTACCCGTATTAAGTTGCCGTATTACCTCTTTTTGCAAAACGCCAGGTGCAAAGTTTCCACATAAATACTTCACTTCTTTGCGCGCCTCATTTGCAAACACCATTGCGGTAATAATCGTACCGACGATTAATATAATACTTACGCTTCTAAACACCCACACCTGTAAACGTGTTTTGTTAGCTTGTTGCGTCATTAATTACGCTCCCTTGTGAATATCGATTTAGGTTTTATTGAATACTTGATTACCTATGCTTTGTTTTTAACTTCATCACGATATACACGCCGCCAAGAACCAAAACCGAGGCGATCGCTAAGCGCAAGGTAATCGGCTCGTTTACCAATAACAACCCACCCAGCGCCGCAATAATTGGCACACTGAGCTGGGCAACGGCAGCATTCATTGCGCTTAACTTAGGTAATACGCTATACCAAATTGCGTAACCCATACCAGAGGCAAGCGCACCAGATAGTAGCGCGAGCATAAATGTATAAAAGCTAAGCTCAAGTTGTTCATTCGTTACCACAGTCAGCCCAATAAAAAGTCCGACAACAAATGCGCCACTGCGTAAAAAATTAAACGCGGTATCGGCTAGGGCATCTTGACTGCCTCTGCCTATTATCGAGTACATCCCCCAAGCAAGGCCTGCGGCCACCATTAATAAAGCGCCCACAAATGATGGTGTCGAAATATTTGGCCATAGCAAGTACAGCAGGCCGATGAATGCGGTTGCCAATCCGAACCACTGCCATATATTAAAACGCTCCCCCTTAAACAAGCCATAAGCAATCATCGAAAGCTGTACGCTACCAAACAAAATAAGGGCGCCTGTACCAGTATCTAGTTCGATGTATGCATACGAAAAGCCTAGGGCATAAGCAAATAGAGTACTTGCACCTAACCAAGAGCCTTGTGAACCATTCACTTGAACACTTAGTGAGCCAGTTTGAGTATGGGTTGTGTCTCTGCGCCGCATATTTCGAAACATTAAAATAAGCATTAGCGTTGCCGCGCCTGAAACCAGTCGCACCATGGTAAAGCTACCGGGATCAATTTCGCCCGAAGCGAGCGCCAAGCGACATAAAACCGAGTTAGCGGCGAATGCAAATAACGCAATAATTAAGTAAAAGTTGATGATAAGTTCCTAATAAAAAGTGTTAATTTCTTTGGTATATCGTTGCGTATAACGCTAGCAATGCGAAAGTAGCCCCCTACAATGAGTGCAACCAAGAATTGGTTCAGGTTTTCATAACGTAGGAAAAATGAGGTGACACTTACTCAGTCCTCTTTTACACAGCTTTTACTTACAAAAAACACATAGGCAAAGAAAATCATAAATAGGAAATCATTTATGCCGTAAATGCTATAAAAAACCCCGGCTAAGAAATCCTCAGAATAAACGGCGCTCAGACTATTGTTCGCTTGCCAGCGCGCCCAAACAACACTATAAATTAATTTTTCTAACGCAAACACTCCCGCTAACCATTTAATCTGAGACATGGCTGTAGAGCCTGCAATGTATGCTAAGCCCCAAACGACAATCATGAAAAGTCCAAAATTTGACATAACAACTGGGTCAGCAGCATTAATTGCCGTGTTAGTAAACCCTTTGGAAAATACAAGCACGCTACAGTTCATCAATCCAGCTAAAATGAAACCGCGTTTAATCAGTTTATGATTCATATATCCCTCTAATTCAAATATCTTATTAGCAATAGCGTAAGCTTAATGAACACAAGCACCGCGGCAAAAACAAGTGAAAATAGATCAAACAAAGTCATCGCTACTTTGAGCAGTATATCAATTCCCTTGGTAAATAAGGCGTGCCAAAACATGGCTAAAAGACTCCTAGTCTCTTAGTATTTTCCGACCAGACACTAGCCAAAATTAAATATTGTTTTAATGTATACTGGAGTACGAGTATTATTCGATTTTGCTGGCTCATATTCTAAGTTTTTTAATGCTTTAAGCGCGGTTTTATCCCACAACCCCGGTGGTGACGACTCTACTATCTTAGCGTCAAAGATATTTCCATTTGAGTCTATTAAATATTCAATAGTAACTTCCCCTGGTTTAATCGTGCTCGGCGAGATATTCGAAGGGGTTTTAAAACTGAAACGCTCATTTTTTTGAATCCAATATTCCTGCAAACGCTCTTGTTCAACCTTCAAAGGTTTACTCAACATTAACGCCTCAGGAGTGCTATAACATCCAAACATTAATACTACCACTAGAGCTAATAATAAATATTTCATTGCAGTACCTACGTTATATATTGTTTTATGAACTGAATCGACCATGCTTTACTAGACAGATTTTTGTTTGGAAGCGGGATATGAGAAGTCGCCCAATCTGAGTAAGCTATGCTACTAACAACACTAGCTAATCGTCAAAATTTACCATTTTCGCCTGCTTTTGACCCACGACTTAAGCGTTTTGTTAGCTGCCCAACTGAGTAATATGCAACAGTTCGCCAACTGGCCCCCACAAATAAAAAACTTTACCCCACGACTCTTGTTGGACAGGTGTTATTTTAGTTTTATTTTTTGAATTAGAGCATATTTCATGTGCCTCGTAGATATCTGTGACACAAATTTGAAGCATGAAGTTATTGGATAGTTCCTCGTTGTAAAAACGCTGAAGAAAGAAAAGACAATCGCCGTTTTCAAACAACGTAAGGTCATCCGTTACATACTCTGAATTGAACCCAATCTCTGAATAAAAGGACTTTGAGATTTCATAGTCTTCGCTTGGAACAAACGCTTTTATATCTATTACATCCATTATTCTTTCCTAAGGCAGGCAACACCATTTTAAGCGGTGGGCGCGCGATCTTCGCAAACATACGTCTTCAAAATTTTTGTTATATGCCTTAGCTTCCATGAAAAGCATACTCAGCCTTTGCGATTAAATCGTCGTATTCACTTTGACTAATATCACCCTTGTCAAATTGCTCCTGGATTTCTAAGGTTTCAAGAAAAAACACATTCTCTAAGTAAGCAACGATATACCCATATTGCTCTTTAGTAATAATATCAGACCAAAACCCTCTCCATGCTAACTGCTTATTCCAATCGCTGCCTGAGGGATGAGAAGGATATGAGTAGTCTTTCTTTAAAATTGACTCGTCAGATACACTGTGTACTTCCTCGCCAGCATTTTTAGCTAATTCAACACAATAGTGTAAAAGCCAGTCGACCGAAGCATTTACTCCGATTGGGTGCCAATTATATCCGGCGGTACATTCACCAACTTTTTCGCCTTTCACATTATACAAATCTAATTGACCGCTAGCACAACCCATAGTCAATAAAATCAGGCTCAAAATTACTATCAATTTCATTTTTCAACCTTCAGCATATAACATCAAATTTAGCGGCGTTGCCTGCTCTTGGCAATATCCGCTTTAGTTTTTTTGTTAGGTGCGTTCCAAAACGAATCAAGCTCTAGATGGTTCAAAACGAT
>CAZUON010000007.1:0-99338 GCA_964621345.1 uncultured Glaciecola sp. | reverse complement strand
TAGGCTGAAAAGATGTGCGTAAACCGGTGATCCCCAATCGGGATCCTGTTCATATAGAATGTGTAAGTAGTCTAGAACACCTATAAGGCGCTGTAGGCTAGCTACGTGGTGCTTTCTAAAGGAGTGACAGCTCTTAATAAAGAACGCACTGATTGACCTAGATAAACACCCACTCAACTCTGTCTTTGCAATACTTGCTCTACACAGTGGGCGCGAATTATACATGGATGCTTGCTGATAGCAAGTGTTTTTGTATCTATGTTATAGATGTGAGTGTTTAGTGATTGATAAATTGGAGAGGAATTACTACTCATGAAAATTAGCTGGTACGCATCCTTACACAAATAAAAGTCTTCACAAAATTTTATAGTAAATGAGCTTTGCTTATATCTTATTTACTTTAAGTGAATATATCAGCTATCTCTAGCCGAAAATTAAAGTAACAATCCCAAACCATGGAGCTATTGTGGAATCTGTACTTAAGGCGGGTTTTATGAAAAACCCCCGTAATTTCACAACATTTTGAGGCAGATCACGAAAATTCTGGTAGTCTTTAAAGAAATGATGGACTAAAGTTTAATTGTACACACTGTTTAATTTGCTTAATACACTGATTTGTTGCTAATTTAAGCACAAGATATGCCTTATATTTCAGCAAAGCGTAAATTCGATATACTCTAAGTAATGTTCTTCAAAGAGCGGCCGATACTGCCTTTAGAAGTCCCCACTTTAATGCATGGTTTAGGATACACGAAAGAACATGTTTGATAGCGCACCCAATTCACCCTTATTGCAGTCTTTACAAGAGCAGCTAAAAGAGTTTCCGAATCTTATGGCGGCTTACGAGAAGATTGAGCCTTTAATACTGGAAGCCTTTGACGCTTCTCGTATGTCGTTGTTTCAAAAACGAGCTCAGCAACAAGACCTTGTGGCGCGTTATAAGACAGGTCAAGAAACCAAAGAGATAAAGGTACCCATTAGTCCAGCATCTATCGCCGGATATGTAGCCATGTCACAACAACCATTGATGATCAACGACCCTTATGATGATCAGCAGTTGGTAAATATTCACCCACGTTTACGATTTGACAAAAAATTTGACCGTGCAAGTCAGTTTAAAACCGACAGTATCTTATGTATCCCAGTAATGAATGCTGGGGTGATGATGGGCGTGATGCAAATCATCAACAAAAAAGGCGGTGACTTTGCAGCAGAAGATTTAGACTTAGGCATGCAAATCGCCGCAATGCTCGGCGATAAATTTCGCTACGAGTTAGGTGGCACTAAAAATCCTTTTGATTACTTAGTGTTACGCGGCCTAGTGGCTGAGCAAGTAATACAAGAGGTGGTTAAGCTTCCTGATGTAAAACAAATTGTTGCCAAGCTGACTAACGACCACCGCATAGAAGAAAGAGATATCGGTAGCGCGTTATCGGTGCATTATCAAGTACCCTTTATTGATTACTTGCCTGATACATATCATATGTATCAGAGTAACAGTCGTTTAAACCTCTCTTATTTAAAACGCAATTTTGTCGCCGTTATTGCTGACGCTCACGAAAATGCTGTGGTATTAATGGCAGAGCCAAACAACGCTGCTTTGTTGATGGAAATTGAGAGCGCGTTAGGAATTGACAGCTATGACATCGCCGTTGGCTTGCCTAATCACATTCTTAAATACTTAGGTGAAACTGTTGGCGGCAGCGGTCCGGGTGATATGGACGATATCCTCGATGAAATTGGCACCACCGGTGATGAACTTGAAGACCAAAGCGATGATTTAGCCGAAGACGCCCCTGCTGTAGTGCGCTTGGTAAGTCGTATTTTGCAAGATGCGAAACGCTTAAATGCGTCTGATATTCATATTGACCCAGAAAAAGGCGCACCCACGCGTGTTCGCATGCGAGTGGACGGCGTAGTCAGAGATATCAACCAAGTACCAGCATCTCACCATAATGCAGTAATAGCCCGCATAAAAATCATGTCGAGCTTGAACATCGCAGAAAAGCGCGTACCGCAAGATGGAAAACTCGCTTTTAAACTCAGCGGACAAGCAGTTGAAGTACGTGTCGCGACCATTCCAACTGTTGCTGGCGAGGGTGTGGTTATGCGTATCCTGGCTACTGGCGGTGCAATGCCTATTGAGAAAATGAATCTATCCCCTCGTAACATGGATATGATTGAAAGCATGATTAAAAAGCCTCATGGCATTATGCTGGTGGTAGGCCCGACAGGTTCAGGTAAAACAACAACCTTGCACGCAATCTTGGGATACTTAAACACCCCTGATAAAAAGATCTGGACCGCAGAAGACCCTGTTGAGATCACCCAAGCAGGTTTGCAACAAGTGCAAGTTAGCCCTAAAATTGGGTTTACCTTTGCTAATGCTTTAAGAGCTTTCTTGCGTGCCGATCCAGACATCATTCTTATTGGTGAGATGCGAGACAAAGAAACCGCGCATGCTGGTATTGAGGCATCATTAACGGGTCACTTAGTATTATCGACTCTGCACACTAACTCAGCACCCGAGACCATTACTCGTTTATTAGACTTAGGCTTAGATCCGGTTAACTTCTCAGATGCCTGCGTCGGAATTTTAGCGCAGCGCCTAATACGTACCTTATGCAAATGTAAAGAGGAATACGAAGCGAGCGAAGATGACGTAGCCTTTCTAAAACGTCAGTATGGCGAGTCATATTTTGATGAACTTAATACTGGCGAAAAAATTATGTTATACCGAGCAAAAGGCTGTGATAAATGTGGTAACACTGGCTATAAAGGGCGTACTGGTGTACATGAGTTGCTAGGTATGACAAATGAACTTCGCGCAATGGTATATAAAGAAGCTGCCGTGTCTGAAATGAAAGCCCAAGCAATGAATGATGGCATGCGCACGCTAACTCAAGATGCTGTACTCAAGGTACTTAAAGGCGATACAGACATCGCGCAAGTGCAAATATTAGGAGGGCACGACTAAGGTTTTAAACCTTAGTGTGTTTCTTTCAGCATCGATGGTGGATACCCGTACTCCTGCTTGAAGCACTGACCGAAATAGGAGCTTGAGTTAAAGCCCACATCAAAGGTTACGTTAGTTACGCATTCGCCCTTAATCAGTTGCTCTTTTGCCTTTTCTAAGCGATATTTGCGCAAATACTGTGTAAAGGACATAGCGAAGTGCTTCGTCATTCTCCTTTGTAAGGTCTTTTCACTCATGTGCAGACTGTCACTTGCCTCAAATCGATTAAAAGACTCATTCCGATACCCTTGCTCAATAACTCTTGCTATGTCTTGCACAAAGCTACATCTATAGCTTGGTTCGGTACGCTCGGTTACTGCTTCATATACAGCGTCTTTTTCATTAATCTCGTCTCTTAGTACCGAGTGGTTGCTCATTAAATTGTCGGCCACGGCGCTAAGTTCGTTTACATCAAGTGGCTTCTCAACAATGGCTGATATACCATTTGCATACATTTTTGCTCGCAAGACTTGATCCATCGCTGAGTTGATAGAAATAAAAGGAACATTAGATAAGGTTTTACTGCCACGGATGAAGGCACAAAACTGTATACACAAAGCGGGTTGCCAACTGAAATCTGCAATGACAAGGTCCGGCTCAATCATAAATATGGATTTTAGGGCTTGGTCAAAATGTGTATAAGTGAAAACATTATATTGCCCATTAAATAGGCTATGCATGATATTCGCCCCGTGGGGATGTTTACCCACATATAAAATGTGCTTTCTCTCATTAATCGGCTTTTGTACTGGTAATACTTGGTAGGGGAGTGCTTTTTCATGCCTACACACCATAATTGGTTTTGTAGGCAATGATATTCTGACCTCAGTTCTTAAACCCAAAGCGCTTGTAATTTCCAAAGAGCCGCCCAACTTACATGTCATCTCCCCTATGGTCGTTAAGCTAAAGTAGGACTCAGCATCAGACAACCTGCGGTTACGAAGGCGGGTGTTATTAGCAATTGCGTTGACTTTATTTGTGATACTTGAAGATATCCCGTTGCCATTGTCACCTACCTCGAAGATTGCCAGCCCATTTGCAAATGAACACGTTAACGTTATGTCGGTCCCTGCTTGATTATGCTTGATGGCATTTAACACAAGCTCGCGTAACATTTTGTCAACCAACCCCGCATTAACATTAAGGTAAGCACTCGCGTTTTCGTACAACGACAACTTCATTCCTTGTAAAGCTGCATAGTCCTGCAGTCCCGGCACGATATCCATCAATACATATGAGGTATTTACGGGTGCGGTTCGAACGCCTTTTATTGGCTCTGCTCGCTTAACTGTTGGCGATTCGCCATTTGAATTAATCGGCATAGCGTTGCGTTCTAACTCATTAGCAAGGCAACGTAATTGATGCAAATTATCTTTTAGAGGTGTTTGAAAAACTGACCGGTACTGAGTTCTATCTTTCAGTACGTATTGAGAATTTACCATTGCTTCTATTGCAGTATGTATCGATTGTGAGATAGATACGATATGCTGTCTTGGTGCGACACTGCGCCGAGATTGGCGTTGTCGTCGCTCTCCTTTAGCAGCATCCTTTACGTTAAGCGCAGCATGAGCTTTGTTACGTTTAGAAACTGCCAAGGGTTTTAAATAGCACTTTAAGTAGTAACAAATCGTAATAATTGCCAATATGAAAAATATGTCTTGTAAAGATATCACCTTTGCCGAAAATACTTCGTTCGACAAGAATACGTGCAAAGCTTCCATTGCTTATCCTCTCAATAAATCTGCATCCTTAAATTCATTCTGTTGCTCTAACAACATGTTATTATGAGATTGACGTTAATGATGCCCATACAAACGGGCAATTCGAATAAACCATATAATTCTTAATATTTTCTTAAGCAACTGGTCTGAC
This sequence comes from uncultured Glaciecola sp., assembly GCA_964621345.1. Lineage (GTDB taxonomy): Bacteria > Pseudomonadota > Gammaproteobacteria > Enterobacterales > Alteromonadaceae > Glaciecola. The sequence goes on along the minus strand of CAZUON010000007.1, from coordinate 94,450 downwards.
AAGCGCTTTTTATTTGAGCTATTGCTTCGGGATCTGCCGAAGCCCACCCTCATACTGTACGTTTTTTGCACTATATTCAAAAAGCCATGCTTGCATATTTGCGTTATGAGCAGCCTCAATGTCGTATTTATAGTCTCCAATATAAGCAAGCTCGTGTGTCGGTAGCTGCCAATAACTTGCGATCTTAAGGAGGGCTTCAGGATGCGGTTTTGGAAGCGCATCCTCTCGTGTAAGCACCAAATCAATAGGAATATTATTTTGGTGAAGTTTTAGCTGAGTCGCATCTCGGCAATTGCGTGTCACAATAGCAAGTGGCAAACTCTCTTGCTTCGCACGCAAAATAAATTCTAAAGCACCATCAATTAGGCGCGAGGCTTTTGCATCTTTTAGCTCATGCTCAAGCACTAGTTGCTCCGCTTCGGCCTTTTGCGGTAAAGGCAAGCTTTCAATAAAGCTTAGGATGTCGTGTTCAGCTGGACACGCAATTGCGCGCTTCATAGCAGCAAAATCTAGCTCTGCATGCACAATAGTATCGTCTAAATCAAATATAATCCCTTTAACATCGCTAAAGCAAAACAAGTATAACCCTCTCAATATAAAGCTGTGCTAGCTTATAAGCTGTCTACCAATATTTAGACCAATGCACTGTTTATTTATGTTATTAGTGCTAATTCTTATTGAGACCGAGACATCTAAATCAAGTACCACGCTCAAGCGCAGACCGAGTTGTTCTGCGCTTAATAGCAGCTGCATGATGGTTGTGCTTGTTAAGCTAACTTAGAAAAACCATTTAATCCCTACTTGCAGGGTCACCGGCTTATAGTCTAAATCGCTAATACTGCCGATGTTTTCTTCCCCTTCTAGTGTGCCTACAGAAACGCTGCTATATCTAAATTCCGCGCTAGCGATGAACTGTTCTGTGAATTTATAATCAATGCCGACGAAAAACTGATAGGCAAGCGAGCCGCTATCGGAGTATGAGAGCTCAGAGCCATTTTGCTCAAAATCTATATCAATTTCTTGCACATAGCCAAGACCTGCGCCTAAGTATGGAGACCAACTGCTTTCGGTCTCGATAAAGTAAAAGCCGTTTAGGTAGAAGATGTTCGAGGCAAAGTTGCCCTCCTCAAAAAACGTTCCGTCATCTAGTAAGGCTTCACTATCGTTAGTGCGATATTCCCAAAATACTTCTACCGCAATATTGTTAAGGTAACGATAGCCAAAGCCAAGTCCTGCATTAAAGCCGCTGTCTACGCTTATATCTGCGAGGCCATCCGTTGTGCCAATATCCTGGGTTTGTCCATCGGTATCCGATAATTGACTGATGCCAAATACCGGTCGTAAAAAATAACCCTCTGCAAAGGCAGAGTGACTTAATAGCGATAACAAAAGTGCTGTGAGACAAACAAAAACAAGCTTCATAATTTAAATACTCTTAATCTAGGTGTTGTGTGATCATATCCTTCATCGTTACTATTGGATTCTGATTTTGTATGAATGGGCGTGCTTTTGCACCAGTGGGCATTTGTGCAATGTGATATTGCAATAGCAATTTTGAGTAAGAGCACCGTGAACAAGCAATTTGATTTTGGCTTCATTCGGCCTATGTATTATTTTTTTGGCGTTTCGACCTTTCTCGGGGTGGTGTTTTCATTTGTCTCAAACAATGAGCAATCGTATTTCATTTTTCATCTAGCACTTTGGATTTTACAAACTCTGGGTCCTGTCGTTATTTTGGTGTATTGCCATGTGCTATTTCATAAAAGTAGATTCTTTGATAAGCAAAACCCTTGGTTAAAGTTATTTGTGTCAGGACTAGCCGGCTCTGTTTTGTTTTCTCCTATAGCCTTGGGTTTAGATTTTTTATGGTTGAACGAAGCGTTACCCTCGCAACTGCCGTCGCTAATGGCCGCTTGGGTGGATGAGTTTATTGCGATCACTCCACCAATAACACTTAGCTGGATTGCGATAAATGCGCCATGGTTATTAGGTTTACGATTTGCAAAACAGAATAAAGATAACGACCCTGCCAACAAAGAACCATCAGCAAGCAACTATGTACAAGAAAAGCCTGAGACTGAAGAACAATGCAGTGACGGCTTTGCTACATTATTGATGCATACACCACTGTGCGAGATCCTATACATTCAATCGGAGTTACACTATTTATCGGTAGTGGGTCAAAGCGGTAGAGAGTTGATTTTATATAATTTGAAAGATGCTATTGCTGAGATGCCTCGTAACTTAGGCATACAAACCCACCGCTCTTATTGGGTAAGTTACGACAACATAATCCGCTTGTCGAAAGATGGCCGCCAAGGTTCGGTGGTGATGAAAAACGGCGACAAAGTACCGGTAAGCAGAAGTAAATTCGATACTATTAAATCAACCCTCGACTCTCGCTAAATGTAGGCAAACAACACCCCTTTCGAGCCACAAAACGAGAGAATAAGACAAACAAAGCTGCATACTGGAATCTAAAAAGTGACGAATAAGTTAGATGATAGGTTTTAAGTAACTACCCGGTTTCGCCCCTGCTTTTTTGCCAAATATAGGTTTTCATCGGTTTCGCTCATCCACTGCTGAACGTTTGTGTTCGGGCTTACTTGAGACAAACCAATACTCACGGTGACATTGAAAGATTCTCGCTGTTTGTTTTCAGCTACTGATGAATAAAAAGGCGTGGTTGCAATCACTTCACGAATAGCTTCTGCTACCTGTTGGCTCTCGGGCAGCGCAGTATTGGTCATTAACAGTAAGAACTCTTCCCCGCCTACACGAAAGACTAGGTCATTACGGCTAGTAATCTTTTTAAGTTGGGAAGCTAAAGCAATCAATACACTGTCTCCCGCCTCGTGTCCCATTTTGTCATTAATCTCTTTGAAATGATCAATATCAATAATACACATCGTTGACAACTTTCCACCCGATTCAAACCCACAAATAGCCTTACTGATGTTTTCTACTAAGCTCTTGCGATTCAGTAGCCCAGTAAGCGGGTCTGTTTCAGCTTGATATTCAAGCTTCTTTGAAGCACGGGCAACCTCACTCGAAAAAATAAATATAAATATGGTTATAGTGATCATAGCGGCGGAGAATCTCACCGCTAGAGCTTGATCAAGAGACGTCCAAGCAGCAAAAAGTACGCAGCATAGAAAGATCCAACTAGCATGTTTGGCAAAGCGAAACGGCAGGACAAAATAAATAGCAAACATACATACAAAAGGCCAAAAAGAACCTGTACCTTGTAATGTAACCAATGCCGTAATTGATGCTAACACCAAAGCGGGAACAAAACCGAGAAAGTTAATATACAGATTATATCTACCTCGGATTGCCAAAAAAGCGTTTACCATACACAGAGCAGCAACCAACAGCGCCGTGATCCCACCCAAAAAACGGCCTTGGATAAAATTGTTGATCCCAAAAGGGAGCATAATTAATAACGCAACAATTGAAATACCAAACGTACATCGAATAATAAAATTCGCGTTTTGTAAATTTGCAACTTTGGTTTTTAAGGCAGTTAGCATAGCTTGAAATAGAAACCTTTGTGTATGGACCAAATATCGTGACATGAGCTACCATTTAACGGCACTATATCTCGCATTTGAGATATGAGTGTAATATATATCCCGTAATTTGTACCAGTCTTTAAATTAAGTTTATTGACAAATTGGAACAAACTGCTGGCGGCTAGTTTCCATATTACGGACTTTGCGATTACGTTCCTTGTACGTGATAACTTCGAATGCCAAAACCAAATACGTGCACTCACTGCATACAGAAAAGGGAGTCACTATTATATATTCGTCGATCGAAACTATCCGCATAGATGTTTGCCAATTTTAAAATACTGTTTATTTATACAGATAGGAAAGGTATAGTATGTTGGTATTCACTAAACACCTAGGAGTTTCCCATGGCCGTCATCACCCGTTACGTTGTGCAGCACAAAGGAGTCGATAAATTGGTAACTACCGACAAAAAAGAAGCCGATCAATACGACAAAATGTTGGGCGTCGCCGATAATTTACATTATTACATCCAACAAAAAGGTATTGAGCTAGACGAAGCTATCGCTGAAGAGCTCTCAATCTTACTTGCAAAAAATAAAGATTCTATCGGTAAGCTACTAAAAGGCACTGAAGCTGACACTATTTTAGAGGCTGAAAAAGCAGACGTAGTAGAAATCAAGAAGGCATAAATAACTGGTACGAGCAGTAAAAGGATTTTATACTCGTGTCTATGCATGTACATACTCTACGCGGTTACATTCAAAATATATTTTTAGTTGAATATCCTCACGGGTGCCTACTACTCGACGGTGCATGCCGTGCTGACTTTAATACCATCGCCACCTTCTTTAAAGATGAACTCAATCGTCCTTTAAGTGACCTAAAGGTAGTAATGGTAACGCACATGCATCCAGACCACGCTGGATGTGCACATTATTTGAGAGAAGTAAGCGGATGCCAAGTCATCAGTGGGCAATTTCAATCTCAATGGTACAGCGGCATTAGCGGTAAGCTGAATCATTCAATTGATATTTACTTAGCACATTGGGTGGCAAAACGTTTAGGAATAAAACGCCGCTCACTTTGGTACTCACCAATATTAAAACCTGACTTGATGTTAGCAGACGGCGACGCTATTCCTAATTTTCCTGATTGGAAGCTTATCGCCACCCCGGGTCATACTCATATGGATGTATCTTTGCTAAACGAAGAGCAGGCATTGTTGTATGTGGCAGATTTGGTGGTAAAGGTAAAAGGTCAGTTCAATCCACCCTTCCCAGTAAGCCTACCGCAACAATATAAACAGTCAGTTGCGAAACTGCGCGACTATGTCCACTGCGATCTCATGATGGCACATGTACCTAGCCAGAGAATGAGCGAGGACGACATTGCTCGTGTGTTATCACTCGCCCCCGAACGCCCTCAAACCAATTATCAAATACTGTTCAGCATGGCTAAAAAGTTAGCACGGTTTAAAAACTAGTACTTTATAAAAAGCTACAAAGCGTAGGTTAAGCAGTACCGCCAACAGTCAATTCATCAATTTTAAGGGTCGGCTGACCTACTCCAACCGGAACAGATTGACCATCTTTTCCGCATACTCCAACGCCAGCATCTAGTGCTAAATCATTGCCCACCATCGATATTTTTTGCATCGATTCAGGACCATTTCCGATTAACGTTGCACCTTTAATGGGACGCGTGATTTTACCGCCTTCTATCAAGTACGCTTCTGAACTTGAGAATACGAACTTACCCGAGGTGATGTCCACCTGACCACCACCAAAATTCGGAGCATAAATGCCCTTTTCGACCGAAGCAATAATTTCGTCAGGGCTATATTCACCGCCAAGCATGTAGGTATTTGTCATGCGAGGCATGGGCAAATGCGCATAGGACTCTCGGCGGCCATTGCCCGTAGGCTTGACTCCCATAAGTTGTGCATTCATCTTATCTTGCATGTAGCCGCACAATTTACCGTCTTCTATTAACACATTATATTGACTCGCGGTGCCCTCATCATCGATAGATAAAGAGCCGCGTCGGTTTGCGAGAGTGCCGTCATCAACAACTGTTACGCCTTTGGCGGCGACTTGTTCGCCAACACGACCACTAAAAGTAGACGCGCCCTTACGATTAAAGTCTCCCTCTAATCCATGTCCAACTGCTTCGTGCAGCAACACGCCCGGCCAACCACTACCCAGTACCACCGGCATCGCGCCTGCAGGTGCAGGCACAGCCTCTAAATTTACCCTAGCCATGTGAAGCGCTTCGTCTGCCAATTGTTGATATCTTGGTATGCCTTGTTCGGTATTGGCACTAAAAAACTCATATCCACGGCGTCCACCACAACCTGAAGCGCCACGCTCTCGCTTGCCATCTTTTTCGATTAACACACTGCAATTTAAACGAATGAGTGGGCGTATGTCTGTGGCAAAAGTACCATCTGTTGCAGCAACTAATATTTCTTCATATACCCCAGTAAGACTGACTACAACTTGACTCACATCACTCTCTTGCTTGCGAACATAAGCATCAACCATACGCAAAAGTGCGATTTTGTCATCATCACTCATTGCCAACAATGGATTGACTGCGCTATACAGGGCCTTGTGTTTTACTGCTCCTAACGCAGATACTTTTAACTTTCCTTGTGCAGGGGCAATATTGCGCGCAGCCAAACAGGCTTTTTGCAGAGCATCGGCGTTAATTTCGTCAGAATAAGCAAAACCAGTTTTATCGGCATTCACTGCTCGCACACCCACTCCGCGTTCAATGTTGTAACTACCGTCTTTTATAATACCGTCTTCTAATACCCAACTCTCATGCTGGCTCGACTGAAAATACATATCTGCAAAGGTATTTTGATGCTGCATGATTTGCTCTAAATAAGACACAATCATAGATTGGTCTAGGCCAGAGTGCTGCAGTAAGTTCTGTTCAACGGTATTATTCAAATCCATATCTCTCTTGTTTGTGTGTGCTTATGGGCATTTTTGTGCGAATGGCGTGTAACTGTGTTTCATCAAAACGCGCAGAGGCCCAGCCTTCACCTGATTCAATCACCGACAACAATTCTCCCCAAGGTGAATAAATACATGAGTGACCAAAGGTTTGTCGACCATCTTCATGTTTACCGACTTGGTTTGCCGCCACAACGAAGCATTGCAATTCAATGCTTCTGGCTTTTAATAGCGCATGCCAATGGGCACTGCCTGTTGCCAAGGTAAATGCACTTGGCAATACTAGTATGTTCATAGGCATCAACGCATCAAACATTTTCGCGAAGCGCAAATCGTAACATACTGCTTGGCCTATCTGCCCCCAGGGGCTGTCAAACTTTGCCAAATACCTGCCAGGCTCAGTATATTTTGATTCAAAGTAGGACTTTGTATTATCAGCTACCTCAACATCAAATAGGTGTATCTTGTTATATTGGCTAATACACTCTCCTGAAGGTGCGTATACCAAGCTAGCAGCGCAGTAGCGATCTGCTTCATGACTTTTAGGAGTGTCTCTACCCACTTCAATAATGGGCATGGTACCTGCAACTAGAAAGATATTATGCGTTTTGGCAAGTTGAGCAAACTTCGCCTGCGCCTTCCCCTCACCTTTTTGCTCTGCGCTTTGTAGCATGGTTGCACCACCACATCCAAACTGACTCGCACATTCTGGAAGCACCACCAAGGCAGGCTCAGACCTATTCGGACGGGCTCTCGCAATAATGGTCTCAATAGTTTTGAGATTAGTCTCTAGTGACGCACTAGAGTTTAGTTGTATCGCAATCAAATCAACCATCTGAACGCTCAATCTTCAGTAGGTCATCTTCAGTCGGGGGCAAAAAGTTTGGGTCCACGCCTTCCTCGTCTAATGATCTACGTGTTGGCAGAGCCACTTCCGTGCTCTGGCGACCTGTCTCAATTAATACAGGTTCATCTAGAGTGCCTGATACCGAATAGTTTACATTGGAAATAACCTTGGTTGAGGTAAGTACCTGATCGATTGCCAAGGCAGCTAGTGCAGAGGGCGGGCTTAATGAAAAGAAGTAAACCAACACCGGCAAATTACCGGTTACATTTGGCGCAAAGCTAATATTATAATTTAGCTCTTTAGACACTAAATCAGTGTAGCCATAAATTTCAATATCACCGGCGCCACCGTCTATTTTAGTATCGCGGGTATCGGCCTTACCCTCGGTGATTTGTACGCTACCGCTCATTTCGTCGTAGAAGAACCCTTTCGCAAATACATCTCGAAAATCGAGGGATAATTTGCGTACTAACGAATCTAAGCTTAGCAATGTAAAAATACGAGACCCTTTATCGCTTACTTCGGTAAGATAGCCATCACTTAGGTTCCAATCAATTTGTCCATCGAGGTGCTCAAAGCCAAAATCCATGGGTGAGTCTTTCCACGTGACAGCAAAATCTACTTTTGCCTCTGAATCTTTTACCCCTGAGTCAAAATCAAAATCGGCCAATAAGAGCCCTAAATCACTGCTCGTTAAATCGCCTGCCAAAAAAGTGTAATGATCGTTATGTCGTTGATACCACTGACCGAGTGCATTAATTCTGCCGTTCTTTGTTTCCATTTCTAAGCGTGTAATTTCAAGCCCATCATCGTTAGGCTCGGCCTCAAACGTGACTCTGCCTAAGTGTACATCCGCGAACTCACAACTGGCGCAGTTAACCTTTATCGACGGCAGTTCTTGCGGCACGATGCTTGCGGTCTTTTCAGTATCGTTGGTACCAAAATCGATGTCGTTGAGCTTCACATAATCTGCGTCTATCCTGATCCCTTTAGAAATCCAATCCGCGCCTATATCAACGTTACCTCTGATTTGATCTGCATCGACTTCAATCTTCCAGTCTCGATTTGACTGTTTAGCGGTTACATCTACATCGCTCAAGCGTACGCCTGAAACCAGTACCTGATCGGCTTGTGCAAATACTCGCTCTGGGGAAGACAAAACAGGGTTCCCAGATTGGCGTAAACCGCTTACCAAATCGCGTATAGTTTGCGTCCATTGGTTTGCATCAACAGAAGGCAAGTTAGCGCTAATACTAAAACCAACTCCCATACCGACAAAGTCAGTAGGACCAAGAGCTAAATGCGCGCGACTGAATTGCTTCTCTTTATGGGGCAATATGCCCTCAAAAGTCACGTCTTGGCCAAGTTGTAGATTAATCGTCGACGCCTTATTGTTGCCCGACGCCTGAATGCTTAAAGGCATTTGTACATCGAGTGCTTTATTGAACGGACTGGGCAACTTCGAATCAATATTTTGCAGTACGCTATTTAACGTAGCCGCATACACATAGCTGTCTTCTTGTGAGGATACATCTACGCCAAGACGCCAGTCAGTATTACCTGTTAAATATTGACTCATGTTAGGTGCATAAGCGCTTAATATCGAATCGATTTCCCAATTACCTACCACATCAATATCGAGCAAATATACCAACTCGTCTCGTTTCCCTGCCAAATCAATTTGTACGGCTTGGTCAAACAAGGTCGCATCTAAGGTTTCGATACTTATTTTTTCATTATCAAATGCAATAGTGCCATGGGCTTGGGAAAAATCTAATCCTAAGGATGCAAGATGTACATTGCTATTTGATAAAAATGCTTCGCCGACTGCCCTTGTAGCGGAGGTATCGGCAAGAGGAATATAGAGGGCCAAATTTGTGCTTAAAGGCCCCGATAAAATGACATTTTCAGTGAGCACACGGCCAAGAGAGTCTTGTAAGCTGCTTTGCGTCATTAGCTCGGCTAAATCACTACCGTTCGTTTTCCCATCGGCGAATATCGTTAGCATTGAGCCGCTACCAAGGCTTGGGATGTTTGCACGTAAATTTGACAACTCGACATCGGCAAGTAAACCTGAAGTCGCTTTCATGGCCAAACTTCTGTTTTCAAACAACAGGTCGATATTAAGTTGTGTTAATTGTGGCCAAGTGTCTGAAAAGGTAAAGTCAGCATTATCTATCGCCACCGATGTTTGAAAAATCCCCGAGCCATCAGCAAAGGGATAAGACTTAGGATTTCCGTGCCACATAATATGCGCGTTTTCCACCCTACCTTCGCCCACAAAAGCATTCGCTAAATAACTTTTAACATCAGCACTCATGAAGCGGTTGGGCAATAATGTCGGAATTTGTTTTAGTGGAAATGCGGCGATATCTGTCATTATAGACAATACACCAGTGTCACTGTGATAGCTTATGCTGGGCGACATCGCGATGTTATCGAGGACCAGTTGACCCTCTTTGCTTGCAAGGAATAGTCCCGCATTTGACCGACTCACTTGCAATGTCATGTCAAGCTTGTCTAATGAAAGAGAACGCTCAAATAATTGCTCCGCTTCAATACTCGCTTGCTGAGTGTGTAGCCGCAAACTACCCCTTTTGTTTTGCCAATACGCATCAATCGCGATCGCATCAACCCCGGGCATGGCGATAGTCTCGCGCCAAGACAATCGGTTGTTTTGTGCTAAGCCGCTTACACCATCGCTCGCAAATTTAAGATGTACAGAGGGGATTGCAATATTAAGCTGTAACTGCGCAATATCGTCTGTATCTGCCGATGTGATTAGCGCTAGCAAAGGCGTTAAAGAGCCCAGCTGCAGAGGCGTTCTGTTGTGAACAGACATGCCCTTTGCTTGCGAGAAACGGCCAGACCAATCGCTACTAAAACTCTCCCCATTGGTCGCAAGCTCTAGTCCCTTGACCGCGAAATGCCAATCACTACCTGTCCTATTTGCAGCAAAATCGGCAGACAGATCAGATTCGATTTTATTAGAAGCAGGGGTCGTCCACTCGAACTGACTGGGTAATACTTGCCCGCGAAGATGCGTAAATTCGCCCTGAGATATCTTTCCCCACAAGGCAAAATTGCCTTTGCTGGTCACTAAATTATTTTTAAGATTGGTAAACTCATTAATCCATGGGGAAATATCTAAATTCTGGCCTTTGGCGTAAAGCATACCTTTGTAGCTACTAACATCGCCTTCTAAATCAAGAATAAAAGACGCCGTATTGGAGGCAACGCCTTGCAACGAAAGTTCGCCCAAGCCTTGGTGCCTATTCCCTTGGTTTAACCAAGATAATTGGCTTACCCGTATTGTGTTTTGCCTGACGTCGTTCGGATACTCAGGATTGCTGCTATGGATGTTATTGACGATGGTAATGCGACTATTGGTAACAGAAAACTTGCTCAACTGTTCCAAAAAGATACTTTCTAAGGCCTGTACCACCGGAAAGTCAGTACTACTACCCTTAATTCGTTGTATATCCAGCGTCAAATCGAGATCAGATAAACTGACATTACGCGATTGCAGCTTGCCATTAAATATTGATGGCCAAAATTCTACCGCTAAATAAATATCACCTATTTCAAGCGCCACTGGAGATTGTTCACCTTGGCGTAACGAGACCTGTGCCAGCTGTATACTCGGCCCCTGTGACTTCCAGGTTGCTGAGACCGAACCAATACTTAAATCAATGCCGTATTCATTTGCGACATACTCTTCAATTACGTGCTTACGTTCATCGAGCATTGGCAGGGAGTAACGCAATAAAGATATGAAAAGCGCCACCAACACCAAAAGAACTGCAGCAAATGCCCACAGTTTTCTTAAAAATATGGCGGTTAGCTTGTTGCTGTTACTCACATCATTACCACATCAAACTTATCTTGATGATAAAGATGCTCTGTATGCACTTTAATTTGTTTTCCAACAAAGGCCTCTAACTCCGCTAGTATGTGAGACTCTTCCCCTAATAGCGCTTCGGCTACAGGAACGGAGGCGTACACTACAAATTTATCGGCATTGTATGCGCGATTAACCCGTACGACCTCTCGAGTAATCTCAAAACAGATAGTCTCAATGGTTTTAATCGTACCGCGCCCTCCACAAGCAGGACACTCTCCACAAAGTTGGTGCTCCAATGATTCCCGTGTACGTTTGCGGGTCATTTCAATTAAGCCCAGTTTTGTGAAGCCGTAAATGCTCGACTTGGCGCGATCTTTACTCATTCCTTGTTCTAATGAATGTAAGACTCGACGCTGATGGTCTGGTTCAATCATATCGATAAAATCAATGAGGATCATGCCACCTAAATTGCGTAAACGTAGTTGGCGGGCAATGGCTAACGTTGCTTCAATATTGGTATTAAAAATGGTTTCTTCTAAATTACGGTGTCCAACAAATGCCCCCGTATTGATATCAATTGTGGTCATCGCTTCGGTTTGGTCAATAATAATATAACCACCGGATTTCAAATCGACTCGTCTGCCTAAAGCACGTTGCAACTCATTTTCAACATCGTATTGGTCAAAAATCGGTAGCTCACCTTGATAGTATTCAAGCTTGTTACTCAGCTCCGGCACATATTCTTTGGTAAAGGCAATGAGTTCTTTAAAGGTGAGCTTGGAATCAATACGAATACGGTCGATTTCGGTACCCACAAAGTCTCGCAATACTCTGCGCGCAACGGGCAGGTCTTCATACATCATTTTAATTTTTCCCGTACTTTTACGGGATATAATTTTTTTCCAAAGTCGTCGTAAAAACTCTGCATCTTGACGTAACTCTTTACCGTTAACGCCCTCTGCAGCAGTACGCAAAATAAAGCCACCGTCTTTGTCACATAAATCAGCGACCAGTGATTTTAATCTTTCACGTTCAGCTTCTTCTTCAATCTTTTGTGATACACCAACATGAGTCACACTTGGCATAAAGACTAAATAGCGTGAGGGTAAGGTAATGTCAGTAGTAAGGCGCGCCCCTTTTGTACCTAAAGGGTCTTTCACTACTTGTACAACAATATGCTGACCCTCGCGCACTAATTCACGTATATCTTTACGTTCAAGCTGATTGGCTGATACATCGTCTTTGAGTTCTTCATTGACGGCAATATCGGAGGCATGTAAAAACGCGGCTTTATCAAGCCCAATATCGACAAATGCAGCCTGCATACCCGGTAAGACACGACTAACTTTGGCATTATAAATGTTACCAACAATCCCCTTTTTCGTATGGCGCTCAATATGAATCTCTTGGAGGATCCCATTTTCAATAAGGGCAACCCGCGATTCAGACGGGGTTACATTGATTAACAGTTCTGCGCTGATATCCATTAAGAAAGTGTCTCCAACATCTGTTTTGTTTCATACAGTGGCAAACCCACTACTGCACTGTAACTGCCATTTATACGCTTTACAAATTGTGCGCCAATACCTTGTATGGCATATCCCCCTGCTTTATCTCGTGGTTCACCTGTTTGCCAATATTTTTGGGCTTCATTGAGTGAAACAACAGCGAATTCTATTCGCGAGCTTACCAGCTTATCAATGCGCTTATCGCCAGACAAACATGACACGCTGGTTAGCACTTGGTGCGTTTTTCCAGACAAGGTTTGCATCATATTTAAAAAATCGGCTTTGTCGCTTGGCTTTCCCATCGCCTTATTTTCAAAGGCGATTATGGTGTCTGAGCCAATAACAGTTGCGTTAGGGTGTATACTCAATACGGTATTGGCTTTTTCAAAGGCGAGGCGCGCAACTAAGGTTTCGGGTTTTTCATTGGAATAAGGCTGTTCGTCAATATCGGCAGGTTGAACATCAAACTGTGGGCATATACATTTAAGTAACTCAATTCGCCTTGGCGATGCCGATGCCAATATCACCTTTGCCATGTTAATTCCTTTGACATACTAATCCCTTTACCATACTAATCAGGACACACCCAATTTACGGCGGAATTTTCTGAGTAACCAAAAGACCCATGGCCACAACAAGATAGAAGTCACGCTTGGCCACAAAAATTCGACCCTAAACTCAATACTGGTGAGCCAAAATTGTAGCCAATAAATCAGCAGATGATATATAAATGAGAGCACACCAATGGTCATGGCCAGTTGCAAAATGGATTGATTTCGCATGCGCTGATAGTTCGTCGCGACTAAAAATATGGGTACGGCCAAGGCAAAACTATGCACGCCCAATGCTGTCCCATATAACAAATCAAGAATGATTCCCGTTAAACACGCCACACCAACACTGACCCTGTTTGGTAAGGCCATACACCAATAACATAAAATCAAAAGCAGCCAATCAGGTCGGTAAATATCGGCCTCAGCAGGCATTGGAATGATCTGCAAAATCATGCCAATTAAGATAGTGGTAATAATGAATGTACGATTACCTTTCAATCTGCAGCTCCAATCCGTCGTTGATTTGTTCTGAGGATATCGCGTCTTCTGGCGCCTCATCTTGAGGCCATAACAGGAGCAGATATTTGATTCTGTCGAGCTTAGCAAGAGGTTGTGCTTTAACCTGTGCAAAAGGTTGCCCTTCATCACTCATAATTTCACTGACCCTAGCAATAGGGTAGCCCTGCGGAAATACGTTTCCTAAACCTGAGGAAATGAGAATATCACCCACTTCAATATCGGTACTATGTGCTACATGCTCTAGCGATAGTTCGTTAACATCTCCTATCCCCGATACAATTACCGTCACATTGTTACGACTCACTCTTGCAGGGATGGCGTGGGTAACATCTGATATTAATAATACTCGGCTATTGGTCGTACCGACTTCACTCACTTGTCCGACAATGCCGCTTTCGTCTAAAACAGGCTGACCAGGATAAACATTCTCTATTGCCCCCTTATTCACAACAATTTGATGACTATAAGGATTGTTATCTACCGCCATGAGCTCGGCAATCATCTTATGCATTTCTTGCTGCACTGGAGCGTCTAACAGCGTTCGAAGATTTTGATTCTCTTGCTGTAGGGTTTGAAACCGTTGCAACTGCTCACTCATCAGCGTGATTTGTGTAGTGAGACGTTCATTTTCTTCAAGTAGATTTTGACGTGAAGTAAAGCGGGTTGCCGACCAACTAAGCGCCGCTCCTGGCATGTCCGCAATGTATTGCAAAGGGCTTACCAACGAAGTCAGGTAAGCGCGAAAGATACTCACACTTTCGACTTTTGTATCCACAAACATCGCCATTACAGAAAAACCCAACACTAGCGCTAAGCGAGTTAGCAGTGATGGGCCTCTTGGAAATACCTCATTCATGGTAAGGGGGCAACTCCATGCTGCTAATCATACATATTCAGCAGCACTGTACAATTTACGCATTAGGCTTACTCATAGCTAAAGAGATCGCCGCCGTGTAAATCGATCATGTCAAAGGCTTTACCACCGCCTCGTGCCACACATGTTAATGGGTCGTCAGCAATCACAACAGGAATCCCAGTTTCTTCCATCAGCAAGCGGTCTAAATCTTTTAACAAGGCACCACCACCGGTTAGCACCATACCGCGCTCTGAAATATCAGAGGCTAATTCAGGCGGAGACTGCTCAAGTGCGACCATAACCGCACTGACAATACCCGACAAAGGCTCTTGCAAGGCTTCTAGTATTTCGTTGCTGTTGAGCATAAAGCCTCGAGGTACACCTTCGGCGAGGTTACGCCCGCGGACTTCTATTTCTTTCACTTCTTCACCAGGATACGCGGTACCAATTTCATGCTTGATACGCTCGGCGGTTGCTTCACCAATGAGTGAGCCGAAGTTACGACGGATGTAGTTAATAATCGCTTCATCGAATTTGTCACCACCAATTCTGACCGACGACGAATATACCACCCCGTTTAGTGAAATAATGGCGACCTCAGTAGTACCACCACCAATATCGACTACCATTGAGCCAGTTGCCTCAGATACAGGTAAACCTGCACCGATAGCGGCTGCCATCGGTTCATCAATCAAATACACTTCCCGCGCTCCGGCGCCAAGTGCTGACTCTCTTATTGCTCTGCGCTCAACCTGTGTCGAACCACAAGGTACACAAACCAACACTCGGGGGCTAGGTCGTAAAAAATTGTTATCGTGAACTTGTTTAATAAAATGCTGGAGCATTTTTTCGGTAACGTAAAAATCGGCGATTACGCCATCTTTCATCGGACGGATTGCTCGAATATTACCAGGCGTTCTACCTAGCATCTGCTTTGCCTCATGACCTACCGCCGCGACACTTTTTGGGCCACCTGCACGCTCCTGACGGATAGCAACTACCGATGGTTCGTTTAATACAATGCCTTGATCTTTGACATAAATCAGCGTGTTTGCGGTGCCGAGGTCGATAGAAAGGTCGTTAGAGAACATACCTCGAAGCTTCTTGAACATGGAATGCCTTTTTTATTAATGTAAGGTGTGATTGTCGCTTAAAAATAGTAGTGCGACACGTGTTGACGACATAATCCCTAACTTTACCAATGCACCGCGGTTTGAGCAAGCGCGCTGGCAGGTTTTTATCGCTAAAAAGCCTCGCGCCAATGGATTGTTTTGTCACTTGAGCGATAAAGCCCAAATGCAATGGTCGCAGAGGGTTCATCGGCACTGTCAATATCACCGTCACCGTCCCAGTCAATATTCAGATAATTTGCCCAATCACCCGCTGAAATGCCCGATGAACTAAGAGGCGAAAGTGTGACAAATGCATTGCCCATCAGAGCATTGCCTGCACTTAGGACTGGTTGAAAGACAAAATCGTTCAATTGAGAATGTCCACCAACAATAATGCCCGTAGCATCGACGCCACTTATGCCTCTACTGATATCATTTTCGCTTTGTGGATCATGTAATACTTTGATATGTCCTGCACTTTGCGACAGCGCCAGCACAGTTGAATTATCAGCCAGATTAGTCTGCCATATTCCGTTCACCAAATATTGCGTCTTTGCCTGCATGCGCAACGCTTTATTTTCAGGTCCAAACGCATTTTCTAAAAACAAGCGACCATAGCGCATCTGGGTACCGGCAATATTATCGATACTAAAAGCATCACAGCCGTTTGGATAATTTACTTGATAACATACACCATCTAAATCGGTAAAAAAGTTAGCGTTAAACTGCAGGTCAAGGGAGGCCTCAAAAGGACTGGCATCGGTACCACTTGGCGCAGCAATTTTCTCATAGCTCAATAGTGGCTGAGACAAACGAATGCGGCCAATCCCATTAAAAATATCTTGTTGTGTAAGTACCACTGAACTTGCCTTAGTCGACACCTGAAGATCACCTGAGTAACTTGAAGCATCTACATAATTTACATAAGCGTTTACTCGCGACAAATCGACGGGTAAGCGCCACTGAGTATCGGCATAATTATTTGTCACCTGACCTTGCGCGTTGTAAGCGGTAAGTTGCAGTATAGGTTCATTTGCAGGCGCAAAGCCAAAGGGCTGGCCAACATAAGTAAAAGTTTGTGCGCTTGGGTTAAGCATAGGAGCGGCTGGAACGACTAGGTCAAAATAAGCAGGAATAACAGGCCCGACATCTAAAGCATTAGAGCTGATTGAATGCCCCAAATAATCGTCATCTTTAAAACGTAGTCGATAGCTTCCAACTTCCTCAAATAAAGCCTCTGTAGAGAGCAAGCTGCCATTGCTAAAGGGCACAGCTGATAAAGGCGCGTATATTTCATTTGCGCTGCTTTGTATGGCACTTTGTGAATTAAACTCAAAGGCGGAATCTTTCGCGTCGCTATGCAAAGGTGCTAAACGCTGCACAGATAACTGTGCTTTGTGACTCTGATAGCTTTTTAACACCCCACCATTAGCACCTAAGGCCTGTATTTGAAAAGGGTAAGGCTTGCCAGCAGTCAATTTAGCGGGAGCACTGCTAGTTATTTCAAAACGTGCTGGCACTACTTTAATTTGAGTACTCGCACCTTGCACGCTCGCACCATTGATTACTGCGCTAGCGCTCAGATTTAAAAGGCCCACATCAGCATAGCTTAAGCCATTAAATGTTGCTTCACCATTCTCATCAAATACTAATTGAATCTTTGCACTATGGGGGTCGTTGCCAGTTACGGGCACACCCGCAAATGGCGTACGGCAATTATCGGGTGCATAAGGCGAGTTGACATCATTCACGCAATCGAAACTCAGCGTTACCTCTTGCTCTTGCGCAACCAGAGCCTCGCATGTTGTGCCATCGCCTCCCGCAGCTCTTAACCCTAAGTTGCCAAAGGATGCTTGTGCGGTAAATGGGCTTTGCGAAAAGTCGTTTGCACCCGTTCCTGTATGAAAAAACTCGAGCCCTGCCGACTCGTACTCAATACTGCAGTCTGGCGAACATGTCACCGGTGCCACCGGACTTTGCCCATTGCTCCCAATATTTAATGTACCTGGCGAGCTATGCGTTAACTTGACTTTAGTGGAGCCAGTGAAGGTAACTTGTGATTGTTCAAAGGCATCTGCTGGAAAAAGTTGTAAGGTTGTTGGGTCCTTAGATAATTCAGAACAATCACTCTTCGCACACGCTCGTACAGTAACCGACGGTGAGCCGCAAGCCAGCGCATTTTCGGGGTGCTCTATTTCATACGCCAAGGTTGAGATACAGCTTTGCGCATCTGCCATATCTTGTCTTGCTTGCTCCTCACTTACCACTTCGCGATAAATTCGGATATCATCAAAAAGCGCATTTGCTCCCCCCCCTGCACCGTAAATACTCTTATTATCGCCAAACACCAAGGTACCGTAAGGAGCTATATCGACAAATTTGCTCGCCCAGGTCGCTTTAATAATTTGTCTTCCGTTCACCAAAATAGTGAAAAATCGTGCATCATAGTTCCAACTAAATGCAATATGCACCCACTCATCAGCAGGGAACATATTGGCTTGACTAATGACTTGAATATCTCTGTCATTCACATCTTCCATCCCTACTCGAAAGCGACCTCCACTAAGCAGGCGTAAATGAAAGTATTTATTACCGCGAGTTGCATCAAGTAAAGTGCGGACACCTGATTGATCCCAATCGGTATTTGCACGAAACCAAAATGATACGCCGCCCTGGTTTCCAATATCATTAAGGTCAACCCGGGTATCAAAGTTTTTAAAATCACTTCTAGATTGGTCATTAGTGGTGCTAATTGCACGGCAATACTTATTGTTACTGGGCAGCTCAATGGCAAGGTCGCGATGAAATTCACCGTTATTTCCATTGCCGCTTATATCCTCAACGATGTTTCCGCTGATCGTACTTCCGTCAAAGGAATAGTGCGCAACCAAACCCGAGCATTGGGTGCAGGCATAGGTGCTTTCATTGAACCAAGTGCTGACATCACTGCCTGAGGGCTGATTTCGGTAAATTTTGAAGTTGTCGATATCACCTTGTAAAAAATCTCTAAGAGAATCTACAAACGCACCTGACTCATTCCAAATTCTTGTGGCGGCGCCTAAGACTAAGGTTTCCTCATTAGTATCCCAGCCTGTCGTAAAGTTGCTATCGCTATAGACAAGACTGCCATCGACATATACCTCGATACCTTGACTACCAAAGCTGTAGACCAAATGATGCCAAGTATTTGCAACAATGCTACTATTCGAAATAATAAAATTAGTTTGACTATTGGTCGTTTGATGGCGAATTTGAATACGCCCGTTAGCGTTTACCCGTATATCTAAATGCCCACCATTTTGGTAGTTAAGATGGTCTTTAGATAGCAATACGTTGCCGCCGTCTCGCGCAGTATTGCTATGATTTAAGTCATCGATTTTAAACCACATCGCAAGCGCGCCATCGCTCAACTCAAAGTCTTCACTGTGAGGTATTTGCACAAATGCCGCATCGCCATCAAAACTCAAACCCTGACAAAAGCGACTACTTGACTCAATATCCACGCCGTTGAAAATCTGACCATGGTTATCGCTTGCAGTGTCTAGTATTTGATTGGTATTAAGGCTACAGACATCGGAAGTATAAGCTGAAATTAATACAGGAGAATTACTACAATCTTGGCAAGCCTGCTGCGCGAGCGTGTATAGATTACTTTGTTGAGAGGGATTGAGTTGCGCATCAAAAATCTTAAGTTCATCAATACTGCCCTTGTAAAAATCACCAATTTGGTCAACACGATTTTTATTCGAACCCAAGACAAAGTTGCTTGTGTTGGCACCTATGGCCATATCTAAACCATTAGCGCTGATTTGTGCCGTGACATTGGTGGTGTCGCTCGCCGCTAATGCGCCATCAACGTATAAATAAATCCCTGCAGAGCCCCATGCCAAGGAAATAAAATGCCAACTACTTTCATCGATTAATGAAGACGTGATTAAGCTAGTGGAACGGTCACCCTTGTATTTGAAATCTAAACGCCCACTGGCATCTAGTAACAAGGTCATTTTATTGTTTATCGTATCAGTACCGTTTCTAGAGTCCTTTGAAAAAATCGCCATTTTTCCAGAGATTGGGTCACGCACATGACCAAGGTCGTCTGTTTTTATCCAAAGGGCGATATTACCCTCTTGTAAATCGAATAAAGCTGAGTCCTGAATATCAATGAACGCTTCTACACCATTAAGTTTAGCGCCTTGGCAATATTTAGCCTGATAATCAATTTCTACTCCATTAAGCGCATCTGCACTATTGTTTCCGACTTGATCTACAATCCCTTTATTTGATTGCGGGACTAAACACATATCCATCGAATAATAGGCTACTGGTAAAGGTAAGCTCGCATTTTGACCACACGCACCATTAAAGTTTGCCTGCTCTATATTTGCGGCGCGATAAGAGATTTTTGCTCCGCTCTCAAGGGAAACTGACGCTGCATTAACCGCGCCGTTCATCTGCGCGCTAGCACTTAACTCCACCGAGCCAAGTGCATATACATAGCCAGATATTTGAGTATTACTCCCAATTTGTATGTCTGCAAAGCTAATTAGAACCAGTTGCTGAGCTTCGCGGTCAGCGTTGATACGTGCATTAGCGCCCGTGCTAAATCCATTGGCATAAATAACGACTTTACCAGTCCCCTTAACATCAATTTGCGCATTCTCAGCCATCGATAATTGGTCAATAAAATACACACCCGAGGCCAAGCTAATACGGCTGTTTGAAAGCATATTTAAAGTATCAATACGTACCGTGCCGTCTTGGCCGAGAACTTCAATAGATGAATTAGATTGCAGGGTAAGCGTGTCCAAATCGACCTGTTGCATGGTTTCAGATTGATTTAAGGCAACGGTAACGTCTGATGAGCTGGTCGAGCGCTGAAAACCGGGTAAATTTAAGGAAGGTGTACTATTGCCACTGGCAACACAACTTTGTGTATCGCAACTTGCACTGGCATTGTCTTCGTCAATGCCAATATCAATGATGCCATCGCTTCCTACTAGCATGCTGTTGCTGGCAAAACGTATGCTACCGTCTACTGCAAACGAGGCAGCTGGGTCAGGGAAGTAATTCAAGCACTGTGTGGCAGATGCCGAAAGCGATAGCAATAGTAGACAAAACATCGCACAAAAACGCAGGACGCGATCAAATATCGCATCCCCTTTTTGAATACAAAAGCGATGCGGTAAAAGCTCTAAATAATCAGTCGAATGTTTCAGGGTAAATCCTCCTGCATCGCATCGACAAATAAGGTACGACTCACCACCCCTTCCCCGGTATCGCAGAACCCGGTACTCGAATAGCGATAATATCGATAATTTGCACTGTTGAAGCTAATATCCGAAGAAGAACAACTCGCCTGATAACTACAATTGGCGAAACCTGGGATGTTTGAAAATGCCGCATTGTTGTTTACGCTTGCCGAGCAGGCCTGCGCCGGGCTGCCCACAGGAAAGCTAGCCGCTACTAGCGATTCAATTCCAGCGTGGGCCGCTTGCTGAGCACGTACCCCATACACTTCGTGGATAATACTTTTGCTCGAGCCTGAAATAATCGTGATCATGGTGCCAGCAAGCATGGTGAGCACCACCAGAATAAATAGCGCCATTACTAGCATAGTGCCGCGTTGCCCTGCCTGACTAACCTTAAGCCGAGAGCCGGTTTTATTGTGGTGAATTGATACAACAAGTCTAAGGCACATTAGGAATATGAACCTCTTTTAAAAAACTAATCTGCTCGTCGCCTCGGGTAAAAATAAATCGAGCCTGGGTATAGGCATTGCGTCGAAGTGAGCTATCAAATAATCGAAATGGGTCTTGCGCTCCGGCGACTAAACTTGGACTTGCAGACAGAGTATTAGCCATATTTTGAGCCATCAACACACCGCCAGTATTGAATAAACTTTGTGTGGGTGAGATGTCGCTCACATGACGATATACCGACCCACCTCGCACACAATAACTAATTGCAGAGTCCGCAATGTAGATTCGCCGAGCTGGGGAGTCTGTAAAAAAGCCATCGTTGAGGGTGAGTTGAACCACCGAATCACTGTCGTTTGCGGTTGCGCAATTGCCATCATCGTCGTCGCTGCAACTTAAAATCGCGCGCATACGAATATCGTCGGCATCACTTGGATTGGCCACTCCATACACATGATCTGCACGCAATGGAAATACAATGGCAACATCATTGCTGTCGGGCACGTAAACTTGATTTTGTAAATCGTTAGTCATTTCAACTAAATCGACTACGGCTGGACTATCTCCAACACGTGGAATGTTTAAGTAATAGGTATTCCAATTAAGCGGCACAAACTGTAAGCAGTGCACGTTGGTGTTTCCACTAATGCGCACCGAATTTGGTACCGCATCACTTAACTCTCGCGTAAAACGCTCCACAAAAAAACTACCATCGCGTAATAAAGATTCCCGCTCAGTCATATCAACATAAGCAAACATTGCGCTTCGTACAAAACCGGAAATACCCACACTTACAATGCCAAGTACAATAATTACTAAAACTAGCTCTACTAAGGTAAAACCCTTTCGCGCATTCATCGAGCACAAGCTGTTATTGCTGCGCATTAGTAATTGTCCCTGAACATAGCAAATACGATGTCCTCGTTGGCGGGTGTGCGCACAATAATCGTGATGAGTTTACGATCACCAATAAGGCTTGCACTGTCTAAAGTTCCGTCTTGATTGAGGTCGTCATCGTTTATGCCATCAGCATTATTGTCGTATACCACGCTTACTTGCGCGCTAAACCCGGCATATACATCAACCCCTGCAAAGCTTGTATTGCTTCCCAGTGAACTGGCAATATCTGAACCTTGCAAAACTAAACCATGATAATCGTCAACGTCGTCAAAGTTAGCTCGGGTCTCTGTGCCATCGGGTCCTAATACTGCGCTTGTACTGCAAGCAAGTAAATCTCCACAAGGACCAGCAGCGCCTCCAAACCCGGTGTTTTCATCAAATGCTTTGGCTCGAATTTCATTACTCAAAGACTGTGCTAGGGTCACCGCTCTAACCTGCCAAATAGGATCAATGCCTTTTTGTACTTGCGGTAAAAATACGTTAGTCAATGATGCTATGGCCACGGCAAACACCAACAAGCCAATAATCAGCTCAATTAAGGTAAAGCCCCTATTTTGTGACGGCATGCCGGAGAAATTAAGTACGTTAGCAAGCATGGACATAGCCCTGTGAACTGAGACATAGCTTTGCTTGTTCACTGCCAATAAAGCTAATTTCACAGCCTGCAACACAGCTACCTCTATCGCTTGAGGGCTGGCCTAAGGCGTTAAATTCAATAAAGCGAATGTTGAGACCTGAATCTAGTGCGCGTATCGTAATATTGTTGTCACTCAACTCAGCGCTGTCGCTTCTCAAATAGCGAGGCACAGTATAGTCGATACCATTACTACAACTTACGCTCTGATTACCGTCTTGATAGTTGTTGGTCGGCACACCAAAGCCTGGGCTGCTGCCTAAAGCAAAGTTGAGTTTGTAGCAAAAGTTGGGGCGTGTGTCGTACATGGATTGAATTTGCAATGTACGAAGGGCTGTCTGCAAGCGTTGCTGCAAGGCGTATTCGGCAAAACTATCGGTGGATAAAAAACGAGGGGCGGCGGCAAGTGCCATAATACCAAGCACAAGCACCACCGTAATTAGCTCAATAAGGGTAAAACCTTTTTGCGCCTTAGGTGGTGTTTGCAGCTTAAATACAAAGCCCATATCTCACTTATATTCGGATAATGCGCTACGCACTAGCAATCGCTGCTTACAATCGCAATTGTTGGGACTTCACCTTCGTCACCCGCATTGGTATAGGATACGTAGCACCCATTGGTGTCTGGGTCTTCGCCTGCAAAGGTGATTCTAAATTCCGTTGCCGAGGTTTTGTCAAAGGTAAGTTGTGAGCTATCTAAATCAACAAAGTTAGCAATCCCTTCGGTAGTAGCATTGCCAACAGTTGTGGCCTCAATACCGTTGAATGCATTTGCATCTGGGTAACCGAAATTGGTCTCTACATCGTTGCCCGCAATTTGAATCACCGCGTTGGCATCAGTTGTTGCTAACTTTTGCACCCCGGCAATAGCCGCTTTTGCAAAGACCAGCTGTGAGGCACCCTGCAGTGCACCTTTTACACCGTTTAAGGTTTCGGTACGCGCTTCTGTTTGAATATCGATAAAGCGCGGAGCAGCGGTAACCGCTAAAATCCCTAAAATTACGATGACGATGATTAACTCAATCAAAGTAAAGCCGCGTTGATTTTTCATGTTGTTTGCCTCAGTGAAATTTAAAAAAATTAATTGTTACTAAAAACCTGTACTTGACCGATACGTGGGTCGTACACAAAACCGTTACCTATGTTTGTTGTTAACGGCTGGTCGGTACGATTCTTTATCGTTTGCAGTAAATAATAGTGACATAGGTCGTTGTTGCCTAAACCTGCACCGCTGTTCACATTCGTGAAGTAGGTAAATTCTTCAGCAATGCTTGGATCCCATAGCGAGGTAATGGTCGGTGCACTTTGCATAATCAGCGAAAAAATACTTTCACAGTCAAGTCGGCTAATTGCTATATCTTCAGTGGAGCTGTCGTTATTCATTTGTCCGGTGGGATACCCCGTATCGCCGTCTACTCCAATTGACAAACCTTCAACCGTGACAAAGGTCTGGTTAGTCGCCTGATTATAAGCAGGACGCCCCTCAATCTCCCATTGTGCGCGCACCAAACCTACGCCGGTGGCAAAGCCACCTGAGACCCCTTCAACGGTCGCATCCTCAGCATCTTCGGTCACATTCAAAAATCGCGGAATCGCAGTAGCGGCCAATAAACCCAAGATGACAACAACAATGACCAATTCGATGAGAGTGAATGCTCGTTGCTTGCTTAAACGATGTATTAACATGGTGTTTGCCTTCAATATTTAATGATGCGTTACTTGTATTAGCTGTATGCTTGGTCAGCCCTTTGGTGACGAGAGTGTTAATTGCCGCTCTGTGTGATTAATTGTGTTTGAGCTTTGCACATCTATTGTACGGGTATTTTGCCACCGGCTTTCGTTGCCAAACATGTGTTTAACGGCCAAAGATACGGCAATAACCACCACTGCACCGGTTAGCAAACAATGCCAAAGCTTTAAAGAACGCATTATCGTACAGCTCCCATCATGTCCCACATCGGCGTAAATATGCCAAGTGCTAAAACCAATACCATGACCGCCACAATCGATATTAAAATAGGCTCAATTTTTGATGTGAGACTCTTTATATCGTATTCCACTTCACGCTCATAAAAATCTGATACTTCTGCTAATAATTCATCAACCCGCCCAGTTTCTTCTCCTACATGAATCATTTGTAGAACTAAGGGCGTAAATAAGCCGCTGGCACTCGCCACCCGACTTAAGCTTTCGCCTTTTTCGATGCGTTTACGCATGGTCAAAATCGCATCCCCCATGTAGGCATTACTTACCGCATCTGCTACTAGTGACAGCGCTGAAGTTAATGGCACGCCGGCTTTTAACATCATAGAAAAGCTACGAGAAAACCGCGCTAACAGTGAGCGCTCCAAGATATCACCGACAATCGGCACTTTTAGCTTCCAATGATCCCATTTCAAACGCCCCTGTTGGGTATCTTTATATTTCTTAGTTATAAAAACTGATACCAAAATGACCGCAATAATGACATACCACTGATGCATGAAAAAATCCGACATCCCCAACAAAAATCGCGTCATAAAGGGAAGCTCAGTATCGAATTTCGCAAACATGCCAGCAAACACGGGGATCACAAAAATATTCATCACAACTAAAGCTGCCACAAGAGCAAACACCACAAAACTTGGGTAGCGTGTCGCCGCTTTAACCTGCTTACGAGTTTCTTGCTCTCGTTCTAAATAATGCGCTAATTGCAAAAATGCACTGTCGAGCTGACCGGTGTTTTCGCCAACGTGCACAATACTTACAAACAGTTGAGAGAAAATTTTAGGATGCGCCGCCATTGCTGATGACAAATTGCGTCCTTTTTCTAATTGCTCAATGATGTCTAGCAATGCCATTTTTAAGCGTAATGAGCGAGTGTTACTCAGGCCATTTATAGACCGAATAATAGGAATTCCGGCTTTACTTAATGAGTGCATTTGACGGCAAAAAATCACCAAGTCCTCTAGTGCCACCTTAGGTGTTAGCACGTTAATTTGTGCCTGTTTGCTGTGCGAACGCTCAGCTTTACCTGGCTTGCTATGCTGTGCATGAATTTTTATGGGTGTGATATTTTGCGCCAATAAGGCTTTTGCGGCGCCTTGTTCGTCATTTGACTCAACCTTGCCCGTGGTCATATCGCCTTGAAGCGTTCTCCCGGTGTAGTCAAAGCTAGGCACTAGTCAATATCCTCTAAGCGCAGAGGAGTATGGCCCTGAGCATCTTGCTGTGTATGGTCTTTAGCCGGTATTACGTCTTTATGTGGAGTTGCCTTATGACTGACGTCGTGGACTGCGACAGGTATTTCAAGGTCATTGATTTGTTCAACAAGTTTAAGCACTTCATCTAAGCTGGTAATGCCCTCAAGCGCATAGTCTAGCGCGGCGAGTGCCAAAGGTTTGTAGTCTTTTGATAAATGAGCTTGTTCACTGAATGCCGCCGTATCTCCGTTTTTAAGTGCCGTCATCATCGCTTCATTCATTTGCAATAACTCAAACACACCAATTCGGCCTTTATAACCGGTATAGTTGCACGCTTGGCATCCGCCTGCGTGTTTAAAATCCGCATGGGCCAATGTTGAGTCTATGCGCGACAGCCACACACTTTGTTCGCTCGTTGCGGGGGCACTTTGAGCACAGCGGTCACATAATTTTCGCACTAAACGTTGTGCAACAATGCCCTTTAATGCACTTGCTACCAAATAACCCGGCGCGCCCATATCAATCAAGCGAATTGCGCTGGAAATAGCAT
Source organism: uncultured Glaciecola sp. (assembly GCA_964621345.1). Classification (GTDB taxonomy): domain Bacteria; phylum Pseudomonadota; class Gammaproteobacteria; order Enterobacterales; family Alteromonadaceae; genus Glaciecola. The sequence continues at coordinate 67,767 of CAZUON010000007.1, read as the reverse complement.
CATTAGTATGCAACGTAGATAATACTAAATGGCCGGTCAGTGCGCCGCGAAGGCCAATTTCAACTGTTTCTTTGTCACGCATCTCCCCTACCATTAAAATATCGGGGTCTTGGCGCAAGGTGGTGCGCAGCACATTGGCAAAGGTGAGGTTAATTTTAGGGTTTATTTGGACTTGGTTAATACGCGGTAAACGATACTCCACAGGGTCTTCTGCGGTAATAATTTTGGTATCAGGGGTATTTAACTCATTGAGTGAGCCATACAAGGTCGTTGTTTTACCAGAGCCTGTGGGACCAGTAACTAATATCATGCCATGAGGGCGACTCAGTAAACGTCTAAAGCGCTGCATAATATCTGGCGGCATGCCCGTTTGCTCTAACGACAAGATCCCTTCTGACTGGTCAAGCAAACGCAGCACCACCGACTCGCCATACTGAATTGGCATGGTCGACACTCGAACATCAATATTGCGGCTTTTGACTTTAATCTGCGTACGGCCATCTTGAGGTAAACGTTTTTCAGCAATATCGAGCCCCGACATTAACTTTAAGCGCAAAACTAGTGCTGCCGCGATGTTATTTTGCGGAATTATGTTTTCTTGCAAGACACCATCAACCCGCTGACGAATGCGTAACTGATTCTCGCCAGGTTCAATATGAATATCTGATGCCTTGGCTATCACTGCGTCTTCAAAAATAGACTGCAGTAACTTAGCCACCAAGTTATCTTGTTCATCGTCTACACTGCCGCCGAGTTGAAACTCAATGTCATTTTCGTATTCGTCGGCTAACTCCGTTGCAAAAGACGCAATTTCTTCGGTTTTTCGATAAAAGCTTTCATAGGCTGAAAAGAGCTGCGATTCACTAACAACCGCCACTTCAATTGGTTTAGGAAGCTTCGCTGAAAGTTCATCTACCGCATTTATATCGGCAGGGTCGGTCATCGCGACTACGAGCCTTTCTCCGGTGTCGTCAATGACAATGGCTCGATAGCGCCGCGCTTGAATCTCTGGTAGTAAACGCACCGCATTTTGATTTACGCGGTAATCGTTAAGGTCAATCGCCGGTACTTTGAGGTGGGTCGACAACAACTCTACCAATTGCTGCTCTTTTACCAAGCCCATTGCAATGAGAGTTGTACCCAGTTTGCGACCACTTTTGCGCTGCTCGGTGAGTGCAACTTGCAGTTGCTCATCGTCGATGACCTTATTTTTGATTAGCAAGTCACCTAGGCGAAGCTTCATGTTTTGCGCCATTAACTTTCCCTCTCAAGCACAGCAATTCGCTGCTTAACAAAATCATCCACCTGACTCGGTAATTGCTTTAAATCTTTTGCATATTGATAAGACGCAAGGGCTTGTTGTGGGCGTTTTAGTTTGTCTTGACTAACCCCTAAACCCAACCACCATTTTGCATTTTGTGGTTCACGGGTGATCAGGATTTTATAATCTTTATGGGCATCAATGTATTGGCTTAACCTTTCCGCTAATGCCGCTCTAAAACTGACAAGTTCAATATCTGCCAACTCTGGATAAGGATGTTGAGCAAGGGTTGCATGTGCGCCCTTATAATCGCCCGTTTTAAAGGCTAAACGCGCCATCATAATGCGCATGGAGTTATCGCCTGGGTTAATTACTAATCCTTGAGTCAAAATATATTGAGCGCGCTCTATACTGTTATGCGAAAACAGCAAAGACGCTAATTGCTTGCGCGTTCTCACATCATTTGGATATTCGGCAACGATCTTTTCGAGCGCTAGGCTAGCCTGTGCAATGTTGTTCTCATTAAGGGCAATGCGAGCTTGCTCCCTTAGGGATGAAATACGCGCCTTGCTGCCGTTACTAGGCGCAACACTGAAGTGTGCGATTTCTGCTTGAGATTCGAGTGGCGTATCGTTTTGCGACGTTGTTCGTTTTATCACATCGTTAACTGACTTCGGTATTGCTTGGCTTTTAGGAGCTTCTCTTAAAGTTGTTGAATCGGCTTCAGGGCTTTGTTTTACTGCTATCGCATCACTTAAGACTTGAACGGTGGGTTGTACGTTGCGCAGAACGACATTACTTTCCACCTCTTCCCTCAGACCGCTCTGGCTTGGCGCAGGGTTAAGGGCGCTCTGCTCACCAACCTTCATGACAGGTCCTTTGTCAGGAAACACTTGAGGATTTGAAGAAGATGCTAAAACCTCAGTATGTTGTGGAAAGCTGATAGTCCATGCACCGTATCCCAAGGCAATGACTGCTGCAATTAAGCTAAGCGATACACCTAAACGTTGTGACTTAACATTTGATACCGTTTTTGGTACATAGTCAGCACTTGGCTTAGCGTGTTGCTTGCGAGTTTCTAAGTCTTGCAGCATTTTATTCACAACACTCATTCTGCAAGCTCCGGCGCGGCCTGTTCATTAATAAGTGAGCTGTCGATGCTCATGTCAGTTACACTGCTAAGTAAGGGTGTGTTACTAGATCCTGTTAGTCCAAAATAGGCAATACCTACCGACAAGAGCAGTGCTACAGTCGATGGCATTAACCACGAGAGCCATCTGCGCCTAGGGATTGAAAACGCAGCCTCAGTGTCTTTTGCGGCATACCGAATATGACTTTCGGTCACCAAAGTAGTGCCCTCGCCAAAGGCCAGCATGAGCGCTTTGTGAGCTAAAATATTTACCACTCTGGGGGTGCCGTGACTTGCAATTTTCAGCGCTCGAAATACGCCAGGTGCAAACACTTTGCCAGTACTATGCCCTGCCACGCGCATGCGATGTTCCACATATTGCTCAATTTGGTCACTGTCCATTTGTGCCAGCTCATAAGAAAAGGTGATACGCTGGCGCAACTGTCGTAATTTAGGCTGGGCTATCTTTTCATTTAACTCAGGCTGACCAAATAGTACAACTTGCATAAGCTTTTGTGACTCGGTTTCTAAATTGGTCATTAAACGCAGTGCTTCAATACTTTCATCAGGCAGCGCTTGGGCTTCATCAATCACGAGTACTGCGCAGCGCTTGCTTTTGCGAATCTCTATAAGGCGTTTTTGAATGCGTTGAGAGAATTCCTGCTGGTCACCACTTTCGCTCAGCTCCACATTCAGTTCAGATGCAACAGCCTTACGTAATTCAGCTGGGGACAAATAAGGATTGGGAATATATGCGCTGACATATTGTTGGTCTAGCTCATTCAAAAACTTGCGGCAAATAAGCGTTTTACCGGTACCCACTTCCCCGGTGACCTTAATAAAACCCTCGCCCGATTTTAAAGCGGTGCTAAGTACCTCGATGGCCTCTTTATGACTAGGCAGACCAAAAAAGTACTGGGTGTTTGGCGTTAGGGTAAACGGCAACTCACGAATGCCAAAGTGATACAAATACATGTTGTTACTCCACGTATAACCAGTCGGCCATGGTTGAGCGGCTCTGTTCAAGCTGCTGCTTCCATGTGTTTTTGTCGACCACAGTGGGTTTGAGCAGAATAATCAGTTCTTTTTTGACTTCACGCTCACGTTTGTTTTTAAACAAATTACCCAAGCCAGGAATATCGCCGAGTAAGGGCGTTTTACTTTCTACCATGCTGGTGATGGTTTGCATAAGTCCGCCAATCACTACCACCTCGCCAGAGTGCGCTCGTACAATGGTGTCAGATTCACGAATGGTGCTTTGTGCAAGTGGCAAGATGATTTCTTCTTCGTTGAGGGTAACGATTTTGGTTTGCTCTTCGGTTTCAATTACCGAAGGATGAATATGCAACAAAATGGTACCGTGCTCATCAATTTGCGGGGTTACATCTAACGCAATGCCAGAGAAAAACGGGGTAAGTTCAATATCAGGGACCACCGAGGTAGCCGCTGCAGTAATGGTATTTTGACTCGAAATATCGGTCACAAAGTACTCATCGTCGCCGACTTTAATGACCGCTTTTTGATTGTTAATCGCGGTAACGCGAGGGCTCGACAACACTTGTACGCTGCCTTGAGTAGCCAGTAAATCGACTACGCCGCCAAAATCTTCGTTCAAAAAGGCTAAACTAGTGACACCGCCTACCGCAGCGCTAATGGCGTTGCCAAGGGTGCCTGCGGTATTTGAAAAGGTAATATCGGTACTGCCGACACTCCCCACGATTTGGGTCCAATTAATACCTTGCTGATATTCGTCTGATAGTTCCACTTCCAGTATGCGGGCCTCTATCACGACTTGGCGATTCAAACTTTCCTCGGTTTGTGACAAAAACGAGCGAATCACTTTTAATTCATCAGGGTAAGCGCGTACGCTGACCAAACCCGCTTGCGGGGAAATCATAATATTACGCTGACCAGCGCCATCAGCGCCAATCATGCCGCGAATGCCCTCTTCTAAAGACTCCCAGAAGTTGGTTTCGCTGCGTGTACTGATACTTGTGCCATTGCCTGATGTGGCTAGGCCGTTACCGTTGTTACCATTATTGCCACCGTTTCCAAGAAAACCGTTTTGCTGTTGATTGAAACCACCGCCTTGTTGGTTGTTGCCACCACCTTGAGATACCCCACCCGATATAATACTGACTTGGGTGTTGCCATCGCGCTGCATCATCAAATAATCGACTGCAAAGGTTTCAGTACGCATAGTATTTGGCATGATGCGATAAATCGTACCGTTCTTTTCAATGTGATAGCCGTAAAGGTCAGACACTAAGGCAAAGATGTTATCTAAGGTGACTTGTTTTAAATCTAAGGAGATATTGCCGCTGATCTCTGGATGGATGGCAACCGAATAAGGAGTGTCTCGCACCAAACCTGCAAAGAAACTGCCTGCATCTACTGAGCGAGCATTAATGTCGTACTTTTCTTCTTCAATTAAACGGGTTCCCGCGGTACTTTGTAGTGGGCTCAATAAAGTTTGCGAGACCGACTCAGGGAGAGTAGTGAGCGCCTTTGGCTCAGCTTTGTTCGTATTTTGCATGTCGGCAAGGGCAATCTCGTTGGCAAGATGTTGCTCAATAGGACTTTGTTGACTACCCGCACACCCAAACAGCAACACACTGCATAGCGAGCCACTTACCAGATACGGTAAAGTTCGTTTTTTCATTTTACCACCTGCTTTTTCATGTCAGCGTTGTTTTGCACCTGAAGTACAATATTCTCAGCATTTGTATTGAGGCTTTTCAGCGTTAACTCGATGGCGTTTATCTCGGTCACTTGCATACCAAGTACTTGGTCGCCTTTTTTAACAACATCTCCGTTTAGCACCGCGTAACGCTGATCATTGCGGGTAAAAATAGCACTCAAATTAAAACCTTTGTTTTGCGGTTGTAGTGGTGTGAGCTGCTGTGCAATCACACTGGGAGGCCGAGTTGGATCGCCACCCACAGATTGAGCCTGCAGCGTGCTAGCCGACATGATGATAAAACCACAGAAAATACATAATCTAATTAACACCGATGAATGCCTCACTCGTACTTAGGGTAAACACCTCAAGCTGGGTTGTTGCCAGCGGATGAGAATGCACGTCGTAGTTCAAAAATTTCCAATATAGTTGCCAATGCAGGGCTTCGGCCTCAGCAAAAAAGTCGCGGGTCGCAAAATAATCGCCTTGAAAAGTAATGCGAATGCCTTGACGATAAAGTTGAATGTCACCTTCAGTTTGTTGTTCAGTAAACACCGGTGTAGGTGGGGTAGACTCCATTTTGATCAGGTTTAAGCCCTGCGCGCGCTCGAATAAGTTCTCTAACAACAGCGGCATAGCCTTGGGTGATACTAAATGCCCTAATTCAGTATCAAACGATGCGTCGATTTGGCTAAGCTGCGTCTGTAGGGCGCTAATTTGATTCTTTACTAAAACATCTGGGTCGCGCATGACCTCAGTCATCAAGGCATCGCTGGTTTCTTGTAGGTTCAACAATTGTGATTGCTGGTTTACTGCCCTGGCTTGCGCTTTTTTAATCTCTTTAACCATTGGCTCTAGCACCAATAAGCTCATCACAAAAAAGATAAGCGCCGGTGTTGCAATAAAAATCAGCCGTTTTTCCCGGTCCGCCAAAGCGTCAAATTTCGTCGCAAGAGTGCTGTATGTAGAAGACGTTGGAAGCGCTTTACTGTTTGGCATTTTCGCCTCCGCTGGCCATGGTAGGTTGCGGATTATTACCGTTTGCCAATAACAGGTCACTGGGCTTTTCGGTGCTGGTTAATTGGAAGCTCAGCTCACCGTCTTCGCGCTGGAGTAAGGCGTCGTCGAATTCTTGGCCTTTGAAAAATTGCGTTTTGCTTAAGTCGCCTATCCATTTGGTGAGTGCCGAAGGTTTGGCAATACTGCCACTGATGATGAGATCTGCTTCATTTACGGTAAAATTGTTTATCCACACATGGTCTGAATTTGCGGTAGCAAGCGCATCAAAAAGTTCAGCAAACGAGCTTTGTTTCATCTCGCCCATGTCTTGTACTTTTTTTAAGAGATTTTCTTGCGACAGAATTTGAAGCTGTAACTGGCGCAAGCGAGCGCTCAGCACTGGGTTGTTTTCACGGTTTTGTAAGGCAAAGGTAAATTCATCAATATTGCTTTGTTGTTGTTGCACGCTTTGTGCAATTTGCTCAAGGTCGGCTTGAACAGAGCCACGCCATGCATATAAACCTGCATAAATAGAGCCACACAAAACAAAAGACAGCACCAATAGCACTGACAAATGCTGACCACTTACCCAGTCAAATCTGGGCCTAAACTCGTCGTGATAAAAATTAATGTTAGTTTTCATGCACTGCCTCCTGAGCTGGGGCAGAGGCTGAATGTTTTGCATAGGCAGCACCTAAGCAACTAAAACTCGCCATATTGAAATTTAATTGTTTAGCACAGTGAAGGTTTGGCTGCATCAGATCACAAGACACTCCCATCGCCTCGGCAATCGCATTGCAAATGTAAGCCATGTGCGGGGTAGTTAACTTCACCATGATTTTTTTCACCGGCGCTTGGCGCAACTGACTTTCAAAAAAGTCCATAGAACGCTGAATTTGCACAGTTAAAGAATCAACAATCCCCATATCAAGCTCAGCTTCACTGAAACTTCCAATATCTTCAAAGCCTTTTAAACGACGACTAAAATACAGTTTGTTGTCTTTAACGATGTTAAGTACGACATCTTCGCCATGCTCTTGTACCAGGGTAATCACCGCATCTTGCGAGCTTTCCATAAGCTCAATAGTGGCGAGCTCTTCTACAGTAATACTTTCGAGTACTAGTTCGGCGTCAAAGATGGTGCGTGTCAGTTTTTCGACTTCTTTACGAGCAATGGCTACTACCATGACTTTATTTTGACCCGCTACCTGCACAGGCATATCAGCGTAGTCATATACCATATCGGCATTTGAACCAATCGCTTCCTGCAAGGGCCATTTGAGCGCCGCAAATAGCTCATTTTCGGCAACGTCTGGTTTGTCAACTTGGTGGACTTTGTACCAGTGAGAGGTGAGCGTGAAATAACACGGCGTGCCTTGTAACTTATGTGCTTTCACATAGTTGGCGAGGCCTTGCCCCCAAGACTGATGCGTAAAGCTTGCGTCAAGGGCCCATTCAATGCCGGTCTCGGTTTTTTTCAAGGCGCAGAGCAGGACCTGCTCTGCGGTAAAAGCGATACCCACGGAGTAATACTCAGAGGGTTTACTTAGCTTTTGTTTTAAGTACTGTTTCCAACTAATGCGCATAGTTCTCAGTCTGTGTAAGCAAATATTGGCGGTTTGAGATGATCAGGGCTCATGCCAATAAAGCGTCAATTTTCAGTGTAAAACCTTTATAAAGTGCGTTTTATGCAAAAAAAACGCCAAGCTAATGGTAAGCATAGAATTTACTTCTTATTACCAATATCGACTGAAAACAAAAGGGCTTGAGGGTTTGTTGGGAAGTGAATCAAGGGGGGAATCAAGGGGTCGAATCAAGGGGTCAGGTTCCTTGAAGAAGTATGGAATCAAGGGGTCAGGTTCCTTGAAGAAGTATTGACTATGTTATTGGCGTTTATTCCGTAACGGTGGCGTAGTAATCATTGCCTAGCTTAACATTGTTAGTTTAGCGTTTATTTCTTTGTACATCGTAAAAAGAAAATACTAATCCATTGGCCAGTATAATGAACTGAATTGCTGCAGGTAAAATGTAAGCCGATTTGTTTTTAGCGAGGAAGACAATTGGCTCGTCGTTCAAGGGTAATAGTCCCCAAAATGCCAGTGCACGTGGTGCAAAGAGGAAACAATCGGCAAGCATGTTTCTTTCAAGCGGCTGATTACGCAGTTTATCTTAGTAAGCTAAAAGAAAGTGCAGAAAAATTTAATGTGAAAATCCACTGTTTTGTCTTAATGACCAATCATGTGCATCTGCTTTTGCAGGCTTCTGATTATCATGGCATTAGCAATGTAATGCAAAGCTTAGGTCGCTACTTTGTTCGTTATATCAATACCACTTATAATCGCACAGGTACGCTTTGGGAGGGAAGATTTAAATCAAGTTTGGTCAACAGCGAAGAGTACTTGCTTAAGGTTTACCAATACATCGAATTAAATCCGGTGAGGGCAAATATGGTGGCCCATCCGAAAGAATATATTTGGAGCAGTTACCATGCCAATGGAAGCAACAAACATATTTCAATGATAACGCCGCACCCACTCTACTTATCGCTTGGCAAAAACTCAGCAAGTAGAAAACACGCTTACAATTGTCTTATTGAGGAACAATTATCAGGTGAGGCATTAAACAAAATCAGGTTGTCCATTAACAAATCTAGGGTGTTAGGCAATGACAAATTTGTTGAGCAAATATCAGAGCAACTAAATCGCTTTGTAGGTTATCTTGAACATGGAGGCGACAGACGCTCAAAAGAGTTTAAAGATTGGTTTCAAGGAACCTGACCCCTTGATCATTGATCAAAAAAAGGCTTGTAAAAACAAGCCCTTAATAATTTTAATCTACAGTTTTTATTTATGTATTCCTCAAAACGGAATATCATCATCAAAATCAATATCAGGCTCTTGCATCTTAGGGGGTTGCTGCTGAGGCTGTTGGTTTGGGCGACCTTGTGGTGCTTGACCACCGTGGTTTTGTTGTCCACCGTTGTTTGACGGCATTTGTTGATATTCTTGATTCATGTTGTTGTTTTGTGGGCGCTGATAATTATTCCCGCCGCCTTGACCACCTTCGTTACGACCACCTAGCATTTGCATTTGGTCGGCAATGACTTCGGTGGTGTATTTGTCGTTACCTTGTTGATCTTGCCATTTACGGGTTTGCAATTTACCTTCAAGGTAAACTTGTGAGCCCTTTTTCAAATATTGACCGGCAATTTCAGCAAGTTTACGATACATGGTTACGCGGTGCCATTCAGTGCGCTCTTGCTGCTGGCCTTGTTGATCTTTCCAGCTTTCGCTTGTGGCGATGCTTAAATTTGCTACTGCGTTGCCGTTTGGCATATAGCGAACTTCAGGATCATTTCCTAAATTACCGACTAAAATGACTTTATTTACACCTCTGGAGGCCATTACGTTTCCTTATTATGTTATGTTGAAGTCAGACGCTCATGTGGATGGCAACAATGCTCGAGCTTGCGCTAAACTAAACTGCTTTGCGTCTACTTTTAAGTAAAATACTTGTTCGTGGGGGTCAACGTTTATGTCCTTTACGCCCACCAACAATTTCAATTTATTTGCTATTTCAGTAACCTGCGTCGCCGACAAATCAGTGGCGTTTGTCGCTTCATCACCAACGCTAACATCTGACAAAACTCTGTAACTTAGTGTAACGCGTTTTACCCGTTCGGTGCTAGCCAAACCTCGCGTTATTAAACTGCATATAAATATCAGTATCAAACAAATGATAAAGCTTGTTTGCACGTCAAAGTAACTGTTCATAAGGCCTGAAATCACGCCGCCTAAAAACGCACCAAAAAACTGATGACTGGCATAAATTCCCATCGCACTGCCCTTTTGCCCCGCAGGCGCAAGGGATGACACCATTGCCGGCATCTTGGCTTCCATAAAATTAAAGCCACCGAAAAACAGCACACCCGCAACACATAACATTACGTATGAAGGGCTCTGAGTAATCAGCAAAAAGAAACCACCTGCCATGCACAATAAGGCCAGTCTGAAGGTACTCGCCACTGGCAGTTTTTTTGCTACCTGCATCAGCGCTATCAATACAATGACCGAGAGCAGTAATACAACCGAATATACTTTGTAGTGTTCGCCAAGAGGCAAGTCAATATTAATCAAAAAGATGGGGACTTGAACAAAAAAACAGGTAATTAATAAATGCACCAACAGCACCGACACATTTAATTTCCATAACGCTGAGTGCTTAAACAATGAACCTAGTTGGTCTAACTTAGGCAACGCATCGCCTGCTGGACTGTGATTCGCGTCATGTAAATTGACTCCCCACTTTATAAGAGGAAAGCATAAAATGCATAAAGCAGCGGTGAGTAAAAATATACCCTGCAAACCAATATTTGCCGCTAAAACCGGGCCAAGCAAAAGCGCGATATAAAAAGAAAAGCCGATTGAGACGCCAATAATGGCCATCACTTTAGTGCGCTGTGATTCGCGTGTTACATCACTGGCAAGCGCCATTACCGCGCCGGCGATTGCTCCAGCGCCTTGTAAAATGCGCCCTATGGTCAACATCAGCATCGAATCTGCAAAACCGGCAATTAAACTGCCAATGCAAAACATCGCCAACCCGAGGTAAATAACCGGTTTGCGGCCCCAGCGGTCAGAAGCAATACCAAAGGGAATTTGCAAACATGCTTGGGTCAGTCCGTAACCCCCTACGGCCAAGCCCACTAACAAGGGTGAATAATCGTCAAAACTAAGCGCGGCAACTGCAATAACGGGAATAACCATAAACAAACCCAGCATACGTAACACGTACACTGAAGCTAAGCTAAGCGCGGCTCTGAATTCATTTTTGGTAAGAGAATTTTGCGACATTATACCTAAGGTCTGGGCTTAAATTTTAGGAAGGAAGTGTACTTGTTTTACTTGCAATTGAGTAGTGGTGCACTAAAAACTTTAAACGCCCTAGTGTTCCCGCTGTCCTGATCTAGATACAGCAAAGTCCGTAACTAATGCATCATTTGTATACAAAATGTGGCATACTACGCCGCTTGATATTTTTGCGGCTATGGCACTTTTCTTCGCCGTTTTCTTTCGCTCGTTTAAGCAGTATATACGCACGCTTTGTGCTGACTGCGCATTAAAAACATAAGGTTATATGGATAAGATAGAAGTTCGTGGTGCGCGCACGCACAACCTAAAAAACATCAATGTTGATTTACCACGTGACAAACTGGTCGTCATTACCGGATTGTCGGGTTCGGGCAAGTCTTCTCTTGCCTTCGACACGCTATACGCCGAAGGTCAGCGACGTTATGTTGAGAGCCTATCGGCATACGCTCGTCAGTTTTTGTCGATGATGGAAAAACCTGATGTTGACCATATCGAAGGCCTCTCACCCGCGATTTCTATTGAGCAAAAATCGACTTCTCATAACCCACGCTCTACAGTGGGAACCATCACCGAAATTTATGACTATTTAAGACTACTTTTTGCCCGAGTTGGTACACCTAAATGTCCAGAGCACGATGTCGCGCTTGATGCGCAAACCGTTAGCCAAATGGTCGACAAAGTGCTCGAAATGCCAGAAGGGACTAAGCTGATGTTACTCGCACCTGTGGTGCAAGAGCGCAAAGGCGAACACGTAAAGACCCTAGAAGGCTTGGCTGCTCAAGGTTTTATTCGCGCAAGAATTGATGGCGAAGTATGTGATTTATCGGATCCACCTGAGCTTGATTTACGCAAAAAACATACGATTGAGGTGGTTGTAGACCGCTTTAAAGTGCGCGGCGACTTGCAACTAAGACTTGCCGAATCCTTTGAGACTGCCCTTAATTTATCCTCTGGCAATGCAAAAATTGCCTACATGGACGCGCCCGATGAAGAAGAAGTGATATTTTCGGCAAACTTTGCTTGCCCGCATTGTGGCTATAGTATTGCTGAACTCGAACCGCGCATTTTCTCTTTTAACAACCCTGCAGGTGCCTGTCAGACTTGCGATGGTTTGGGTACACGGCAGTTTTTCGACCCGCATCGTGTGGTGAGTAACGCCGAACTAAGCTTAACCGGCGGCGCTATACGCGGTTGGGATAAGCGCAGTTATTATTATTTTCAAATGCTGATGTCGGTTGCCGAACATTTTGGTTTTGACCTTAAACAACCTTTTGAAGCCCTTGATGCAAAAGCCAAAGACATTGTACTAAACGGCTCAAAAGGCGAATCAATCAAGTTCAAATATGTCAACGAGCGCGGCGATGTCATGGAGCGTAAACATCCATTTGAAGGGATCATCCCTAACATGGAACGCCGTTATCGTGAGACCGAATCGAATACGGTACGTGAAGAGCTCGGAAAATATATGGCGCATCAACATTGCAGCGCTTGCTCAGGTACTCGCCTGCGTTTAGAAGCGCGTAATGTATTTATTAACGGCACTAATTTACCCAGCATTACGACCCGTTCGATATCTGAAGCCTTAGACTTTTTCGAGAAACTCGATTTAAGCGGACAAAAAGGCAAAATCGCCGATAAAATCCTCAAAGAAATCAAAGACCGACTACGCTTTTTAGTTAACGTTGGTCTTAATTATTTGTCGATGGAGCGAAGCGCCGATACTCTCTCAGGCGGAGAAGCCCAGCGTATTCGCTTAGCCAGCCAAATTGGTGCAGGGCTAGTTGGTGTCATGTATGTACTCGATGAGCCAAGCATTGGCCTGCATCAGCGCGATAACGAACGACTACTTAAAACCTTGCGTCACTTACGAGACTTAGGGAATACCGTGATTGTCGTTGAGCACGACGAAGACGCGATTCGAGAAGCCGATTATATTATTGATATAGGCCCAGGTGCAGGTGTGCACGGCGGCGAAATTATTGCCCAAGGCTCTTTAGATGATATTAAAAATTGCGAAGCTTCGTTAACTGGCCGATATTTATCTGGCACAGAAGGAATTGAAGTACCCACTAAGCGCACCCCAACCAAGGGCCGTGAATGGATTAAACTATTGGGCGCCACCGGAAACAATCTAAGATCTGTAGATTTAGCCATACCCACTGGCTTAATGACCTGTATCACCGGCGTCTCTGGCTCGGGTAAATCGACCTTAATTAACGATACCTTTTATCGTATTGCCCAACGTGAGCTAAACCGAGCTACGGTGAATGAGCCGGCTGCGCATAAAAGCTGCACAGGGCTTGAGCATTTAGATAAAGTCGTAGATATCGACCAAAGTCCGATTGGCCGAACGCCGCGCTCTAATCCTGCCACCTATGCGGGTATTTTTACTCCCATTCGCGAAATTTTTGCCGGTACACAAGAGGCCCGTTCACGGGGCTATAAACCCGGTCGATTTAGTTTTAACGTTAAAGGTGGACGCTGCGAAGCTTGCCAAGGCGATGGCTTAATCAAAGTAGAAATGCACTTTTTACCCGATGTCTATGTGCCCTGTGATGTATGCGCCAGTAAGCGCTACAACCGTGAGACCCTTGAGATACGCTTTAAAAACAAGAACATTCATGAAGTACTCGATATGACTGTGGAAGAGGCACATGCCTTTTTTGACAAAATCCCAGCCATTGAACGCAAGCTAAGAACGCTAATGGATGTGGGTTTGTCGTATATTCGCCTAGGGCAGTCTGCCACGACACTTTCAGGTGGTGAGGCACAGCGCGTTAAGCTTGCCAAAGAGCTATCGAAGCGTGATACCGGACAAACACTCTATATTCTAGATGAGCCCACCACCGGCCTACACTTTGCCGATATAAAACAACTATTAGCGGTACTGCATCGCTTACGAGACCATGGCAACACCGTTGTGGTCATTGAGCATAATCTTGATGTTGTGAAAACGGCTGATTGGGTGGTTGATTTAGGTCCAGAAGGCGGCTCTGGCGGCGGTATGATCATCGCTGAGGGAACACCAGAACATGTCGCGCAAACAGAAGCCTCACACACTGGACATTTTTTGGCCCCAATGCTACCAGCACTTGCCAAAAAATAAGAATAAAATAATAGGAAGTAAATCATGGCAACACATATGCTAAGCGAAAGTTTTGCAGTTCGCTTTTACGAAACCGACGCCCTCAAACATGTGAGTAATACCGCTTTGGTTGGGTGGTTTGAGGCTGCGCGTTTTCCCATTTTTAAACTATTTACACCAGAGCTAGATCTCGATAACTGGCCATTGATTTTGGCTAATTATAATGTAGATTTTTTACAGCAAATCTACTTAGGCTCAGACGTAACGGTTAAAACGGGTGTTTCGCGCATCGGCAAGAGCTCTTTCGTGGTCTATCAGGAACTATGGCAGCAAGACACTATGAAAGCGAAAGGTACTACCACACTGGTACATTTTGACTATAAAAACAAACGTTCTGCCGTTATTCCTGACAACATAAGAAGTGAACTTGAAGCGCTGTTTGTCGATATCTGATTGACAAACATGTGCCCTTAAACTTAGCCGCTTTTCTCCTTTTGAGCGCGCAAAACATCCTATCCGAAAGCTTCTTATTGCATTAAGCTATTAACATTACGTTAACGCTTACTTTGCCGTCATCGGTTAAAAGTCTGCAAACAAGGAGCCTGATGTGGCGCATAGACCTCACATATTCGCTGTCTTTTTAGTATTTAACCTGTTGTTGGTTTCTGCTTGTTCCGATACCCACCGCAGCACCGCGCTGCCAGATAAATCTGATACATTACCACCTGTTTGGACCCTGGAGCAAAGTAATCATAGTGTTAGACATGAAGCTGGCTTAGTCGCGCATAATAATAAAATGTTTCTTCTTGGCGGCCGCGGTGAAAGGCCTTTTGAAGTATATGATGTCGCATCAAATACGTGGCAAACGGTGTTTGCGCCACGCGAGGAGTTACATCATTTTCAACCGGTGAGTTTAAATGGGCTAATTTATATTATGGGCGCATTAACCGGCCCTTGGCCTGACGAGGAAGCTGTAGCGCAGGTGCTCACCTACAACCCTGACACCCAAACCTTACTTGCCTCGCATGCCATTCCTGATGCACGAAAGCGAGGTGCTGCAGGGTTAGTGGCGTATCAAAATGAACTTTATATGCTCGGCGGATTGACCAACGGACATATGGGTGGCAGCGTGCCTTGGTTTGATAAATATAACCCTAACACAGGTGCATGGCATCGATTACCCGATGCGCCAACAGCAAGAGATCATTTTCAGGCTGTAGTGATAGGTCACAAGCTCTATGCAGTAGGTGGCCGCCAGACATCACATGCTACCGGTGAGGGAATGTCGCTGACTCAAGCGCAAATCGATGTATATGATTTTAATTCACATACTTGGGAAACATTACCACAAAGCAGCAACTTACCTATTCCTCGAGCCGGCAATATGGCTATCGCATTAGGTCAATATATTATGTTTGGGGGCGGGGAATCTGCTTTACAAGCAGATGCACATAACGAAGTCAGTCTCTTTGACACGCAAACCTCACGCTGGCGCTCATTTGCCACTTTGCAGCAAGGCCGCCATGGCAGTGGCTTTGCACGCTTAAATAACACCGTTTATACCGTATCAGGAAGTGGTAAAGCCGGAGGTGAGCCCGAACTCGAGTCACTAGAGAGCATCGATGTTTCTGGCTTTGAAGATAGTGCGGTTGAGCATACCCTAGTCTCCTTTGGGCAAGCGATGGAAATTAACATTGAAGGGCCGCAAGTATCTGAACTTGATACAACTAATCCATTTACCGATTATCTTATGCAAGTTGAGCTCAGTCATAACAGTGGCCAAACGCTTAGTTTGCAAGGTTATTTTGCTGCCGATGGAAATGCTGCAAATACCGGTGCTGATACTGGCAATCTTTGGCAAGCAAAATTCACCGCACAAAGAAGCGGAGACTGGCATTACCGAGCAGCGCTTTACCAAGGTAACGACGTTGTCTTTGCCGACAAGAGTACTTTGGCTAAAATGACGCCTATCGCAGAAACACAAGCAAACTTTGTTGTGGGTGATTTAGCTCCTAATGCTTCATTTTTTGCAAAAAATGGGCAAATTAGCATCCACAAAGGCTATTTTTTCTTTCCTCATACCCAGCGTTATTGGATTAAAGCCGGCAGTAATAGTCCAGAGAATTTTTTAGCCTATCACGAAGTGGATGCGACTTATCGTGCCTCACAACAAGCCCGAGAGGGCGAGGCAAAAGCGCCAGACTTTATTCACGAATTTGCCCCTCATGTAAAGGATTGGCGTGAAGGCGACCCTTTGTGGCAAGGCACAAAAGGCAAAGGCATTATTGGTGCCATTAATTATATGGCCGACACTGGCATGCAAGCGCAGTATTTTTTAAGCATGAATATTGATGGCGACGGACGCGATGTATGGCCCTACACCTCCCATGACGAGTTTGAACGCTTTGATGTTAGTAAACTCGCGCAATGGGATGTGATATTTAAGCACATGCAA
Organism: uncultured Glaciecola sp.; assembly: GCA_964621345.1. Classification (GTDB taxonomy): domain Bacteria; phylum Pseudomonadota; class Gammaproteobacteria; order Enterobacterales; family Alteromonadaceae; genus Glaciecola. Next base: position 51,287 of record CAZUON010000007.1, on the reverse strand, counting down.
AACCGCGATATGCTGATTCATTTGGTGACCCAAGAAACTGAAAACGAGCTTTTACTCGACAATGGTAATACCGAACGCTTGCGTAAATTGTATTACCGAGAATTGATTACCCGCTTTGGCTATCACAATGGCTTAATTTGGAATTTAGGCGAAGAAAATGGCCCAGCAGAGTGGTCTCCCCAAGGGCAAACTAGCGAGCAGCGTATTGCGATGTCAGCGTATTTTGCCAACAACGACGCCCATGGTAACCCTATCTTTTTGCACACCTTGCCTAGTCCTCACGACAAAGACAATGTATTGCCCGATTTGTATGAAAGTGACATTCAAGGCCTCTCGTTTCAAGTAGATGATCGCACACAAGCCCCGCACGAAATTCATAAATGGCGGCAACTATCTAAAGAAAACAACGTTAATGGCGGCGATGGTTGGGTGATCACTATGGACGAAATTGGCATGTGGCAAATCGGCGCAAAAGTAGATGGCGATGACCCAACTCATGACTCATTACGACGCCACGCATTGTGGGGAAGCCTAATGGCTGGTGCTAGCGGTGTTGAATGGTATTTTGGCGCACACCAGCCGCACAATGATTTATCCTCTGAAGATTTTAGAGTACGTGAAAACTTATGGAAACAAACGCGCATTGCTGCAAATTTTTTCTCTTCACTAGCACTCACAGAGCTTGAGCTTATAGCTGATGGACAAGGTTTGTACCATGCGAAAACTAATACAATTCAAATTGTCTACTTAGCACCCTTAACCAAAGTAGAATTAGCGCTGGTTAAAGGCAATTACGAAATAAGCTGGTTGAATCCCATAAACGCTGCTCTCATGCATCAAGCAGATCTCAACATTGAAACAGACGCTGTCCAAGCATTTGAAGCGCCTGGAACATTAGCCTCAACCGACCTTGTATTGATTATTACTAAGCTATAAATTCTAAGAACCTTTACTACTAGTAAGCTAGCACATAAAAAAACACCTGCAATAAGCAGGCGTTTTTCCACATGGTAGGCGTGTTCACACGCTCAAATTAGCCAATGCATGAGCATTTATTAGTATTTGAACTGACGCATTATACGGCTAAAGTCTTCAGATAATTGCTCGAGTTCATGGCTCACATGAGTCAGTTTTTCAGAGCTTGATGCGGTATCTTCCGTACGATTATTGATTTCATCTACATTGTGACTAATCGAAACTGCGACGGTTTGTTGCTCACCAGTAGAACGTGCGATTTGGTCATTCATCAAAGTAATACGGCTGATAGTTTCGGTAATTGCCCCTAAACTGCTGCCCGCTTTATTCGCTTCATCTACACTTACCGAAGCTTGTTCAGTACCTTTTGCCATTACAGTTACTGCCGAACGAGCTGCAGTTTGAAGCTGTTCAATCGTACTTTGTATTTCTTCGGTAGACTTTTGTGTGCGTGATGCAAGAGTTCTCACCTCATCGGCAACAACCGCAAAACCTCGACCCTGCTCACCGGCTCGAGCCGCTTCAATAGCTGCGTTCAATGCCAGCAAGTTTGTTTGTTCAGCAATGCCTTTAATAACATCGAGAACCACACCCACTTGATTCGAATCTTCCTCGAGCTTTTTGATTACCACTGCAGTTTCGTCTACTCGCGACGCTAGACTTTGAATACTCACCACCGTTTGGTTTACCACTCGTTGTCCGTCATCTGCTGCACCCGAAGCTTCGCTTGCCGCTTGTGCTGCCTCATTTGCGCTCTCTGCAACCGCATTCACACTGGTTGTCATGTCATCTACCGCTGCTTTTGCGTCGGCTGCCGACATTTGTTGAGCTGAGATGGTCGTGCGCGCATTAGTCGATACCTGATTTAAGTTGTCTGCTAAAGCCGCAAGGGGTTGGCTGGCGTTACCAATATCACGCACTACGTTTTGTAGCTTTTCAACAAATTGATTAAACCAGTGGACTAAATCGCCAATCTCATCTTTGTTAGTGGTGCGAATGCGAACCGTAAGATCACCGTCTTCTTGGGCAATGTCTTTAAGCGAATTTACAACGTTCAAAATACTGGAGCGAAGGTTACGTACAATAGGAATTGCCACTGCCAACAATACAATGGCGGTAATAATGCCCATCACTATACCAATCTGGCTCAAGCGCTTAGCCGCAACGTTAGAGGTTTCAATTGCCCCTTCAAAACCGTTTAATTGACGCTCACTAAAAGCGGTTAAATCAGTTGTAGCGACATCAAAATAATCATTCATTTGTTGAGTAAGTTGAGCAAGTTTAGAAAAATCTGCGGTGTTGTTCACCATCGACTCACTGACCGAAAATGCAACGTCAAAGTATTGATTAAAGTTTTCAAGGATTGGCGTTACTTCGCTGGCAAGATCGCTGTTCAGAGCTTGAATAGCTTCAAGGTTTTCAGTGGTAATAACCGCATCCGCTTCCGCCTTCACGAGGGATTCTTCATCTCCAGTGGTCACCGCAGCGCTTAGGTTTGCCTTTGCATTTTCCATGCTCACTAAAGCATTTCGCGACGACAACAATGCTGGAAATTGTATTTCCCGCGCGTCCTCTAACAACTTCACGTTGTTGCTGGCAGTATTTGCGGTAAAACCAACGAATACCACAAAGCTGAGAATAGCCATTCCAGGAATAGCAAATAATTTTTGTGCTATTGAAAGACGGGCCAAAAAGCCTGTGAAAAAATTCATAACATACCTACTTCAAACTAGCTCTGTTTATAAAATAAGCATCCTATGAATGGTTTCAGTGTTACTCGAAAGCCTCCACAGAAATGCCTGAGAGTCGATATCCGACTGACGCAATATCGCCTTGCCAGCCATCTGTTGACAGTGTTCCTGTCACCCAAATAGCATCGTATAGATTATCTATCGGCACGCCTTCAGAAAATATTACATAAACTATTTGATTTGATGGTGGAGGAGGCACATGAACACATGCACCAAAGTAAGGAACGAGTAAAAATTCGGTGATTTGGTCAGCGTCGCCCTCTAAGGGCACAACAAAACCAGGAACCTTAACAAGGCTACCATTTAACTCTTCAACCAATGGTGCATTAGGCTGGGCTTGAGTCATATTACCATTATGGTCTAGCGGCACAGGGGGGACAACAAAGCCTTTAGGCACAAGGTCTTCCCAATAGACTTCTTTTACTTCTTGAGCGCTAACAACACTATGATTAATCATCAGTATAAAAAAAGTTATGCTTACGAGCCTAGATAGCATCGATGTCTCCTGCCACGTGTGGACTATTTTGCGTGTGAATATGGATCAAAAAAGCCCGCAGTGCGAGCTTTTCAAATAAGTACGTTTGCACGATAATGAAGAATGGCTTAATTAAGCGCCTTTCTCATATCGTTGTGCACTTGATACGATTTCTTCTTTCGCGCCGTCAATGCCAGCCCAACCATCTATTTTAACCCATTTGCCTTTCTCAAGGTCTTTGTAATGAGAGAAGAAGTGTTCTACTTGGTCCTTAATTAACTGCGGCACATCGTCAATGTCTTGGATATCGTTATACGACTGCGATAATTTAGCCACTGGCACTGCAATGATTTTAGCATCTTGGCCAGATTCGTCAGTCATATTAAGCACACCAACTGGGCGGCATTTTATAACAGAACCCGCAAGCAAAGGATGCGGCGTCATCACTAACACATCAACCGGATCGCCATCGTCAGATAAGGTGTTATTCACGTAACCATAGTTAAGTGGATACTGCATACAGGTGCCCATAAAACGGTCAACAAATAACGCACCGGTGTCTTTGTCTACTTCATATTTAATCGGTGACGAAAATGCAGGGATTTCAATAATCACATTGACTTCATCTGGCAAGTTACTGCCCGCTGGCACATCATTTAAGCTCATTTTGCTTCCTTTACAATTTGATAGAGATAATTTGTTAAAACACATTCTGGCGCAAGTATAGAGAATATTGTCACGGCTATAAAGCCTTATTGCTGGACCAAAGTGCTTCGTCCAGGGCAAGCATGACAATGTCGATGCCTAGTCGACAAACTTAATGCCTCAGTACCTACTTGTAAATGCTTTACGACAAATGTCTTACAAGTTTGTGCTTTGCCTGAAATTACATCTGTTAACGCGTTATTTTAGTGGGTGTAATACTCTAAACAGGCTTCAACTTCTTCTTTTGAACCAAGCAAGGTCGGCACACGTTGGTGAATTTCATTCGGCATGACCTCCATAATACGCCCCTCTCCCGTTGACGCTAAGCCACCCGCTTGCTCGATTAAAAAAGCCATCGGGTTCGCTTCATATAAAAGCCTTAGTTTGCCCGGTGTTTTAGGGTTACGTTTATCAAACGGATACATAAAGATGCCGCCTCGACACAGGACTCTGTGGATATCGCCAACCATCGCGGCTACCCAGCGCATGTTGTAATCTTTTTTACGTGGGCCATCGGTGCCGGCAATTAAGTCTGCAATGTAACGTTGAACGGGTTCTTCCCAATGCCGTTGGTTAGAGGCATTGATGGCAAACTCACTGGTTTGCTCTGGGATTTGAATATTTGCTTCGGTCAGTAGAAAGCCGCCGTGGGTTTTATCGAGGGTATATAAATGTGTTCCGCGCCCAGTCGTCATCGCTAACATGGTTGATGGTCCGTATAACACATACCCTGCGGCGACCATCTGCGTACCAGGTTGTAAAAAGGCTGATGGGTCGTCGGCCTTCATCCATTGTGGCGCGTGAGCAATGGAAAAGATGGTGCCAATTAAGCTATTAATTTCTGTATTCGAAGAACCATCAAGTGGGTCAAAGCTAACTAAATAATTGCCATCTTCGCTACAAGGCACGACGGTATCTTCTTCTTCAGATGAAATCGCTTTTACGTAGCCCGACTCCCTAAGAGTATCTTTTAATATTTGATTAGAAATCACATCTAATTTTTTTTGCGTTTCGCCTTGTACATTTTCACTCAATGTTGAGCCTAAAACCCCAGCCAACTCACCTTGACTGACTCGAAAAGAAATTTCTTTACAGCCAGCTAATAAAGTTCGTATAAGCAAGATAAGTTCTAAAGGCGCACCGTCTTGTTGCAGTTGGGAGTTGAGGCGTTTCATTAAAGCAATTTCCTTTCTATGTATTGCGTAATTTAGTAGCCACGGCGTAGCGTACGCGCGAGGGCCTGAGTAATAAGTGAGTGTTGTTGATTGTAGGCATTCCGGTAGCACTGCATACGTATGCATACCCCTACCATTGTAACGGCCTTTAAAAATAGCTCAACTACTGGATCTACATTCCGACAATCAAATACTTAAATATCTGAATCTATTGTAAGTGATTTATACAGCAAGCGCCTGCGCAGTTCTGATACAATTAACAAATAAATGCAGTTACACCAAAAACTAAAGAAGAATACGCTTATGCATGTGCATATATTAGGAATTTGTGGCACTTTCATGGGAGGAATTGCCGCTATCGCAAAAAGCCTAGGTTACGAAGTGACAGGCTCAGATCGCAATGTTTATCCGCCCATGAGCACGCAACTCGAACAGCTAGGCATTAGCCTGTCTGAAGGTTATGACTCGAGTCAGTTTGAGCCTGCACCCGATATTGTCATTATCGGTAATGCGATGGCCCGTGGTAATCCCGCCGTTGAATACGTTTTAGATCGCAACCTGCCCTATACCAGCGGCCCGCAGTGGTTGCTCGATCATCTACTGAAAGACCGTTGGGTACTTGCCGTTGCCGGTACTCATGGCAAAACGAGTACTACCAGCATGTTGACGTGGATACTAGAAGCCTGTGGTTTAGAGCCTGGCTTCTTGATTGGTGGCGTTCCTGAAAATTTTGGTATTTCTGCGCGCATCGGACAGTCTCCCTACTTTGTTATAGAGGCCGACGAATACGACAGTGCGTTTTTCGATAAACGGTCTAAATTTGTGCATTATCGCCCGCGGACCTTAATTCTCAATAATTTAGAATTTGACCACGCTGATATATTCGAAAATTTAGACGCTATCAAAAAACAATTTCATCATCTAGTGCGCACCGTGCCCTCAAACGGTTTAGTACTTTCCACCGCCGCCGAGGCAAATATGGAATCTGTACTCGAAAAAGGCTGCTGGAGTGAACAGCAATTTATCGGCAGTGCACAAAAAGCTAGTTGGCATGCCAAACCCTTGCAATCAGATTGCAGTAAATTTGCCGTGATACACGAGGGCAAAATGGCAGGCGAAGTGCACTGGGATTTAATTGGTGAACATAATATGCACAATGCCCTGATGGCAATCGCAGCAGCACATCATGCTGGCGTGAGTTTACCAGATGCCCTCGACGGTCTCGCCAGTTTTAAAAATGTGAAACGTCGCATGGAAGTTAAAGGCGTTGCTAACGGTATTACCGTTTATGATGACTTTGCACATCATCCTACTGCTATAAAAACCACGATTGACGGGCTCAGAAACAAAGTAGGGAATCAAAAGATTGTGGCGGTTTTAGAACCAAGGTCCAATACCATGCGTATGGGTGTACACAAGAGTCAATTGTCGCAATCTTGGCAAGTCGCAGACGAGGTACATTTGCTAGAGCCTGGTGAACTCAGTTGGTCACTACAAGAGTTGGTGGATAACAGCAAAGCGCCTGTTACCTTGTATCAACAAAGCGACGATATTGTTAAGCATTTACAAAAAAGCCTTAAGCCAGGTGATCATGTGTTGATCATGAGTAACGGCGGCTTTGATTCCATTCATAAAAAGCTATTAGAGGCCTTGAATTAAGCACTATGACTAAGTCCATTACCCTTGCCATAACTGGAGCCTCTGGTGCACCTTATGCACTTAAGCTTCTCAAAATGTTGCTTAAAGCTGATTATCATGTGTTTTTGTTGATGTCTTCTGCCGCACGTGTTGTTTTTGCCACCGAAGAAAACATGAAAATACCCAGTCAAACCGATGCCATGGCGAAGGTGTTTGCTGACTATGCCGAAGCAAACGTCGAGCAAATAACCGTGTGTACCAAACAAGACTGGTTCTCTCCGGTCGCTTCAGGCTCGGCTGCACCCAAACAAATGATTGTTTGCCCTTGTTCCACGGGCACATTGTCGTCGCTTGCCGTAGGCGCTTGCGACAATCTAATTGAACGCGCCGCCGATGTAGTAATTAAAGAAAAAGGCCAGCTCATCTTAGTACCCCGTGAAATGCCGCTCTCCAGCTTACATCTGCAAAATATGCTGACATTATCAAACCTTGGCGTCACCATTATGCCAGCGGCACCGGGTTTTTATCATAATCCGAAAAGCATTGAAGACTTGGTTGATTTTGTGGTTGCACGGATTCTCGATCACATTGGTTTAAACCAAACACTGGTCAGCCGCTGGGGCTATAGCCAAGCAAAAGACACTGAATAAATACTAGGACAAACTTATGAAACATATCGTACTTATTGCCAGCTTATTAGGGCTTGGTCTTAGCAGTTATGCCCACGCTTGGGGTCAGACTGGTCATAGGGTAACGGGCAAAATTGCTGAGTATTATTTAAGTGATGAGGCAAAAGCTGCCGTTGGCCGTATTTTGCCAAACGAAAGCCTTGCAGAAGCCTCTACTTACCCAGATGAAATGCGCTCTAATCCAGATCATTACTGGCAAAAAATCGCGGGGCCTTTTCACTATGTCACCGTGCCCGTTGGCAAGAACTATGTTGAAGTTGGCGCGCCAGAGCAAGGCGATTCCTACACTGCCCTCGCAGAGTTTACCAAAACCCTTAAAGACCCCGATGCATCACAAGCAGATAAACAACTCGCATTACGCTTTGCCGTGCACATTATTGGCGATTTACACCAACCTTTACATGCAGGTAATGGCACCGACCGGGGCGGAAACGATGTAAAAGTAGAATTTTTCTGGGAAGAATCAAATTTACACCGCGTATGGGATTCAGGTTTGATTGACCGCAGAGACTTATCTTTTACCGAATGGAGCGAGTGGTTAAATAATAAAATCAGTGCCCAACAAGCACAAGAATGGATGACCACCGACCCGCTCGTGTACATCGAAGAAAGCACGCGCATTCGTGACGAAATTTACCCCAATGGCGAAAAGCTCTCGTGGGATTATTTGTACAACCACATTCCAACCGTAAAACTTCGCCTGCAGCAGGGGGGCGTTCGTATTGCCGCTTACTTAAACTCGGTGTTTGCTGAATAAGGCGAAAATAACGGAACGTTTTACGCTTCTATGTCTAGTGGTTCGGGCGATAAAATGATGCCCGTTCCATCGGCGTAAATAAAATCCTCTGGCAAAAATGTGACACCCGCAAAATTCACAGCAACATCCAAATCACCAATTTCACGGGCTTGCGCGGCTACCGGAATTGCATTGATAGCATGAATGCCAATATCGAACTCTTCGAGTAAATCAACATCTCTTACTGAACCGTAACACACAATACCTTCCCAGCCATTTTCAATGGCAAGTTGAATATTCTCAGCATCAATGAGTGCCTTACGTAAAGAGCCTCCACCGTCAATTAGCAGTACTTTACCAATGCCATTTGTAGCAAGCACCTTGTCGACCAAACCGCGGTCTTCAAAACACTTAATGGTAGTGACCTCTCCGGCATAGGAAAACGCTCCTCCATAACTAATAAAAACAGGGTCTACAACATCGATACCATCGGCATATAAATCGCATAATTCTGACGTATTAATTTCCATAGGAATAGGCTCTTGCTCAGACAGACTTCCTTACCCTAGATGAAAAGCGAATCTGAGTAAACCGCGAAAGCATATTACTTATACTAAAATCATGCGCAAACTTAGGTGATAGAGCACGAATTTCGGTTGCATTTTAGTGCGTTGCAGTGCAATGTTAGGGCATAGAACCTTAGCTTTGATTTACACAATGACAACGCGACAAAAACTAGCCCTAACAGCATTGGCGACCTTGCTGCTTGTAGGCTGTGGTCAACGAGGACCACTCTATTTACCTGAGCAAGCGCCACAAAATCAACCCGACGAAACGTCACCTGCACCTACTAACGACGATCAAGAGGGTTAAGTATGGATTTTTTTGAAAATAAAAATGGCGAAATGTACGCCGAAGATGTCGCTTTAAGCGATATTGCTCGCATTCATGGCACGCCTTGCTATGTGTACTCTCGTGCGACGCTAGAGCGCCATTGGCATGCCTTTGACGACGCGGTGAGTCAGCACAAACATTTAGTATGTTACGCGGTAAAAGCTAATTCAAATCTTGGGGTACTGTCGGTACTCGCCAAACTGGGTTCTGGCTTTGATATTGTGTCTGGCGGCGAGCTGTCGCGAGTCATTGCCGCAGGTGGCGACCCAGCTAAAGTCGTCTTCTCTGGCGTAGCTAAAACCCCTGAAGAAATTGAGTTTGCTCTGAAAAAGGGCATAAAGTGCTTTAACGTTGAATCAATACCTGAGTTACAACGCATCAACGATGTTGCTCAGTCTTTAGACCTAAAAGCGCCCATTTCACTGCGTATTAATCCCGATGTAGATGCAAAAACACATCCCTACATTTCGACCGGTTTAAAGGCAAATAAATTTGGTATCGCCCACGAAGACGCGATCGCTACTTATTTAACTGCGGCCAAGTTATCGCATTTAGATATTAAAGGTATGGACTGCCATATTGGGTCTCAATTAACCGAAATCGCGCCTTTTGTTGATGCACTCGAACGCCTGTTAGCGCTGATTGATGAACTCGGCGAGCACGATATTCATATTGATCATTTAGATGTAGGAGGCGGTTTAGGCGTCAAATATGACGACGAAAACCCACCCCATCCAAAAGAATATGCCGCTGCAATGGCCGATAAAATGCGCGGACGCGAACATTTAACGCTCATTTTAGAGCCGGGCCGTGCGATTGCCGCAAACGCTGGTGTTTTGTTGACCAAAGTTGAATTTTTAAAACAAGGCGAAGAAAAGAACTTTGCGATTGTTGATGCCGGCATGAATGATCTCATTCGCCCCTCGTTGTATAGCGCTTGGCAAAAAATCGAAGCCATAGTGCCAAGAGCCGATGACAAGCACGTTTATGATGTTGTAGGACCTGTTTGTGAAACAGGTGATTTTATTGGTAAAGACCGAGCACTTTGCATCAAGCCTGGCGACATCCTTGCTGTCCGGAGTGCCGGTGCATATGGCTTTGTGATGGCTAGCAATTACAATAGTCGTTGCCGTCCTCCTGAAGTGATGGTCGACGCAAGTGAGATACATCTTGTGCGAGCAAGAGAGAAGCTCGAAGACTTGTATAAAGACGAATGTACTTTATAACAAGCCCTTTAACGCATTTTTGCATCATTTACATGAGCAGTGAAACCGATAAATATGAGCAATCCTCACAATAACAAATCGCACAAAGCGCCCAAACGGCCAGTTTTGCATTTTTCTAAAATGCATGGCCTGGGTAACGACTTTATGATGGTCGATAATGTGACGCAAAATGTGTTTTTTTCAAAAGAGCGCATTGTACAATTAGCTGACCGAAATTTTGGTGTGGGCTTTGATCAATTGTTACTTGTAGAGCCTCCCTACGACCCAGACCAAGATTTTCACTATCGCATTTTTAATGCCGATGGCAGCGAAGTATCTCAGTGCGGTAACGGCGCACGTTGTTTCGCTCGCTTTGTGAAACACCAAGGCCTAATAAACCGCAACAAAGTAGTGGTGAGTACTAAATCAGGTCGCATGGTGTTGTATTTAGAAAAGGAAAATCAGGTCACGGTAAATATGGGACGCCCTGTTTTTGATCCTTCGCAAGTACCTTTTACCGCCAACAAACAAGAAAACACCTATATAATCCGTGAGGGCGGCAATACCCATTTTTGTGGCGTAGTCTCTATGGGGAACCCCCACTGCGTAATCCAAGTCGATGATATTGATAACGTCGATGTTGAACGTATAGGCCGCTTTATTGGCCAGCATGAGCGCTTTCCTGAAGGTGTCAACGTAGGCTTTATGCAGGTAATTAATGACCAAAAAATCCGCCTACGAGTTTTCGAGCGTGGTTCAGGCGAAACTCTTGCCTGTGGCAGTGGTGCGTGTGCTGCAGTTGCAGTAGGACAAATCCAAGGTAAACTAGGTAACGAAGTAGAGGCGCAGTTGCGTGGTGGTACTTTAAACATTAAATGGGCTGGCGGCGACTCTGTATTAAAAATGACTGGCCCTGCTGAACATATATACGATGGGCAAATTCCCTTGTAAGCTCTGTTTGTGAGCATTCTTTAACGAGTATTCTATTATGAATCATACAATATCTTTTCTAGTTGAGTCTGCGAAATGAGCCATAACTCACCTGCCCCAGAACTGTCTCCAAAAGAACAGCTAAGCCTCGATACCGAGGAGAACACTGATACACACCAAGTAATATCAGAGAAAAGCGTTGCAGCTTATTTGCAGCAACATCCTGATTTTTTCTTAAGCTGCCCCGATGTGTTGGCCGAGTTACACGTTCACCATCAAAACAAAGGCGTAGTATCACTCACTCAGCTTCAATCAGAGCAGTATCGCGACAAAATAAAAGCCTTAAAAAAGCAATTAGAAAAGTTACTCGAAAACGCCAAGCGCAACGAAACCATTTACACCACTTATGCGAAGTTAAATTTGGCTATTGTGCAATGTGAATCCTTTGAGCACTTACAAAGGGTACTGAATACCGAACTTTGTGATTCACTTGGCCTTACTCATGCGCATGTTTACCCCTTTGTATCTAACAAGTTGCCGACCTCGCAAATCATGCCCGAAATACAACAGCGCAGCTTAGTCGATAAAAAGCTTAATCGCTCCCCCTACTATTTTGGCCGCTTGGGCCTAAATGAGAAACAGCTGTTATTTCCAGACGAAGTTGCAGAATCTGTCGCCCTAATGACTATTGGTAAAGACAAGCCCATTGCTCTGCTCGCCATAGCGAGCGACAACGCCTTACATTTTACGCCCGACATGGATACGACCTTGCTAAGTTACTTGCGCGATTTTTTATCATTTCACTTACCTAAGTTGCTTTAGGATAGAAAATGCCAGTGCATCCGTCTATAAGCGGTAAGGCACTAGGGGGCTCAGCACACGTTGACGAGCCTTTGAGAGATGACCCTTGGATAGTGAAGTATTTACACGAATGCGCGGTGGAAAGACAATTATCAACGCACACCGTTAAAAACTATACCCGGCAATTACTGTATATACGCGAAAACTTACACATTAATGATTGGCAAAAACTGAACATAGAAGATTGTAAAAAGTTATTGCATATTGGTCATCAACGTGGCCTTTCATCTCGTAGCATTAATCTTCAGCTCACCGTTTTACGCAGTTTTTGCCAGTTTTTAGTACGAAAAAAGCACCTAACCTCCAATCCAGCTAAAAGCGTGCACTCAGTTAAACAAAATAAACCCTTGCCTAAACAGCTCAACGTTGACGAAATGAACGTATTGCTAGACTTTGAGCGCGATGACTTTATTGGGCTGCGCGACAAAGCCATGTTGGAGTTATTGTATGGATGCGGCGTGCGTTTATCGGAACTCACCGGATTAAACCTCGACAGTATTTCCCCCAGCAGTGGCGAAGGGCGTATTTTACGAGTAACCGGTAAAGGGAATAAACAACGTTTAATTCCTATTGGTAGTAAAGCCTCAGATGCTCTCGACGCTTACCTCAAAGTGCGTGATGAATGCGCCAACATTGAAGACTCGAATGCATTGTTTTTGTCGAAAAAAAAGCGACGCTTATCAAACCGCCAAGTGGCAAACCGCTTAGAGCACTGGGCCAAGCAACAAACGCTATATCAACAAATAAGTCCACATACCTTGCGCCATTCCTTTGCAACTCACGTATTAGAATCTAGTAATGATTTACGCGGAGTTCAGGAATTGTTAGGACATGCTAACTTATCGACGACACAGGTTTATACCCATCTCAATTTTCAGCATCTTACTGAAGTCTATGACAAAGCACATCCTAGGGCGAAGAAGAAGTGATTATTTACAAACCTTTCGCAAAAATTCATGCCATTAGCTTTGATTTAGACGATACTTTTTATGCAAATTGGCCCTATATTGTAGAGGCTGAGCAGTATCTGCGAAGCTACATTAGTGAACACTATCCACAAGCTGCCTATTATAGCTCGTCTGATTGGTTTGGATTTAAAAACGCAGCACTCAAAGAAGACCCAGAGTTGCGCCATGATATGGGAGCCTTACGTTTAATCACTTTGCGTAGCGCCTTTGAAAAATCTGGTCTCCCTAAAGCTGACATTAGCCAAGCAGTAAAAAAATGTTTTGATGCCTTTTATTTTAAGCGCAGTGATTTTAAAGTCGACGATGATATTCATCACACCTTAGCTACGCTGGCTCGTAAAGTCCCGCTAGTGGCGATCACCAATGGCAATGTCAATCTTCAGCAAATTGGGATCGATACGTATTTTACGCATGTGTTGCATGCCACTAAAGAGCAACGCATGAAACCTTACCCTGATATGTTCAACAAGGCCGCTACGCTTTTATCATTAGCACCAGAGCATATTTTGCATGTGGGCGATAATTTAGAAAAAGACGTTTGGGGCGCCACCCGTGCGGGTTTTAAAAGCGCATGGTTTGCTTATGACCGCCCTATGAATTTAAATACAGAGCAAGTGCTAACCCTACCTCATGTGCAACTAGACTCGCTTGCATCAATTGAATATCTGCTAACAGATTAAGGTAAATTTATATGACCGACTCCACTTATAGCCCCCCTAGCGTATGGACTTGGGATCGCAACAACGGCGGAAAATTCGCCAACATCAATCGACCCATTGCTGGCAGCACACATGAAAAGGATTTGCCAGTAGGCAAACATCCATTGCAGTTATACTCCTTAGCAACACCCAACGGCGTAAAAGCCACCATCATGCTTGAGGAGTTACTTGAAGCAGGTATTGCTGAAGCAGAGTACGACGCGTGGTTAATCAATATCCAAGAGGGTGAACAGTTCTCTTCAGGTTTTGTGAGCGCCAATCCTAATTCTAAAATTCCCGCTTTAGTTGATCACTCAGGCGACAGTCCTTTGCGCGTATTCGAATCAGGCTCAATATTGGTGCACTTAGCGGAACGCTTCGACATGTTTCTTGCAAAATCAGGTTCACAACGCACCGAAATCTTTAATTGGCTAATGTGGCAAATGGGTGGAACGCCCTTTTTAGGTGGCGGATTTGGTCACTTTTATGCCTACGCCCCGGAAAAATACGAATACCCGATTAATCGCTACGCTATGGAAGTAAAGCGCCAACTAGACGTACTCGACAAACAACTCGAGCAAAACGAATTTATTGCCGGACAAGAATACAGTATCGCCGATATGGCTATTTGGCCATGGTATGGCTTACTCGCTCATGGCAGTTTGTATGACGCCGGTGAGTTTTTACAAGTGCAAGAATATAAGCACGTACAGCGCTGGACTCAACAACTCCTTGAACGCCCTGCAGTGCAGCGAGGTCGCTTGGTGAACAAAGTATGGGGAGAGGAGAGCAAACAGCTGAAAGAGCGTCATAGCGCGGACGACTTTAAGCGTCTCGCACTTTAATACGCAACGAGCCACCCTTGTAAAGCAAACGATACGCAATGTCAGAAATCTTTACACTTTGAGCTAAACGCAATGAACTAAAAAACTTAAGTGATTGAATCTATTAATTAATTATTTTTGGCGCGAGTATTGCTTGTATATTTATTGACCACAATTATTAATTAGCTTACCGCGAGATTACATTACAATGAATATAACAAGAAAACTCATTACTAGCTTTTTTCTTTTATCAATGGTCTGTTCAGCACATGCTGCTGTGATTTTGGACATCACCTTTGACGACTTCCCCAATGAAACAAGCTTTGGCATGTGGGAACTGGGCGCAGATCAGTCTAGTGTATTCAACGGCATCGCCTATGACGTAGACGCAAGCTCTCCTATCGGCTTTGGAGATGGCTTTGCATTACCGGGCGACTTCTCAGGCGAAGAGCCTGGTCCATGGCAGTTTATCTGGGATTTAGCCCCGGGTGATTATGTGTTTGGTTTGCTCGACTCGTTTAGTGACGGCATCTGTTGCGGTTTCGGGTTAGGTGAATACTCGCTTACCGTTGATGGTACAGTTGTTAGACAAGGGGGTGTATTTGGAGCGTCGGAATTTACCGAATTTTCGGTGTTAGATGTTGCTGAGCCAGTTTCAGCGCCCAACATGCTGGCGTTTTTGGCGCTTGCTGTATTAGCAATGCGATTAAATCGCCGACGATTTTGAAAATAAATTCTTGAGTGTAAAATTACGAATGGCACCTTAGAGGTGCCGTTTTTTATTTCTAAAATGACGCTACAAGGGCAACGTTACGTGATGGTCACAATTTAAGTAAATATCAGGGGCCATCCAGTGCTTCTGGCTTAATTTAAGACCTTAGATCCTCATCAAACATATCAGGGTCTAACACCAAACCCGCTTCTTCAGGATTTGGGCACACCACCACACATAAATCGTCCCCCTCAAGACCGCTTGTCCAGCGCTCTAGCCAGTCTTTTAATGATATATCTTGTGCCTTACAGCCTTCCCAATCGCCACTTGCCCAGTACAGTGCATATTCTTTCGAGGGCCATACCGGTACGCAATCCTCATCTTCGGTGTTGAGCATGACGCAGCCGTCGTCGTCGGTCAGGATCCATAAGGATTGTGTGGCTTTTGCTTGCTCTAACAAGTGCGCGTAACGTTTGTCAGGACTAAGCTGCATAATACTATTAAGACTCGATGACATGCTTTACTCCGCCTTGGTTTTATCTGCGAGGACATTTTGCTGCATCGAATCGCAGGGCATATCACAATTGGGCGTACCTACTACTTTAGCAGGCACACCTACAACGGTCATGCATGGCGGCACATTATTTAATACCACACTACCCGCTCCGACTTTTGAACCTCTTCCCACTTCAATATTCCCTAGAATTTTTGCACCAGAGCCTATCATAACGCCTTGGCGCACTTTAGGATGGCGGTCACCCTGCTCGCTGCCTGTGCCGCCTAGGGTCACTTCTTGCAAAATAGAGACATTATCTTCAACCACCGCGGTTTCGCCAATGACAATACCGGTCGCATGGTCAAACATCACTCCTTTGCCAATTAACGCGGCAGGATGGATATCTACCGAAAATACTTCGGAGTTACGGCTTTGCATAAATAACGCTAATTCTTTACGCCCTTTTTGCCACATATAATGGGCAAGGCGATGAACCTGCAAGGCTTGAAAACCTTTAAAATGAATTAGCACCGGAAGATAAGTCGACACCGCAGGGTCTCGTTGCACAATGGCATGTGCATCAGCAATAGCTGCATCGACCATTTCAGGGTTCAGCAAATACGCTTCATCAAACATTTCGCGCACTGCCAGGGCAGGCATCACATCGTCACTGACTTTATTCGATAAAATAAAACTCAAAGAACTTTCAAAGTTATGGTGGTTTTGCACACAAGCATGCAAATAGCTCGAAAGCATCGGTTCGCCTTGTGCGACTTCTTTCGCTTCTTGTTTCAGTGCAAACCAAAAGGCTTCGCTATTGATTGAGTTTGGCATAAAAACCCTATTACTGTGTTGAGCGGCTATGTACCTTGCTGCTTGCAATTGCATCTTTGCAAATAAGCAATACCGCTTGCTATTTGTGTGAAGTGTAGTCGTTAAAGTGGTGTGTTCCAACTAAAACTCAAGACTGCTTTTTGTTGATCACAAACGTAAGTGGATCTTTTGCACTTAATTTACCACCGCTAATAACTACCCGATCTTCTCTAATGGCCTGTTGTACCTCTTGGTTAATCTTGTGCATAAACACTAAACGAGTAACCACAACCACTGCAGCAATAGGCATTAAAAAATTACCAATATAAGCATAGGCCGCAAAATTCGGTACAAAGGTAACCGCCATCAATAGCAGTAGTACAACTAACAGAACATACATCGAATAGGGTCTAAAAATAACCACTATTTTCTCGTCACTCTCGTTTCGCTCGTAAAGTAATTTCATTCGCCTATCCATTCATTAAGTAAACGTTGTGCTGACCTATTGGCGCGTACTGTCTAATATTAAAAGTAAATACAAACAAAACTGTATAAATAACCAGTTATATGATACAAACCCGATATTATTGACGACGTTAGCTTGCTACACTATCCATACAGGATGCATACCATAGTGTGCAAAAAAATCCGCAAGTTATCTAATTACATATAAATTTACAACAGCGATATGTACCTTATTCGCTTTATTTTTCATTGATTTATGATTCTAACAATCATATACGACTACCGCACTCAAAGGTTTACAAAATGGATGTATCTCGTCTCCTCGACCAACTTAACGATAAACAGCGCGAAGCTGTTGCGGCTCCAAATGCCAATATGCTGGTATTGGCAGGCGCGGGTAGCGGAAAAACTCGGGTGTTGGTGCATCGCATTGCCTGGATGATGGAAGTAGAAGCCATCGCACCTTTTAGTATTTTAGCGGTGACCTTTACTAACAAAGCCGCACGTGAAATGCGTGGTCGCGTTGAGCATTTAATGAAAGCGCCGATGCACGCAATGTGGATTGGTACCTTTCATGGCTTAGCGCACCGTTTACTGCGTTTGCATTATGAAGAGGCAGGGCTGCCGCAAAATTTCAGTATTTTAGATTCCGATGATCAATACCGCCTGATCAAGCGCCAACTCAAAGCCATGAATTTGGACGAAAAACATTGGCCCCCTAAGCAAATACAATGGTTTATTAACGGCAACAAAGACGAAGGCTTGCGCGCTGCCCATGTCGAAACCCATAATGACCCTACGCAACAAAAGATGAAAGATATTTACCTTGCGTATGAGCAAACCTGTAAGCGTTCTGGCTTGGTAGATTTTGCTGAGCTTCTGCTCCTTGCTTACGAAATACTGAGGGACAACGAACCATTACGACGTCACTATCAACAACGTTTTAGAGCAGTACTAGTCGACGAATTTCAAGATACCAATAACATTCAATATGCGTGGTTAAAATTATTAAAAAGCCAAGAAAATAGCATGATGATTGTGGGTGATGACGACCAGTCCATTTACGGATGGCGAGGCGCGAATGTCGAAAACATCTCGCATTTTCTTAAAGATTTTCCAACGGCTACTACGATACGCCTAGAGCAAAACTACCGCTCTACCAGTAATATATTGCAAGCAGCCAACGCGGTAATTGCGCATAACCAAGGACGCTTAGGTAAAGATTTATGGACCGAAGGCGCAGAGGGAAAAAAGATAGCCCTTTATGCCGGCTTTAACGAAATGGACGAAGCCCGCTTCATTGTATCGCGCATCAAACAATTCTTTGACGATGGTGCCGCGCTAAAAGACTGTGCGATTTTATATCGTAACAATGCGCAATCACGAGTATTAGAAGAGGCACTTCTGCACGAAGGTTTAGCTTATCGTATTTATGGTGGCCTACGTTTTTTTGAACGCCAAGAAATAAAAGATGCCTTAGCTTACATGCGCTTAGTTAATAATGTCATAGACGATGCCGCCTTTGAACGCGTCGTGAATACCCCAGCACGCGGAATGGGCGAAAAAACGCTTGGCATTATTCGTGGTCACGCCCGTGAACATGAGCTGTCGATGTGGGATGCTAGCCAAGCGGTGCTGTCGGCCAAATTGATGACCGGGCGAGCGTCTAATGCATTACAAAGCTTCATCGACATGGTCAATCGCCTCACCGAAAAGGTCGCCACGCTAAGTTTAGAGAAAAAGGCCGACGAAATTATCAAAGGCTCAGGTTTATACGCAATGTATCAATCTGAAAAGGGTGAAAAAGCCGAAGCGAGAGTAGAGAACTTACAAGAACTCGTTACCGCCTGTAAACAGTTTGAAGCGCCAGAAGATGCTGAAGAAATGTCTCCCATGGCAGCCTTTTTAGCCCACGCCTCGCTCGAAGCCGGTGAGGCACAAGCCGACGCCAATCAAGACGCCGTGCAAATGATGACCATCCATACCGCGAAAGGCTTAGAGTTTCCGCTTGTAGTGCTCGCCGGTGTAGAAGAGGGCATGTTCCCTAGCAATATGAGTAATGACGAACCCGGCCGGCTAGAAGAAGAACGCCGCCTCGCATATGTAGGCATGACCCGTGCAATGCAGCAGCTCGTGATCACTTATGCTGAAACCCGACGTGTGTATGGCCAAGATAAATATCATACCGCCTCAAGATTCATCCGCGAAATTCCTACTGAGTACATTGAAGAAATTCGCCTACGCTCTCAGGTGAGTCAGCCAGTGCACAATCGCTTTAGCGCCACAAGCTCACATGAATCCTTTGTTGATAGTGGCTTTACCTTAGGTCAGCGTGTTGCCCATAAAAAATTTGGTGAAGGCACAGTGCTTAACTATGAAGGCTCAGGGGATCATGCCAGAGTGCAGGTTAACTTTGATGATTTTGGTAGTAAGTGGCTCGTGTTAGCCTACGCAAAATTACAAAAAGTAAGCTGATCGGATAGTTGAGCAATCAGCAATGGGTAAAATGAAACTTTAGTAAGATTTGCTAACGGACTAATCTTAATGCCGCAGTTAGCTGTAATGGAATATATTATTTTTATTGTGCAGTCAGCGTGTAGCTTTAATTAGTAGCACTATTATAGATTATACAAGGTCCACAGAAGGACAAGGCACATTCAAGGAATTTACATGGTCCAGTTCAAACGTTGGTTAATCACACTTTTTACACTTTTTTGCATTGTGGGCATCTTAGGATTTGTAAAGTTTACGCAAATTAAGGCTGCGATTGCCTTTGGTGAGTCTTTTCCAGAGCCAAGCGAAACCGTGATAACAATGCGCGTTGAACCGGCAAACTGGCAAGCTAAATTACAAGTCATTGGGCAAGTAAAAGCCCAGCGCTCAGTTGAGTTGCGCAATGAATTTGAAGGTATTATTACAAAAGTTGCTTTTCCATCTTCCGGTGAAGTTACACAAGGCGATTTACTCGTTCAACTCGATGTCGCACCTGAGGTTGCGCAGCTTGAGGCAATCAATGCTGAAATTGAATTGGCCAAACTCGACGTCAAGCGCTTTAGTGACCTGTTAGAAGTGCGAGCATCGTCTGCAGACCAGCTCGACCGAGCTAACTCTCAATTACTGGTAAATAAAGCGCGAGCAAGAGCGCTACAAGCCAACATTGACCGCAAAACCATTCGAGCGCCGTTCAGTGGCACCACCGGCATACACGATTGGGAAGTAGGCACTTACATTGCTGCAAACTCACTAATAACTAGTCTTGTTGGCGACTTATCGAAGGTCTGGATAGATTTTTCGGTACCGCAATGGCAAGCCAATATTGATGTCGAAAGCGATGTAACTATTTCCGCACCTGAGCTAGAAATGAACCCATTGAGCGCACAAGTTAAGGCGGTCAATCAACAAATAGCTGTAAGCTCACGCAGTGTCTTAGTTAGAGCTGAGCTTGATAATACCCAAAGTCAACTTAAACCCGGCAGTATCGTGAATGTGGCATTTCCCATTGGTGAGGAACAGCGCGTATTTCCTATTGCTAATGAAGCGTTACGTTTTGATACCTTTGGTAGTTATGTTTTTTTGCTCATAAAAGATGACAAAGGTGATTTGCGAGCCAAACGCCAAGCGGTAGAATTTGTCAGCAGAGAATTTGACCAAGCCATGATTACCCGCGGCATAAAACAAGGGGATTTAATTGCGACGGTTGGCGCATCCAAGCTCATTGAAGGCATGTTGGTGTATGCCGCCGAGGAGCGCTAACATGGCGAGTACCAAAAATCAGCCTCACTCTAATGCGCTTGATGATACTGAAGCAAACTCTAGGTTAATTAATACTCCTTCTGTTATGGACATTTTTAGCAAACGTCCAATATTAGCGATTGTGCTTTCTCTGGCCATTGTTCTTATTGGTATACGTGCTTTTATCAATATTCCAGTATTGCAGTTTCCGCAAATAAGCAGTGCGTCTATCCAAATCACGACGCCATACATTGGTGCTTCTGCCGAAACAATCCAAGGCTTTATAACCGAACCAATTGAACGTGCGGCCTCGTCGGTACCCGGCGTCGATTATGTAGACTCCAACACCACACCTGGACTCAGCACAGTAACGGTATGGCTTAAGTTAAACGAAAACAGCTCAGCAGCCTTAGCAGAGCTTTCATCTCGTATTGATCAAATTCGCTTTGAATTACCCGAGGGTGCAGAGGACCCCGCTATTCAAGTAGTCAGAGCAGACCGTCCTTTTGCGATTTTTTATCTCACCGTGAATTACGACGAAGAGCAAGCAGGTATGTCGCGTTTAGAAGTTACTGACTACCTCACTCGTAACGTATCGCCAACCTTAGCTTCTATTCCTGGAGTACAACGTATTGGGCTAGAAGGCAGCCGCAGCCCTGCTATGCGTATTTGGTTGGAGCCAAAAAAAATGGCGGCATTTGATATAGCCGCTAACGATGTATCAAATGCTCTACGTGCCAACAATTTCATAGCCACCTTTGGCAATTCTGAAAATAACGGACAACGCATTGCCCTACTTACCGACACCAATCTCACTAGCGTAGAGGAATTTAAAAACCTCGTAGTACGCGAAGTCGACGGCGTACAAATTCGCATCCAAGATATTGCCGAGGTTGAATTAGGGGAAGAAGAAGGGATCGTTACCGCTCGCCTCGATAAAGACGTTGTACTCTACATTTCAGTATGGCCGCTTCCTGGAGCAAACGAGATAGAAATTGGCGACCGTTTGTATGTCATGATTGACGATATCAACAAAACCTTGCCCAAAGGACTCAGCATTACCGACGGCTACGATGGCACGCTCTACATGCGCGACGCCCTAAAAGAAATATTCATTACCCTTATTGAGACAGTAATTTTAGTTGGGATTGTAGTATTAGCCATGATGGGCTCATTTAGAGCGGCCCTAGTCCCCTTAGTAACCATTCCAATATCCATTTTAGGGGCAATCGCTGCCATCTCCCTAGCAGGCTTTTCGTTAAATCTGCTGACTATTTTGGCCATTGTATTGTCGGTCGGTTTGGTGGTGGATGATGCCATTGTTGTGGTTGAAAATGTCGCGCGTTATATGCGCTCTGGCATGGGCAGAATGCAGGCCGCCTTAGCCAGCTCTAGGCAATTGTTATCGCCTATTATAAGTATGACGGTAACCCTTGCCGCAGTGTATGCTCCTATTGGTTTGTTGTCGGGCTTAACCGGTGCACTATTTAAAGAGTTTGCGTTTACGCTAGCTATCGCGGTATTAATATCGGGTGTTGTCGCATTGACCCTATCGCCAATAATGGCAGCCTATGCTTCTCCAGAAGGCGGTAAAGAAGGCAAAGTTACCCGTAAAGTGAATCGTATTTTTGAAGTATTACAAGAAAAATACAGCCGCGTGTTAATCAAAAGTATTGCCTATCGCAGGCAAGTCCTGTTTTCAGCGGTGTTCCTATCGTTGCTCAGTGTGCCCTTTTATTTGCTCTCCTTAAAAGAGCTTGCGCCCACCGAAGACCAATCGAGTATATCAGTCATTGTAGAGTCGGCCCCCGACGCAGCTATCGACTACACCCTTGCACATATGAATGACGTGGTCGATACCATGAAAACCCTAGAGGGTGCTAAGTTTATGTGGCAAATCATGACGCCAACCGGTGGCTTTTCAGGGGTTGATTTTGTCCCTTTGAATGAGCGCGAACAAAATGTACAAGATATGTATTGGCAGGCTTTCGGTCAACTTAGCACTGTGCCCGGCGTAAAAGCATTTCCGGTACTTGATTCAGCCCTGCCTACCGCAGGTAATTTCTCAGTGGAATTAGTTGTGCAAAGCACCGACAACTATACACAAATGAAAGAGTACGCCGACAAAATGGTGATTGCCGCCATGGCCAGCGAAAAGTTTTTGTTTGCCAATACTGATTTGAAAATCGATTTGCCACAAGCTCGCTTTGTATTGAACCGCGAGCATATTGCCGATTTAGGCATGGATTTATCTTCTGTAAGCCAGCAACTTTCGACCTTGCTTTCAGGGAATTTTGTTAACCGTTATAATCAAGACGGACGTGCGTATCGCGTGATCCCCATGCTGATGGAAAGTGAGCGCTATAACCCTGATGCCATACTCGATTTGCATATACGCACGCCAAACGGCGATATGATACCGGTGCGCTCAATTGCAACACTCAAGACCGAAACTGCACCCCGCGTACTCGCTAAATTTCAACAAAAAAATGCCTTTAGAATATTGGCAGAAGTTATTCCCGGCACCACTAAAGAGCAAGGTTTAAGCACACTAGAAGACATTGCCGCCAACATGTTACCGGCAAGCTACAGCATTGATTATGCGGGTGAATCTCGGCAAATACGTTTAGAAGGGAATACTCTTGAAGGCGTATTGTTGATTGCCTTAGTATTTGTTTATTTGGTATTGGCGGTACAGTTTAACAGTTTACGCGACCCGCTTGTGGTGCTCTTAGGCTCAGTGCCTTTAGCACTCGCGGGGGCTATGATGTTTTCATTTTTAGATTTCACCACCATCAACATCTACTCCCAAGTAGGGTTTATTACCTTAGTCGGGCTAATAGCGAAAAACGGAATTTTAATTGTAGAGTTTGCCAATCATATGCAGCGCCAAGGCCTCGATAAATTAATGGCTATTCAAGAAGCCGCAAAAACCCGTCTTCGCCCCGTCTTGATGACCACGGCCGCAACGGTGCTCGGTCACTTTCCTCTTGTGCTAGTGACAGGGCCTGGAGCAGAAGCTCGAAATAGCATTGGTATTATCTTAGTCGCGGGCATGCTCGTCGGCACATTTTTCACGCTTGTAGTATTGCCAAGCGTTTATTTGACCCTCGCTTCAGATCACTCGAGAGACGAAGAAATTGATGCTCTTGCTGAAAATTCTTCTTCGGTCAAAGGTTTTGCCAAATAGTAGCCTTGATATTTATCAACGCCCATCGTTTTTAATTTATCAAAATGTGCTTCGGTCTCGATGCCCTCTGCCGTTACTGAAAGTTGCAGACTATGCGCCATTGAAAGAATACCGTGGCACAAATTTAAAGAGTCGTTGTCATCAACAATGCCATCAACAAAACTCCTATCAATTTTCAAAATGTCAAAGTCGACTTTTTGTAGATAACTCAAACTCGAATAGGCAATACCAAAGTCATCCACCGCGCAGCGTACGCCAAGCTCACTGAACAATGCCAGGTTTTCATTTACTAAAGCTAGATCTTCAGCAATCACGCGTTCAGTTAACTCTAAAATGAGATTCTCTCCGCCTAAATCATAGCGTTGCAGTGCTTTTTTTACTTCTTCAGCTAAACTAGTTCCTACCATTTGCTTATACGAAATATTGACCGACATCGTTAAATGATGTTTACCTGCATCCCTCCACGATCTGAGTACTTCGCAGGCCTTATCTAACACCCATAACCCTATACTCGTAATTTGACCGTTTTCTTCACTAATAGGAATAAATTCATCTGGACCAATGCGACCAAACTCAGGATGATCCCAGCGCACCAATGCCTCGGCACCTAAAAGCGTTTTGTGAGCATCAAAAATACCTTGAAATGCTAGGCTAATTTCGTCTCGTTCAAGCGCATAATGAAGCGCGGTATTTAGTTTAAGTTTACGTTGTAAATCAGCATCGTGAGCGAGGCTATAAAATGCATAACCCCCCTTATTGTTCTGCTTTGCACGATACATCGCAGCATCGGCTTTGCGTATAAGGTCGTTCACCAAATATCCATCTGTTGGATACTCTGCAACGCCTACGCTAGAGCCTATGTAATTCTCAGTCTTCTTATAAAAAATCGGTAACTTGAGAATATTCTGGATGCGCTCAAGTAAGGCAAGAATATCGTCGTGGCTACTGTCGATTTTTGTTAATAATATGAACTCATCACCACCAAAGCGACCAACAAAATCCCCCTCTCGTATACATGAGGACAGCCTGCTAGCCACTTCTACTAAAACAGCATCGCCTGTTTCATGACCGAGCATATCGTTTATATCTTTAAACTTATCCAAATCAATAAAGATAACCGCAAAGGTCGTAGACGCCTGCTCCTTAATCATCTGGCTAAGTCGCTCTTGAATCATCAGGCGATTAGGAATTTGAGTAAGATGGTCAAAATGCGCTAAATGCGACAACTCTGACTCAAAATGTTTTCGCTCAGAAATATCCTCAATGACAAACAAAGTATGATCATCGTCATTTTCGTCGGCTACTTTTACCGAAGAAAACTCTATCCAGATTTTGTTTCTGTTGCGGGTAGTTATTTCAAGTTCGAGAGGGATTGCGTGGGCAATCTGGTAATTAAAAATATTATCTGCATTGACGCAAATATCGCTGATATTAGTTGATATAAGGGCTTGCTCGGCAGATTCAAAGGTAACATGCGCTCTTTGATTAGCCCTCTCTATCTCACCATATTTATCGACTAAAAGAACACTCTGGGCTTTAGAATTAAATATTCCCCCAAATAAATCACCCTCAAAATTGGCTAACTTAAGTGCCTTTTGTACATGCTCCATTTTTTCACGCAAAGTAAAATAGTAAGTGAGCATAATTAAGCTGAATATAGTGATACATAAAAGCCGGGTAACCACGGTATAATGCAGCTCTCCCTCGTAGGGCAGTACTTCCATATTTTCAGGGTATATGTAGTAAAATATGGTACCCAACATACATATTACCCAAAAGAATATCTGTCCACGCCAGCCCATGGTGCCACCCGCGAGGACGGGGAAAATAAATATCCACGCGTAATGCACCGTGTCAATCCCGCCCGCAAAAGTGACGTTTGCCATATGGATAACGAACATGCAAAACAGCAATACCCCTGCTGCCATTGGTACATTTTTGGTTTTTTGGTAGATGATGACATTGATGATGATAATCGCCACGCCAATCGCTTGGGTAATGTTTACCCACGGCGTCATGTAGGCGTATAAATCCTTGAAGGTAAGCCCTAAAACAATGATGTAGATTAAACTGGTAAAATTGACGATCGACAAAAGACCCGATGAACGGGCATTGACAAAAAACCTTTCAATCTTTGATTTTTGGGAGTCCAAAAGTTTTACATCTATTGTCATGACCAAAGCATCGGCTGTTGACAAATAAATGTGAGGAATTTAAATGATGCTTGTATATTAAATTGCATGTGCGAATGATTCCTTTCACTAACTTACACTTTGTATAGGTGCGCAGTAGCACTTATGTCCTTAATTTCCAGTTATTATAGTACAGAATTAAGGTGCTTAATAAATAGCCTAATTAAGGATAATATGTAACAGAACAGTGGCGGCATATCTGCTGCGCTAAACCGGCTTTTGTACTCGCTTAGTTTTACGATATTGATGAAGTGAATCATACGTAAACACTACCAAGCCCGTCCATACTAGCGCAAAGGTAATTAGGCGGCCCTGGCTTAACGTTTCGTCGTATATGACTACCGCTAAGGTAAACATTAAAGACGGCCCAATGTATTGCAACATACCCAAGGTGGAGTATTTAATTCGCCTAGCGGCAGCCGTAAAGCAAAGCAGCGGTGCAGTAGTAATAATACCTGCAAATAATAATAGGGCATTTAAAGAGCTACTGTTAATGGTTAAATCGGGCGTGACTGTGGCAAAGAATACCCAGTAGATCATGGCCGCAGGTAGCATCATACTGGTTTCAATAAACAAACCGGGCATTGAATCTACGTTCACTTGTTTACGCAATAAACCATATATGCTGAAGCTAGTCGCTAAGGTCAGAGCAACCCAAGGCGGTTCGCCATAAGAAAATACTGATGCAAGCACACCAATGATGGCAAAGGTCACCGCTAGTTGCTGAATAGGCCGGAGCCTTTCGCCTAAAAATACACGACCAAAAAAGACATTGATCATGGGGTTAATAAAATACCCCAAACTTGCTTCGAGCATAAAATCATTGTTAACCGCCCAAATAAACAAGAGCCAGTTGCCGGCGAGTAACATACCTGCCAACAACAGAGTGAACACTACTTTGGCAGATAGCAAAGCGTTTTGCACTTTACGCATATGCTTTAAGCCTAAAATAAGCACTACCAACACCAGCACTGACCACACCACTCGATGCATCAAGATTTCGGGGGCAGGTATGTGAGTAAGCGCCTTAAAATAAATGGGTGCAATTCCCCACATGGTGTAAGCGGCTATTGCATACAATACTCCGGCTTTGGTTTGGTCTGACGAACTCAATACAACTTTTCCTAATTAGCGATGCTTTTTACTTTAAGGGCGCGGATTGTGGAGCAAAGTGCCCTCCCACGCAACTATAAAATTAGTATAGAATATAGCTTAATTTATAAACACCTTTGATCACTTATTCTATTTTTGTAAACAAAAGTCACCGTACATCAATACATTGTATAGCTGACCTAAAGTCCATCATGATTTTATTAGTTAAACTCGGTACACTAATGCCATTAAATAAATGTTGTTGGTCGTAGTTTAACTTCGTGAATGCAGTGCAAGCCCCCTCACCATTAGATCTTGAAAAGACCTGTTATAAAGTCCTTAAACAGACCTTTGGCTACGATCAATTTAGAAGCGGTCAGTTTGACGTCATCGAGCAGGTGCTAAAAGGCAATGACAGCTTGATCCTACTGCCCACTGGCGGCGGTAAATCGTTGTGTTACCAGGTGCCTGCAATGGTGTTACCGGGCGTAACGCTCGTCATTTCACCCCTAATATCTTTAATGCAAGACCAAGTCCAGCAATTACGTGAATTAGGCGTTGAGGCGGCGTATCTTAATTCTAGCCTCACGCCTGAACGTGCCCAACAAGTGGTTCACTCCCTGCAAAGCAATCAGATTGATTTGTTGTACGTTGCGCCAGAGAAAATGCTACAGCCCTATTTTTTAAACCTAATTGCTAGGTGTGATATAAGCCTCATTGCCGTTGACGAGGCCCACTGCGTAAGTCATTGGGGCCATGATTTTAGGCAAGATTACCGGAAATTAGGCATGCTTAAACACGCCCTGCCACACGTCCCTATCATTGCCCTTACCGCAACTGCAGACAGTGCCACCCAACACGATATTTTGTATCAGCTTAATATACCTGAAGCCTTTGTTCATAAAGGGGGCTTTGACCGGCCAAACATTCATTACAACCTGCTTCGTAAGTACAAAGGCTTTGACCAAGTCGTTGATTTTGTTCGCCAACAAGCTGGTAATAGCGGCATTGTGTACTGTAATAGCCGGGCCAAAGTAGACGATTTAACCGAAAAGCTCACACGAGCAGGGATTCGTTGCGATGCCTACCATGCAGGGCGCGAGAATGAGATGCGCGAATTGGTACAAAAGCAATTCTTAAAGGACCATTTGCAAGTAGTGGTGGCCACCGTTGCTTTTGGTATGGGCATTAATAAATCGAATGTGCGTTTTGTCGTGCATCATGACGTTCCGCGCAGTATAGAGGCCTTTTACCAAGAAACGGGCCGTGCCGGACGCGACGGCATGCCTGCAGAAGCCTTGCTCCTTTATGATGAACGCGACGGCGCAAGAATTAAAAAATGGATTGCCGATGGCAGCAGTGCCGAACGTTTTGCCGTTGAAATGCACAAATTTGAAGCCATGCAAGCCTTTGCCGAAGCACAGACATGCAGAAGACAAGTATTGCTTAATTATTTTGCAGACTATCGCCAAAGCTCATGTGGCAATTGCGATGTATGCCTAGACCCTCCGAAAATGTTTGACGCCACCATAGAAGCACAAAAAGTGCTTTCTTGTGTGTACCGCCTGCGCTTAGATACAAGCGTGCAACACCTTATTGATGTGCTAAGAGGCCTACAACATAAGCGTATTGTAGATGCTGGTCACGATAAATTATCCACTTATGGCATTGGCAAAGAACAAAGCGATAGCTACTGGCATAATATTATTCAGCAGCTTATTCACGTGGGTTTGCTTTATATCGACATGACGCGCTCAGGGATTTTGTGTTTAGCTCCGACCGCAAGAGCGGTATTGAGAGGAGAGAGAAAACTTGAGCTGGCAGTACCTAAGTATTCCGTTTCACAGGTCAAAAAAGATAAGTATGTACCCATTCATCTTGATTCGGTCTTATTTGATAAACTGAAGGCTTTACGCCGACTTATTGCCGACGAATTAGACAAGCCGCCCTTTGTTGTATTTAGCGATGCTTCACTTGCCGACATGACACGTAAACACCCGCAAACGCCTAGCGAATTTTTAGATATCACTGGCGTAGGCGAGAAAAAGTTAGACCGATATGGCGAGGCCTTTATTGGTTTGATTAAAGACTATCTTGCAGCTAAATAGCGCCGATCCAAGAATATCACTTAACACCTAATGTTAACGATAAGGCGCTTCTGCTTCTGCCATTTTTGTCATGGCAGCTTGATAAGACGGCAACGCTCCCACCCTTTTTACATAAGCTGTCATATTTGGTGAGGAGCTTAAGCGACCGGTTTTTTCGAGTGCTAGCATGCCAAAACACATTTGCACATCAGCAATGCTTGGGGTGTCGCCGACAAAATAGGATTTGTTCTCTAAGTAGCTTTCTACATAGGCTAAATTTCGTGATATCACCTTTGCAAAGTAAGCGTCCATAATCGCGTCAATAATTTTGTTGGCAATAAATTTCACAAAAAACGGCTTGGCTTTTTCTCTTGCTTTATTTAGGACCATGCTGGTCACTAAAGGCGGTAAAAAGCTGCCTTCACTGTAATGCGACCAAAACTGAACCTCAATATGCGCCGCTGGATCACTGCTTCGTAATAAATCAGATTGCCCGCTTTGCTGCACAATATACTCACAAATCGCACCCGATTCGGCTTGAATATGTCCATTGTGTTCAAGTAAAGGGGCTGAGCCTAGAGGATGCAACTTTTTGTATTCCTCAGGTGCAAGGCTGGTTTGTGGATCTCGAGGATAGGCCTTTATTTCATATTCAGCGCCGATCATCTCTAACAGCCAAACAATACGTTCTGAGCGCGAATCCATCAAATGGTGAAGGGTATACATCTGTTTTGACCTTAATCTTTATTGGGAATAGATACTTGCTTACTCTCAATACTACAAATTAGTTTGTTTTTAGCTTGAATAAGAAGCTTCGATACTGGGGATGTATGCGTGTCATCGCTCTTCATAAAAATATCTTTTTAAGCATAAGGTTTTCTTCACAACTGCGTTCACGTGGTCTTCACACTGCTGAGCATTAAGTCGAAAGTCCAAGTTCATTAAACTTTTGGTGTGTAAGTCGCTTTTGACTAAGGTATAAAAATCAATCGCGAGTAAACGTGCGTTTTGCTTACTTAAGGTATCAGAGCATAGATTAAACAAGAGCGCCGACAACGCATCAATACTGGCAAGCGGACCTGCTTGGTAGAATATCTTAGCGACGTGGGGTGTGTTTCTGGCCTCGGCAATCACCGTTGAATACATAGAAATCACATCTTCATCATGAAAAAGTGCTAAAAAACGTGTAGCAATATGCCTCAGCGCAGCTTCTAAAGAGGCATCGTGATTAGCGAGTTGTTCAATCTTAATCATGTGCTCATCACACTTAGCAGCAATGCCTGCGCAGAACAACGCATCTTTACTCTCATAATGAGAATATATGGTTTGCTTTGAGACACCTGAATGTTTAGCGACCTCCTCCATAGAAGTTTGCTTGTAACCTTGTTCAAGAAACAGTTTTACCGCCGCATGTAAGATTGCATCGCGTTTTATCTGACTCTTAGGTCGGCCGGCTCGGCTACTTGCCATTATTGGTTTGCTCTTTTGGGGGCATCACTAACAAGGCCACTTCCCGCAGGATCCATCCTTGCGTAAAACGCAGCTAAGTCTGCAATGTCTTCATCCGTTAGTTTGCGCGCGTGAGGTGTCATTGCCATATTCACCCGTTCACCAGAACGATAAGCTTGTAAGGCTAACACTAAATACTGCTCTTTTTGTCCCGCTAAGTTAGGATAAATAGGCACAATGGAAATACCGTTTTTACCATGGCACTGGGCGCAAAGCGCAGATTTATCTTGCCCTTGTTGTGGATCCCCAGCTGCCATCGGCTTTCCACAAGCGCTTAGAAAAAGGGTCACTAGAACCAACACAAAACAGCTTACGCGATGCCCCTCCCGCGAAAAGGCATTGAAATTTATTTGCTTGATTCTCCACATATTATCTTTACCTTGATGCGCTTATTGCGTTGTAACGTATTAAAACGTGATTGTTAGTTTGGTACTTCAAAGTTACATGATCTAGCCGCAAAATCCTATAATCAAAAATAACTAATTACACGAATCCCACAGCTTAATCACTATCAAAAGCTGACTGACAAAATCTCTTTATATTGCAAAGAGGTCTTAGGTGTAAGTCTATGATTTTATGCTATTATCAAAGCTCGATGTTTATCATTTTATGCGGTTGAAGCAATAATAATGACCCGAAACTTTTTTTTAAACTTATTTGCAGTGTTCTCAATTTTAATTATGTTGATACTAATTGCCATTGGCAGTACAACATTTGTAAATGCTGAGCAAGACTTTATAAGCGAGGGCAACAATACCGTCAACGCAGATTTTGACACCTCAATCAACGTTACCTACAACGCACAATTTTTAATTACCGAAGAAAACTTACTGTTATCTGATTTAATGCAGCAAGCAAGCTGGCAACAACATCAAGAAATCGTCAACATTCCTGATAACGCTTCGTTATGGCTGCGCTTTAACATCGAGAATGCCTCAGATAGCAACCGGCCTCTTACCCTAGTTGCAGGAAATACTTTCATCGATAGGGCCGAGGCGTATTTGCTCGACGAACAACTGCGCATTGTGCAATCAACAAGATTACAAGAGAATAGCCGCAGCAGCGCAAACCTAAGTCGCAACGGCTTTAAAATGTCGTTTATCTCCCGCAGCGCCAGCACGCTAACCCTTTATTTACAAATTCAAGATGACGGTTTTTCAACCGTACCAATTGAATTATGGCAAGCCGAGGCCTATACCGCGCAAGCAAGTGTTCGCTTAATATTATTGGGTGCTATGAGCGGTGGGCTCGCATTACTTGCCACATATTTTTTACTGACTTATATCCTACGTAATGCCCCTTCAAGATTTTGGTTCTGTGTTTTTTCTACCGCAGCGATGACCACTATGCTCTCGACCGAGGGTGTATTACCGATGTTATTTATGATCCCTTCACTTGCGGCAGAACTCACAGCAATAAGTCTAACCGTCACTCTTTTTGCCGCAATTAAAATAACGCGTATTGTATTTGAGCCTGTCTCTAGGATTTGGCTGCGTGCTCACTATGTGCTGCTCTTATTTCCAATCTTAGGCATTTTCATTTTCAATGACTTTTATCAGCTTATAAGCTTGATCATATTTTCTTGTTTGTTTTTTGTCAGTAAGCTAATCGCGACCTTTATTTACCGAAAAAGCATTGATTTACGCAGTGCTATTATCTACTTTTCGGGTTGGATAGCACTGGGAATTGTCGGATTTATCGAGTTGATTATGTTACTCAACAATACCGGCCATTTATCCTTTTCTGCACCTTATCCGTTTATATTCGCGTGCTTAGGGGTAATGCTCATCGGTGTTGCCATTATCAGCCGAGAGCAGTCGATTCAAGCGGTAAACAGTCTAAAGCAAATGGAACAAATTAATCATTTGCAACAATACAATGACTTGTTCCAACATGCCGCTGAAGGTCTTTATACAGCAGAGCCAAACGGTGATTTGATTCATGTTAACCCAGCAATTTGCTCGTTATTTGGCTATAGCGATAGTCAGAGTTTTTTAAGCACTCACCCGCATTTATCCAGCTTTTTTGCGAACACAAAAGACGCAGACCTATTACTCGGGGAACTCAGTATACAGCAAACCGTACTCGGTAAAGAAGTCAAGGGAAGGCGCAGCGACGGCAGTGAGTTTTGGTTCAGTATTTCTGCACAGTTGAAAAAAGTACAAGACAATACGTTGCAGTTTGGATCTTTGTTTGACATCACTGAGCGCCGTTTGCATCAAATTAATCTACAGTACCTCAACACTCACGATCAACTGACCGGTTTGTACAATCGCCGTCACTTTTTAAAGGTCATGAACGAGGCCATCGAGCAATACGAAGATAATGATGATAACTTTGCTTTAGTCTTTTTAGATGTAGACCAATTCAAAGTAATTAATGACACCTGCGGCCATTCTGCCGGTGATGTATTTGTCAAAGAACTGTCACATGAACTTTACGATGTGGTCATTAACCGCTACCCATTTGCCCGCCTAAGCGCCGATCAATTTGGCCTCTTGGTCGAGTTTAAAGAAACAAATGAATTGCATGCATTAGCCAATCAATTATTAGACAAAGTCAGGCTCTTTGAATTTAAGTGGGACAGACATATCTTTAGTCAAAGTATCAGTATTGGTATTGCCGCATACGACAAAAGCATTCCTAGCGGAGAAGAGTTACTCTCTTTTGCCGACACAGCCTGCTTAATTGCGAAAGAAAACGACCGCCAAAAAATTCATGTGTACTCTCCAGAAATGAGTATGCACTCTAGTTACCAACGGGACTTATATTGGGTAGCTGAAGTCAAAAATGCACTAAAAGACGATGCATTTGAGCTGTTTTATCAACATTACCGCCCGCTAGCGCAAACAGACGATCTCGATTATTACGAAATACTATTGCGTTTGCGAACACAAGAAAAAGACTTAGTCGCACCTGAATTCTTTATGCCTAGTGCAGAAAAGGCTCACATAAGCCACCACATTGACAAGTTTGTGATTGAACATTATTTTTCATGGTTAAATAGTCATCGACAGCATATTGAGCATTTAGGAAAGGTGAATATTAATTTGTCGGGCTTTGCATTATCAGACGACGATTTTAGGTTCTTTTTGTTAAACGCCTTCGAAAAATATGATATCCCGCATCATAAAGTGTGCTTTGAAATCACCGAAACCATGGCCATTATAAGGATGAAGGATGCGGTAGACTTTATGCAAGAGTTTAAAAAGCTGGGTTGTACTTTTGCTCTTGATGATTTTGGTACAGGGTTTTCAAGCTATAGTTATTTGAAAAACTTGCCCGTCGATTTTTTGAAAATAGATGGGAATTTTATTCGTGATATCCTGAATGACAAGATTGATCTTGCCATGGTGACCTCTATACGTGATGTTGCCGAAGCCATGAAAATCAAAACGGTGGCTGAGTTTGTTGAGACCAAAGACATTATGGTGCAAGTTGGCAAACTAGGTGTAGATTATGCCCAAGGCTTTTGTATCGCAAAACCTAAACCTCTGGCACAATACCTCGCGTATAAAGAAGAATCGCCATTGGATAGTTAATGCTCACAAGTCCCGCTTGTAATAATTAATTTTATCCCCACTTAAGGCACTCTTGGCACTTTTAACTTTTGGAAATACCAAATTACCCATGAAATCACCTAACAGCCCTTATGAGTTTATTAGCCAAGCAAAACTGCCCACGCGCTATGGTGACTTTATTATTCATGGTTTTGTTGAGACCGCTACTGGGCAAGAACATGTGGCCTTATCATATGGTGAATGGCAACAAGACTCAGTGGTGCCTATCCGAATTCATAGTGAATGCTTAACCGGTGATGCTTTATTTAGTACCCGTTGTGATTGCGGATTTCAGTTAGAGCGTGCATTAGAGAATATCGTTAAAGGCGGCTTTGGTGTTCTACTGTATTTACGCCAAGAAGGCCGAGGCATAGGCTTACTCAACAAAATAAAAGCCTATCAATTACAAGATCAAGGCTTTGACACGGTTGAAGCTAACCAACACCTTGGCTTTGACGCCGACCTTAGAGACTACAGCATTTGTAAGCTCATGCTCGAACAACTCAATGTTGGCCAAGTTGAGTTAATGACAAACAACCCTAAAAAGCTCGCCGCACTCGAAGGTATGGGAATAAAAGTGGTGTCTCGAAAAGCCATTGACCATGGTGTCACTAAAGATAATAAACATTATTTAATGACCAAGACTGCCAAATTAGGTCATACCTTCGACCCAGACAAGCTTAAGTAAATAGCTAAGCTTTTATTCTTTTCTAGTCTTTGAAGCGCGCAGTACTCTGCCGCTCTCTGTTGACGTGTAATTGTGTGACGTCAGGTCTTGAGTAATGTCCTACAGGATCGAAGTTCTGACGCTCTTGTAACACCTGCTGATGGTCAATAGTGACGACATAAACCCCTTCCTCTCCTATTTGAGGCTCAAGTAGCCAAGTCCCGTCGGGTGCGGCTACACAAGATGCGCCACTGGCAAGCATATCAGGAGATTTCGCTACAATATCTTCGTAATAGGGAGTATCTGACGGAAAATCAGAAGCGCGCATCAGACCTGAAACAGATACCACAAAACTACGACCTTCTTTGGCAACAAAGCGGGTAATGTCGTGAGTATTATGTTCACCACCAGGCCAACTCGCAATATGCAAGTCTTCACCCTGCGCGTAAAGTGCTGCGCGTGCAAGAGGCATCCAGTTTTCCCAGCAGTTGAGTGCACCAAGAGTGAAGTTACCTAAACTAAAGGTTTTCAAACCATGTCCGTCACCCGGTGACCACGTTAAACGTTCTTCGTAGGTTGGCATTAGCTTACGATGCACATTTTGGATTACTCCTTGCTGGTCTATATAGACTAAGGACGCATATATTGAGTGTCCACCCCTGTCGCTAGCTCGTTCGGCAATACCTAACACAAGGGCAATGTTCAAGGTTTTAGCCAAACTGCAGATTGAGTCCAGATGCCCTTGCTCAATATTCACCGCCTGACTTAGGTAATGCGCATGAATAGCTTTATGCTTAGCCGAATTAAATTCAGCCCCTCCGGTAAAATCAAGCCAAAACGGATAACCTGGTAATAAGCACTCGCCAAAAGTAACCAAAGATGCGCCTTTATTGGCAGCCTCTGTCATCGCATCTTTCACTTTATCAATCGTTGCGTCTCGGTTAAGCCAAACCGGCGCAATTTGGGCAAGGGCCAAAGTTAAATGGCTGTCGTGGGTAAATTCGGGCATAGCACTTCCTTTTCTTTGCTTGGGCTTGTGACATTGAATGCCATTACATCAGCTGGGTAGCTATATTAGGCGTATTTTTCGTGTATTACCTGTGCAAAACGGCTGGCAGAGTCTTCATCCATATTAAAGTACAATGAAGGCTCTATTAGCTCCACCTCGATAATAGCAAAGCCTGCCTTGGTTTGTAGCATATCAATTCTCGCATATAGGGCAGGCGTGGGTAGCGCTTTGTTGGTTAGTTCTGCTAATTCCAGCATTGCCTCGCTTGGTTTGACGCTGATCAGCTGACCGCCGTGCTCTTCTTGTACCCTGAAGTCGCCTTTAGCAGGAGTTTTACAAATAGCATGGCTGAATTTTCCGCCGAAATAAAAAAGTGAGTACTCACCTTCTTTTTGAACCGAGTCCTCAAATGCCTGTATCATGAAGAGACGGTCTTCAAATGTGGCCTCTAGATTATGGTTAAGTGCCGGTAAATCTTGCTGCGTAAATAAATAGGTATGATCAGCATTTGCGCTAACCAATGGTTTTATTACTAGTTTGTTGCAGTCAAAATGAGAAAAAGCGGCGCGTATATCTTGCTCATTATATTTCTGGGGCCACAAGGTAGGTAAAATCTTAACGCCATTAGCATTTAGATCTTTCAAATAGTCCTTTGATAAATTCCACTTCATTAATTCAAAGCTGTTTTCAAGGGCCGCCGTTGACTGCTCTATGCGTTTTAGACAAGCTAAAAATGCACTTGGATCATCTTGGTAGTCCCAGGTACTGCGGACAATGACCAGCTCAAACTGATTATAATCAACATACTTATTCTTCCACGACACATCTTCAACAGCCCAACCTAAGCGGCGTAAAAATGGTTTAACAAGGTCATCGTAAACAAAAAATTCTTCAAGGTTATCGGTACTTAAAAAGGCACAACGGGGCATTACTTAGGCTCTGTAACGGTTATTTATACAACATAAGTTAGAGTAAAGAATTTTGACCATAAGGTAAATGCTAAGCACTTAATTATATAATGTGCGATGTAGTAAGCGAGCGATACAAACGCCTTGGAGTAGATTTTAGTATCAACGCAGGTATTTATCTGTAAATTTATTCACCTAGCTCAGAAGGGCGTACAAAATTGCGCTTAACGCATAGGCAAGTAAACCGTAAGCAACAAACACGCCCCATGAGTAACGATTTTTGCCAGTTTCGCCTTTAAGCGTTGCGACCGTGGCGACGCATTGTAGTGCAATCACGTAAAACGCTAACAACGCTATCCCCGAGGCCAGCGTGAAACCATCCGCTTGAATTTGTTCGCTAAGACCGGTGATGTTCTCATCGGCGTTTTCAATATTAAATAAGGTACCTAACACACCCACAAAGACTTCTCGAGCCAAAAAAGATACCAGTATGGCGACGCCATAGCGCCAATCAACGCCTAAGGGGCTGAAAACTGGCTCAATTACGCGGCCTATCATCGCTAAATAAGAATTCTGTAAATCTCCATTTGCAGGAAAGTACCCGAGCACCCAAATAACCAATGAAACAGTAAAAATAATAGGCGCGGCGCGTTTAATAAAATACACAGCGCTGTTCAATGTTTTGTAAAATAAAGGGCGCCAATGAGGTAAGCGATAACTTGGTAGTTCAAGAATGAAAGGCAAATCGGACTGATTGCTTGCGTCATCTACGTAATGGTTAAGCACTTTGCTGACGATCAAAGCCGTTAAAATACCGCCAAAATAGAGCAAAAAGAATACCGCTCCTTGCAAGTTTACCCAGCCACCTAAATAACTCACATTAGGCACAAATACTGCGATTAATAGTGCATATACAGGCAAGCGCGCGGAACACGACATTAAGGGCACTGTCATCATCGTGATAAGGCGTTTGCGGGGCGATTCAATGGTACGGGCTGCCATAATGGCTGGTATGGCACAGGCGTGACCCGATAGATACGGAATAAAGCTGCGCCCCGACAAACCAAAGACACTTAAGGGTTTGTGGCAAATCAGCGCGGCTCTTGCTAAGTAGCCGCTGTCTTCTAAAAGACCAATAATCAAGGTGAGTACCATGATTTGTGGCACAAAGACTAAAAATGCCCCTACACCACCAAAAATCGCATCATTTACAAAATCATTAAACATTCCGCTGGGTAACATTTGAGTGCTAAGCTGTGCAAGCCAAGCAATACCACTTTCAACCGCATCCATTAACGGTGCAGCCCAAGTGAAAATACTTTGGAATAAAAAGAACATAATTGCGGCAAAGGCCAATGCACCAAATACGCTATTTAATAAGAAGCTATCTAATGTGTTTTGTTTTTTTAGAATAATATCTTGGGAAATACCAAACTCACGAGCAAGTTGGCTGGCCGCTTTTACCGCACAGAGCGCTTGTACTTCGGTGTCTTTAACCTTAGCAGTTTCGGGCGATGCTGCGATATTTTTTAAGGCTTGGGTAAATTCGCTGATCCCAATTAAGGTCTTGGCAGATATGGCAAACACCTTTGAGCCTAACTTTTCTGAAAGTGCCTGAGTGTCGATATCAAAGCCTAGTCGCGCCACCTCATCCATCATATTTAAGGCAAATATGCAGCCTTTATTATGGGTTTTTGCTAGCGCTTGTACCTGCAAAGCAAACACTAAGCTACGCTCTAACTTGGTTGCATCTAAATTACAGACGATTAAAGAGGTTTGCTCTGATTCAACCGCTTTTTGTAGCTGATCAACTGCAATAGATTCATCTTGCGACATTGACTGCAGCGAATAAGTACCCGGAAAATCAACTAACTCATATTGATCAAACTTACCTGACTTTAGCTCGACCGTTACACCCGGAAAATTAGCAACACGTTGTCGAAGCCCTGTAAGCTGATTAAACAGTAGACTCTTACCTGAGTTAGGTTTCCCTACCAACACTATTTTTTGCATAAAAAAAGAAACTCTTTAAATAAGACGAAGCAAGACTCGGTCGT
The DNA here is from genome assembly GCA_964621345.1 of uncultured Glaciecola sp. Taxonomy (GTDB): domain Bacteria; phylum Pseudomonadota; class Gammaproteobacteria; order Enterobacterales; family Alteromonadaceae; genus Glaciecola. The sequence goes on along the minus strand of CAZUON010000007.1, from coordinate 12,274 downwards.
TTGTATTAGCAGGTAACAGGGTAATTAAGCTGATGCAAGCGATGCGGAAACAATAATTTGTTCAGCAAGTGCCTTTTCAAGCGAATAAACACAATCTTGTATTTGAATGACTAAAGGCCCTTTGAAAGGCGTACGCTTCATACATTGAACAATTTGACCTTCTACAAAACCCATTTCTTCAAGACGCTGACCCAAGTTAGAATTAACAGAAGCATTTAAGCCAGTAATCTGCCCTTTTGCATGTTTTGGTAAATCCCAAATTGTCATTACTTGCCTCCTTTACACCGAGCCTCTTAAGCCACCTCAACCCTAAGATGAACAATACTACTCAGTGTAATGCCGATATGTATTTGCATCAACGCAGTATAATATTTAATAAACGAAAATGCGAATCGTTATCACTTGTTGATTGATATACGTCAACACGTATCCATACGCTGAGGTAAACTATTACATACGCGCGCGTTGTAGAGCAATGGGCATAGCGTCTCCGTAGCATTGAGATACCTTTGGATGCAGCCCAATATTCATACATTGTGCATCCAGCAGGCATTGAGCAGGATTCAGCCTTAGTACTTAGTTTGAAGTTTAGCCTGATGTTTAATCGATTGTGACTACCTGCTACTTATGTGCCTCTGGACGGTAAGTTTTTACCATACCCTGCAAAAAGTTACGCAAAAGCTGGTCCTGACATACTCGGTAACTGCGGTGGTCAGGCTTTCTAAATAGTGCGGTGAGTTCGCTTTTACCTACCGGGAAACCGCCGGTGCGTAAAATTTTCATCATGTCTTCTTGCTGATAGTTCATGGCAATTTTTATTTTGCGCAAAATATCATTGTTGCTTAAGCGCTGACCCGACTTTAACACTGGAGGCGCAGCGCCTTCTTTTTTACCCCTTTTACTAATTATTAGACCGTCTAAAAACAAACATAGGGTTTTATCTCTGCAAGGCAAAAAGCCGTCTTGCTCTTCTTTGAGCATCATGGCGCTTAAATAGCTTTCTTCAAGCTCGTAATCTACATGCTTAAAAACATTGATAGTTGCGGTATTGTCTAAAGAAAGGGCATAACGCAATCTGCGCAGCACGTCGTTTAATAGCATAGAATTATCTTATCCAAAATCGAATTGGCGCAATGATAGCGCATTGCTTGCTATGCCGCTATGTTTGCAAGCTTGGTGTAGACTAGCTCGTATGCAGTATGTATTGCTTGGCGCAGTGAAATAAAATTGTTTGCGGGGCATACGTAATGACTTTGCCTATTGCATTATTCTATTTGAGAGCCCTATTGCGCAATAAAGGTTCCGTTATTTTGACGGGTAACCTCACGCATCAGCGTAGAGAATTTGAGCACATCGCTGGTAAGCTGACCATTGGAGCGCGAAAAGCCTATGGCGTGAATGCGGGCTATCTTTTTGCCATTGCGTTTGTTCGTATTAAGCGCATTAATGCTCGCTAAGGTCGCATCATAAGAGCCCCCACTATAATCGTCACCTAGCACATATAAGGCAAGTGAGTTCGTTTTTGGGCCATAAATCCGCAGAGCGGACTCAATCCCCTCGACCGGCGAGCTATTAGAAGAGCCTCCCCATGTTCGCAAGGCAGTCAACATAGTCCGGCGCTGCGCGGGTGTATCGTTACGCCAGCGACCACTGGTGGTGCTAATTAAAAACTCACCGTTATCTGACATTATCTGAAACCCACGCACACTGGGGTGATTATTGAGTACTTCTGCCATAGTTCGCAGCACTTTTTCCCACATCGCTTTCATACTGCCAGAGGTATCTACAATAAAAATAACATAGTCGGTATCTACCGGTATTCCCCCTACCTCTTCATCTCTGACTTGTGTGGTGTTTTGACTTATTGCGGCGCGTTCACGTTGCTCCTTTGTGCGCTCTAAGCCACTGGCTTTGTCGGTCAATGCTTGTAGGTCATTTTCGGCGCGTGCAACAGTAGCCTCAAGCTTATCCAGTTGTGTGGCGTTGCTTGCGCTCGACGCTTGTGCACTTTCAAGTAAGTTGTCTTGTTGGTCGATGTCGCTCTTTAGGCTTGCCACGCTTGCCTCGGCTCGGGCTAGGGACTGCAACAATGTAGACACCTGATTCACATCATTAAAATCACCGTCGTCGCCATTTCTCGCTAACAAAATCAACATAACCACCGCGCCAAAAGCACATGAAATTACATCTAAAAACGACAAGCTAAATACTTCAATAGGGGAACGTTTCGTTTTCATGGCCATGTTCCCGCTGGCGCAATGAAAGTGCCTCTAGTGACATCCGCCCAGCTCCAATAAAACGCCGGAGCTGCTGGGTCTCCCTCAAGGGGCAATAATATTATGTTGGTCTTAACGCCGGGCAATGGATTGGCGCGCATCGTGTGGCCAAACACGCTGACCCTGCACTCGCCAGAAATTGTCGCTTGTTTGCCTTTGATGGGTTTGCAACTTCGGCTTTCTTTAAAGCCTGAGTTGGCATTCACGTAAGTGGGTAGACCGTCGGTGATCACATATAAATCGGTAATATTACCCATGGTACTCGCCATGCTTTGTAGTGCTTGCTGAAGATTGGTGCCATTACTTGGGATTAAAGCCGCCGAGGCCTTTGCTATGTTAGTCAGCGCTTGGGAGTTTCCCGCGCTACTGACGCCATCGCCCAAAACGACTGAACTGTCGTTGTAAGCTATTGCCGTAATTTGGGCGTTTTGCGGCGCACGGGCTAATAGCCAGTTTATAATGCGTAAGCTGCGTTGCCACTTACTGCCGCTGCGTTTTTGTGCATCAGAACCCACCTTATTTTTAATCACATCAATCAGCGATTCTGCAGTCATCGATGCGCTCATATCGAGCAAAATACCAATGCGCTGGCCTTCCACTTTTAAACCTAGCAGGTAGTTTTCTTCTCCCGCACCCTTTATTTGAATCGGATCATTCGCCACTAAAGGCCCAGCAGCGGCAATGGCACTTTCTAGATCTGCCACCACGGCGATTTCGTCTTTTAAGGCCTGCGTAACCGACTCTTGCTCTATTTTAAGTGCGTTTATACGTTGTTGTATCTGTTCAATCGTCGCACTTTTCGCGCTAACCGCCTCTTCCTTCTCGCTTAGACTTTGCTGTAGATCACTGGCAATATCTTGAGTTGCGGCCAGTTCCTCTTTCAGTCGATTGAGTTCATCTACAGGAATATCGGTGTTGGCGCTGAATTTTACGAGGATGAGAATTAAAATAACCGCGCCTAGGCCACATGCCATAACGTCTAAAAAGGCTAAATTAAAGCCCTCCTCGCGGCGTTTTTTGAAAATACTCATGGATTAACGCTCAAGCCTAGTTATGCAAACGCGTAAGCAAATGTTTCTCACAGTTTTTACGCGTATTAATCACCATTTCGTCTTGGCGATTGTTGAGCACATGCAATAAGTACATCAAAACGATGGATATAAGCAACGAGACCAGCGTTGAGTTAAAGGCCACCCCTAACTTATCTACCATGCCAGAAATATCACCCGCAACCGCTTCTTCTGCTTTGGCTAAGGCTGAGCCGATTCCTCTTACGGTACCAATAAAGCCAATACTCGGGATAGCCCAAATAAAGTAGCGAATCATGCTGTTACCCGACTCTAACTGCGCGGCTAAGGTTTCAATACTTTCAGATATCGCCTGACTTGCATGTTGTACATTTTGGGTGTTTTTGAACCGACGTAAGCAATTTATCCATGTTGCCATAGATGAGTTTTCCGAGTAACGGCTGGCTTCTAATTCGCCAAGCGCTTTACTGACATCTAAGGGTTCATCTGCACTTGTCACTCCATTCCCATTGTTATTTTGAGTTTTAGCAAGCAAGTGATCTTGTTCAGCTTCCTGTGATGGCCCTTCGTTAGGCTCTGGACTCTTTACTTTTACGGCTTGTACTTGACCAAATCCAGCCAAGTAATCCATTGTAAATAAAGGCTCTTCTTTCAACACGATGCGCTGATATTTGTAAATTATTAAAAAAGCACAGAACAGGCCAATACTCATACTTGCCTGTTGTTCAAAATCCTTAAAAATAACCCAAATATTGGTTGTTGCGCCACTGCCTTGTGCCGCAATTGCAGCATCCGCGAATGGCCTGACTATGCCTTGGTAAAAGACTTGAACTAAAGCCACAATGCCTAAAAATATACCCACCGATACCGCCGGTGATGGATTCATGTTTGAATTAGATGCACGTTCACTCATATTAAATATCACTCGGTAAAGTAGCAGGAGAGTCTAAGCTAATTTGAACCGCCATCGCTATGGCGGTACCCCCTAGTATTAGTGCGAGCGCAAAGTAGAGCGCTCGGGTAAATTTTTTCATGTTACTGTCCTCTTGCTAGGCAAAAGCTATCTTTTCGGTATTGTTTAGAATCTGCTTATTTTCAATACTTATTGGTACCGTGCGATTCTAAACCCAATGGTCGGCTTGGGCGATTCACCCACCTCTCTATACGCGGCTCTGAGCTCTCGTAATCTGCCTGAAGCATAATTACCACCTTTGACGACATATTGTGTGCCGCGCTGGGCTCCCATGTAATTTACTTGTACTTGCTCAGTATCGGGTAAAGCTGTGGTATAAAAGTCATTGGTCCATTCACTTACATTGCCCGCTAGATCATACAAAGCAACTCGATCTGCTTTAAAGCTACCGACATCAGCCACGCCAGCTTGTTTATCGTCGTATCTATCAAGCACGATTAACTGATTGTTCTTTGCACTTTGGTCTGCAAAATTCCCTACGTTGGTCGGGATACGAGTTTGATTCCCCCATACAAAAACGGTGCTTCTAGAGCGTTTTGCTTTTTTCGCTAACCACTCCCACTCGGCCTCAGTGGGCAATCGATATCCATTTGATGAAGCTGTATAACCTAAGACCTGATTATCTCTTACCTGATAAAATGGCGGTAAGCCCTCCTGCACGCTTAACCAATTACAAAATAACGCGGCGTCATTCCAGGTAATATCTGCTTGAGGTAAATTGCTCTTGCTCGACTGTCCTTTAAATGCGGCATATTGCGCTTGCGTGATCTCCTTTTCCGATACCCAAAAATCGCGCGTAAAATCAACTTTGACTTGATGTTCGTTTCTCCTGCGTCCAGTTTCATTAGGCGCAGACCCCATAACAAAGGCGTCGGGACTAAATCTTAATAAATTTATGCCTATTTGATTTGCAACAAGCGGCCGCCCCTCCTTACGCCGTGCTTCAAACTCTGTCAGTAACTCAATATTGAGTACCAACTCCCGCTTACTACTTGGCGTGATAGTTTGTGTTATTGTCCGATAGCCCTCACGAGAAACACGAAGCTGGGTCGCTTTTGCCGCTAAATTAATACTTTGTTGTTGTTGAGTGAGTCGCACCGGGGCTGCACCGTCAATCGATAAATTAGCCTCCACGTTTGAGGACATTGTGAGCTTGCCTAGCTCTTGTTCTAATGCAATATTCAAGTCTCGTTGTTCGTTTGGTGCCAACGTTATTTGCGTAACAAAAGTAAAGTAACCGGGTTTACGATATTCGACACGGTGCGGCGTTTTTGCATCGAGTGCATGTATACCTGCTAGTTCTTCTAGGTTGTTAATCAGTAGCACGCCGCCGCTTGGGCTTGCCGATATATTGAGCTGGGACTGCACCGCAAGCAGTTGGTAATTTCGCTCTGGGGTATCTTGCATATAGGTAATACTGATCTCATCTTTAATATCTTGGAAGTCTTTTAAACTCGCAGTAAGTGAATACTTACCGCCTATTAAAGGTACGGCTATAGGTGTTTTGCCTACTGCTTCATTGTTTATAAATACGTCTGCCCCTGATGGGACTGTATTGATATTTGCTGTGCCCTGAACAGCCCTAAGCTCAGGTACAAGTGTGATACTTTGCGCGCGTTTTGCGCTAATATTTGTTTCCCATGGTTCATAAAAAGGATTAATCATACTAATGCGATAACTACCCTGTGCTACCGAGTATTCTAATGCATTGCCTACAAAAACAAGTTCATCATCAACATACCAACTGCTTTCGCCAGGCACATCAATGTTTGCTGTTAATATAGCCGGGCTCGGTTGTAGCACCACTTCAACATTACTCGGGCTATCTGGCGTAATGGTAACGAACGCGGTTTCAAAAGTGTCGGCTTTCACGCTGACTTCAACTGTGCCGCCAAGGGTGTATACCGTTCTATCGACATGCCATGCAGTGCCTGATTCTACCGATATAAGCGCCAGTGGTTCTGCATCTTGTGGCCCTATGTTAAATGCATACCCGCGCACCAGAAAAAGCCAAGATAAGACCGATACAACCACCACAACGGTAAGCAGTGCACCTAATAAATAGCCCCCCGCACCTTTGCGCTGGGCTTGTTTGATCCTATCGTCTATTTGCATGCATTAAATCCTTTTGTATAAATTATCTTATGCAAAGCTGGCATTGGCAGCACGCTTTACAGACTCTCATCACTTACCAACGATACCGTCATGGGAGTACCACTTTTCACTTCAATGTCCAAACGCTTGCTTCTAAAGCCCTCACGTTTGCCCTCTAGCGTGTATTTACCGGGACTTAAGGAAATGGTTTTTTCATTCACTTTACCTACTACGCCCGTCCCTATTACGGAGATAAACGTTTCGCTGTCGGATAACACGGTTACCTCAACGCTTGCAGAGTATTTATCTATTAGCGCAGCCAGTGTTTGTGCGCTAGTCGCTAGTGATGCTGATGCTGGTAATAAAGGAATTGCGCTGGCAATGCTATTCTCAGCGGCGCCTCTAATTGCGCTATCAGACAATCGCTGCGAGCGACTAATGAAACTTTCAAATCGTCGCTGCGCCGCTAATATTTGAGTACTTCGTTCCCGAGCCAGCAGTAATTGCGCATCTTTTGGATATGAGGCTAATCCTTGTTCGGTTGCCTTGAGTGCTTGTGCCCAAGCATCATTTTCAATCAAATTGGCTATGCGCTGATGCAGAGCATCGAGTCCTTGGGCGGCAACTTTTTTATCAAGCTCTGCTCGAAGTGCCGCTATACCCTGTGCATTAGGGTTAATAATTTGTGCTTGTTGAATGTAGGTATTGGCTTCGCTGATATCATTCTTAGCAAGTGCTTGTTGTGCTTTACTTAAGGCCAATGCCAATCGCTTTTGATTAAGTTTAGACAGCGCTTGCTGCAATGGTTGTTTAATGTCCCCTCGTGTGGGGTCTGCAGCAATGATTGATTGCATTAAGGCGACTTGTTTTTCAAGGTTATTTTCTACTTTCGCAACCTTGAGTTGTTCAAGGTATTGCTGCACATTTTCATAAGCCGCAAGCTGTGCGCGTAAGGTCTGACTTTGCTCATGATTTGGCTTGATTTTATCTGCCTGCGCAAGGGCCAGACGGGCTTTTTGGACTTGCCCTGAGTTATAAAACGATGAAGCTTCTTGTAACTTATTTGCAAACGCTTGATGCCATTGTTCGATTAAGGCTTGGGAATCTGCAGTGGTTTTGTTAAGTATGCCGAGCGCCTGCACAAAGCCTGCATTAGCAAATAAGGCAAGCGCACGGGAATTCGCCTTTTCAATGCCATCAAGTTGTGCTTCTTGCCATTGCGCATTACGCAGCTCTTTTAATGTCGGAGCGATGTCATCATCAAAAGCCCTTAACGCAACTTTAAAAGCTTCTCTGGCAGCCTCTTGCTCAGCGTTAGAGTATTGCTGAGCGAGCTCAGCGGGCTCAGTACCGGGAGTCTCGTTTTTCTTTTTACTCGAGAGCGTCAATACCACCGCAATAACTATCGCCGCGGCGCACAATAATCCGAGTACCAAAAAAGTGCGCTTAACTTGCGCCGCTCGTTTTTTCTGTTGCTCTTGAATAAACGCGTCTGGGGATGTTTGAGTATTAGGCTCCAACAATATTAACTTCCTGTATTTTGGGACATAAAAAAGACGGCGAAACGTTTCGCCGTAAACAGTTTAAGCCACTTTGCTCAACGCTGCACTAAAGTTGAATATCGGGTGTTTGTTCCAACTCAAATATTTTGCGCAAATGCGTTTTCCACTGCAGGTATTGCTCGGTTGCCGTGCCCTGTAACTCAATGGTGTTATCTTCAAACTCCATCTCAGTGGGGCCTACACTTAAATCAACCGCTTGGCCTTGCTCTTCAATTACCGCGTTATGTACTTTCATCGCGGAGTTTGATTTAAACGCTTCGTTGATTGCCACAACCGAACCAATGCCACCAAGCACCGCACCCACTTGACCTGCGCTAGAGCCGCTATTTTTTGCTAAAATAGCCGCTAATATTCCTAAACCCACACCCACTGCAGCACTGGCGTTACGCTTTGCCGCAGCTGCTCTTGCAGCCTCTAGCTCAGGCAATGTTTGTTCTTGCCAAGTTTGATACGATGGGCCCACTTGTGCGTCAAATACTTCATACTGGTCTTGAAGTCGATCAATAAACAGCAACTCTTGTGCGCGCAGCTCTTCTATTCGCCCTAGCATAGGGTCGTTCTCATCAGGCAGTCCCGTTAACTCGAATTTATAATAGCGCTGTCCGTTTTTGCGTTTAATTTCAGACTGAAGATATTGCCCAAAAGCCTCGGGGCTGTAGTATCTTGCATAGCGCATTAGCGACATATTCTTAATCTGTTGTTTTTGCTCAGCATTCATCGTTTTTAGCAAGGACACGACGTAGCTACTAATTTGATCAAATATGGGCTGATAAGGATTTTTTCCTTTGTTTCGCTGATCTCTAAAAAAGTTCTGTGAGACTTCGTGTTCAAACTCTTCTTGTCCCCAAATCTCACCCGAACTATCTACCACAGTAATACTGGCACCCACCACTTCGCTGTCGGAGTGCTCTATTTTACCCAATACAAATAGATCTGATGGTGTACTTGCATCTGGCACTACAACCACTGAACCAAATACTTTTTCACGCATCAATGCTGAGCGGGTTTCTACAGCAAAGAGCTTGGCCTCTGTACGTCTTAGCTGTGGCCAAATTCCTTCATCATCTAATTCTTCGTAGTCAATTTCGCCGCTCTTTTTATCCATGGGAAATCCAGGGTCAAAGGTCGGAATCGCGACGTCTAAAAATACTGACGCATTTTGTAGGGCAACGTTAGCGTCTGGTGACTGGATACTAGGTGCACTCGGTCCGACTAGGAGAGGGCCATCCGAATTACTTGAGTTAGATTGGCATGCACCTAATAAAATGCCGGCCACCAAAACAAGCGAAAGCTTCGCTCCTTTAACTACATTGTGGCCATAGCTAGGTAAATTTTTCTTTAAGTTCTGCTCTGACGAGCTCAAGGCAGTTATTTTCCGCATTTATAATCCTGATATTGTTTTTCTAAGCCCGCCAATGAATCCGCATTGGCCTTTTGAATTTCTTCATATAAGAGTGTACAAATAATACTGTCATTATCTTTTGGTGCAAGTACCCCACGTTTTACGTTTGTTGTGGTGTTTTGGCTTTGCTTGACCGCTGAGCTGCCGGCTTGACTACCGCCGCTTTGTTGTTGGCCTATTTGCTTTTTTTCTTGTGATTGCTCATTACCTGCAGCGCTTTGGACACCACCTGAGGCAGACTGCACGCCTTGTTCACCGGTGCCACCTCCGCCGCCACTATTCCCGCCACTGCCACCGCCCGACATCTGTTGCTGCACAGTATTCACGCATGTTGTGTAACTGTCGATAGAGTCGCTCAGCGACACATCTAAGCGAGCAAGCTTTTCTTCTTTCGTTAATAGTGATTCATCAATATCATCGAGGGTGACTTGGGTACATTCATGAGAAGTGGTGGGGAACTCATTATTTTGTTGCATGGCGAATGCCGATGTAATAGCCACAATAGTAAATGCGCACAGCCCAATTGAGCCTAAGCTTTTCGCACGGGTCTGTAAGGTTTGTTTTGTAATTATTTCGCCAAATATTTTACTTATCATAAGCCAATCCCTTCGCACTTCTAACTTAAACATACCGTAGATATATGTTTAGAGTATATATAAGGGTGGAGGTTCATCCTATTTTTATTTGTAACAAGGGAATAACTAAAAAGCCCCTACCACAACCGGTAGAGGCTTTGATGAGAGCAAAGTGTATGCGGTGACATTAATTAATTCTTAAGTACTTCCTCAATCGACGCCAAATATGCTTGGTTATTTATGAGGCTGTCATCAAAAACTGGAATGCTTTTGAGTTGCTCAATATTGAGCTCACAAAATACGGCTTGGTCCTTCCAACTTACTGAGTCTAAATAGGAAGGGGGGAGTAAAACTTTGCGACCGCCTGGAAGCCAGTTTCGATTATCTAATACCAAGTATTTTATTGTCCATGTGTCGCTGTCGAGTATAAAATCATGAACGTGGCCTTGCATGCCATCCGTCTCAACTACATCGTAATGTTTTACCTCATCGATAGAGCGAAGGTGTGCATCTTGATTTTCTTTTGGGGGATCGTTTTTGCCCTCGCCCTCTTGCAACTTATCTTGCCGTGCCAGCTCTGCCGGGCTTTGAAACTCGCCCCACAAGCCTATCCCGTTCCAATAATACCCATACCCAAAAAAGTCGAATAACACTTCCTCGAACTGTCGGGAAATAGGTTTGTGACTATCAATCGACGGACTATTTAGTACATCTTCTTTGCTTAATGACACATGTACTTTCTCTTGGGCAACATCCAATAACTGTAGGGAAACTGGGCTAATTAATACTTTTTTAGAAAGCGGCATCCATCGTTTCGTGTCAACGCTCAAATAGCGCACTGTCCAGCTTTGATCATCAAATAGAACATCTTTGATAAAGCCAATATCACCGTTGAGTGCTTCAATATCAAAATTTAATAAACTGTTCAGACTAAGGTTCATAGCGGACTCCTTAATAAGTTGCAGCGCAAATGATTGCTGCGGATGAAAAAAGTAAAACTGACATCCTTACTATATTAATAGTAGTAAGTTGTTCACAAGATCAGCAAATTTTATTCCGACATAAGAGTCAGTAAGCTGTTATATGCACGACCTGGGTGTTATGTTGGGTTTGCAAAGCTAGGGTAACATGAATGTGAACCATTATTAGCAGCTCTACATACCAATGATATCTGTACTATAAGGCATACCAATGAAATACCTAATAAAAGGCCGTGACGTAATTTTGTTCATTACAGCACTTCTATCACTCAGTGGCTGTATGAGTAAAGGCATTGAAATGACCGAACAACAGCAACGTATGGCGCGTTGCGATCAATATGTGGGAATGTCTCGCGACGATTGTCAACGCGGTGAAAACGTCACAATAGAAGATTATAAAGACGAATATAAAGAATTTGAACGAGATGTTAACGACAAGATGAAGGCTGAAACGGCTAAGGCACAAAAAGCAGCAGAAGCCGACGAAAAAATGAAAGCCGAGAAACTAAAAGAAGCTATGGCCAGAGCAAAAGCGAACGCAGATGCCGCCAAAAAAGCACAAATCGAGAAGCAGATTGAGGCTTTAAAAGACAATTAAGATTCTCAAATTAGCCTTAGGAGCTTCATCAAAAAGTTATAGCAAATTAAGTTTGACCGAAAAACGTAATTTGTTCTTAATTGTTATAGCACTCAATTGTACCCCCATAGATGATTTATACAATGTGGCTCCTGTGGCCTTTTGTTTAAAACTTATTAGGGGGTAAGCTTGTTAAGATATTATCTATTGCGCTCTTTATATCATCTTCACCGGAACCGCTACGTAAATCATTGAGCGTCTTTTTTGCATAGGTACGCCATAATGTTTCTCGACTATTTCGATCAATTAGTTCGATCTGTAAGTAACCCAGTGGGCTATAGCTATTATCTTTAGGGGCATTTGCTCCAATAGAAAAAGTGACAAGAAAACTCCCTCCAATCTTCTGATGCTCATACCCTTTTTCTAGCAAAGACGCCCTCGTAAGCTCATACATTTTAACGATGGTGGAGCGCTCAACCGCGTACTCACTCTCAAAATCATCTATAGACTCAGTATCCCAAGAAAACGTTTGATATGCGCGCGATGGAAACTCTGCTGTACCACCTATCATAGAGCACGCAGACAAACCTAACAAAGGGCAAACTAAAAAAAATATAAAAGCTAATTCGCGGCAAATTTTATTCATTACTTTTCGTAGTCACTTTTTAAAAAGGAGTTGTTATTCATCACTGCCAGTCTCCTCCCAAGGCAAGAGACAAATCAACATGTTGAGTGAGCATCGCCCTGTCTATCGATAAAACATTTCTTCTGGCGCTAAACACTCGTTGTTGAATTTGCAGGACTTCA
>CAZUON010000006.1:0-104586 GCA_964621345.1 uncultured Glaciecola sp. | reverse complement strand
GTCGGTTGCTGGTTTGGCTTTGCCGACTTTTTACTACACTCAGTTGTCTAACGACACAGAAGCATCTTCGCAAATAGAGCTAAGGGGTATCCAGCCAACAAGCGCGGTGGTAAAACTAAAAAAAGTTATGGCTGAGCATCGAGGAATTTCAGCGAAGGTATTTGGCGGCGATTCACGTGCTGCATCAGCCTTGAGTGCGAAAGCCTCTGAAGTCGATCAACAACTGCGTAACGTTCGTAATTTGATTACCGAGGGCACCGACAGTAATGCAGTGGTTGGTAGCCTTAGTGCCTTGGAACAAACATGGAATAACATAAAGTCAAATGTATCTTCACGCCAATATTCCGCTGTAGAATCTTTCACAGCTCATTCTAATATGATTGCTGATGCTGACCTACTTATCTCTGAGCTATCAAAGCATTTTTTGCTAAGTTACGATCCCGCGGCAGCGAGTTACCACTTAATTATTGCTAACTTCCAAAACCTACCGCGTTTAGCAGACAACCTCGGTAAAATAAGAGGCTCAGGCGCGGGAATTTTGTCGGGCAACGTAATTACAAGCGAGCAAAAAAGTCAGGTAAGGGCCTATTTGAACAATATCCAATCGCCGCTTACTGATTTTGAATACAACATGCTCTCTGCATCAGAGGCTGACCCTCGCTTTCAAAGTGGGTATCGAATAGCTACTGAGCTTAAAAGCAAAATAGACCAATTGCAGCAAATTACAGAAGCTGAGATTCTAAATGCCTCCACACCAGTCTACAATAGCAATGAATATTTTAATCGCTACTCGAACATCATCGACGAACTCTATGGATTACACGATGATAATGTTGTTTCCCTAACTAATATTATCGAGGAGCGTATCGGTGATTTAAGCACTCAAAGATTCACTACGCTAATAATCATTGTAAGTTTGCTTCTGGTAAGCCTTGTAACCGGCATAATCATTGTACGCTCTGTGATCAACTCTGCACAAAGACTGATTGTCGCCTTCAAAGACATTTCCGAGAACAAATTTGACGTAAAATTAAGCGCAAATCGCAAAGACGAAATGGGTGTCCTTGAGCAAGAGTTAGTAGCACTCGCGCAAGAACTTGAGAAAGCAGCCGTTGTGGCGGTTGAAGCGAATAAGGTAAAACAAGCACTCGATACTAGCTCTACCGCATTTATGATGTCTGATTCAGACCGTGTTATTGTTTACATGAACGACTCTGCGCGCAATATGCTTAAAAAATGCGAAGCAAAAATTCGCGAAGACCTACCACAATTTAATGCTGATAAACTCATTGGCACACGTATTGATTCATTCCATCATAACCCAGCGCATCAACATGCAGTACTCGACAAGTTGCAAACGGTACATGAAGCGAAACTGAACTTAGGTGGTTTCTCATTCCGCTTAATGATTAACCCGATTCGAGATGAAAATGGAAACGACTTAGGTAACAGTGTTGAATGGCATGATATGACTGAGATTTACGAAGAAGAGCGCCGCGTTGCTCGCATTCTCGAATCACTCGATTGCACTAGCACCAACGTGATGATTGCAGATGCAGATCGCAACATCATTTACATGAACCGCTCTGTTAAAACCATGCTTAAAGGCGCAGAGGCTGATTTACGTAAAGTAATGCCGCACTTCTCTGCAGATGAAATTTTAGGTGGCAGCATGGATCGCTTCCATAAAGACCCTGCACATCAAAAAGGGATGCTTGAGCGATTAACTGAAAAGCATATCAGCGACATCAAAGTCGGAACACGTAGCTTCCGTTTAACCGCAAGTCCTATTTTAGATAAAAACGGCGAACGTATTGGTTCAGTTGTAGAATGGTTAGACAGAACAAAAGAAAAAATGGCGGAAGAAGATATTGCCAACATCGTGCAATCTAGTGTGCAAGGTGACTTCAGCCAACGTGTTGATGAAAGCGACAAAGAAGGCTTTATGTTGACCATTGCACAAGGCTTAAATCAGCTTATGCAAACCACCGATTCTGGCTTAAATGAAGTCAGCCAGGTACTGTTAGCAATATCTGAGGGTGATTTAACCAAACGCGTTGAAAGCCAGTATCAAGGCACTTTTGAGGAACTTAAGAATTATTGTAATACGACCACCGAGAACTTAGTCAGTGTGATTAGTCAAATCCGCGGCGCTAGCGATACAATTAACAATGCATCGTCTGAAATTGCCCAGGGTAATGCTGATTTATCCACTCGTACTGAGCAACAAGCGTCTAGTCTTGAAGAAACCGCTTCAAGTATGGAAGAGCTCACCAGCACGGTTCGCTTAAATGCTGAAAATGCTACGCAAGCTAACAGCTTAGCTTCACAGGCCTCGGAAGTTGCTGGAAATGGTGGTCAACTCATTAGCGAGGTGGTTACCACAATGGCATCCATCAATGAGTCAGCGCAAAAAATTGCCGATATCATCGGCGTGATTGACGGCATCGCCTTTCAAACTAACATTCTGGCGCTAAACGCAGCAGTAGAGGCTGCTAGAGCAGGGGAACAAGGTCGAGGCTTTGCGGTAGTCGCATCAGAAGTGCGCACCTTGGCACAACGTTCTGCAAACGCAGCGAAAGACATTAAAGACCTAATTTCAGATTCGGTGAATAAAGTCGAAAGCGGGAATACCTTGGTGAATAAGTCGGGCGATACCATGCAAGAAATTGTTGTCTCGATTCAGCGCGTTAACGACATCATGTCTGAAATTGCGGCTGCTTCGGCAGAGCAAGCCAGTGGTATTGATGAGGTAAGCAAAGCGGTCACGCAAATGGATGAGATGACACAACAAAACGCAGCACTGGTAGAGGAAGCCGCGGCAGCCGCTGAGAGCATGCGTTCACAAGCGTCTGATCTCAACACCCGCGTGGGCACGTTTAAACTAAGCGATACCGACGTTCAGAGCAAAGTGAGTAATAAAGAGCCTGACTTACTATCGCAACAGTTTGAAGAGCTCCCTTCGGTGAGCAGCAGCCCAGCGGCGGTTAAAGGCCGAAAAGCGATCCCAGCCACGTCGGAAGAAGACGAATGGGAGAGCTTCTAAGGCATGGCTGTCTCAAGCAGAGAGTCTACTGAATTCGCATACAAGCGCGCCGACTTTGAGGTTGTGCGCGCTAAGCTGAAGCAGTTGGCGGGGATAAACCTTGCTGATAGTAAAGACTCAATGGTATATAGCCGCCTTTCGCGGCGTATCCGTACTTTAAACTTGAGAGATTTTCAAACCTATTTACGTTACTTAGATTCACATGCTGATGAGCAAGAAGAGTTTATCAACGCGCTGACGACTAATCTCACCTCATTTTTCAGAGAGCAACATCACTTTGAACATTTGAAAAAGGTGATTCAGTCGGCAAAGCGGCCGTTAAAAATTTGGTGTGCAGCATCATCTACCGGCGAAGAACCTTACTCGATTGCGATGACCGCTGTTGAGGCCTTAGGCAAGTTTGACATTCCGGTGAGTATTATCGCATCGGATATTGATAGCAAAGTGCTGCAAAAAGCGAGCGCTGGCGTATATAAATCTGAGCAAACCGATGGCATGGAAAGCGCCTTTAAAAAGCGATTTTTTCATCGCGGTACGGGAGCGAATGCAGGAAGCGTAAAAGTGGTACCTGAATTACGGCAACTGCTTAGTTTTCAAAAGGTCAACTTAATGGACAGCAAATGGTCATTACCTAATGACTTTGATATCGTTTTTTGCCGCAATGTGATGATCTATTTCGATAAGAGTACGCAGCTGAAGATATTAGAGAAAATAATCGGCCAAATGCGCAATGATGGCTACTATTACGCGGGACACTCTGAGAACTTCTCCCATGTTAGCTCTTTGCTCAAACCATTAGGTAAAACCGTGTATCAGCCCAAAGGCTGCACAACATGACAGCCTATTTTACTGAGCACCTCGCACCTAATCGCTACTTCGATAAAAATTTTAATACCGATGCAGTAAAAATATTACCCGGCGAGTACTTCGCAACACGCGACGAGACTATGATTGTTACGGTTTTAGGGTCCTGCGTTTCTGTTTGTTTACGCGACCCAATTACACGGGTTGCTGGCATGAACCACTTTTTGTTACCGGCTAACAAAGATGAAGTGAACTTCAATTCCGACTCTGCCCGTTATGGTGTGTATGCCATGGAGGTGTTGGTTAACCATTTAATCAAGTTGGGCGCATCAAAATCACGATTGGAGGCAAAAGTATTCGGAGGCGGCAATGTACTTAAGCAGCTTAGACTCAATAGTGTAGGCTCACAAAATGCAGCCTTTGTTGAAGAGTATTTAAGAACCGAAAATTTAAAAGTAACCGCTAGTGACTTGTTAGGTGAATTCCCAAGAAAAATCTATTTTTTCCCGCTGACCGGCGAAGTAAAAGTACGCAAACTAAAAGCCTTACATAACACCACCATCCTTGATCGTGAGAGTGAATACCGCGTTAAGGTCAATCAAACGCCTGCATCTGGTGATATTGATTTCTTCTAGCTTTTTTTGGAGTAATGCATGCCCATACGTGTGCTTGTAGTAGACGACTCTTCGCTTATTCGAAGCTTATTAAGCGAAATTATTCATCAAGACCCCGACCTTGAATTAGCTGGTTGTGCACCTGATGCATTTATTGCAAAAGACATGGTGGTAAAGCTTCAGCCTGATGTCATTACCCTAGACATTGAAATGCCAAAAGTGGACGGTCTAACCTTTCTAGACCGCTTAATGAAAGCAAGGCCTACTCCGGTATTGATGATTTCCACCCTTACGGAAAAGGGCGCAGATGCGACAATACGTTCTCTAGAGATAGGCGCCATTGATTTTATAGCAAAACCTAAATTAGACGTTGCTCGCGGCATTGGAGAATATCAACAAGAAATTGTTCAGAAGATAAAAATTGCGGCAGCCTCTAAACCCAAAGCTCGCAGCAAAAGTAAAGCCAGTAGCGACGCCATTCCATTAAGTTATCAAGGGACAGAGACCATTGTGGGCATTGGCGCGTCTACTGGTGGTACAGAAGCCATTCGCCAAGTTCTCGAAAAGCTGTCACCAGCCTTCCCCGCTACTGTGGTAACTCAGCACATGCCGCCTAGTTTCACACGTTCATTCGCTGAACGCTTAAATGGCATTTGTCGGGTCAATGTGCATGAGGCAAAAGACGGTGAACGTTTGTTACCCGGTAATGTATACATTGCCCCTGGTGATAAACATTTAGAAGTGATTCGACATGGTGCAGATTATCGGATACGTTTGAATGACGGCCCATTAGTGAGTGGTCACAAACCTGCCGTAGATGTCATGTTTCAATCTTTAGCGAAAGTAGCTGGAAGTAACACCATTGCTACCGTGCTAACAGGGATGGGTAAAGACGGTGCAAAGGGTTTACTTGCGCTCAAAGAATCGGGCGCTATTACGATGGCGCAAGATGAAGCAAGTTGTGTGGTTTACGGCATGCCAAAGGCAGCTGTAGAGATAGGTGCAACGTCTAACACCTTCCCGCTTGAGAAGATGAGCTTAGCGCTGAGTAAAGCGGTTGAGAAGAAAGGCAATGGGATGCGTTTGTAGCTATCTATTTTAGCTATTTTCATTGTAGGTATTTCAATTTATTAAGGTTACAAAGCCATTAACATAGAGGCAGATATCAACCAATTAAGTTACAATTTGGTTTCGCCCTGCATGCTTAGCTAAATATAACAGCCGGTCCGCTTCGCTAATGGCTTCAGACAACACCGAATATTGCTCCAATGCTACAACCCCAGCACTAAAGTTTACCCGCAACTCGGGTTTGCTCTGCACAAATTGCATCTTTGAACAGGTCTCTAGAATACTGTTCATTTTAATAAGTGCCTGCTCCTTGCTACAGTCGATAAATAAAAGTAAAAACTCTTCACCCCCATAACGCCCCACAAAATCGGTATCTCTGAGTGAGCTTTTTAACAACTGTCCTAATCCATTTAACACTAAATCACCCGTTGAGTGCCCATATTTGTCGTTCACTTGTTTGAAATGATCAACATCGAGCATCACTAAGGTACAATTTGTCGAGTGACGCTTGTTCATGCGAATTTGATGATTCGCATGCTCTACGATTTGACCATGATTAAGTACCCCAGTGAGCGGGTCTTTTGACACAAAAGACTTAATAAAACTGGCTCTTTCTAATCGTGCCAAGACCTGTTGTAACACCAAAGGAGCAGGTGTGTTTTTTGCAATAAGATCGTCCGCGCCACGGCTGACAATTTTCAGTTTAGTATCAAGTTGTTCATCGGCGGTTAAAAAGACGATAGGTGAAAAATCATATTTTGCATCTTGGCGTATCATTGCCGCAACTTCGAGGCCGTTGACGCTGGGCATTATTCGATCAAGTAAAAATAAGTCGGGTTGTAAATACTCCATTGCTGCGATCAGACTTTCTGCTGAACTAAAAAAGTGGAAATCAACCTCGACTTGCGAAAATACTGCCTGATAAAACTCGCCCGTTGATGGTTGGTCGTCGAGTAATACTATTTGGTACACCTTATTGACATCTCGTTTCAATGCTCGAGAGATTTTCTCGACTAATGAATAAGGATTAATTGGTTTAACTGCATAATCGCTAACTCCTGCCCGCACCGCTTTTAAACGAGTGTCGAAGGTAAATAAACTACTGCAAGAAATCACCTTTATTCCACGCTCAGACAATTGTTTAGCAAATAAGAACACTTGTTCTGATGTTACTTTTGGCATCACCACATCTAATAAAACTAAATCAGGTGCTTGGCTTTGCAAGGCGGTTTCAAAATTACTGATGGAATCAAAATAGCTGACGTCAAATGCAAATTGTTCAAGTGTTGCTTGCATTGACAAGCCAACCGACTGCTCATCATCAATGATGGCTATCTTGATAGGACGATGTTTTTGGTACTCGGAACTATCGCAATTAGAAGGTTCTCTAGCGCAATGATTTAGGAGTTTGGGACACGTACTGCACTCATCCAAAAAAGGGTCTGATTCGAGTTTATTGGAGCGAATGAGTTGATTCATTAGCATATCGACATCGCTAATTACCATGGGAAGGGTTTTACTCCCTCGTATACCTTCGCCACAAATATTTTGCATTAGTTGCAAGGTTTGTTGCAGTGTGAATACAGTGTAAGCACTATAGTTGTGTGAAGTGTTCTTTAAACAACGCGAGAAACTTTCTAGTTGTGCTATCTCGCATTTTACGCGCGCTTTTGCCCACGCCTTTATAAGAATTTTTAAATCCTTACCGTATTTAGTGGAAAGTTCATCTGAAGAAGTAATAATGGCAACCCTCTAACCTGCTTGCTTACGTGTGCATGATCGCGCTAAATATCGAACGTTAGCGGTATTAAGAATAATATCGGCAAGAATATAGAAATGCTTAATTTGTAATCGCCTTGCTTACTTATACTGCTCAGAGTAGTCGTTCATTGTGTGTTCCGGATGCACCAAATTAGGATAGAAAGTATCGGTATCTGAATACCAGACCCTTTTACAAAACCCCATAAACATTTTTGCTATAAATACATGACTTCAAATTTTAATCACAATTTAGCTAACTTCGCTGATTAGACCAGTAATTTGCTGAAAACATGCTGCAAAGTGTGTTATTTTCACCAAATAAATAAATCCTTTGGAAACAAGGCTTCATCCTGTTGAAATATTAGACACTTCGTTTAGCTTTTGCACGATGACCGCATTTTCCTGACAAATAAGCGCGCTTTACATGAACTTACTGTTAATAAATGGGCCAAATCTAAACTTACTAGGGACTCGTGAGCCTGAAGTGTATGGCTCTCAATCCTTGTCTGATATTGAAACCCAATTAAGCGAGTATGCGGCGACAAAAAATATTCAATTAAGCTGTTTTCAATCAAATGCAGAACACGCATTGATTGACTGCATACACCAGCAAGTGGGAAAAGTTTCGGGGATCATAATTAATCCGGGCGCATTTACGCATACCAGCATTGCCCTTCGCGATGCTTTTTTAGGTACAAGCATTCCCTTTATAGAAGTGCATCTTTCGAATGTATACAGCCGAGAGTCATTTCGCCATAGTTCGTATTTATCAGATATTGCTAAAGGCGTAATTATTGGGTTAGGCACAAAAGGTTATCAGCTGGCGGTAGACGCATTTGTTACCGGCGACTAAGTATATTTTTAACAGAACATAACAACATACAACAAAAGAATAAGGCGACAACATGGATATTAGAAAAATCAAGAAACTCATTGAACTGGTTGAAGAATCAGGGATCGCTGAATTAGAAATCACCGAAGGCGAAGAGTCAGTACGAATTCATCGCGGACAATCTGCACAAGCTGTGCAATATGTTGCACAACAAGCACCGGCACCAGCAGCGGCACCTGCTGCTCCCGCTCCAAGTGCTGCACCTGTAGTTGCCGATGCACCAGCGATATCTGGTCATGTTGTTAGCTCACCTATGGTCGGTACCTTTTATCGTTCATCAAGCCCAGAAGCGAAACCATTTGCTGAAGTGGGTCAAACTGTGAAAAAAGGCGACACCCTTTGTATCATCGAAGCGATGAAAATGATGAATCAAATTGAATCGGATGCTGATGGCGTAGTAAAAGAAATACTCGTTAGCAATCAAGAAGCCGTAGAGTTTGATCAGCCGCTGTTTGTTATTGAATAAAAAAGGGCATTGTTATGTTAGATAAAGTGCTAATCGCCAACCGTGGTGAAATTGCCCTTCGTATCATGCGAGCGTGTAAAGAGCTCGGTATCAAAACTGTTGCTGCGCACTCCACCGCCGACAGAAACTTAAAACATGTTTTGTTAGCCGACGAATCTATTTGTATTGGCAACGCGCCAGCATCTGAAAGCTACTTAAATATACCGCGTATTATTGCCGCAGCTGAAGTGACCAATGCTATTGCGATTCACCCAGGATATGGCTTTTTGTCGGAAAATGCTGACTTTGCCGAAGCTGTCGAAAAAAGTGGTTTTGTATTTATTGGGCCGACCGCACAGACTATTCGCTTAATGGGCGACAAGGTATCGGCCATTGCTGCGATGCGTAAAGCCGGCGTACCTTGTGTACCGGGCTCAGATGGCCCACTTGGTAACGATATGACGAAAAACCGCGCCATTGCCAAACGCATTGGTTATCCGATGATCATCAAAGCCTCCGGTGGCGGGGGTGGTCGCGGCATGCGCGTGGTGCGCAATGAAGCAGAGCTAGAACAAGCAATCAGCGCAACGAAACAGGAAGCGGGTGCTGCGTTTAATAACGATATTGTGTACATGGAAAAATACCTAGAAAATCCACGTCATATTGAAATTCAGGTGTTAGCAGACGGCCAAGGTAATGCGATTCACCTAGGCGAGCGTGATTGTTCCATGCAACGTCGTCATCAAAAAGTAGTCGAGGAGGCGCCAGCGCCAGGTATTTCGCAGCAAATGCGGGATAAAATTGGTGACCGCTGCCGTAAAGCCTGTATTGAGATTAATTACCGCGGCGCGGGGACTTTTGAGTTTTTGTACGAAAATGGTGAGTTTTATTTCATTGAAATGAATACCCGTATTCAGGTTGAGCACCCCGTAACTGAGATGGTCACCGGTGTTGATTTGATAAAAGAGCAACTGCGCATTGCCGCCGGGCAACCTTTATCAATTTCACAAGAACAAATCCGTGTGCACGGTCACGCGATTGAATGCCGAATAAACGCTGAAGACCCAAATACCTTCATTCCAAG
This sequence comes from uncultured Glaciecola sp., assembly GCA_964621345.1. Classification (GTDB taxonomy): domain Bacteria; phylum Pseudomonadota; class Gammaproteobacteria; order Enterobacterales; family Alteromonadaceae; genus Glaciecola. The sequence goes on along the minus strand of CAZUON010000006.1, from coordinate 94,872 downwards.
CCCTGGTAAGATAAATATGTTTCACTCACCAGGTGGTTTAGGCGTACGTTGGGAGTCTCATATTTACTCTGGCTATACCGTACCGCCTTACTACGACTCGATGATTGGTAAACTCATTACCTACGGCGAAAGCCGCGACGAGGCCATCGCACGCATGCGCCACGCATTAAACGAGCTTGTGGTAGATGGCATCAAAACCAACGTACCGCTACAACAACGCATCATGCAAGACGAGAACTTCTTTAACGGTGGCACCAATATCCACTACCTAGAAAAGAAACTCGAAAACGAAAAATAATCGACACCACACACAGAAAACCGGCCCCATAAAACGAGCCGGTTTTTTTATGCCCCTCCTCCGAGGACACCCAAACTTTTTTGGAACACTTTACGATACAGCCACTTTACGGGGACACCCAAAAGTTTCATACATGGAGGGTTTTGTGGACACCCAACATGACAGCCGTTTTATTCCGAGATCAAAAAGCCGCTTTAACAAACAATCTAAAATCGATTTTTAAGCAGTATAAGTAAGCATTAATTCATAAACGAGTTGGGTGTCCCCATGCTTGCCAACAAGATGGCTAACATCGATGTAGACAATTGTGATTTGAAGACCTTATTTATACTTCGCTTTATGCTAGACCGAGTGCAGGATATTAGTGACTTGAACGCCGATATACACGACTTACAGAGTTTTCCTGAGCGGCTTGAGAGCAGTTATATTGCTGAGTGGCGGGCTTATGTAAAACGTGAGTTACACCAATTAAAAAATGCCTCGTCACAGCGACAGACCAAACTGCTTGAAAGGCTTGAATCAGTCGGAAATGGTAAGGATGCGGAGTTTGAACAGTTACAAAATTTTATCAACACCGCCTTAAAGGTGAACAATTGTGCCTCGGTTACTGTAATGACTACTCCACTTAAATCCTATGTAAATTATTTACTTCAACTGTAGAGACCAAGAACATGTTTGGATTATTTAAATCAGATCCCACTAAAAAGTTACGAAAAACCTATGACATAAAATTGGAGCAAGCAATGCATGCTCAGCGTAAAGGTGATATAAAGACTTATTCCATGCTCACCGCTGAAGCTGAAGCAATTTGGGCTAAGATTGAAGCGCTACAAAACGAACAAAAAAACTAAATAGGGTAATGCATGCCTTGGCAACAACTTAAAATAAATGTAAAAGCCGCCGATGCCGAGCATGTGGGCGATTTGTTATCTGAATTAGCCGCCCAAGCAGTCACCTTTATTGACGCTAAAGACACGCCCGTATATGAACCAAAACCAGGTGAAATCTTGTTGTGGCCCGATACCCAAGTCATTGGGCTATACGAGGCAGATGAAGACTTAAGTCTGGTGATTAGTGCGTTACAAACCCAATCAATCTTTGAAGATAGCTTTCACTATGTCCTTGACCAGTTAGAAGATAAAGAATGGGAGCGCGAGTGGATGGATAACTTTCATCCCATGCAATTTGGCCAACGACTTTGGATTTGCCCTAGCTGGCGTGATGCGCCCGAACCAAATGCGGTAAATGTAAAACTAGACCCTGGCCTCGCTTTCGGTACCGGAACTCATCCAACAACGTCCTTGTGCCTGAAATGGTTAGATTCACAAGCTCTAGAAGACAAAGCAGTCGTTGATTTTGGATGCGGTAGCGGGATTTTAGCTGTCGCTGCATTAAAATTAGGTGCCAAAAAGGTCATCGGTATTGATATAGACCCCCAAGCATTGCTCGCCAGTGAGCAAAATGCCAAAAACAATGGGGTAAACGACAAACTAGAACTGTTTTTACCTGAGCATCAGCCACAACTTCAAGTTGATATTGTTATGGCAAACATCCTTGCTGGACCATTAAAAGACTTGCATCAAGTCATTACCAATTATTGTAAACCAGGCGCTAGTTTGGTTATGTCTGGTATTTTATTTTCACAAGCCGACGAAGTGTTAAGTCATTATAAGAAAGATTTCGTTTTTGAGCCCGTAGCGCAAGAAGGCGACTGGGTGCGACTGGTAGGACGTCGTAATCTTTGATAAAAGCCAAATAGTCAAGCCATTTTTCTTGCTTTTGTTTAAAAAATAACCTTTTCAAACTACTCAAAAAAACGTAGTATACGCCGCCCTAAAGACGGGTAGGCAATCTCGGTACATAAAACATGCGTCAATTGCAGATAGGTCCATACAGGTTATCGAACAATTTGATCCTTGCGCCAATGGCCGGAATTACCGATCGTCCTTTTCGGGAGTTATGTAGAAAAATGGGGGCTGGCTTAGCAGTTTCAGAAATGCTATCGAGCAACCCTAGAGTTTGGCAAACCGAGAAATCAATGAATCGTATGAATCATGAGGGCGAATCGGGTATTCGTTCTGTGCAGATTGCGGGGAGTGAGCCAGCGCTCATGGCGCAAGCGGCCGAGCTCAATGTGCAAAATGGTGCACAAATCATTGATATCAACATGGGATGCCCGGCTAAAAAAGTCAATAAAAAATTGGCTGGTTCAGCGTTGCTGCAAGACCCTCAGTTGGTGCATCGCATTTTAGATGCGGTCGTTAACGCTGTTGAGGTGCCCGTTACGCTTAAGATACGAACGGGATGGGACGTTGATAATAAAAATGGCATTGAAATAGCGCAAATAGCGCAAGACAGCGGAATTAAATCGCTCGCAATTCATGGACGCACTCGAAGTTGCATGTTTAAAGGCCCCGTGGAGTACGACACCATAAAAGCCATTAAACAAGCCGTGGATATTCCCATTATTGCTAATGGCGATATCACCAATGAACTTGAAGCTCAGCAGGTACTACAATATACCGGCGCCGATGGCATCATGATTGGACGAGCTGCACAAGGAAACCCGTGGATATTCCAACAAATTCAATATTTTTTGGAAACCGGTAAAGCATTGGCTAAACCCAGTGTGAAAGAGCAAAGCAATGTGCTGCTGACGCACATGCAAGGTCTATATGACCTCTACGGAGAGTATTCAGGCGTTAGGATTGCGCGTAAGCATGTGGGTTGGTATGTCACAACTCATGACGAATCAAGGGGATTTCGTCGGACGTTTAATGCGATAGAACATGCCGACGAGCAACTATCTGTATTAACCGATTATTTTTCATCGCTACATGAGAAATCGCAAGATTTTAACCATGTGGCCTAGCGTTAAGCAAAACATAAGAGAGCAGTAAAACATATGTTTGATCAAAATCTAACATCAGCATTCACCACTACAGTAACAACACCATCACAAGCTCAAGCGCAAAAGCCTTTGCGCTCTTCTGTTAAACAAGCCGTCAACAAATATCTTAAAGAGTTGAATAACCAAGATATCGATAACTTGTATGAGTTAGTTTTAGCGGAAATTGAAGCACCATTGCTTGAAGAAGTCATGACCTACACTCGTGGTAATCAAACCCGCGCTGCCAATCTTATGGGCATCAACCGCGGCACGCTTCGCAAGAAATTGAAGCAATACGGCCTAGGTTAATAAAGCAACACAAGAACACAAATAAAGAGCGCATTATTGCGCTCTTTTTTGTTATCATACCGCCCCGTGCGGGACACCCAAACTCCAGAGCTCAGCCATCATATTGTTTCAATACAAACCTGCGATTGGTTGCGCGTTGCTCTGGGCTAGTCATCACTTGTGTTCCACACAGTGTATTGGGTCGGCCCATGCGAGGACACCCAAACTTTTTATTTCATTAGCTATCGAGAACATCATGCAGCAAACAAGCTCTGTTCAACGCGCTTTATTAAGCGTTTCTGACAAAACTGGTATCGTAGAATTCGCCCAAACTCTTGTCGATATCGGCGTTGAAATTTTGTCAACAGGCGGCACTGCCACCTTACTTCGCCAATCTGGGATTACAGTAAAAGATGTAAGTGAACATACCGGACATCCAGAAATAATGGACGGGCGTGTTAAAACACTGCATCCAAAGATACATGGCGGAATCTTAGGCCGCAGAGACATAGATAGTCGTATAATGGAGCGCCACGAAATTGCAGCAATAGACCTTGTCGTGGTTAACTTGTATCCCTTTGCAGATACCGTGGCAAAGGAGCATTGTACGCTTGAAGATGCGATTGAGAATATCGATATCGGTGGCCCAACTATGGTTCGAGCCGCTGCTAAAAATCATAAAGATGTGATGATTGTCGTTGACCCAAAAGACTACAATGCGATTGCGCAAGAATTAAAAGATAATGGTAATTCTAGCTCGTACAAACGCCGCTTTGAACTCGCCGTTAAAGCCTTCGAACACACCGCTAATTACGAAGGCATGATTGCTGACTACTTGGGCAAGCAAATCAGCTATGTGGCTCATGAAGACGATGAAGAGCACATCGAACATAGTGCGTTTCCGCGTACGTTAAATATCCAAATGAAGAAAAAACAAGAGCTAAGGTATGGCGAAAATAGCCATCAAAACGCAGCATTTTATGTCGAGCATGATATACAGGAAGCCTCTGTTGCGAGCGCTGTTCAACTTCAAGGCAAAGCACTTTCGTTTAATAACATTGCCGATACTGATTCTGCGCTTGAGTGTGTCAAAGAATTTGAAGAACCTGCTTGCGTTATCGTAAAACATGCCAATCCTTGTGGCGTTGCCATTAGCGATTCAATTGCCGATGCTTATGAACTTGCTTACCAAACCGATCCTACCTCAGCCTTCGGTGGGATTATTGCGTTTAACCGCGAGTTGGACACCCAAACCGCTGAAAAAATTATCGAAAGACAATTTGTGGAGGTCATTATTGCTCCAAAGGTTAGCGATGGCGCTAAAGATGTTGTCGCGCAAAAGCAAAACGTACGCTTGCTAGAGTGCGGCGATTGGTATGGACAACTCACCGACGGCAACGACTTTAAACGTGTTAATGGCGGAATGCTGGTTCAAGAACGTGACTTTGGTATGGTTGAAGCTGACGACCTCACCGTGGTGAGCAAGAGGACACCCAACGAAGATGAGTTGAAAGATCTGATGTTCACCTGGAAAGTCGCTAAATATGTTAAATCAAATGCCATCGTATACAGTAGGTCCGGGCAAACTATTGGTGTAGGGGCAGGTCAAATGAGCCGTGTTTATTCTGCAAAAATCGCAGGTATTAAAGCGGCTGACGAAAACCTACAAGTTGAGGGCTGTGTAATGGCCTCTGATGCTTTTTTCCCATTTAGAGACGGTATAGATGCTGCGGCAGAGGCAGGCATTACCGCCGTTATACAACCAGGCGGTTCGATGCGTGATGAAGAAGTGATCGCTGCAGCTGATGAACACAATATGGCCATGGTATTTACTGGCATGCGCCATTTTAAACATTAATCTAAGCAAATATTTGAGGACACCCAACAAAATGAAGGTATTGATAATCGGAAATGGCGGTAGAGAGCATGCTTTGGCCTATAAAACCGCACAGTCTTCTCAAGTCTCCCAAGTATTTGTTGCGCCAGGAAATGCAGGCACTCAACTTGAGCCTACACTTACTAACATTGAGATTTCCAGCGATGACAATCAAGCATTATTAGCGTTTGCACTAAAAGAACAAATTGATTTAACTATCGTAGGTCCTGAAGCACCTCTTGTAGCAGGTGTTGTTGATTTATTTGAAGAAAATGGCCTCATGGTCTTTGGCCCTTCACAAAAGGCGGCTCAACTTGAAGGTTCCAAAGCGTTTACGAAGGACTTCTTAAAAAAATATCAAATACCAACGGGTGACTATGCAACATTTGAGGACATCCAAAACGCAATTGCTTATGTTAAGGAGAAAGGCGCACCCATAGTTATAAAAGCCGATGGGCTGGCAGCCGGTAAAGGTGTGATAGTCGCATTTGATGAACAAACTGCGATTGATGCGATTAACGATATGCTGGCCGATAACAAATTTGGTCACGCAGGAAGCCGAGTCGTTATCGAAGAGTTTCTAGACGGTGAAGAAGCTAGTTTTATTGTAATGGTAGATGGTAAAAACACCTTAGCGTTTGCTACAAGCCAGGACCATAAACGAGCATATGACGGCGATGAGGGTCCTAATACTGGCGGCATGGGAGCCTATTCACCAGCACCCGTTGTCACGCAAGCTATTCACGATAAAGTGATGAAAGAAATTATTGAGCCTACCGTGACAGGAATGGAAAAAGAGGGAGCGCCATATAAAGGATTTTTATATGCAGGCCTGATGATTAACAATCAAGGACAGCCAAAAGTTATTGAATATAACTGCCGCTTTGGCGATCCTGAAACCCAGCCTATTATGATGAGATTGAAGTCTGATTTAGCGCAGTTGTGTGTCCTCGCATGCAAAGGTGAGCTCAACAAAGCCCAAATCGAGTTTGATCCGCGAGCTGCTGTAGGTGTTGTTTTAGCCGCGGGTGGTTATCCTCACGGTTATGGCAAAGGCAAAAAGATTTTGGGTTTAAATGATGTTTCTGAAGATTTAGGTAAGGTATTTCACGCAGGCACTACCATGAAAAACTCTCATGTAGTGACATCAGGTGGCCGAGTGTTATGCGCAACTGCACTCGGGAATACTGTATCTGAGGCCCAAGAGAAAGCTTATCAGATTGTAGAAAAGATAAGTTGGGAAGACATGTTCTGCCGAAAAGACATTGCGTTTCGTGCAATTAAACGAGAACAGGACCTCAAGGGTTAGATAAAATTGCTAGTTGAGGGGCGCATATTTGCCCCCTCACTTGTTTTCTAAACGAATGCATTTTGTCCGATGACCCAGCAACATAAGAAAACTCTTCCTCAAATTGATGGCACCGCTTTATCCAGTCCTGATTAAAACAAAGATCGCCAAAACGAATCGTCTTTCTATTTTGACTTCGTTTTGCATTCGCAATTTCGTTCAGATGGGCCAGATATCTTACAAGTGGAATATCTTCTAAAAAACCTCTTTCCGGCAGTCTTTTTTTGCTACCAAAGGGATGTAATCGAGCACTCGGTATATTTTTTGTAATACGTAAGCGTCTATTAATACTAGTATGTAGCGAACTCTCTGGACGCGAACTGATATTGGCTCTTACTGGATTCAAATCAACGTAAGTCATACATGCCAATATAGCTTCTTCGGTAAGTAAGGCCTGGGACTTAAACCTGCCCTCCCAGAACCTTCCCGTGCATTCATCTTCTGCATTTGCTTTCCTTGCAATATACTGATTCAACGAGCTCATAAACCAACTAATGCACCTTAATCTTTCTCTTATTTTACTGGCAATAAGTGCTATCTGTTCTTGTTCAAACTGACTAAACGTTGTTTCTTCTGTGGCTTTAAGATAATTGATACAAATAGGTTCTAATTTAAATAATCGTCCCCATCGCCTCAGCACATCTGAATCGCTTAACGCGTTGTTTTCGGATAAGTTAACGTGCAACACAATGTGCGTGTGATTGTGCATTACTGCATAAGCAAAAACGTCTATATTGAAGATTTCGCATAAAAGAAGTAAACGCTTTTCTACCCAGGAACGGCGGTGCTCATAGCTGCGTCCACTGATTGGATCTCGGCCGCAAAGATAGGCTCGGCGCACACATCGTGCCACACAATGATAAAATTGCGTCTCTTTTAAATTGATGAGGTGTTTTCTAGGATATGTCATCCGATTATCCTAACTAAGATGAAACCGTCGGTAAGCTGTACCTAAGTTTGTTTTTATCTTTTCCTGTTAGCAACCTAAAAAAGCTGAGCGAGGACACCCAACAAACGTAAACAAAGAAAGCCCAGAGATCGCAAAGTTTGGGTGTCCCGATAAAGAGGTAGGAGAAAAAGGTCTTGACCCATTCCCGCCAGTTGCATATAAAAGAGAGCCGCTTACCAAATAGAAAAGCTATGTCAGTAAAACACCCTATTATTGCAATCACCGGTAGCTCTGGTGCTGGAACGACGACTACCACCAATGCTATTAGGCATATCTTCCGGAATTTGGAAATTAATGCAGCTTCGGTTGGTGGCGATAGCTTTCATCGGTTCACGCGACCTGAAATGGAAGTAGAAATTCGTAAAGCCCAGGAACAAGGTAAACATATTAGCTATTTTGGTCCAAAAGCGAATGATTTTGAATTGCTAGAGACGCTTTTTAGACAGTACTCTGATTCAGGTAATGGTCAGTTTCGGCAGTACTTACATACATTTGATGAAGCGGTACCCTTTAATCAAATGCCGGGGACTTTTACTCCATGGCAAGATTTGCCAGAAAACACTGACTTATTGTTCTACGAAGGTCTGCACGGCGGCGTACGAACCGAAAATACCGACGTAGCGGCCTTTGTCGACCTCTTAGTCGGCATGGTTCCCATTGTAAACTTAGAGTGGATTCAAAAAATAGTAAGAGATACGACTGACCGTGGCCACTCCCGTGAAGCTGTAATGAGTAGTATCGTTAGAAGTCTCGATGATTATTTTCATTACATAACCCCACAATTTTCTCGTACCCACATCAATTTTCAACGCGTGCCCACTGTTGATACATCAAACCCCTTCAGTGCACGTGAAATACCTTCTCAAGATGAAAGTTTCGTGGTGGTTCGATTTAGGCGAGAAATGAAAAACGTAAACTTCACGTATTTATTGCAAATGATTGACGGTGCATTTATGTCTCGGGTCAATACATTGGTTGTACCCGGCGGAAAGATGGGGCTAGCAATGGAGCTCATCTTAACCCCACTAATCGAAGAACTTATTGATAAAAAACGACGAGCAGGTTATCAGATGGATTGGGTGGCAGATAAATAACTTACATATTGTAACAATATCCAACCTGTCAGCTTAACTAGAGTGATGTACACTTTAAGAATCACAAATATCGGAAGTGAAAAATGGGTCAGGAAACTACAAAAATTCTAGTTGTAGATGATGATATGCGTCTACGTTCTCTCTTAGAACGTTATTTAGTAGAGCAAGGCTATCAGGTGCGTAGTGCTGGCAATGCCGAACAAATGGATAGATTGCTTGAACGCGAGAACTTTCACCTTATTGTCTTAGATTTAATGCTTCCTGACGAGGATGGGCTTTCTATATGTAGACGACTTCGACAACAGCAAAATGAAATTCCGATCATCATGTTAACGGCAAAAGGAGATGAGGTAGATCGCATCATTGGTTTAGAGATGGGCGCTGATGATTACTTGCCTAAACCCTTCAACCCTCGTGAACTATTAGCAAGAGCAAAAGCGGTGTTGCGACGCAAAACTACCGAGGCGCCAGGCGCGCCTTCACAAGCGGAGCAGCTTGTTAGTTTTGGTACATTTACACTCAACCTTGCAACACGAGAAATGACTGATAACGGTAAAGCTATGGCTCTGACGAGTGGCGAATTTGCAGTACTAAAATCACTCGTAAGCCACCCCAGAGAGCCCCTATCTCGCGATAAGCTAATGAACTTGGCTCGAGGAAGAGACTACAGCGCAATGGAAAGAAGCATTGATGTTCAAGTGTCTCGTTTACGCAGAATGTTGGAAGAAGATCCTACCAATCCTCGATACATTCAAACGGTGTGGGGCTTAGGATATGTTTTTATCCCAGATGGTCAGGGTGTATAACTCCACTTATAATGCGTTTTTTCCCTAAGAGCACTTTTTCCCAAACAATTGTATTAATAGGTTTACTGTTATTAATCAATCAAGTGGTGTCTTACTTATCCATCGCTCACTACTTTATTAGCCCAAGTTATAGTCAAATTAACACCTTAGTCGCCAATCAAGTTGCCACACTATTTGTCAATGACGAGGACACCCTAACTGATGCGGAGAAGCTCGATTTATTCAAGCGCACTGGTATCCGCTTTCATACTCCTGTAAGCGCTATGCATGCGGGTTTGTCTGACGCAACCTTCTATGGTTTTATGGCAAAAAGTGTATCAGAGCAACTCGGCACAGAGACCGAGGTAAAAATTAAAACTGGCAAGCAATATGTCGTCTGGGTGCGCCCTTCTCGCTATACCGATACTTGGATATCTATTCCCCTTGTAGGAGTTGGCGAAGAGGAACTATCCCCACTTACCATGTATTTCATCGTGATTGGAGCGTTGAGTGTCCTCGGAGGATGGTTGTTTGTTCGGCGACTAAATAAACCGTTACAAGCCCTTCAAAAAGCTGCGAAAGAAGTCGGTTTAGGGAAGTTTCCTAAACCACTTACACTAGAAGGTAGCACTGAAATTGTATCGGTAACCAAAGCGTTTAATCACATGTCACATAATATTAAACAGCTTGAAGCAGACAGAACGCTTATGACCGCAGGTATCTCTCATGATCTAAGAACCCCTCTCACGCGAATCCGCCTAGCTAGCGAAATGCTCCCCGATGACCAAGATTGGATAAAGCATGGGATAGAGCATGATATTGAAGATATGAACGGAATTATTAATCAGTTCATCGACTATGCGCGACAAGAACAACCCGATAGTTTAGAAATGGTAAATATTAATGACTTGGTTAATGAGTTGGTGCAAGCAAGAAGAATTGATAGTAGCTACCAAATCAGCTTAGAACTGAATGAAGTACCTTTTTTAAAATTAAGGGCCGTTGGGATAAAACGAGTAATTGATAACCTTATCGAAAATGCATTTAGATATGGCAGTCCTAAAATTAAGATCCAGACGCGTTACAATCCGAAAACAGAGCAAGTTTTCTGTGGGGTGAGGGATTACGGCCCCGGCATAGAGGACACCCAAATCGAAACTTTATTTGACCCCTTCGTACAAGGTGACAGAGCTAGAGGCAGTCAAGGCTCTGGTCTTGGCCTAGCTATAACAAAGCGGATCATAGAAAGTCATGCGGGCAAACTGTCTTTCTACAATCACAAAGATGGCGGTTTAGTTGCTGGGTTTTATCTCAAGCTTCACTACAAGGCTAATCATACATTTAAGCACCGGCAGAAGTAGTTTTGATACTTTTGATTTGGGTGTCCCTAACTAACGAGTTGGGTGTCCCCAAACCAAGGCTTCCTAATGTTTGACCGTCCCTGGCTCATCAAACACGCTAAAGTTATCAGCGTGTATATTCTCAACATCAACTTCGTCAAACACATATTTCTGATGACAAAACTGGCAATCCATTTTTATGCTGCCATCTTCTTCAATAATTGTTAAAAGCTCAGATTTAGCGACATTTCTGAGCGCTTGTGCACTGCGCGCTTTTGAACAATCGCATTCAAAATTAACATCCTGCGAGTCAAAAAGACGGATATCCTCTTCATGAAATAACCTATGAATCAATGCTTGCGGTGCAAGCTCTACCAGCTCATCGGCCGTCGTGGTATCCGCTAAAATGGCCAAATGTTCAAAATCAGTATTATCGCCAGCTTGATAAGTCTCACTAGTTTTCGGAACAATTTGCAATAACATCCCCCCTGTGGATGCACTATTTTCTAATTTTGTCTCCAAATATACTTTTGTAAGCAGTTGTTCTGATTGTAAAAAGTAATTTTCTAAACAAGCAGCTAGGTTTGATTGATCAAGCCCGACAACGCCTTGGTAACGCTCTTTACCTTGAGGTGCAAGCGTAATAGCCAGCACCCCTTTGCTAAACAAGTCACTAAAGGACGTCGGAAGGCTAGTTATACTCTCATCCCATCGCGCAACCCCACGTAATTTCTGGTCGTGGGTCGCGTTAATAACGGCATATTTAATAAACCCCTCACTTTGAATTTGCAGCGACACTTCACCTTTGAATTTTAATGTTGCTGTTAACAAGCTAGCCGCTGTCATAAGTTCACCCAACAATCTAGCCACTGATTCAGGATAAGAATGTGAATCAAGTACTGCCTGAAAACTATCGCTTAGTTGAACAATTTCACCTCGTACTGCTCGATCTTCGAACAAAAAGCGTGTTAGCTTATCGGTCATGGAAATGCTTACCTTCTATTGATTTTTAAATTGAATTATTTGCCGGCGCTGTTTTTTATCGGGCCTGCTATCTGGCCGGGGACTATGAAATACGCTGAGCTTTCTAGCCTCGGCATTTCGTTCTCGCTGTTCGATACTTACTTGTGTCTCAGTATATAGCGCTTGCGCTAAAGCAGCTGACTGACGCTTATCGTACAATTTTTCTACGATCACAGTTTTTGTATCAAAACCGCTGGGAATTTTGATCTTAGCACCTAACTCCACCGCTCTACTTGGCTTTGTCCGCTGACCATTATAACTTATTTTACCAGCCTGAATCATTTCCCTAGCTATGGAGCGTGTTTTACAAAAGCGCGCTGCCCATACCCATTTATCGAGGCGAACAACTTCACTTCGTTCCGATAATGGGTTTGGGTGTCCTCGTTTAGTCATGTTGTTGGGTGTCCTCGTTTTTGACTAGGCTTAAAAGGGCAGTATTAAGCTTGTATACGTTATTTTGCACTTTCGCTCTTAGTTGTTGTCAATATATTGTGAATTTTTTATCACATTGCTCTTTGGCTATTGTTCATAAGCCCTACACTAGATATGATTAGCCTCTTAACTGTTTGCATGGATGTTGCACAAACGTAGATGACAATCGATAAACTTAACCTAACGCCCGCGCTACAATTCTATCAAAAAAATGATAAGAAGATCATTTTGGCGATAGTGCTCGTGCTTGCGCTTTATTTGATTGCATTTGCTGCCAAACTAACGTGGCAACTTATCCCTGAACCCGAAGCAGCAGTATCTTCAAGCCAAACCACAACGCACACTACCACCACAGCTATGCCTGCAAACACCAAGACCAAGCTCAATCAGCTCTTAAATCTTAACTTATTTGGAGATGCCAGCGCGAAACCACAGCTTGCAGTGCAGCGAGATGTCACCGACGCGCCAGAAACTAAACTCAACTTGATACTAGCTGGGGTCGTTGCAAGTTCAACTCCTAGTGCAGGCGCAGCAGTCATTGAGTATAGAAACAACCAGAACACTTACGGTATTGGCGATAAAATCGAAGGTACGCAAGTAACCTTAGACAAAATCTATGCAGATAGAGTCATTATTAAAAATCGCGTAGCGCGAGAAACCTTAATGCTTGAGGGCATAGACTTTGACGAAGCAAATAAACTACGAGAACAAAATCAAGCAATCAATGGCGACAATCGACAAACCGCCGGTCGAGGGCAAGCATCACCTGTCGGACCAAGTCAAAATGACGATATCGACATAGCCAGCATCAAGAAACGCATAACCGAAGAGCCCGCAAGTTTCAGTGACTTCATTCGCCTAACTCCCTACTTACAAAATGGTATCCCAGTAGGGTATAGAGTGTCGCCAGGTAAGGACCCTAGTTTATTTAAACAAGTGGGCTTAAAAGAAGGTGATATAGTTACTGAGCTAAATGGTTATACTCTTTCAGACACTTCGCAAGCGCTCGAGGCGGTTGGCTTGCTAAATAGCGCAACAAGTCTCAGTATTCAAGTGCTTAGAAACGAACAGCGCATTCCACTGAGCATAGAAATTCCAAGGGATTAAGACAATGAAGGTAATGTTTTTATGAGATTAAGTTGGCCTTTCAGGTCTTGCCAAACACTAGTATTGTGCCTGAGTTTGACACTGAGCCTAATGATAGGAAGCACTGCATATGCGGCGGAGTATCAACCGAACTTCAAAAATACCGAAATTACAGAGTTCATTAATATTGTTGGTAAAAACCTAAAACGCACCATTATTGTTGACCCCAATGTACGCGGTAAAATCAACGTACGCAGTTACGATTTACTAAACGAACAACAATACTATCAGTTTTTCTTAAATGTCTTACAAGTTTACGATTTTGCAGTCGTAGAAATGCCTAACGGAATTTTAAAAGTCGTACGCTCTAAAGACGCTAAGTCTTCAAATATTCCTGTAGTTGAAGGCACCAGATTCGACGGTGATGAAATGATCACCCGGGTTATGCCTGTTTACAATGTGCCGGTAAGAGAGTTGGCACCCATTTTACGCCAACTTAACGACCAGCAAGGCGGCGGTAACGTAGTGAGTCACGACCCAAGTAATGTAATGATGCTCACTGGTCGAGCGGCGGTTGTGAATCGCTTAGTCGAAATCATTGAGCGCGTCGACAGAGCCGGTGATGAAGAGGTTGAAGTTATAAAGCTCAAATATGCCTCTGCATCCGAAATGGTTCGAATCATCGACAGCATCAATAACTCTGCAGGTAAACAAGCCGCTGGTGGCAAATCTACCCCGCGCGTTGTAGCGGATGACAGAACCAATAGCGTGATTGTCAGTGGCGATATCAAAGCGCGCCAGCGACTGATTAATCTCATTGAACGCATGGACCAAGAGCTTGAGAGTAGCGGTAATACCCGTGTTATCTTTCTCAATTACGCCAAGGCAGAAGATTTAGTCAAAGTATTACAGGGCGTAAGCGCAACCATTCAAGCCGACGGACAACCTACGCAGCAAAGCCGCGGTGGTGGTGTAAATAATCGTGATGTCAGTATCGATTTTCATGAAGATAGTAACTCCTTGGTCATCACTGCTGAACCCGATATGCTGCGCTCTCTTGAGAAGGTTATTCGTCAGCTTGATGTGCGAAGAGCCCAGGTGCAAGTAGAAGCAATCATTGTTGAAGTATTTGAAGGTGACGGCGTTACCCTTGGTGTGCAATGGGTAACCGAATCTGGTGGTGGTACGCAATTTACTAACGGCGTAATTCCAGTAGGTACCTTGGGTGTTGCGTTACGAGAAGCAGAAGATCGCACCGTAACGAGAACGACTACCTCTGCCAACGGCGTACCTGTTGAAACAGAAGAGACCATTGAGGGTGACTTAACACCATTGGCGCAATTATTAGGCGGCGCCAACGGCCTGATTGCCGGTATCATCGATAACGGTTGGGGCGCAGTAGTACAAGCGGTAAGTAATGATACAAACTCGAATATCTTAGCGACACCGCATCTCACTACCATGGATAACGAAGAGGCCTTTTTTATCGTCGGTCAGGAAGTCCCTATTATTACCGGCACCAGTACTGGTTCAAACAACTCTAACCCATTTCAAACTGTCGATAGACAAGAAGTGGGTATTAAACTCAAGGTTACGCCTCAAATCAACGAAGGTGATGCCGTACAGTTAACCATCGAACAAGAAGTATCAAGCGTAAGCGGTGCGACGTCGGTGGATATTTCAATCAATAAACGTGAAATCAAAACTACCGTTATTGTCGATGATGGCGGCACTATCGTGCTTGGTGGACTGATTGACGAAGATGTGCAAGAAAGTGTATCTAAAGTGCCCCTTTTAGGTGATATTCCATTTTTAGGGCACCTGTTTAAAACAACATCGACCAGCAAACGTAAGCGTAATTTAATGGTATTTTTACGCCCAACGATTGTGCGTGATGGCATTACAATGAACGAAATTAGCCATCGCAAATATAATTATATAAGAGCACAGCAGTTAAATCGCCAATCGCAAGGCATTCCGCTCATGCCGAACACAATCGGGCCTGATTTACCAGCATGGGACGATAAGCTTACTCTACCGCCTAGTTTTGAAGAGTATTTGAATGACAAAGATGAGTCGAAAGAATAATTATGTCGCACGATACTTCACTTGATTCAGAGCTCGACGAATCACTCGTTCCCGTTGGGGCCGGTGAGGAGTTGCAGCAAGCAAACGACGCGGCAAACGTGGACGTTATGCCCGATGAAAATGAAGTCATTGGTAATCAAGTGCCCTTTGCGTTTGCCAAAAGGCACAAGGTCTTACTTGGACTCGATTCTGATCCCATCACTCTTTTCCACACCCATGAAACATTATTAAAAAGCATTGCAGAAATGCGGCGTTTTGTAGGCGCTAATTTGCAAATGACACGATTGCCTGAGGATAAGTTTGAACAAATGCTGACCGACTCCTTCCAGCGTAATTCCTCTGATGCAAAACAATTAATGGAAGATATCGGCAACGAAAGTGACTTGTTTGCGTTAGCAGAAGACCTACCTGATACCGAAGACCTGCTCGACAACGAAGATGACGCGCCCATCATTAAACTGATTAATGCAATGCTAGGGGAAGCGATTAAAGAAGGTGCATCCGATATTCATATCGAGACCTTTGAAAATCAATTAGTCGTGCGCTTTAGAGTAGATGGGGTGCTCAGAGAGATACTGCGGCCTAATCGGAAAATGTCATCCATGCTAGTATCGCGAATCAAGGTAATGTCTAAAATGGATATTGCCGAAAAGCGGGTCCCACAAGACGGGCGTATAAGTTTACGTATAGGTGGAAGAGCGGTAGATGTGCGTGTTTCGACTATGCCTTCTAGTCATGGCGAGCGAGTGGTGCTACGCTTGTTAGATAAAAATAACGCTCGGCTCAACCTTGAAGATTTGGGCATGACTCTTAACAACCGAGAGCATTTTTCAGGGTTGATTCGAAAGCCACACGGGATCATGCTTGTCACCGGCCCCACGGGTTCGGGTAAAAGCACAACCCTTTATGCAGGTCTGAGTGAAATTAACTCAAAAGACCGTAATATTTTAACTGTTGAAGACCCTATTGAGTTTGATTTAGAAGGGATTGGGCAGACTCAAGTCAATCCTAAAGTAGATATGACATTTGCGCGAGGTCTGCGCGCAATATTACGTCAAGACCCAGATGTGGTCATGGTAGGTGAGATTCGAGATATCGAAACCGCACAAATTGCGGTCCAAGCAAGTTTAACTGGCCACTTAGTTTTATCTACCCTACATACCAATACCGCCGCTGGCGCAATTACGCGACTAGAGGACATGGGGATTGAGCCATTTTTGCTCTCTTCAAGTTTGCTTTCGGTATTATCTCAGCGCTTAGTCAGAACCTTATGTTCTGAATGTAAAGTCGCCCATACCCCAAGCATAAAGGAACGAGAAGTGCTAGGGTTAGACGATGAGCAAGCTTGTACTATTTATAATCCAAAGGGCTGTGTGCATTGCAATTACTCTGGTTACCGTGGGCGTACAGGTATTCACGAGCAGCTGATTGTAGACGATACTGTACGCAGCATGATGCATGATGCAAAAGGCGAGCAAGCGATCGAGAAGTATATACGCAAAACAACCCCTTCGATTCGCCAAGACGGTTTAGATAAAGTCATGCTTGGCGTGACTTCTCTTGAAGAAGTATTAAGAGTAACCCGAGAAGAATAATGCCTGCTTTTGCATATAAGGCGCTAGATGCGCGTGGTAAAAATAAAAACGGCGTGCTAGAGGGCGATACCGCAAGGCAGATTCGGCAGCAGTTGCGCGAAAAATCCCTCATTCCTATCGAAGTTGAACAAGTGGCGCAAGAAAAATCCAGCGAGCGCGCATCCTTCACCTTATTTTCTGGGCGAATATCGACCTCTGACTTGGCCTTACTGACGCGGCAACTTGCAACGCTAATTGAAGCGGCATTAACGATCGAAGAAGCCC
This sequence comes from uncultured Glaciecola sp., assembly GCA_964621345.1. GTDB lineage: Bacteria > Pseudomonadota > Gammaproteobacteria > Enterobacterales > Alteromonadaceae > Glaciecola. The sequence goes on along the minus strand of CAZUON010000006.1, from coordinate 77,516 downwards.
TTCTGGCTGTAGCTGAGCAATGCGAAAAACCTCGCCATAAAAATATGATGATGGCAATTCGTAGTAAAGTAGTAGAAGGCCATTCCTTAGCCAAAGCCTTGGGGGACTTTCCGCGAGTATTCGACACGCTTTATCGAGCGATGGTCGCAGCAGGTGAGCGTTCTGGACACCTAGACACGGTGTTAAGTCGTTTAGCTGACTACACTGAAAAACGACAAGAGACCTCTAGCCAAATCAGCCAAGCCTTAATATACCCGATTGTCATGATGGTGGTGGCGCTCGGGGTAGTGATCATGCTCCTGACCGTTGTCGTGCCAAGCATTGTTGAACAGTTTGATACCATGGGCCAAGAACTACCGCTGATGACACGGATTTTAATTAGTATTAGTGACATGCTTCAAGATTATGGCATTTTTGCAGGTATAGGACTGGCACTTTTGGTATTGCTCATTAATAGACTGTTACAAGTACCGCGCATCGAACTGGCATGGCACAAACGTCTCCTGTTTTTACCCGTGATTGGAAAATTAGTACGGGGAACTAATACCGCGCGTTTCGCTCAAACATTGAGTATCTTGTCGGCAAGTGCCGTTCCGCTGCTGGAATCTATGCGCATTGCGGGTAATGTGCTTGAAAACAAACACCTTAAGAATTTAGTACAAGAGGCTGCTGAAAAAGTAAAAGAAGGGAGCACCTTACGTGGAGCCTTAGATAGCACAAAGGTTTTTCCGCCCATGATGATGCATATGATTGCCTCCGGTGAGCGCTCAGGTGAATTGCAGCATATGTTGGCAAGAGCAGCCGACAATCAAGAGCGGGAATTAGCCTCCACTATCAATATTGCGCTTAAAATATTTGAGCCCGTGTTGATTGTATCGATGGCTGCAATCGTATTATTTATTGTAATGGCGATTTTAATGCCAATTCTGGCACTGAATAGTTTAGTAGGTAGTTAAAAAGGATTATAAGCATGACATTTTCGAAAGTCTCACATAGACACAATACTTCAATAAAGGGTTTTACCTTAATTGAGGTAATGATTGTTATCTTCATTATTGGCATGATTGCGGCCCTTGTTATTCCGAATGTGGGCGGCAGTAAATCAACGGCTGAACTGAAAAAAGCCGCCATTGATATTCAAAATTTAGAAAACGCACTGCAAATGTACAAACTTAATGCGAACCGTTTTCCAACCACTGAACAAGGCCTTGAAGCTTTAGTTTCAATCCCTAGCATTGAACCGATTCCAAAAAATTACCCAGAAGGCGGTATCATTAACCGTTTGCCACAAGACCCGTGGGGGGGTGACTACGTGCTGTTAAGCCCAGGCGAAATAAAACCGGTAGAAATATATTCTGTTGGTCCTGATGGCATTGATGGAACTGAAGATGATATTGGCAGCTGGAACATCAACGAGTACTTGTAAAGGCAATAGCGTATTTATCTTCGTTACTACTGACATTGTTTTGTTAGGTGACAAGTATCACCTGAAAGCAGCCAACATAGGCATTTAAAGCAATATGCATAGGCAATATAAATCACAAGGATTTACCCTGCTTGAGCTGATTTTAGTGATTGCAGTGATAGGCCTAGTGGTGTCAGTGGTTAGCTTTAATGTCATTGGGCGCGACCCAACTGACGATGTCGAACAAGAAACTCGCCGTTTACAAGTACTGTTTGACATGGCGAGTGACTACGCGGTGTTGAATCAAAAACAACTAGGCTTGCGCATAGATGACGACGCTATGACCTATGAGTTTGTTGCGCTAAATGATGAACAAAAATGGCGACCCATTGATAGTCAGCCAATATTTGCTCTCGCTACCATGCCCGAATTTGTGAGCCTTGAACTCATATTAGACGATTTACCATGGCAAACAGAAGACCGTATGTTTGATACCAAATTGTTTGACGAATCGCTAAGCATAAGCGATGAGGGTGTTGAAATTGGTAGCGAAGAAGACATTGAGCCACCGCCCCCTCAAATACTATTATTGTCGAGCGGCGAAATCACCCCATTTGAACTGCGTATCATTTACGATGAACCCTTTGCTCAAAACGCACCCTTCTTTTTCGCCCTGCAAGGGGAAGATGTTATGCCCCTCAATCGACAAGGCCCAGAAGACCTATGAGCCAACTCCATTTGAGGACACCCAAACTTCCCTCGACCACTTCGGGGACACCCAACAAACTTACCCATCAACGCGGCTTCACTTTACTTGAAGTACTTATCGCCGTTGCCATCTTTGCCCTCGCAGGGGCCGCTGTTGTGAAAGGCGCTACGGAGCATCTAAATGCCGTTAGCATGCTCAAAAATATGACCTTTGCAACCTATGTTGCTAATAACCGGCTAACTGAAACAAGCATTCGCGCAAGCACTACTTGGCCGCCCAAAAACAATTTAAAGGGCGATAGTGAAATGGCGGAGCGCACCTGGTATTGGGAGCAAACGGTACTAAAAACCGTAGATGAGGACTTGTTGCAAGTAACGGTTACCGTATTTGAAAATGAAGATTTAAGTGGCTCTATCACCAGCGTGTCGACTTATATGGCAAAGGAGTGATGAGTATATGAATCACGTTTCCTTTTATTTATACAAAAAAAGTTTGGGTGTCCCCAAAAAGTCAGCGGGCTTTACCTTGATTGAATTGATTGTGGCAGTCGCAATTTTTTCTTTTGTTGCTTTGGCGGCAAATCAGGTGCTAAATAATGTGGCCTCAAGTAACAGCGTATCGGAAGCTGAGCTGAGTCGCTTGCAAAACCTACAACGCGCAATGCTCGTGATTGAACGTGACTTTCAGCAAATTGCCGATCGTATTCCTCGTACTCAAGGAGAAGACAACTCGCTCATTCTAGACGGTGGTGAGTTTGAGTTTGAGAGCGATGCCGATGGCATTGGCATGGTCAGAAATGGATGGCATAACCCGCAGCTTATGCTGCCAAGAAGCTCCCTACAAAATGTTGTCTACCGCTTACAAGAAAATCAATTACAACGCCTGCACACCAATTATGTCGATTCAGTCATTGGTACCGAACCTAAATTGCGAGTGCTGCTAGAAGATATCGAAGACTTTCAAGTTGAAGTCCTCAGAGAGCTTGGTGATGATGATGACTTTGAGTGGTCTGAAACCATAGAAAGCGCATCCTTACCCAATGCTATCCAAATTACGATTGTCTCAACACACTTTGGTGAAATTCGCCGCGTGTTTCAGGTAAGCCTATGAAGCAACGCGGCGTAGCTTTGGTAGTCGTTTTATTAATTGTAGCCTTAGTGAGTATATTGGCCACACAAATGGTCGGCCGCTTACAGCTCAATGTGGTGCGTGCACAAAATATTAAAGATAATAATCAAGCTTATTGGTACGCCCTAGGCGCAGAAGAATTTGCCCGCAAATCACTCGCCGCGCTTGTTACCTTAAGTCCTAATAACATGAATTTAAGCCAACCATGGGCACAAACCTTTGAATACCCAGTCGACGGCGGCAGCATTAAGGCTGAGTTATTTGATATGCAGTCTTGTTTCAATCTTAATGCTATTAATTCTGTATTTAACCCTGATCAGAACCCAGGCGATAGCGATAGCGACAACAATGACAACGACGAGCAAGACTCTGAAGAGCAAGGCACTCCCCCTGTATCTAAGCCTACTAGTGTCAGCCGAGGAAACTCAAATAAACTCCCTAGTCAACAAGCCTTTCATAAGCTTCTAGATCTGATTGTAGAGGACTCATTTGTGGTCGACACGGTTACCGATTCGCTGATCGACTGGATAGACGAAGACGACGACCCTTCAAACTATGGAGCTGAAGACATCGATTATGAGTCTTTGAGTAACCCATACTTGGCCGCCAATAGCCCCATGTCGAATAAGACTGAGCTTCGGCTCATCAATGGTGTTGCCGACGGCATCGAAAACCAATGGCTTAACAAACTGCTTCCCTTGGTATGCGTATTGCCCGAAACCACGGTCAAATTAAACGTCAACACCGTCACCGAAAATCAAGCGGCGGTGCTCGCAGCCTTATTAGGGGAAGAAATTGATACCGCGCAAACTATCATTTCAAACCGTCCCCCTGAAGGCTTTGGCAACATTAACGATTTTAAGTCACTACCGAGTGTTACTCGCCTGGGACTGGCTCAGGATCAGCTTGAATGGTTTGCTATAGAAACAAAATACTTTAAGCTTACTACCACAACAACGTACAATGATGCGCAGTTTCGATTAACCACGCTATTTAATATAAATGACGGCGCCGTAAAGGTAGTCAGGCGTGAATTTGGAGGTTTTTAGTTCGTGCAACGATTAATTCTAAGGTTTGGCAGCGATTTAGAATCTCCTGTTCAGTGGCTGGTTTTTAATGAATCTGAGCAAGAGATCATTGCCTCTGGTGAACTCACCAATGCGTTAGATTTAGCATCGTTAAAAGAGCGAGCTGATAGCGCAGAAGTGATTGCAATCGTGCCTTCATCGGATGCACTGTTAACCTCAGTAAACCTCCCGCCTAACGCTAACCGTAAAGTGTTAAATGCCATCCCCTTTATGTTAGAAGAAGATGTTTGTGGCGATATCAGCCAACATTTTGTTGCTATAGGTCAGCGTTTTGACGAACAGCAAGGCGTTGCCGTTGTGAATAAAAGTACGCTATCCATGTGGCAAGCAGCTCTTAAAGATGCCGGTATTTTTTGTCAAAGCATGCTGCCCGATGCCTTATGCTTGCCGGTAAACGAGCAAGGTATTAGCCTAGTTCAAATAGGCACTGATCTTATTGCCCGATTCAATCACATTGAGGGAATACACGGCGAGGCGAGTTGGTTACTGCCAATGATTTTGGCAAAAGCCGAAAAAGAGCAACTGTCTATTACGTGCTACAGCGAAATTGAAGAGCTCGCTATTCACGAGCAGCTGACCATTGAGTTTGATTACGATGACTTGCCCTTACTGTTAATGCTAAAAAATGTCCGCACGAGTGGTCTTAATCTGTGTCAAGGACCATATGCAGTAAAACGCGCTAGCAATGCGCATTGGCAAAAATGGAAGCTAGCTGCCGCGCTTGCTGCCATCGCAATCACTGTTAACTTAATATCGACAAGCGTTGAATTAAACCAAATTAAAAGTGAGCGCAAAGCAATAAGTCAACAAATTAGCGCCTCTATCGCCGAAGGCTTCCCTAATATTGGGCAGTATCGTCAAGCACGGCTTGCCGTTCAAAATGAGATGAGACGCCTAGAACAAGGTGGTGGCGGTTTAAGTATGTTAGCCGTTTTATCGCAAATGAGCGATGCCTTTAGAAGCTCAGGCGTAACACCTCAAACTTTGCGTTTTGATGCAAGTCGTACCGAATTAAGAATGCAGTCGGTGGCGAATAACTTTGAATCTTTAGAGCGTTTTCGCCGAGACGTACAAGCGCTAGGGTTTGAGGTTGACCAAGGTGCAATAAACAATCAAGGTGACAAGGTAGTAGGCGTGGTGATTGTGAGAGGGTAACGCTTCAATCAGTCAATTTTGCATAAGGAAGTGAGGTTGAGCTTCACGCTCATACATCGCCAGAATAAGAAAATTAACAACGAGAGAGTGCATGCAGGGAATTAAACAGTGGTATCTACAGCTTTCTGAACGAGAGCGCATTTTAGTGATTTGTGCTAGTGCGGTGAGCATTGTCGTGCTTTTTTACTACCTGTTATGGTCACCTCTACATAACGCTGTCACTCAACAGCGTGCAGCCTTAAATAACGAGCAACAGCTTTTAGTGTGGGTACAAGAGCAGTCAAACCGAGCCCAACTTATGCGAAGTCGCGGCCAAGTAACCACCTACAGCGGTTCGCTTACACAGTTAGTGAATCAAACCACGCGCAGCGCCAACATATCAGTCTCGCGCCTACAACCCCAAGACGATGAACTGCAAGTGTGGATAGACGAAGTACCCTTTAACGCGCTAATGCGCTGGTTGGCCGACCTTGAACAGCGTGGCATTGTCATTCTACAGTCTGATTTTAGCGAAACCAACGACGCTGGCATTGTGCAAGTCAGGCGTTTGCAATTAGGCAAACAATAATATGACTTTAAACATTAAACGTTGGCAGTGGATCCTTCTTGGCTTATTAAGCTATATCGCTTTTTTGATTGCTTACTTCCCGGCGGTCTACGTCGCAGACTTTGTCAACACACAAAGCAAAGGTGAAGTTCGCTTAGCATCGGTATCTGGAACCTTATTCAATGGCCGTGCACAAAGGCTTGAAGCGCAAGGCTTTCAAATCAATAATCTGGAATGGTCTCTAAATCCATTGGCTTTATTTGCTTTAAAAGCCAATGTAGACCTTCGCGGCGGCGCCATACGAAACCCAGAGCAAATTTATGTAAATGGTAATGTCTCGGTAAGCTTACTTGCACCCAAAGAAGTCTCCCTCGAGGACACCCAACTTTTCTTACCTGCCAAATCAGTACTTTCTCAATTCAAATTACCGGTAGCGGTTACTGCCAGTGGACGCTTTCGAGTGGATATCGCCAACCTTGAGATGACGCCGACTTGTACTACGTTGAACGCCAATGGGGCATGGATAAACGCGCAAGTCGATACCCCGCAAGCACCTGTAAACCTAGGTAACTTTGAAGCAGATATGAGCTGTAGCAATGGTGAACTCAGCGTGAATATTTTGCCTGGCAACAGTCTACAATTGAAAGCACAAGTGTTGGTCGGCGTGGACGGTAAATATCAGGCCAGCGGTGAATTTAAACCTACAGAAGAATTACCCGACGTAATACAACAAGCTGCCGATAGCTTTTTTGCAAAAAACGCAGAGGGGTTTTATCAGCTTCGCTTATAAGTCAACACTGTATAAAAGCGTAAACTGATTATCCCTCTATTGCGCGAACACATCCGGCAAAGCAAAATAACTTAATGCCAGTACAGTCGCGCTTTCATAAATGGATAAACGGGTTTGCAAACCAGAGGTCAATTGTCCAATTGCGCCGCCTTTTTGTTTTATATTATGGGTATTAAACAAGCTATCCATTGCATCCCCAAGCTCCATACCATTTAGCAAATTTTGATATACATGCATCGGTAATGGCAGCGTTGCGGTTTGCCCATATACCGTTTCTTGGCCGTTACTAATGCAAATAATCGCAAAGGTTTTAGGTCCATCTTCAAACACGTCTACGCCGCCCTCATAGGCAATCACGTAATCTACTGCGGGCTCTCCCTCACTCTCATTCTCATTCTGTAAATCTTGTGCAACTGAAGATTCGATATGCGCGAGTAAGTTCTGCACCCGGTTATAGGCACCTTCACGAGTTTGTTCATAAGACATCGGCTGGTCTGGCACGCCCGATTCTGCATCGTAGGAAACAGACTCAACCTTTTGCTCCTTAAACACACTACTAAATGCGGCAAGCGCGGCATTGATTTTTATAGGATTTTTAGATGCAATCGCGATTTTCATTTAATAACCTTTTTAGGGAAAGATGCAGTAGATAGAGTTGGTATATCAATTGTTACCCACCTTCGTTTTATATATTCTTACTTAACCAGACTGTGACTCAAAGTTATCCGCGATAATCGAGTCGAGAATATCGTGGTAATTATTGGTCGTTGGGTGTCCCGTAATTTCATTCTCGGGGGCTTGGCTGTCTGGGTTGGTGATGCCAAGCGTATATGCAATGCCAAATTCACTAGCAGCATCGAGAATACGCTGGCTATCGTCCACAAATAAGGTGGTGGCCGGGTCAAAACCAAGATGGGCTTGTAGCTTTTGCCAAAGTAACTGCGATTCTTTGGTCACACCAAATTGATGGGTCGAAATTAAGGTATCGATATGACTGGCTAACTCGGTGCGCTCCAGTTTTAAGGAGAGACTTTCAGGGTGAGCATTGGTCACAAGAACCACCTCCCGCTGGCTCTGTTTGAGCGCATCTAAAAAGGGCTCAGCGTCTTCGCGCATTTGAATTAAGTGCACCAACTCGCGTTTCGCCGACATAATATCCAGCTCGAGTTTCTCAGCCCAATAATCTAGGCAATACCACTGCAGCTCGCCATATACCTCAGCATAGGCTTCTTTCATGTGCGCATGGCATTCTTCTAATGACTTACCGCTTTGCTCGGCCAATTTTTTAGGGATATGCTCCACCCAAAACTGTGTATCAAAATGCAAATCAAGTAACGTCCCGTCCATATCGAGTAAGACAGTTTTAATATTGTGCCAAGGCAAGCTGTGACTCGGTAACAGTGTCAATTTATCTTCCTTATGCTAATGTTATGACCCTTAATCTGATAGTGTATCTTGTGTTGCTTAAGTGAGTAAAATGAAACTGAATAAAACATTGCCCACCATACATAAAACGCAAACCGTCGCAAAGAGTCGCTTCTTCAAAATTGAACAGGTTGATTTAGAGTTTAGTAATGGTGAAACCCGTGAATTTGAACGCATGGCCGGTGGCGGGCGCGGCGCGGTAATGATTGTGCCGCTCAAAGATGCCAACACCATGTTGCTGATTAAAGAATATTCAGCCGGTACGCACTCGTATCAATTGGGTTTTCCAAAAGGGCTTATCGATCCCGGCGAGAGCCATGAGCAAGCAGCAAATCGTGAGTTGCAAGAAGAGGTGGGGTATAAGGCTGCACAGTTAACGCCGCTGCAAACAGTGATGATGGCACCGACGTTTTTTGATGCGTCCATGCATATCTTAGTCGCGCAAACCTTAAGCCCATCAGCGCTTGAGGGCGACGAGCCAGAACCATTAGAGGTTATTGAGTGGCCTATCGATGCAGTCGATGAATTACTGCAAAGGGACGACTTTAAAGAAGCAAGGAGCATTGCCGCTTTGTTATTACTTGAGCGCTGGAGAAACACATTATGATGACTAAATCTATCGACGAACTTCTAGAAATTGCCAAAGACATCGCGGTAAAAGCGGGTGTTGAAGTGCTCGACATCTACGATAAAGGAACCTTTGAAACATACGAAAAAGAAGACGAATCGCCGGTAACAAGTGCCGATTACAAGGCTAATGAAATTATTTGCGAAGCGCTTGCTCGCTTAACCCCGAATATTCCAATCATGTCAGAAGAAACCGAAATCCCCTCCATGGAAGAGCGTGAAACGTGGACTCGCTATTGGTTAATTGACCCCATCGATGGCACGCAAGAGTTTGTTGCAAGGAGCGGTGATTTTACCGTGAATATTGCGCTAATTGAACGCCATCAGCCTGTGATTGGCGTAATCTATTGGCCCTGTGGTGAGTCTTTGTACTTTGCAAGTAAAGGTAACGGCGCGTACAAACGTTGTCAGGTTGAGACGAAACCGATTTCGGTGCGCAAATTCAGTGTGCCCAGCGAAGATGTGGTTATGATTGCAATTTCCCGCAGGCAATCGCGAGAGCGCGTGATTGAGCGTTTATCAGCAAACCGAAAATACCAGACACTGCCTACTGGCTCTTGCTCACTCAAGGCCTGTTTTATTGCGGAGGGTAAAGCCGATGTGTTTATGCGCTTAGGCGTTACTGGCGAATGGGATACGGGCGCGTCTGAATGCATCATTAATGAGGCGGGTGGGCAAATAAGAGCGGCGACCTTCGATATGCTTACGTATAACAAACGTAAAGAAGTCATTAACCCAGATTTTGTGGTATTAGGTGATCAACGAGTCGATTGGCACAGTATTATTCAATACAAGTAGATGTAGTACGAACAGATTCATTGTGAATAGACTTAACATAACAAAACTCAGATAAAAATGCAGTTTACAAAAGGACGACTCAAACCATGCAAACATTTAAAAACAGCGTAAAGGCCGCCCTACTCTTAACAACTATGCTCACCGTAGCTTCAGCCCAGGCAGCGTTTACCTTAGACACCACAAACAGTTCGGTTAACTTTTTATCCACTAAAAATGTCAATGTGACCGAAAGCCATACCTTTGACCAATTTTCAGGTAGCTTGAGTGATAACGGGGAATTGAACCTTAATATTGATTTAACGTCGGTTAATACACTGATCCCTATCCGTAATGAACGCATGCAGAGCATGTTATTCAATGTCACAGATTTTGCGACAGCAAGCTTCAGCGCAAAACTTGATAATAGTTTACTCAAACTAGCACCTGGTCAAAGTCGAGTAGTCAGTGTATCTGGCGATTTGAGCATAAGCGGAACGACAAATCCCGTGTCTTTTGATGTGCGAGTGGTTGGCTTAGAAGACGGTAGTTTATCTGCGACAACCATCAAACCAACCGTACTAAACGCAGCTGAGTTTGGTTTAGAGGGCGGGGTTGAAGCCTTACGTGAAGTTGCCATGCTACAAAATATATCTCAAAGCGTTCCCTTTTCCTTCAGTGTGGTATTTGCGAAAGACTAGGGCGAGTCGCAAGGCTTTTGGTTAAAACATTACTGTAAAAGACCCTCTTAAGTCGATAGGGTCTTTTGTATTTAATAGATGGGCTTATTTCAGAGAAATGATTGTAACTGTCTCATGTTCTTCGGAGTACTCAATAGCCACTTCCTTGTTAATCAGCTGCGCTCGTACATGCTCAACCTTTTGCTCTAGTGAATATTCTACCTCACCGTAGTCTGTACCCTCTCTCAATACAAAAGATTCCAGTAAACTGTTCAAAGTCTCAGGTGCTAACTGGGTATAATCTACAATCATAAAAACTCCTGAAAAAAGGCGCTGATGCGCGATGGTAACCAAAGAGATGGCTCAAAAGGATTGCCATGCATAAAACCCACATGACCGCCATTTTGGCTAAGTTCATACGCGACCGATTGCGATAACTGTGCCTCTTTAGGGATGACGCGGGCATCCATGAATGGGTCATCAGCAGCGTGTAAAACCAAGGTAGGCGTATCTATAGTCGTTAAAAAAGGCATTGCACTTGATTGGGCATAATAATCATCAGCGTCTACAAAACCGTGTAGCTTTGAAGTGACGTATTCGTCAAATAGCCTAAAACTTGTAAGCTGTTTTATCCCATGAGCGTCTAACTGAACGTGAGGGCGCAGGTCCATTATCGCCATCTTATTAATCACATTTTGCTGCATCGTACGAAGTAAATGCGCCTGATATTGGCGAGCAAACCCTTTGTTTATTGCCTCAGATGAAGCCGACAAATCGATGGGTGCTGACACACTTACCGCAGCGCTAAAATCATTCGTATGCTTCTCACCTAAGAGTTTAAGCAGCATATTTCCGCCTAGTGAAAAGCCTACTGCAAAGAGTGGAGCGGATTCATATGCCTGCCCACTTTGCATGTAATTGGCTTTAATCCAGTCAATGCAAAAACGAGCATCGGTGGTTTCACCTGAATGATACGCGCGCACAGTGCGATTTAATTCGCCACTGCAACCACGAAAATGCATTACCACCACACCCATATCTTGTGCATATAAAGTTTCACTTAAATGCTGGATATAATGACTTTGCTGTGAGCCCTCTAGCCCATGAAATAACACGACAACTGCCTTTACGCTTTTAGTATTGGCAGGAAACAACAAGCCTAAATCTAAAAAATCGCCGTCGGGGGTGTCTACCCTCTTGCGTTCAAATGCTAGTGAGTTTCGCCTTATAAAATACTTTGGATAAATCGTTTGAATATGTGCATTTTTCGCCCAAATAGGGGCGGTAAATGTGGCATTAATCATTTTGCCATATGCGCTGGCCGGGAACTCAGTGAGCATAGTTAAATAGCGCCGCACATGCACTTAATACCGCTGGAGATAATTGCTGATTATCAACAGGCTGCATTCTTAATTGTCCAGGAATAATTGCGCGCGCTTTGCGCAGGCGTTTTACCGTAATTTGTCGTAAACATAAGGCCGACACCTGATCTGAAAGCACGTTAGGATGAGGGTTATGTTGCAGACTCAAGGTATTAGTGAAACGCACAATCTCTTTTTGTTGGGCTTGTTCAAGCATCAGTTCGTCAGCTAAGGCTTTCTCGTAGAGGTCTTGGTTCACCTCTTTTAAGTGTCGTCTTTTTTTGCGATGCCGCATGAGTGCTTTATCCGTTCCCTCAATCGCCTCTTCAAGTAAGTTTATATCTTCAAAGCGAAACATAAAGCCTTGCTTAGATAAAAACATCATGCACAAAAGTACGTTTACGTTGAGCTGCATTTCATCTTGGAGCGTGAGGCATGCATCCTTAACCTCATCAATTTTATAAACACTAAGCGAGTACTGCCATAAATCCTCTGCACTTAGTTCAAACATTAGCCTCTCCGTTAAGCGCTTTATCAAAGACTTGTTTGGCCGTTTCTAATGACTCTTGCGCATCGAGCCATAGCATTTCAGCATCTTCTAAATCTGTATTCACTTGTGCTTGCTGACGCATTACTTCAGCCAGCTTGGCTTTATTTTTTGCCTCATATAAATCTGACTCTGCCATCTTTTGCTCAATCTGTGATTTCTGTTCGGTTAGCGTGTTCATGCGCTGCTCTTGTTGCTTTATCACTTCAGTGAAAGGCTTGGTTTGTTGTCTAAATTGGGCTTCTAAACGTTTGATTTCTTTTCGATCTAAGGATGATGCATTTTTCTTGCTGGTTTGGTCTGCGCTTTGTTTTGATTGTTCATTTTGTTGGGTGTCCCCGTTTTTTAGACCGCCTTGTGAGTCTAACTTACTGGCACTTAACATCCATTTACGATAATCATCTAAATCGCCATTAAAACTGCTGACTTGTCCATTATCAACTAAGTAAAAGTCATCACACACTGAGCTTAATAAGTAGCGGTCGTGGGAAACAAGCACAATTGCGCCCTCAAAGCCTTGTAGTGCAAAATTAAGTGCTGCTCGCATTTCAATATCAAGGTGGTTAGTAGGCTCATCCAATAGCAGTAAGTTTGGCTTTTGATACACCAAAATAGCTAATACAAGTCGCGCTTTTTCACCTCCCGACATTGGGCCGACCTTAGCAAGTGCTTCATCACCATGAAAGCCAAACCCGCCTAAATAATCGCGTACCACTTGTTCGCTTATGCTCAAATCCATGCACTGAATATGATCAAAGGGTGAACTATGCATATCGAGGGCTTCTACCTGATGCTGAGCAAAATAACCAATATGCAGGCCCGCTGAACACAAATACTCGCCGGCAAGGGCGTCGAGTTTGCCCGACATTAACTTGATGAGCGTTGACTTACCCGCGCCATTTTTCCCGAGTAAGCCAATACGGCTGCCAGGCACTAGGTTTAAATGCACCTTATTGAGGATGACTTTGCTTTGGGTGTCCTCGTTCACTAAAGAGGCTTGAGCGGGGTAGCCGACTTGAACGTTTTCCATCTTAATCAGTGGGTTGGGTAGCTTGTTCGGTGTTTTAAATTCAAATGAAAAGCCACTGCTTTGCTGGATTGGCAACACTTCTTCCATTTTTTCGAGCTGTTTAACTCGGCTTTGCGCTTGTTTGGCTTTGCTTGCTTTTGCCTTAAAGCGGGTAATAAACGACATCAAGTGCTCGCGCTTTTTTTGCTGCTTCTCAAATTCGCTTGCCGCTAACTTAATGCGCATTGCTTTTTGTTTTTCGTAGCTCGAATAACCTCCGGTGTAAGCCAACAGTTGTTGATGCTCAAAACTAACAATTTGCGTGGCGCAATTATCGATAAACGCTTTATCGTGGGAGATTAACAACAGCGTACCTGAATATTGACTTAGCCAGTTTTCTAGCCAAATCACCGCATCTAAATCTAAGTGGTTGGTGGGCTCATCAAGTAGTAATAAATCTGAAGGGCAAAGCAGTGCGCGAGCGAGGTTTAACCGCATTTGCCAGCCCCCTGAAAATGACGCTAACGCGTTATTGAGTTTATCTTCTGTAAAGCCTAGACCTGCGAGAATAGTCGCTGCCCGTGCGTCAATGTCATAAGCACCGGCTTGCGCGAGTTTATCGTGCAACAGGGCAATCCGATTGCCATCACCACTTTGCTCGGCATCTTGCAATTGTTCTCGCAACTTGGCGAGTTGGGTGTCCCCGGCTACCACGTACTCGAGGGCATTGCTGGTGTTGTCTTCGATGGTTTGCGCCACCGAGATGACTTGCCAGTCTTTGGGCAAGTAGTATTCTCCCGCATCGGGGGCAAGCTGGCCAAGCAGCATAGCAAATAGGCTCGATTTGCCGCAGCCATTACGGCCAATAATAGCCACTTTTTGGCCGGCAAATATATCGAGAGAAACATTTTCAATGAGCGGTTTAATACCGCGATGCAAAGATAAACCTTGAAGCTTGATCATAAATACATGGTGAGCAAAATTTGCTGGCAAGAATAGCAAACTCCCGCGCATTGATCATTAATCAAGGCACTCGTGTATAATCAAACAAACACTTAAACAGATATTTTATGACAAAACGCACAAAAAAACGTTTTATTGCCGGGGCGACTTGCCCCTCTTGTAAGCAGCAAGACACGCTGATGTTATATTTTGAAAATAACGTCGAAAAGCTCGTCTGTGTAAAATGCGGATACAGTAAAGCGCAGACCGACGATACGGTAGCGGCTGCAAGCAAAACTGAAAGTGGCGTAATTGGGGTGTTTAAACCTTAATTTTACTTAGGTGCACCGCCTGGTTAAAACTAATAATGCGGCGGCAACTCTACACCATCATTAATCGTATTTTCTTGGCTCTGCAAACTCTTTAGTTTTTCAAGCATACTTCGAGTGAGCTTTTCGAGCTGTTGAATCTGCCCTTGTTGTTCAGTCACAATGGCATTGAGTTGCTCAATCGTATCTTCTTGATAGGCCAATTTGACCTGTAATGTTTCTATGTCACTGCGCATTTGCCCGTCTCTTTCATTCACTGCTCATACTCCAAAAAGCTAAATTTCCACTACTTGCAATCGACACGGCTTGATTATCAGTAAAGCCAACCGCGTACACCACCGCCGACTGCGGTGCAGGGCCATCGCTTGGGGCTACACGCCATTGTTTAATACTTTTCCCGCTTTGCACATCCCATAGCATTAGTCTTTTTGATGGTGAACCAGTAAGTAAATACTTACCATCATCAGAAAATACTGCGCTGGTAAAAATAATTTGTCGCTCTATAAACTGCAGCTGACTAATCGCCTCGCCACTTTGGATATCCCATATTTGCGCGTCATTTTGGCCATCGGCGGTAAAGGCAAAGCGGGCTTGTTGATCAAGCTTCACTCTGGTTACGCGGTTAGCATGTGCAAAGGCATGAATCACCTGCCCGGTTTCGGTGCTCCACAAATAGGCGTAATAGTCATTGCCACCGCTTAAGGCATATTTTCCATTGGCAGAGAGGTCTATGCTATTCACTTTATTCTCGCCATGACCTAAAAATTCCAATCGGCGCTGAGTATCTGACTCAAAAAACATCACGCTGCCATTTGCTCTTGCAACCAAAATATCACTTGCAGAATCACTCATCGCAACGTCTTGTATGCTTGATTGGTCTATACGCCAAAAACCTAAAGGTTCACCCGATGCCATACTCCAAATCGCAAACGCTTCGCTGTCAGCGCTTATTACAAAAGCATCATTTGGTGAGAATTTTACATTGTCGACTAAGTTTCGGGTGTCCCCTTGATGTTGCCAGGTATATTTAATTGAATTGTCGGCAACTGAGTGCACACGTATCGCGCCGCTGACCTCAGATACGACCGTGTATTTTCCATCTGAACTAATGTCAGCTGCATAGACTCCAAGGTCCGACAACTTAGTCCTATTTAAAGGCACCGACTCTGGTACACTGCAGGCTTGCAAAAGCAAAGCAAAGCCCAATGTTACTAATACTCGTGTTTTCATAATGTAATGAATTCTAGTCTGATCGCTTTACTTTTATCGCAAGGCATTTACCATGACTGTCATTGTAGCAAAGTAGCAATCGTACAGTAGCATTTATAATAATTTAAGCGGAGATGAATATGAAAAAGGCTTATTTAGCCACGGCAATTTTATCAGCCTTTGTGTTAAGCGCATGCGGCACTGATAATAGCAAAGAAGAAAACTCACAAGCACCAGCAAACAGCACTGTAGTTCTTGAAAGTGATGCACAAAAGCAGTCGTACGCTTTAGGCGCTAGTATGGGTATGTTTGTAAACCAACGTTTTGAAGCACAAGCTGCACTAAATTTGCCCGTTGATAAAGAATCTCTGCGCGCGGGCTTTGAAGATGCATTAAATGACAATGCACAATTGAGCATGGAAGAAGTGCAGCTGTTAACGCAAGCGTCTGACGAAGCACTTAGAGCTGCACAAACTGCAAAAGCAGAAGAAGATGCCGCTGCGGCTATCGAAGTAGGCCAAGCGTTTCTTGTTGAAAATGCACAAAAAGAAGGCGTAACCGTTACCGAAAGTGGATTACAATATGAAGTCGTTGAAGCCGGCGATGGCGCCAGCCCAGTGGCAACCGATACTGTTACCGTACACTACCGTGGTACGCTTATCGATGGTACTGAATTTGACTCCTCATATTCTCGTGGTGAGCCAGCTTCATTCCCGTTAAATCGAGTTATCAGCGGTTGGACAGAAGGCCTACAGTTAATGAAGGAAGGTGGAAAATATCGTTTTTATATCCCTTCAGAGCTAGGATATGGCGCACGTGGCCAAGGTGCGATCACACCAAACTCAACCCTAATTTTTGATGTTGAACTCATTGAAGTACAAGGCGCGGCAAGCGCTGAGTAAATCGTCAATTGACAGATTTACTTGAAACAAATAACGCCTCATTATGAGGCGTTTTTTTATATCTTTGTTAACGAGACTGTTTATTTTTAAACGTCGCTGCTTTTTTGTTTACGCCGCTGAACACGTAATATCCAGCGACCACCTAAAAACAGCACAGCACTTAATATAATAGCAACAGGAAACCACTTGTCGTAGTGGTTGCTAAGTACCGCCATTATCGTGAGTAAAAAAGTCAATGCGCTCACAATGATGCAATTAATAGCTAAAAATACCAAAGCAAAGTTAAACCAAGACTGTTTGCCTTTATTTAAAGAGTTTTTAGTTGCCGACATAGAAGCCTCCTGTGCGGACATGCTAATATAATGCAAATAAATCCGTAGTTATGTAGACCATTTTTTGCTTTTATGGTTCCTTTTTTGCGCATTTTTAGTTTGCTTTTTAATCAATTAAATTAATCAAGACGATAGCGATCCCCTTTTATGCCAACACCGCTTATCACACCGCAAGGTTATGCAAAGCTTACACAAGAGCTAGATTTTTTGTGGCGTGAAGAGCGCCCTGAAATCACAAAAAAAGTGACGTGGGCAGCGAGCCTTGGCGATCGTAGTGAAAACGCCGACTATCAGTACAATAAAAAGCGGCTACGTGAAATTGACCGCAGAGTGAGATATATCCGTAAAGCCCTCGAGCGTCTAAAAGTCGTTGAACCCCATGCATCGCAAAAAGGAAAAGTCTTTTTTGGTGCCTTTGTTGAAATTGAAAACGAAGAGGGAGAGCGCAAGCGTTTTCAAATTGTGGGTTACGACGAAATTTTTGGCCGCAAAGACGCGATTTCCATCGATTCACCTATGGCCAGAGCGCTGATAAAAAAAGAAGTGGGCGACGAAGTGGAGGTAGTAACCGAAACAGGCCATTTTACTTGGTATATCGAATCTATTTCTTATCATATTTAACGGTCGCATCGGGCATCTATGCCAGTTATACTTCGCCTATATTTATAAGTCTGTGCTCTTAGCACACAAGACGTATTTCCTACTCACTTAAACAACACTTTTAAGAGACTCAATTCATTCATGATTAATCAGACTATCGCGACAGAAATTGGCGCCAGTGTTTCTCAAATTTCCGCTGCCATTCAATTATTAGATGAGGGCGCGACTGTTCCCTTTATTGCGCGGTATCGTAAAGAAGCCACCAATGGTTTAGACGATGCACAACTTCGTACATTAGAACAGCGCCTTGGCTATTTACGAGAATTAGAAGACCGTCGTAAAGTCATTCTAAAATCCATTGATGAACAAGGTAAACTCAACGAATCTTTACGTTCTAAAATAGAAGCCGCCGACAGTAAAACCATCCTTGAAGACTTATATTTGCCCTACAAACCAAGACGCCGCACCAAAGGCCAAATTGCGATTGAGGCTGGCTTAGCTCCCCTTGCACACACTTTACTCGAAGACACCCAAGCTAATGTTGACGCCCTGGCTTTAGAATATGTCGATAGTGAAAAAGGTATCGCCGACGCTAAAGCAGCCCTAGACGGTGCGAAGTTTATTCTTATGGAGCAATTCGCAGAAAATGCAGAGTTACTTAGTGCCCTGCGACAGCATTTACTTAAATCAGCCCATGTAAGTAGTGCGGTAATTGAGGGAATGAAAGATAAGGGGCAAAAATTTAGCGATTATTTTAGCTATTCAGAAAAATACAGCAAAGTCCCCTCTCATCGCGCATTAGCCATGTTACGAGGGCGAAATGAAGGCGTGTTGTTAGTTACTCTCGACCCAGACCCTGCCCAAGAGGGACTTGCCAAAACCCAAGCTTATGAAGATATTATAAAGCGCGTTTTAGGTTTAAATTTAACCCAATCGAGTCGCGACAAATGGCTAGCAACGGTGATCCAGTGGACTTGGAAGATTAAGCTAAGCCTACATTTGGAAACAGAGTTTTTCAGCGCTCTACGCGAGAAAGCAGAAAAAGAAGCGATTGACGTTTTTGCTTCCAACTTAAAAGATTTATTAATGGCTGCACCGGCAGGGCCAAAGGTCACCATGGGGCTTGATCCGGGTTTGCGAACCGGTGTTAAAGTAGCCATTGTTGATGCTACTGGCAAAGTGCTTGCAACCACCACTATATTTCCTCATGCGCCGCAAAACCAATGGGACAAATCAAAACGCACTTTGGCAACATTAAGTAAGCAGCATAAAGTCGATTTGATCAGCATTGGAAACGGCACAGGCTCCCGCGAAACCGACAAGCTCGTAATGGAAATGATGCAAGCTGAACCTGACCTCGGCTTACAAAAGATTATGATCAGCGAAGCCGGTGCTTCGGTTTATTCTGCGTCAGAACTCGCCTCTTCTGAACTTCCGGATTTAGATGTGTCTTTACGTGGAGCAGTTTCCATTGCAAGGCGCTTACAAGACCCGCTTGCAGAATTAGTGAAAATTGAGCCAAAGGCAATTGGCGTGGGTCAATACCAACACGATGTTAATCAAAGCCAGTTGGCGCAATCCCTCGACAATGTCATAAAAGACTGTGTAAATGCCGTGGGCGTTGACTTAAATACCGCATCGCCTGCTTTACTTGCGAATGTATCGGGTCTAAATAAAACTCTCGCAAATAACATTGTGCAATTTAGAGATGCGCACGGTAGTTTTAAAAACCGCAAACGCTTGCTAGAAGTAGAGCGCTTAGGACCGAAAGCCTTTGAACAAGCTGCTGGATTTTTGCGCGTGATGAATGGGGATAACCCGCTTGATTCGAGCTCTGTGCATCCTGAGGCTTATCAGGTAGTAGCTACGATTGTACAAAAATCTGGCATTGCCGTTAACGATATGATTGGCAATCAAAGCGTGTTACGCGCACTCAATCCGCAAGAATTTGTTAGTGATGACTTTGGTTTGCCCACGATTGTCGACATTGTAAATGAGCTAGAAAAGCCGGGTAGAGACCCCCGACCAGAGTTTAAAACCGCAACCTTTAAAGAAGGCGTGGCTGCAATCAGCGATTTAGAAGTCGGTATGATTTTAGAAGGCGTGATAAGTAATGTCGCCAATTTTGGTGCATTTGTAGATGTAGGTGTCCATCAAGATGGATTAGTGCATATCTCGGCTATTACCAACAAGTTCATAAAAGACCCCCGTGAAGTGGTTAAAACCGGTGATGTGGTTAAAGTAAAAGTAATGGAAGTAGATGCAAAGCGTAAGCGTATTAGTTTGTCAATGCGCTTAGATGACGAGCCTAGTGCGCAGCAACAAGGGTCAGCATCCACTTCAAACGCCTCGAAGAGCGCAAAATCAGGAGCACCTGCAGGACGCGGTCATCATAAGGGCAAAGCACACAACGGCGCTTCCTCTGGTGGGAAGTCGTCTGGTGGAAAATCGTCGATGGGGAATGCGGCGATGGGAAATGCTTTTGCGGATGCCTTTGCCAAAGCGAAAAAATAGATAAATTACTGCGAGTCAACAGATGTTGGCTTGTAGCTTCCCTATTATTAGAAGTGTAAAACAATAACTTGAGCGCCGTTTAAGCTTGGGCAGAGAATGCCTTCATAGCAGGCATGGAAGAGAGCTGATACTGGCGTAAAGCCATGATGTTGGCTTGCATGTTAAAAGGCTCTGCTTCGATACTATTTGCATCGCTACTTGAAGCATCTTTAGCGCTACTCTCACCCCCAGTGGCTGACTTTTTCGCAATATCAGCTCTAGCAGCTTGCTCTTTTTGCGCAGCTTCAGCAGCGACTTTATAATCTTGAGTAGAAGGCTCAGCCGGTGCAAGGGCTGCTGCTCTAACCACCTGCATTTTAGATACAGTATCTTCCGGGTCTTTTTCTTCACTCACATCAATGGATACTTCACCACCAACCGCATAACGATTGCCGTCTGGCCCAGTTTCAAACTCGTAAGAGGGTGCACCTGCATACTGACCACCTACGGCAGCATGGGCTTGTTCATGTGTGCGTACTTCTTGATCTCTATCTTTTAATTCTTGAATTTTGGCCGCATCTGCCTTTTCTTGCTCTTCTAAACTTTTATCATCTGCCTTTTGCTTTTTAGCTATGTCGGCAAGTGACTCATACGTAGAGGGCTTGTCTTTTTCCTTGCCAATGGACACCACATCCTCTGGCACAGGTTTACTTTGTTCAGGATTTGTAGGTGCCACCCCAATATTGTCTGAAACTTCAGGGCGCGGCAAATCTGCACGTGAGACCGGTTGCGGAAAATTAGATAGCTGAGGATCATTTAGCGAAGGGTTAGGCAGCGTCGGGCTCGGCAAAGACGCTTTAGGTAATGCCGAATCATTGATAAGCATATTCGTACACCGATTTAATGTCACTCATACATTCATAACCCATATCCGTTAACCCCATCATCAAACAAACACGTCGATGATGCTACCAAGCATACTGTCACTACGCTGAATCACCTCTGCTGACGCTTGGGCCTGAAGTGAAGACTGCAGCATAGTTACCGCAGCATTATTTACATCAATGTCTTGACGATTAGCCTGCGCAAACTGAGAGGATGCCTGAGCCATACCTTCAGACGCATTACGATACCCCTGTACACCAGAGGCAAACGCACCATTCAAACCCGCCGACACATCAATCGCCATCTCGAGGACACCCAAAAAATTTATTTCTATGACAAGTATCGGCCGGGGACACCCAAACTTTAATCTTTTTTAAATTTATCTAAGAATGCCAATATATCGCGAATAACCGCATCAGGGTGGCTCATAAAAGGAGCATGAGAGGCTTTAGGATAGACCACAGTTTCGGCATCTTTTTGTAGCGCAGAAATCGGCTCTATTGCTTTGTGAGGTACCAAGGAGTCTAAGCGCCCATACATGCGTAAAGTCGGTATACGAATGTCGTTAATACGAGCTCTTAAATCACTTTGCTGAAGAGTCCCCAACCCTAATTTGAGGGTTGAAGCGTTTGCCAATGCTCTGGTTTGTAGGGTCTTTAACATGAGCTGTATTTCTGTTTTTGCATTAGCTTGACCGAGATTTTGAATAGCCAAAAAACGTTTTAACGTGCGGGCGCTATCTTGGGTTAGTTGTTGCTGAAAATTTTCTAAGACTTGTTCGTCAATACCATGCCACTGCTCATCTTTGACAAACTTAGGTGATGAGCACATCGTAATTAGGCCCACCATATTGGTCAATTGCTCACTTGCAAGCCACTGCGCCACTAAACCTCCTAACGACCAGCCAAGCACTATGCTATTTGTAGGCAGTTGCGGCGCTACCATTTGTGCTAATTCGTCTAAGCGACTCGTCATTACAGGAGCATCGAGGTTGTTTCCATAACCTGGCAAATCTAGAACGAGGACACCGACCCTTTGTGTAGACTCTGTATCAAGCTGACGCTTGAGATCGGTACAAAAACTTCCGAAGATAGCACCATTCATACCCCACCCATGCAAAAACACAAGTGTTAAGTCGGCCTGTTCACCCACTAGGGGTGTTTGTGAATCTGTTTTTTCTGTACCACAGTCCAGCTGTAAATCATCGTTTGTTTGCATATGCTTGATCATGTATATGTCAAAGGTAAAAAGGTAAGCAAAATGAGAAGGAGTGCCATAGAAGAGCCCAATTTATTAAAGCGAATAAGTACCCTCCTGCAAGTCCATAAAAACTGCTATATCTGCCGACAAGCAAGCTCAAAAGTCGTATGCGATATTTGTGGGCGAGATACCGTATTACCGCACTTTCCTGTGCCGGGCTTTGATTTGTTGCAAAACCCGAATATCGCGCAGCATTTGGTCATGCCATATTATCAGCATTTGTATGCTATAGGCGAGTATAGAGGAATATTAAAGCCTTTGATCAATCGTTTGAAGTTTGCCAACCAGCCCATTGCCGCTCAAGTACTTGCACATTTTTTTATGAGAAGCGTGTATCCGCGTATAGCGCAGTTAGGAGAGCTACCCGACGCAATTGTGCCATTGCCGCTGTCGATGTGGAGGTATGCCAATCGAGGTTATAATCAAGCTCGGCTTTTAGCTCAAAGTATCAGCCAGATAAGCCATATACCTATGTATGAGGGACTATCGCGCAAGCGCCATACTAAAGCGCAAAGTAGCTTAGATAGAGAGGCGCGTTTGCACAACATTGAGGGTGCCTTTGCAATTACAAAAGCATGTAAGTTCGAGCATATCGCGCTAATTGACGATGTAATTACCACCGGCGCCACGGTCAATAGCGCATGTAAAACTATTGTCGATGCTTATCCTGATATCACGATATCAGTTTGGTCGATGGCCATCACACCACCGACCCACGAATATAAGGCGCCGCTATGAAGTAACGCCATACTGTTATAGCAGAGGCGACATGTAAATCGCGTTAGCCATGAGCTTGTTGGTCCCGTCCCAGTAACCACGAAAGTGAATATTGTCCACAAATGCAATCACCGCACCACGGGAGATGGGCTTAACCACAACTGCTGTGCTATTACTCACGAGTGATGCCATTTCATCTGACGCATAACCGGCAGCCAGAGGTTTATCGACGTAATTTGCAATTTCGACAAATGGGTCATCTACCGATTTCAGCACAAAATTACTGGTCTTAAACATCGGTAATTGTGCGCGCTCATACCCAAAAAATAATGGATGCGACAAATCGATGTTTGTCATAAAACTTGCACCCGCAATACGCTTTTTCGATGCTAGTGCCTGTCGGTCTTTATATTCCAGTCCCTCGGTAGGAAAACTCGCATCTACCGTTTCATCCGATAACACTTCGTTATCTATCCAACCTTGCTTTGCAAACCATGCTGTAGCGGATTTTTGTCCAATTAACACACCACCGCTTTTTACCCAGTTCGCTAGCGCACTTGTCGCTTTTTGGCTAACTGAATTATAGCGCCCAGAAGCAAATATAATGTGGCTGTAACGTGATAAATCCAGGCTTCCAAGGTTCACCAAATCAACTAAGGTTGCTGGGACACCCACACGAGTGTCTAAGTAATGCCAAATCTCGCCGACTTCATACTGGTTAGTGCCAATCCCGCCAACTAATAACACATCTGGCTTGTCAACCGGAGCAAACTGACGACTACCAAAATCAATACCAGTTGGGGTCAGCCCTGAACTGATGTTGTGGACTGCAATACCAAAGTCGCTTTGCGCCTGCTTCAGCAAATCTAAAAGGTTTTCAGGTTGTTTTAATCCTGTCGCAATCATTATGCTGCCAGCTGAAAATGTTTGGGTGTCCCCGCTTTTGATTTTGGCGGTGAAGCCGTCGCCAGCGACGCGCACTTGCACACCATCTTCGAGCAATTGTTGAAGCATGGCGGGAGCTTTTGAGTTGTGCCACTCAAACACGTAAGCGTACGCGTTTTCATCAAGCTCTGCGTTATTATCGATACTTTGTTCAACGTAGGCATTATCTGAAAGTTTAATTTTACGACGGTCTGACTGCTTCACCGCCTGATAAGGCAAGTTGAATGCTAAGCCAATGTTCCAGTTTGATACGTCATAAAAGGTATTATCTACAAAACTCGTGCGCTCACTAAACAATGATCGGATAAGACGATACTGAGCTTGATCCAAAGGGATGTAGATGCTGTTTTCTGCACTGTATTTTTCATCAAATAAAGTCAAATCACTCGACAATGGTGAGAAGCGAATCTGATGAGCTTGTAAAATAGCTAACATACGCTCAAAGCGGGCATAATCGTTTGTGCCATTAATTACATAACCATGAAGATCATCATCGTCGATAAGTTTTTGGGTGTCCTTGTAAAATTGGGCTTGATAAGCGGCAATGGCGGCTTTATTGGCCATGGCACCTTTAAATGTAGATAGCGAGGTAGTCACTTGATTTTGAATGGTACGAGGGAACTCTACTAGGCCGTTAATTGACTCTTGTGCGTGTCCTCGACTACTCGCTTGCTCAAACAGAATACCGATACTGCCGTGCGCATCAGGGTAAGTTGAGCCCTTTCCATAATAAAAATCATCAAAAGATTCTTCGGTAAAATATAATTCTTTATTGTCATCAAGCGCTTGAGCGTGAAATTTGCCCAATGCACCGGTCAGTGTGACGTTGGTGTTGGGTGTCCACGGGTTTTTACGTGAGGGAACGCCGGGTTGGAAGAAGAAGGTGCTGTTGGTGCCCATTTCATGGAAATCGGTGAGAATATGCGGGCGCCACTGGTGAAACTGATGGATGCGCGCCTTAGACTCTGGGTGAGTCAACAATAACCAGTCTCGGTTTAAATCAAACCAATAATGATTCGTTCTGCCCGACGGCCAATGTTCTCGATGTTCGCGGTGAGCAGGGTCTGTCACCAAATTATAACCTTTATGCATGTTTGCCCACTGCGCAAAACGCGACAAACCATCAGGATTTAATACTGGATCAAGCAGTACCACGTTTTCTGCTAACATGTTGGTGACTTCGTCGCTTTGGGAAGCCGCTAAATGATAGGCAACTAACAATGCGGCATTAGCACCAGAGGGCTCATTTCCGTGCACGCTATAACCCATATAAATAAACAAAGGATCATTTGCGTCGGCTGCTTCGCCTTTACTTAGCCTCGCTAAATGCGCTTCACGCATCTGCTCAACATCGCCTTTATTATCAGGCGCGGTAATTGTCATTAACAACAAAGGTCGTTGCTCGTGCGTATAACCTGTTACTTTTAAGCTTACGCGGTCTGAGGCCTCTGCCAATGCATACATATAATTGACGATTTGGTCGTGACGAACATGCCAAGTGCCTACTGGGTAACCCAGAACGTCGGAGGGCTTAGGAATGCTACTGTCGTAGTTTTGATTAGCCGGTAAATACTCAAGGTCATCCTCTACAGCAGCGGCGTTAAAGCTAAGCAGAATGGCGAATGTTGTAGCAAGCATAAATTTTGTCGCCATTAACCATGACGATAGGAGGTTTTGGTAATTTTTCATACGTTACTCTTTGTTGTTATCGATGTGTAACTTACAGTTAAAGTGTGACCTAAATTGGCCAAAAAGTATAATGCATACCCAAAATCCTGTGTATTTAGCCATAATTTTTTATGATAAATATCAAAAAGCTTTAATACTTGAGTGTTTTACTCAGGTAATCTTTGCTATCATACACGTATTAAAGATAGTAGGAGTTTATATGGTAACTATTTCTGAACAAGCTCAAGAGCATTTTGGCAAGCTTCTTTCGCAACAAACTGAAGGCACCAACATCCGTGTATTCGTGGTCAATCCGGGCACATCAAAAGCTGAATGCGGGGTATCTTATTGCCCACCAGAAGCGGTAGAAGACACCGATATCCGTTTGAACTTTAAAGGATTTGACGCGGTTATTGATGCCGAGAGCGGCCCTTATTTAGAAGAAGCCGAAATTGATTTTGTCACCGACCAAATGGGCTCACAACTAACGCTGAAAGCGCCAAATGCAAAAGCCAAGAAAATTGCCGACGACGCTCCCCTTATTGATCGTATTAATTATATGATTGAGTCAGAAATCAATCCGCAACTTGCTAGCCACGGCGGCAACGTAATGTTAGTAGAAGTTACCGAAGACGGAAACGCGATACTTCAGTTTGGTGGAGGATGTAATGGTTGCTCAATGGTGGATGTGACCTTAAAA
Source organism: uncultured Glaciecola sp. (assembly GCA_964621345.1). Classification (GTDB taxonomy): domain Bacteria; phylum Pseudomonadota; class Gammaproteobacteria; order Enterobacterales; family Alteromonadaceae; genus Glaciecola. The sequence goes on along the minus strand of CAZUON010000006.1, from coordinate 51,289 downwards.
GATGGCATTGAAAAGCAATTGCTAGAGCAGTTCGCCGGCGAAATTAAAGGTGTTAAAGATGCTACTGAGCACGAAGCGGGTGAACACTCATACTACTAACTCTTTGCTTCGCTAGATAATACCGAGGGCGACTTTCGCCCTCACGCCTCTCTTATTACAAACTCTATGCGCAATCATGTTACTTCAAATTTGTCGTGCTAAGTCTCACAACACTATAATAAAAGTGCCCCCCAAGACCGAAACCTCTTGATGCTAAAAATAACAGCATCGCTATCCATAATGCTTCATTTCCTAAATCAGGAAGTAAGCATTTAAGTACAAAGTAACTAGGCAAAAACACACAAAAAGCACTGACCAGCATGTTGTTGCGCATCACATGTCCTTGGGTTAAACCCACATACACCCCGTCAAACAAAAAGCACCAGTGAGCAATTAGTGGGAGGAGCACAATTAGCCAAAAGTAATCCATAGTAGCGCTCACCAGCACACTCTGATTCGTAAGCAGTGATATTATAAATTGCGCTCCCAAGTAAAAAATAAGCGCATAAAGCAATGCAACCATGCCCGACCAAAACATACCGAGATTAACCTGAGAGCGAAGCTGGCTTTTTTGAATTGATACTATGTCATCATGTGCGTTGTTGTGAGGCGAATTATTTTTATCGGCTTGAGCGGCAGCATGAGCGCTATCTTGCTTCCCTTTTACCTCACCAACCAAGGCTTCGACCGCATTGGCAATGCCATCTAGACCTAAAGCAATTAACGCAAAAAACTGCATTAAAATCGCATTTATCGCAGCAGCTTGCGTACCATACTGCGCCCCCTTTAAAGTCACAAAGGCAAGGGTAAACTGCAAGGCTAAATTACGAATAAGCATGTTCGAATTTAACGACAGTAAAGACTTTAATGCCTTGAAACTAAACCATGCGCGATTAAGCTGAAGCGACACATAGCGTTTGTTTATCCAATATAGCGATATACACAACATAGTATATTCAGCTACCACGGTGCCTGCTGCGACTCCTTGTACGCCCATATCTAATAAAAATACAAAGCCCAAGCTTGCGCCAATATTAATGAGATTCACCAAGACCTGAAGCAATAAGATCAAGCGGCCTTTTTGCTGGCCAATCAGCCAACCAATAATCGCCAAATTTACTAATGCCGCGGGTGCGCCCCATACCCGAACATAAAAATAAGCCTCGGTACTTTGTACTACTTGAGTTTCAGCTTGGGCAAACCATAATCCGGCATTTAAGAAAGGGCTTTGCAATATTAAAATTAAAGCGGCTAAAAGAAGGGCAAGCACCGCTCCTTGAACCAAGGTTTGACACTGTGCTTGGGCACTATTTGCACGGCTTTGTGCGCTTAAACCTGTCATCGACATTTTTATGAAACCGCAGACCCAGTACAGCTGCGTAAGAATAAGCGAGCCTATGGCAGCCCCTGCTAAGTAATGCAGTCCGTCCATGCGTCCTAAAATAGCGGTATCCACCAAACCGAGTAGTGGTGTGGTAATATTCGCTAAAATAAGGGGAACAGCGATGCCTAACAGCGTCGTATGGGAACTCTTATACTCAGTGTTTTGCTTATTTTGTGTTTGCAGTTCAGATTGCATAAATCAGGACTAGTCGTTTTTAGGAGTAAACATGAACAAATTTATCATTCGCGGCATGAGTGCTTTCGTATTTTTATGCATGGGGCATTATGCCTTTGCTAGCGCTCAACTGCCACCGCAGCTTGTGGTTTTACAATATCATCATGTTGATAACAATACACCTGCGGTCACATCGGTATCGCCTGCGAAATTTAAAGAGCACATGCAGTATTTAAGTGAGCATCATAGTGTAATGAGCTTACAAGCTGGGCTTGATGCCATTAGGCAAAATAAACCTCTACCAGAAAATGCTATCGCCATTACCTTTGACGATGGCTATCGTAATATTTTAGAGAACGCTCACCCTATTTTAAGTGAGTATGACTTCCCTTATACCGTATTTATTAACCCCGACAGCATAGGCAGCCTTACCAATCACCTCACATGGGACGAAGTAAAGCAAATGCAGCCCTTAGCCGACTTTGCCAATCACACCTTAGGACACCCACATTTATTGGTGCGAGAACAACATGAAAGCGAGCAAGCTTGGCTTGACCGCGTTATGAATAACATATTAGCGGCAGAAGATATGCTAACAAGCCGCTTGGGTTACAGCCGCAAGTGGCTAGCTTATCCTTATGGTGAGTTTAATCCAACACTCGAAAAGGCAATCAACCAAGCAGGTTTTATTGGCTTTGGTCAGCAATCTGGCGTGGTCAGTGATATCAATTTCAGCGCAGAAGGTGCAGGCGATCCGCTTCCGCGTTTTCCAGCCGCAGGAGTGTATGCAAATCTCACTACTCTAAAAACCAAAATGGCAGCCATCGCAATGCCTGTTGTTAGCAGAACGCCATCAAATAACTTAAGAGAATTCGGCTCTAGCCTGAACGAAATCACCTTCGAAATAGCCGCCAACAAACCCGATATTCAAACATCAGAGCTAGCTTGTTATTTTAAGGGTGAGCGTATAATTCCTAATTTAGGCAATACAGAAGGAAATATCAAAGTCAGCATCGCACTCGAGCATAGCTTTAAAGCGGGGCGCGTGCGTATCAATTGCACCGCCCCGAGTATTGAAAAACGTCTACGATATTATTGGTACTCTATTCCCTTTTTCACCCCGACTGAAACGGGCAGTTTTCTGGAATAGAGCGGCTAATGGATACCTCAGCGTGCGTATTCTGCAGCAACGCCTTCAGCGACTTGGGTGTTTTGAATAAACTCACGCAAGTCGTTATTCGACAACTCCAAATCTTGTCGGCGTAAATACATCATGTGCCCACTGCGATAGCCTTTAAAGCTCAAGCGCTCTTTCATTTTACCGCTTGGGTCGAGCTGCCACATAGTATATTTGGCATCAAAGTAGTTGGTTGCGCCATCGTAATAACCGGCCTGAATGAGCACATTTAAGTAAGGGTTTTGTGCCATCGCTAGGCGTAAGTTCTCACCGGTATTATCGTTTGTTCTATCCCAAGGTCTTACCGGGCCAAACATGTTGTATTTGATGTCAGTTTTATAGTTTAGCTCTTCACGCAAATAGTAATTAATCGCCGGCGTAAACGAATGCAACCAAGACGTTAGCTCCGCCCAATAATCAGGAGAGTCGCCGGTTTCTTTTTTATCTATACCAAGGTAGCGACTATCAAGACGCCCTACGGTTTTACCTTCATCGCGCAAAAGCTCCTTCCAAAAGAAGCGAGTACTCACATCAAGATTACTTTGGGCGACGGCCTGCTCGCTTAAGCCTGAATAACGTGCCACATTTTTAATGGTTGTACTTAATTCTTCTTCACTAATAAAGCTACCTTTTGCCAAAGCAGGCAAATATTCTTCAATGGTGTATTGTTCAACTTCTTCGAGTACTTCATATAAGTCTTTAGCTTGTAAATCCGGCGCAAGACGCTTGTGATGCCACGCGGTTGCTGCAAAATACGGTAAGCGGTTTGCTGCTTTTACTGGACCGTTGCGCTCAATGCCAATATCGGTAGGCGATACTAACACCACACCGTTTAAGTACATCCACTGGCTGTTTTGCAGTTCTAAGGCAAGACCCGATACACGGTTAGTACCATAGCTCTCACCAATTAAATACTTAGGCGAGCGCCATTTGTTATAGCGGGTAACAAAGGTATTTAACCATTCCGCTAAATATTTAATGTCGGCATTCACCCCAAAGAACATGTCTTTTTGTTTCTCTTTTGAAGGCATATTGCCCTCGGCGTCTTTTAATACGCGGCTATAGGCGGTATTCACTGGGTTTACAAAAACAATGTCGGCAACATCAAGAACCGAGTATGGGTTTGTTTGCACGCCATAAGGCTGCACCGGATAACCCTCGTCGTTGATGTTTAAAATACGCGGGCCAGTGTACGCTACATGCATCCATACCGATGCCGAGCCTGGACCACCGTTAAAGGATATTAACAGCGGACGCACTTCATCGTTTTTGGTATCGGTGCGCTGATAATAGGTATAAAACAAACTTGCAACCGCCTCACCCTCTTCGTTCCAAACTGGCTGAGTGCCGCTGGTAGCAGAGTAACTTACGCGTTTACCCTTAATTTCGGTTTTATGATTAGTAACGACACTCGACTCAACATCAAGCTCACGGTTTTGAGCTGTCGCATAAAAGGCAAGAGCACATGAAAGTAAAAGCGCAAAAATGCTGCGCACACTTAACTTAGTCAAAGATGATATTTGCATAAAAGGCCTTGTTAGAATTTGTATTGGCAACTTCCATACTCTAACGCAAAATACAGGCTTGATGCTAATCTTTAGTACCGACCGACACTTAAAAATTCATGACGTATTTTGCATAAGATTCAGCAAGTAGCGCCTATGTCATTTAGGTATAAATCCAGCTAGGGCCTTAAATTCAGGCATCACAAGTGGGCTAGGTAGCTCGCAATCCCAACCTCGTTGATTCGCCAAAGCATGTACAAGTCGGTAACCGCTGTGTTGTTTCATCAGCGCATACAATGGCGCAAGCTTCTTATTTAATTGCCTAGCGTATTCGCGATCCCCTTCTTTGATGGCCTTCATTACCGGTACTAAGTACTCTGGTAGGGTGCCTGCCAAAGTCGAATACCAAGCGCTTGCCCCGCCTATCATGGCCTCGCAGCAATTAGCGTCGACCGCATAGCCGGGTGCAATATCACGTGTCTGTAAAGCTTGGTGCTGCTGTTGGTTATTTGGCTGGGCAAACATCTTCACTGCAGCAATATTTTCGTGCTCGGCCAGTTCGCAAATCAGAGCATGGCTCAAGCCTTGACCGGTTGTAACGGGGTTGTCGTAAACACACAGAGGAAGAGGGCTGGCCTCAGCAAGCTCTAAAAAGTAGCGTTTTAATTCGACGGCACTGAGCGGAACGTACGCAAAGGCATTAGCGATAATGCCTTGCGCGCCATTTTGATACGCAATCGTCGCAGCATCGATAGCCGCTTGAGTGGTCGTGGCACTTACCCCAGCAATCCAAGGTGTGCGCACCGTTGACCAACATTCCATAACCAAGTTTCGTTGCTGCGTATTGAGATAGGCAAAGCTGCCTGTACTACCTAACACCCCAATAGAATCTAAGCCGGCGTTGTCGATATGATGGCAAATGTTACGCAATACTTTGACGTCGACCTCACCGTTTTTGAGTGGGGTGATTGGAAAGCCGCTAAGTCCCTTAAAAATCATGTTCCGTTGCATCACAGCTTAACACTAACGCTTACTTTCCGTGGTGGTGATGATCACCCTCTACCATTTCATCTTCATGATGATGCTCATGTTCGTTTAAATGCCCATCGTCACCGTGGTGGTGTTCATGCTCATTAGCGTGACCATCATCGCCGTGGTGATGTTCATGCTCATTAACATGGCCATCGTCACCATGATGATGCTCGTGCTCACTTGAGTGTCCATCGTCTACACCATGGTGGTGGGTGTGTTCGTTATTGTGGGCATGATCTTCATGGTGGTGAGTTTCACCTTCTACATGTTGGCCGTCGCTATGATGATGCTCTAACTCATTTGTATGACCGTCGTCGCCATGATGATGCTGATGCTCATTTGCATGACCATCATCGCCGTGGTGATGTGCATGTTCAGTTGTATGTCCGTCGTTGCCATGGTGATGATCATGCTCCGAGACATGCCCGTCTGCATTGTGATGATGATCGTGCAAAGCCTTACTTGGGTCTGCATCGCTTGCACTTGCGCTACCCATTGCAAATAGGCTTGCAACAAAACATGCAAGAGCGGCTTTTTTTAATAGATGCTTGCTTGCAAAAGGATTACTTTGAAAGGAAAGGTTAGTATTTTTCATGACGTTCTCTACTGCAATTAATATACATAAAGAGTAGCCTTTAGCAGTCACATTGCAACGGACTCTGCAATTTAGGATCATTTACATCCTCAATGCGCTCGTTCAAAAGTAAAATAGTGTTTATTATTCAATGCACTAGTCAATCATTAAAAAGCAAAAAAATTTAAAATTTATACTGCAAATTATCACAATTTAACGTATCTTTTGGTTCAACTACCTAGCGGTAGGTAGTTGTTATAAAGTAACAAAAAAGCCATATAAAAGAGAAGCTTATGTCAAAAAAAGATGCGCTAATTAAGGCAGCACAGAACAAAGTACGAGAGGGCGGTTATAATAATTTTAGCTTTCGAGAATTAGCAGACGAAGTCGGTATAAAAAGCGCCAGTGTACATTATCACTTCCCGACTAAAAGCGACTTAGGTGCAGAGCTAGCGCGTCGATACACCGACGACTTTTTGCTGGCATTAGGTGAGGCCGATGCGCTGTACCAGCAAGGAAAAGATCCCATTCAAAGCTACGTAAATATGTTTCGTAGCGCTCTAAAACACGATAAAAAGATGTGTTTGTGTGGTCTGCTTGGAGCAGAGTCAGATATATTACCGAGTAAAGTGAAGGATGAAACGAAGCGCTTTTTTATGCTTAACCTACAATGGTTAACACGCGCCTTTTACATCACCCTCAAAAATAAACTTACGCACAGCCGCACAAAAGACGATGATGAACAAGAAGCCGCCGAGTTAGCTGCCCAGACCTTAGCGTTGTTAGAAGGGGCAATACTGATCAGTAACACCATGGCGGATGACAGCTTATTTGAAAAGGCGGTTGCGCATTTATAGCACACGCTAACATTAGCGGACTATTTAGACCTCGGGTAAACGCGCCACTTGTTGATCAACGTCACTGAGGTGGCCAGTTTTCATCCAAATTTTTGCGCCTTGCTGACCGGCTTTGAGTTCGGCACTAACACCAACAGGTAAACGCAACCAGCTATGTTTTTCTAAGTAACTATCGCCATGGCTCAGCTCGCCTTCTAACACCAATATTTCCGCGCCGCCCTCAACCTCTAAATAGCTCTCTGTTAAAGGGGACCACTGTGCTATTGAAACGGTTTCGCGCAGATCTTTAAATAGGCGCTGTTGTGTAATCCCTTCATTAGGCTTAAATTGTATTTGCGCGTCTTCTAGAGTTTCAGCATCGTCTATATGCAGCCGCAACTGGGTGCGGTCTTGCATCTCAAATTGCCAGAGTTTTACAAAAATAATGCAGCCTTTGTCTGAGCGAGGAGTATGGGACGATTCAGGCGGATTACGTATGTAAGTACCTGCAGGGAAATCACCATGTTCGTCTTGAAATACGCCCTCTAACACCAAAAACTCTTCACCGCCGGTATGAGTATGCGCAGAAAAGTGACTGTTCGCTGCATAGCGGACAATGGTAGTTGCCCGGGCCACCTCATCGCCAACGCGATCCAGCGCTCTGCGCTCCACTCCCGGCATAGGTGAAGGCACCCATGGCTGTTGTTCGCTATGCACGAGAGCCGGTTTGTCAAAAGCTGCATGTATGTTCATTATTGTTAGCCTGCTTTTTTACATATGGAAAAAATTGAGCTTATTTCCGTCAAGATCATAAACATAAGCACAAGAAAAAGCACCGTCTGCACGCGGACCTGGCGCACCAGCGTCTTTTGCGCCCAACTCAAGTGCTTTATTATACATCGCCTGCATGTTGTCCAAAGAGCCTGCAGCAATCGCCATCATGTTGCCATTTCCAGGATTTGCTGTCTCACCATTAAATGGTACAGCTAGAGCAAATAAGGTGCCTTCACCTGTGCCATAAGCGACAAAATCACCATCTCTTCCTGTCATCGCTTGCTTTGCACCTACTAAGCTAAGCAATTCATCGTAAAACGCCGTTGCACGTGCCATATCGTTCACGCCAATTGTAGAATACGCTAACATATTTTAGTCTCCTGATTTAATAAAAGTAATGGGGGGTAGATGGCGCTAATTATCTATATATCGCTTTATTTACTATAACAGCAAAAACCTACCTACTGATAGGTAGTTTACGTGCAACGCTAAATTTGTCAACAAATTATTGAAGGGGCTAAGAGGGTAACAATGTTCCCGTATGCGCTATCCTCATCAACTCCCAAAAATAACAACCAAGCGCGCAAATCTAAAGCTCAGCATCTGTTGCTACGAGTGTAAGCTCTTTATCTAATGTTTTACGCTGGCACGGTTTGTCTTCTTATTGCCTCGATGTTTAAGTCAATTCCAAATGCATTCGAACGAAAGTTTGCTCGGTTGAGGTAAAGCCTCGCTTATTTATTTGTTCAAAGCCATGCTTGCGATACAAGCTGAGCGCTCTTGTACTAGCATTATCTACATCTAAAATCAGTCTCGATTTATTTAAAGCTTTTGCTCGCTCACGGGCAAAATTTATCATCTGACTTGCTACGTCCTGGCCCTGATGCTCTGTATGAACCGCTAAATGCCCAATGCAGAGCTCGTCTTGTAAAGGCGGTGCAAACACACGCATGAGTTCATCGTTAATAGCAACAATATGTGCAACTTGAGCTGGACTCAAAAAATCAGTGAGGCTTTTCACGGTGTATGTATGAAAACGGCTTGGCATATCGTGCTGCCATAGGCTCATACAAGCAATCACATCACCTTGTTTTGTGACAACATGATGTCTTGTTGCGCTGTATTGGCCGTCTTTTTGCGCACACGCTAACTGTAAATAGTTAAGCGCTTTCTCGCGAGTGCCAAAAACATAAGGAAGTAAGGTCTGTGCTGAGAGTAAAATAAGCGGGGCGAGACGAATAGCATCTTTTTGTTGGCCTGCTCTTAGTTCAACTATCTGTTCATGGCTTTGTATATTGCTACCCATATATGCTCCCAACGGAGAAATTATACTTTGCGATTAGCTAGATGATAGTAGTATGGGAATATCGGTAAGAATTTGGTCAACATCACTTATGGCTAGCTGGCCAGGTACATGTTTTGGTTTAAAACGACCTACGATATTGCCGGCTGGATTGATCACGACTACCGAGGCACTGTGGTCAACTAAATAGTTTGGATTGTCGGTACTCTCAGATAGGGAATACATCATCCCCATGCTACGTACCAAAGGAAATAGCTGTGCGTGTGGCCCGGTACTACCTACAAAGTCTGGATTGAAATAGTTAATGTACTCGTTTAAGCGCTCAACCGTGTCACGGTTTGGGTCTACCGACAAAAACCAAATTTGCAAAGGTGTATCGCTTACCATTTCTTGTAATTGTGGGTAAACGTTATTTATTTCAGCTAAGGTAACCGGGCAAATATCTGGGCAAAAAGTGTAACCAACAAAAGCTAAGGTCCATTTGCCTTCCAAATCGGTATTGGTCATAGTGCTGCCATCGTGTTTCGACAGCTCAAAATCGGTCAGTGCGCGGGCTTGCGGATACCAATTTAGATATTCGGTTTGCTCTGATAATGGTGCCTCATCATCAATACTTGGCGGCGCAATAGTAAGCGCTAAATACACTCCAAGTACAAGAGATATCACTGCGATTAGACCAATCCACTTTTGCTGCATGTAAAACGTCCTTAGCTACTGAGTAAATAAATATGCAACCCGATTCAAAATTGCTTTTAAATATAATGGTCAACTAAGAGTAATACAAATAATACCATCAAATGTAAAATCGAAAATTTAAAGGTGTCCATCGCGGTAGAAGCCTCTGGCTTGTATTTAAGCTTAAGCGCCATGTACATAAAATACGCATTAAGTAACGACGAGCCAACCAAGTACAAGCCTCCGCTCATGCCTGTTAAATATGGCAACAAACAAACCGCACACAGCAATAAAGTATATAACACCACACAAGTTTTAGTGAATTCCACGCCGTGCGTGTTTGGTAGCATGGGTATCTTTGCTTTTGCGTAGTCTTTTTCGCGGTGAATAGCGAGCGCCCAGAAATGTGGTGGTGTCCATGTAAAGACAATCAATACGAGCAACAATCCATAAGCGTGGATTTCACCGGTCACGGCAGTCCAACCTAACAATGGCGGCGCAGCACCTGCCAAACCACCAATTACAATGTTCTGAGGTGTCGCACGCTTAAGGTACATAGTATAAATAACGGCATAACCCACCAAGCTTGCGAGAGTCAACCAAGCGGTCAACATATTGACAAATAGCGCTAGGGCAATAAAACCTACGCTACCTAATACGCCGGCAAATATTAGTGCGCGTTTGACCGACACTTTGCCCTTAGCTACGGGGCGGTTGAAGGTACGAGCCATAATGCTGTCGATACGATGGTCGACAACATGATTGATAACTGCTGCGGCTGATGAAAGCAAACCAATGCCTAACATACCTGCACTTAGCACCACAGGGTCGACCCATGTGGATGTTGCTAAACACATACCGACCAATGCGGTTAACAACAACAGCATCACCACGCGAGGCTTTGTTAGTTCGTAATAATCGCGCCATGTGGCGCCGGCACTCGTTGTTGTCGTTGCCGCTATAGACTTACTCACAAAACCTCTCCTTTACTGCTTAATGCTTGTGTCATTTGAAATTCGATACTGATTCCAATGACGCTAATAATTTCAATAGTTAATATTTTCTATACATGGTGTAGGTCATCATTACCATCACTAGTAGTAAACACGCTGCAACTGCATTGTGCATGGTCGCCACCGTTAACGGTAACATATAAACCACATTACTCACGCCCAAGGCAACTTGTATAGTTAGTACAAATAACATCACTATAGTAAGGCGCTTGACCAACGCTGAGTTGGCTCGTTTTAAAGTTGCGAAGGCAAAACCAACCAAGTAGGCAATAGTAACTAAAGCGCCAAAACGGTGTAACACATGCATCGTTACGCGTTCTTCATAACTGTGTACTCCATACTCGTAGCTCTCTGCTGCGGGTATTGAGAACGCGCCTGCAAAATCCAAACGCGCCACCCAATCACCTTCGCATATAGGTAGTTCGGTGCATGCCAAAGATGCATAGTTAGCAGAGGTCCAGCCTCCAAGGGCAATTTGCCACACCACAATGGCAATCCCAATGGCCGCGTATTTAGCCAGTGGGCGGATTTGACTATCGCCACCCGGTATCCGGTACGGTGTCATCCTCAAATATAAGATAAACAAACAGGAGAGCACCGTGAAACCGCCTAACAAATGCGCCATAACAATCACAGGTAATAGATTTAAGGTTACCGTCCACATGCCAAGCATACCTTGAAAGCTAACCAATAATAAAAGCAGAATGGGTAGCTTAAGGGGCGCGTTGTGACCCTTACTGCGATTTACAATAGCGGTGATTGCAATTAATAAAATGATAAAGCCTAAACCAGCAGCGAAATAGCGATGGATCATTTCGTTCCACGCTTTTTCTGCCTCTACCGGACGCTCAGGAAAGGCCTGATTCGCTGCTTCGATATGATGTTCAGCTTGTGGTACTAGCACGTGACCATAGCAACCAGGCCAATCAGGACAGCCTAAACCTGCATCAGTGAGGCGTGTATAGGCACCAAGAACGATTACAAACAAGGCTAAAAAAATGCTTATTAGCACCAGCTTTTTCATATTTAATTTATTTCCTGTGACTTAACCGATGCGTGAGAGCTTAAGGAGTTTCTTCATATCCGCTAACATGTCGCGGCTGTCCATTATTGCTTGTTGCTCATCTGCAGTGTTCGGATATTTGAGCACGATGTTATTCAAAGTATCGGCGATAAAAATAGCATTTACGGGCACATCTTTAAACACTTTATTTACATTTAGCTGCTCTTTTTGTAACACTTGCGTGTCGTAGATGTCAGCTATTTTTTCCAGTGTACTTTTATCGCTATCTTCGGTGGCAATAAATACTGCATTTACGCGGTCTGCTTCTCGTCCAATGGCAGTTTTTACTTGGCTAACGCTGTAAATCGCATTTTCACAGGCTTGATCACAAACCGCAGGTATAACATACAAAAAGTGCCATTTTCTTTCTGCTTCTTTTAATAATTCTTGGGCCTCAATAGTGGGCTCTAATAACTCACCGCGATTGGTAGAGGCTTTATTAAACCAATCAAGTTCAAGGGCAAATTTAGCCAAAATGACCGGCACAACAAACACCACAACCAGTAAAATTAACGCCATTTTATTATTATTTTTTTTAGACATAGTTTAGCTCCGACGTCCCTGCATAGATTTCATAATAGTAAGTAAAAAAACGGTTAAGCCCGCAACCCCCAACCCAAACCACTGAATGGCATAACCAAGGTGTTTTTCGGGCGCCATTACCACAACCTGCCAGTCACGAATAAAGTTCGCATTTTCGTTTGGGATAAGCCGCAAAGTAAAAGGCAATACATCTTGCCCTAAGTGCTTTTCAATTTCAGTAAAATTCACTTGCTGAATAAGCGCTGGGAAGCGTCCATAGTTAAAGTTTGTTTCAGAAATCATAATATTGTCGCTTGGTACGTATACCTGACCTTGATGCTGCTGACTTCGCGGCAGCAATATACGAGGCAGTTCGTCTCTGCTGCCTGTGCCGGGAACCCAACCGAGGTTTACCATCACCACACCAAAATTGGTGTCAACCCATGACATGATCTCGTAACCAGCCATGCCATTTTTTAATTTATTGTCAATGAAAAAAAGCTTATCACTGAGTTCGCCCGTAAGCATTACTGGAAAGTCGATATACGCTTCGGGCGCAGTGGCAATGTCGGATACGTAAAGCGGGTTAGCGTCTTTGCGCTGTTCGATTTGGACGAGCCGCTCCTCTTTTTGTGATTTTCTGTCTAATTGCCAAAAGCCCAACAAAAACATAATGACAATGCAGGTCATAGCCATTATGGTAAAAAATATTGATAGCTTGTTGGTGCCGCGAAACAGCATGCTAATAGACCATCCTAGGGAGTAACGAATATGTTAGTGGTAAAAATCACGATTGGAGCCTTGCTCTTTTTTATGGTTTTCAATTTATTTAAAGCAATGCGAGTGATGCTAAAAGGTGAACAACAAGAGCCAATGAGTAAGTTTATTGGCCGGCGGGTTGTGGCATCAGTAGTCATAGTCTTGCTTATTCTGATTGCTGTTGCCACGGGGCTCATCACCCCTAACCCCCGACCTTATTGATTTACAGGATGTAAACGAAGAAGAATAGCATTACCCATACCACATCTACAAAGTGCCAATACCACGCGCCAGCTTGGAATGCAAAATGCTCTTTTGGTGTAAAGTGACCTTTCAGTATTCTTAAGAACAAGACCATCAAAATAATTGTGCCTAGGGTTACATGTAAACCATGGAAACCTGTGAGCAAGAAGAAGGTGTTGCCATAAATACCGCTTTGTAAGGTCAACCCTAAGTCGCGATAAGCATGCACATATTCATATACCTGCAGCGATAAGAAGATACAACCGAGTAGAATAGTTAGTCCGAGCATCCACGCTAGTTGCTTACGTTTATTACCCTCAAGCCCGGTGTGAGCATAGTGCAGAGTAACCGACGACACCAATAAAATTACCGTGTTAATAAGCGGTAAGCCATACCAGCCCATAGGCGTTGTTTCTACTCCACCTGGGGTAGAGGTTAAGGGCCACATTGCTTCAAATGTTGGCCAAAGCACTTCGTTGGTCATTGCGTTATTTGATGCTCCGCCTAACCATGGCACCGCAATCGTTCTGGCATAAAATAAGGCGCCAAAGAATGCAGCAAAGAACATAACTTCCGAGAAGATAAACCATGCCATACCTTGACGGTAGGAGCGCCCGAGTTGCGCGCTGTAGAGGCCACTCATAGACTCATCTATTTGATTTTTGAACCAACCAAACACCATCACAGTGAGCATAACTAAGCCAGCGAGCAGCACATAACCGCCTATACCTGACTTATCGCGGGTTACTTCGACTACGTAGTTCCCTGCACCAACAGCAATTAGGAACAAGGCAACAGCGCCTACAATCGGCCAGACACTTTGTGCCGGTACGTAATACTTTTGATATTCTTCAGGTGCTTGTGCTTGTTCAGCCATGATTATCTCCGTGGACTGTTATTCATTGCCACCACCTCTGCTTCGTCAGCATTTTCAGTAATGTCATATAAGGTGTATTGCAAGGTAAAAAAACTAATATCGTCTGGTAATTGTGGGTCGATGTAAAAGGTCATGGGCATGACCGCTTCTTCCCCAGCCCTTAAAGGCTGGTGTTTAAAGCAAAAACATTCGGTTTTGTTTACGTATAAAGCAGCGGTACCCGGTGAGACAGAAGGAATTGCTTGGGCAATAATGTCACGTTTTGCGGGGTTTCTTACGTAAAACGAGACTTCACTCATTTCGCCTGGATTTATTTCAACGCGCTTAGTTTGCGCCTTAAACTCCCAAGGCATCCCGCTGTTGGTACGCGTAATAAAATCGACCGTTATAGTGCGCGATGTATCAACCTCAACGGCTTCATAAACTACCGCTTCTTCATTTGTTCTGCCGTTTATACCCAAAACATCGCATAACACATCGTAAAGTGGAACAAGCGCAAAACCAAAACCAAACATACACAGCACCACAGCCACTAACTTTGCTACCGTTTTGGTATGGCTAATTGGCTTTGGCTCACACGCCGAGCTACTTAGCGTAGACTCGGCTTGATTTGTTGGCTCTTGCTTTTGTGGCATGTTACAACGACTCTTTGTCTTGCTCGTTACTTAATTACCGGCGGCGTATCAAAGGTGTGATAAGGCGCAGGTGATGGAATTTCCCACTCCAGACCCTCTGCACCATCCCATACTTGAGATGATACTTTTTCACCTTGATGACGACATGCTTTGATAATTAACACTAAGAAAATAAGTTGAGACAAACCAAATGCGAAGCCGCCAATACTGATCCATTTGTTAAAATCAGCAAACTGCAGTGCGTAGTCTGGAATACGGCGTGGCATACCGGCTAAGCCTACAAAATGCATTGGGAAGAACAAGACGTTTACTGAGATCAGTGAACACCAAAAATGCGCTTTTGCCAATGTAATATCAAACATACGACCTGTCCATTTAGGCAACCAGTAGTAAACCGCTGCCATAATAGAGAACACTGCACCAGTCACCAATACATAGTGGAAGTGAGCAACCACAAAGTAAGTATCGTGATATTGGAAATCCACCGGCACGATGGCAAGCATTAGGCCCGACAAACCACCAATGGTGAATAACACAATAAAGGCAATGGCAAACATCATTGGAATTTCGAAAGAGAGGCTTCCGCGCCACATGGTAGCTACCCAGTTAAATACTTTCACGCCGGTTGGTACTGCAATGATCATCGTGGCAATCATAAAGAACATTTCAGCCACCACTGGCATACCGGTTGTGAACATATGATGCGCCCATACAATGAATGACAACAAGGCAATGGAAGCCGTTGCATACACCATAGATGCATAACCAAAGAGTTTTTTACGTGAGAAGGTGGGTACGATTTGCGAGATAATACCAAAAGCAGGCAATATCATTATGTACACTTCAGGATGACCAAAGAACCAGAATATATGCTGGAAGAGCACGGGGTCGCCACCACCGGCAGCATCAAAGAAACTAGTCCCAAAATACTTGTCGGTTAATACCATAGTTACCACGCCTGCTAGTACCGGCATAACAGCAATCAACAGGAATGCAGTAATTAACCATGTCCATACAAACAATGGCATTTTCATGTAGGTCATGCCCGGCGCACGCATGTTGAAAATAGTCACCACCACGTTTATCGCGCCCATAATTGAGCTGATACCCATGATGTGAACTGAGAACACGAATAATGCAGTACTATCGCCACTGTAGGTAGTCGAAAGCGGTGCATAAAAAGTCCACCCAAATGCTGGTCCGCCGCCTTCAACAAATAGTGAAGATAAAAGAATTAAAAAGGCAAAAGGAAGGATCCAAAAGCTCCAGTTATTCATGCGAGGCAAAGCCATATCTGGCGCACCAATCATCATTGGTATGAGCCAGTTCGCTAGGCCAGTAAAGGCTGGCATTACCGCCCCAAAGACCATGATCAAACCATGAACAGTGGTCATTTGGTTAAAGAAGTTTGGCTCAATGATTTGCAAACCCGGCTGGAATAACTCAGCGCGGATTACCATGGCCATGGCGCCACCTACCAAAAACATGATGAAGGCAAACCATAGATATAGGGTACCGATATCTTTGTGGTTAGTGGTTAGCAACCAACGCATTATGCCCTTAGGTGCACCGTGATGATGGTCGTCGTGACCGTCATGTGAATCTGGGGCGTGTGCAGTATCTGTTACGCTCGACATGTGCTTGTTCTCCTACTGGCCATTCATAATGGCGTTAACATCTTTTGCTTGAACCATATCGCCGGTGTTATTACCCCAGGCATTACGCTGATAAGTAACAACCGCCGCAATTTCTGACATGGTTAACTGCTTTGAAAAGGACTGCATCGCAGTACCTGCTTTTCCGTATACGATAATATCGATGTGAGCTTGTTGGTCTTCGGTGGCGATCTTAGAGCCTTTAATAGCCGGGAACACACCTGCTAAACCTTCACCATTTGGCATATGACATGCTGCACATACTGCTTCATATACACGCTTGCCGTCGGTCATAAGTTCTTCCATCGACATGTTCATGGCAAGTAAACGCTGCTCTTCTTCTTTCGCACGAATGGCAATTGCTTCTTGCTCTTCAATCCAAGCGTTATATTCAGCAGGGTCTTTTGCAATAACCACAATGGGCATGAAGCCATGATCTTTACCGCACAGCTCTGCACACTGACCACGATACACACCGGGCTCATTAACGTTTGTCCACGCTTCATTGATAAAACCAGGGTTAGCATCTTTTTTGACTGCAAAATCAGGTACCCACCACGAATGAATAACATCGTCGGAGGTAATTAAAAATCTTACTTTTTGTCCGGTAGGAATAACCAATGGGCGGTCTACTTCCAGTAGGTAGTTTTCACCTTTAGTAAATTTGTTACGAATTTGCTCTTGCTGTGTCGCTAAGGTAGAGAAAAATTCAACATCATTATCCATGTACTTGTAATGCCACTTCCACTGGGAGCCTGTAACCAACACAGTGATATCAGCCTTTGAAACATCTTCCATATCGATGAGAGTATTCGCTGCAGGCACGGCCATCGCAATCAGAATAAGAAAGGGTACAACGGTCCAAGCAATTTCAACTTTTACGTTCTCATGGAAATGTGCCGGTTTTGCGCCTTTAGATTTGCGGTGTTTCACCATCGAGTAGAACATCACACCAAACACAAGCACTGCTATGACAACACAAATACCAAACATCATCATATGCAAGCCGTAAACTTGCTGACTTATATCAGTTACGCCTTGACGCAGGTTTAAATCAGATCGTTCTGTAGCACTCGTAGCGAGTGACAACATAGGTGCACTCAGCATCAGAGTACTTAAAGCAATTTGCAGCGACTTCACACTTAACTCCCGAAATGAAGGTTGACACGAAAAAACCGATATTGGCCATTTCCTCAAGTTTGTATAAGAAAATGTTTATGCGATGTCATCCAATGTTATTGGATTGTGAATAACTGTGTAATGATTAATCAAACAAAAGCCTACGTCTAGTACTTTTATATAAAAACCATACAATCAGCTCGATTTTTTCGAGAGTTTGCTGAATTTTTCGGCAAAAGTGAATGGTAAGTGTGAATTTTAATCGTTGGATTGTGAAGCAGATGTTACAAATTAGATAAGCTTACGTATTTTACATAAAAAAAAGGGCTAAATAGCCCCTTTGATTTTTCAAGATGTTTAGATAAGACGCCTAGTTCAAATCTACGTTATCTCGAATAACGCCTACCGCTAGCCCTTCAATCTCAAAGTATTGTGAGCGCAAGTCTACCTCAATAGGTGAAAATTCATCATTCTCGGCATGCAAAATGACTAATGGCCCTTTCTTTTCAAAGCGCTTTACGGTGACATCTTCGTCTATACGGGCAACCACAATTTGGCCGTTTCGCACATTATTGGTTTTATGCACGGCTAACAAATCGCCGTCCATAATCCCTATTTTATTCATACTCATGCCATTAACCCGCAACAAAAAGTCCGCGCCAGGGTGAAACATCGCTGGGTCGACTTTGTAATGGGAGTCAACATGCTCTTGCGCGAGAATAGGTTGGCCCGCTGCCACACGCCCTATAAGTGGTATGCCCTGCTCTGGCTCGTCTTCAATCGGCCCGGTTAGGCGTATACCCCTCGACGTACCTGGGAGTATTTCAATAACATTCTTTTTGGCCAAGGCTTTTAAGTGCTCCTCAGCAGCATTAGCTGACTTAAATCCAAGTTCACGTGCAATTTCTGCGCGTGTGGGAGGCATGCCCGTGTCTATCATTGTAGTTTTGATAAGCTTCAGGACTTCTTCTTGTCGGGGAGTTAGTGGACGCATAAACAGCCTGTTTTTCTATACAGTTAATCTGAGTATAACCGCAATTTTACAAAGCGCAACACCCTTGTGAATTAAATCATGGCCTGAAAACTAAGCATAAATAGACCAAAGCATGTTAATATTTACCAGTTATTTTGCTTGGGAGCATACATGCACTACATAGGATCTGCGTTTCGTTGGTTAGTCAGCAAAGCCGTTGGTTGGCTGGTTTCGGTTAAAAGCGTACCTGCTGATATCGAAACAGAACTTGGCATCGACAAAAGCAAACCAATTATTTATCTCTTGCAAACCGAGTCGTTCACCGATCAACTCGCGCTCGAAAAGTCCACCAAAGCCTTAGGTTTACCGAACCTATTTGACTCTATCGAAATCGCCGGCGAACAACGCAAACGCCGCTATTTTTTAAGCCGCCCACAAAGTATCTTAACTCGTAGAGTGGCAAAAACTACCATCGAAGACACGTTTACCGACTACTTTCATATTCACCGCGAACACCCCGAGCTTGATATACAAGTTGTTCCTGTATTCATTTCTTGGGGGCGTTCTGCAGGCAAAGAAAAAAGCGGATTTGCTCAATTACTTGCATCAAAAGCCTCACCGAACTGGCTTCGCAAATTCTTTATTGTCGTATTTTTTGGCCGCGATAACTTTGTAAGTTACTCCGCGGCGGTATCTACTCGGCAAATGGCGGAGCTGCACGGTAGCGATAAGCAAATTGCGCAAAAGTTAGTGCGTGTTGCGCGTACGCATTTTCAGCGTAAACGGCAAACTTTATCGGGCCCAACCTTGCTTGAACGTCAGACCTTGTATAATTCCATTCTGGGGGCAAGCTCAGTAAAACAAGCCATTGCTGATAACGTAAAACAAAAAGGCAAAAGCTATGAGCAGGGCCGTGAAGATGCAATCAAATTTATTGACGAAATTGCTGCCGATTACAGAGAAGGCTTAATTCGTATTGGCGATCGTTTGCTAAAACGAATTTGGAATAAAATTTATGACGGCATCGAGATTCGCCATGCTGATAGGGTCAGAGAGCTTGCACAAAACGGACATGAAATCATTTATGTGCCTTGTCATCGCAGTCATATGGACTACTTATTGCTCACCTATGTGATTTATAACGAAGGTTTAGTTACCCCACACATTGCCGCGGGTATTAACCTAAACTTTTGGCCCGTGGGCGGAATTTTGCGTCGCTGTGGTGCATTTTATCTTCGCCGTAGCTTTGCAGGCAATAAGCTCTACACCGCCGTATTTAGAGAATATCTAGAGCTATTATTTAACAAAGGCTATTCGGTGAAGTATTTCCCAGAGGGCGGTCGCAGCCGCACTGGGCGTCTACTTCCTCCTAAGACCGGTATGCTGGCGATGACCCTGCAGGGTTTAGCAAAAGGCATAAATCGTCCGGTATCGATTGTGCCGGTGTATATTGGCTATGAGCATGTAATGGAAGTTAAAAGTTACATGAAAGAACTCAAGGGCAAATCAAAGAAGAAAGAATCGCCTACACAAGTATTCTCCGCCATTCGTAAACTAAAAAACTATGGCCTGGGCTTTGTAAACTTTGGCGAGCCACTTAATCTTAATCAGTTTCTAGATGAATCAGTAGCAGACTGGCGTGAGCAAAAAACCGATGACGACAAAAAACCCAAGTGGCTGACCCCTGTAGTGAACTCCTTAGCCGATAATATAATGACTCGCATCAATCGAGCGGCTGCATTAAATGGCACGGCCTTAGTTGCGCTTTGCTTATTGTCGTCTAAAACCCAAATCATGAGCAAAAAAGCACTTGTGCAAAGCATTGCCGAGTATTTAGAAATGTTTAAAGAGGTAGAATACAGCAGTGATTGCACGCTACCGAGCGAAGCGGCCAACGACTTGGTTGACCGTACCTTAGCTTTGAATCGCTTTGAACAGAGTGAAGATAACTATGGCGCAATGGTTTCCCCAAAAGATAATAACGGTTTATTGCTAACCTTTTATCGCAATAATATTTTGCATATGTTTGCCATGCCATCTTTGATTATGACTGCGGTCTTCGCCTATAAAAAAGTTAAGCTCAACGCATTAGAAGATTTGGTAAGTACCCTGTTTCCGCTATTAAAACGGGAATTTTTTATGCATCAAAGTAAGAATGAAGCAAACGAATATGTTAGCGCATTGGTAAGCTACATGCTTAAAGTTGGGCTGCTTGAGCAAGATGGTGACGACTTATCACCGCCACATACGACCAACAAACACTTTCACTCTGCATGGCTATTAAGCCGCGCGATGCAAGAGACTTGGCAGCGTTACGCAATTGTATTGCATGTGCTAGAAAGCGAGAAAGTGATAGGGCGTTCACGTTTAGAAAAACAAAGTCAGATCATTGCTGAGCGTTTATCGGCATTATTTGGCATGCATTCGCCTGAGTTTTACGACAAAAACGTGCTCAGCAGCTTTGTCAATGCGCTCCGCGAGAACAAACATGTATCGAACCAAGACAACGGCAACCTCTCATTTTCAGAAAGTAGCCTAGCGCTAAAACAAGCTATAGTGCCCTTGGTGTGGCCAGAAATTGTCCAGCATTTAGAGCAAATAGAGAGTCAGACATAAAGCTAAGTAGGTGGCACTGAGCCTAAGCGTCTGACGCTAAAAAGAACTGGTAAGCTGGGTCATCAGTATGCTCTTGGGCTTGGTAATCGAGCGCCGCTAAATGCTCATCAAATAAAGCACGTTCACTGTCGGCGATTTCAAAACCAACCAATACCAAACCTTGTGCCGCACCATGATTACGGTAATGAAACAGGGTAATATTCCACTGCTGCCCCAAGGTATTTAAAAAGTGCATTAGGGCACCGGGGTATTCAGGAAAGGAGAAGCTAAATAAGATCTCACGCAAACGGCTTTGCGGTCTGCCACCTACCATATGTCTTACATGTAGTTTAGCTAATTCATTGTCTGATAAATCAAAGCACTGATAGCCCTTTTCTTTTAAACTTTGCATCAAGGCAACAAATTCAACTCGGCCTTGCTTGAGTTTAACGCCTACAAAAATATGCGCCTCGCTGTTAGTGGCAAAACGATAGTTAAACTCAGAAATATTTAAGCCACCTAGACTGGCACAAAAGGCTTTAAAGGCACCTTTTTCTTCGTTTAGTTTAACCGCAAACACCGCTTCTTTTTGCTCACCAAGCTCGCAGCGCTCAGACACGTAGCGCAAAGTATGGAAGTTAATATTGGCCCCGCATAATATGCCCGCAATTTTAGCCCCAGTCAGTTGATGTTGGGCGCAATATTTACGCATCGCTGCTACCGACAATGCGCCGGCAGGCTCAGCAATAACACGGGTATCATCAAAAATATCTTTAATCGCGGTGCATATTTCATCGTTACTTACGGTAATAACTTCGTCTACATATTGTTGGCATAATCGAAATGGCTCGTCACCGATGGTTTTAACCGCCACACCGTCAGCAAAAATACCAACGCTGGGCAAGGTAACAGGGTGACCTGCTGCAAGGGCGGCTTGCAAACAAGCAGATTCCTCTGACTCAACCGCAATGATGCGAATATTTGGGTTAATTTGTTTCGCGTAAACCGAAATACCAGCGGCCAATCCACCGCCACCCACCGCGACAAATAAATACTGTAGGTCGTGAATGTGCTCTAAAATTTCTTTACCAATAGTACCTTGCCCGGCAATGACATCAGGGTGGTCAAAGGGCGGGATCATAGTCATGCCGGTTTCAGCACATATTTCTTTTGCGCGCTCGCTGGCTTGGTCAAAGCTAGTACCGTGTTGAATCACCGTGACTTGTGCCTGACCAAAATGTTTAACCGCCTCAACTTTGATTTCTGGCGTGGTTTCTGGCATGACAATAACCGCCGGAATACCAAGACGTAGGGCCGCATATGCAACACCTTGTGCATGATTGCCTGCAGAAGCTGCTACCACGCCAGCCTCTTGCTGCGCTTTTGGTAACTGCGCAATACAGTTATAAGCCCCGCGTAATTTGAAGGATTTAACCGGCTGCTGATCTTCACGCTTTAAGTAAATTTGATTGCCTAAGGTGTTAGACAAACTAGTCATATGCACCAAATCACTCGCCACGGCAGCATCATAAATCGGCGCTTGCAGAATTTTTACTAAGTATTCTTGCTTACTGAGCGCTTGACTCCCTGTATGGGAAGCTGCGGAGTTTGCATGTTTGGTAGCGTTCTTTGGATGGTCAGACTGCACTGGTTGAGGCTCGCTTATGGTTTACCGATAAAGGTTTTAATAATAGTAAAAACTAGCTCGTAAAATAAAGACACCTATCATCATCGCAAACAATGCCGAGCACGAGCAAGGATTTTCATCTGTTAATTATGTGGAGTTAGTTTTCTAGTCGCCAACTCAGGTAATAAAAACAAGCCTTAAGCCCAGTTGTTGCAAGTATCCATATTGGCAATACTGCATCACGTTGATTAGCAACTCATGGATGAAAAAAGACAAGGATGTCACTTTCTGTTGTATACACCCGTGCCAATATTGGCATAGAAGCACCGCTAGTTACTATTGAGGTGCACTTATCAAATGGAATGCCGGCCTTTCAATTGGTTGGCTTACCTGAGACTTCGGTTAAAGAGAGTCGAGATAGGGTGCGCAGCGCGCTAATTAACGCAGGCTTTGAGTTTCCGAGCAAGCGCATAACTGTAAATATGGCCCCAGCTGATTTACCTAAAGGCGGTGGTCGCTTTGATTTAGCTATCGCAGTAGGCATTATTGCCGCTAGCGAGCAAATACCAGCAACCGCACTTGAGCAATATGAGTTTGTGGGCGAGCTCGCCCTCTCTGGTCAGTTGCGCTCCATTCAAGGGGCTCTGCCTATGGCCTTTGCTGCGCGTAAAAACGACCGTCAGTTAATATTACCACACAGTAATGCCAGCGAAGCGGCCCTAGTAACTGAAACAGATGTGCTTTGTGCGAATAATTTATTTGATGTGTATTTGCACCTCACAGGCAAGCAATTTCTGGCGGTGGCTACAGCAGAACACAACAACGACGCGCGCCCCGATTACGGTGATTTACACGATATTATTGACCAACAACACGCAAAACGCGCCCTAGAAATTGCTGCCAGTGGCGCACATAACCTACTATTTTTTGGGCCTGCCGGCACTGGTAAAAGCATGCTCGCTAGTCGTTTGCTGTCGATTATGCCTGACTTAGCAGACGAAGAAGCGCTTATGGTCGCCAGTATTCGCTCCATCGCTGGCGATACCATAAACGCGACAAATTGGCGACAACGCCCGTTTCGCCAGCCCCACCATTCTAGCTCTGCGGCGGCACTTGTTGGCGGCGGCAGTTATCCGCGCCCTGGGGAGATCACCTTAGCTCATAAAGGCGTTTTATTTTTAGATGAACTACCCGAGTTTGGTCGGCATGTGCTTGATGTGATGCGCGAACCTCTTGAGACTGGCGTAATTAATTTATCACGGGCTACCCACAAGGTCAGCTACCCTGCAGATTTCCAGCTTATCGCCGCGATGAATCCAAGCCCCACTGGCGATGTTGACGACAAACGCGCAAATCCTGACCAAATATTGCGTTATTTAAATCGTATTTCAGGGCCCTTACTCGACAGAATTGATTTACAAGTTAATGTGCCGAGGGTCAATCTAGAGCGCACTCTAAGCGCAGCGCCGGCCAATGAAACTGACTCAAGTCAAACAAGCGAAAGCAGTGCTGAAGTTAAAGCGAGAGTGGAACAAGCACATCAGATTCAGCTTAATCGACAGGGCGTGCTTAACAGTGCGCTGAACAATCAGCAAGTGAAAGACTACTGCAAATTAAGCGCTGACAATCAGCGTTTTATCACCCAAGCCATCGACACTTTGGGTTTATCCATGCGGGCCTACCATCGCACCTTAAAAGTGGCGCGTACGGTGGCTGATATACAACAAAGCAAGCACATAGAGCAAAGACACATTGCGGAAGCTTTAAGTTTTCGCAACTTTGACCGTTTGCTACATCAGCTCACAAAAAGCTGAATTAAGGTTTTAATTAACGGCTCTTGTGCACGCTCTTTTAAATAGCAGACCCCAAGCTGATAGGGCTCAATATTGGAGACTGGTAGCGCGCGGACTTTGCTTTTTACTACAGAGTTTTCAAGCACGATAGTGGGCACAAAACCAACCCCTAAGCCTAGTGCAACCATGCTCACTATGGCTTCGTTTCCTGATACCTGCGCATATACATGAGGCCGAATGTTTTGCTCAGCAAACCAGTGATTTACAATGCGTTTAGAAGGACCCTTAGCAGGCATGATCATATTCATATCTTGCCAGCGAATATCTTGCCAGCGCATACTCTGCCAATTTTCGATATGCATATTTTTAGGTACAATAAGCGTAAGCGGTACCGCTTCGATATTCGCAAAACCAACGTTAGACGGAAAGTCAGGTGTGTAAATTGCCAAAGAAATATCCACTTCCGCAGAGGCAACCTTACCGACCGATAGCGAATGGTCGCCAGTATCCAATTGAATATCGATAAGCGGATATTGTTGGTGCAGTTTATCTAGCATTGCTGGTAGGTAGGTCTGACTCGCGGTGACTGAACAAAACAAAGAAAGCTCACCAACCAAAGCCTGCTCTGCCGATTTTAATGCCT
Source organism: uncultured Glaciecola sp. (assembly GCA_964621345.1). Classification (GTDB taxonomy): domain Bacteria; phylum Pseudomonadota; class Gammaproteobacteria; order Enterobacterales; family Alteromonadaceae; genus Glaciecola. Next base: position 26,299 of record CAZUON010000006.1, on the reverse strand, counting down.
GTTTCATCAGGGCATACTCGTTCAAAGTACTTTCTGCAAACTCCAAAAAGCGCCGACCTGCATGCGTAAGCGCAACACTGCGATTATTACGAATGAATAATGTTGCACCACTTTCCTCCTCTAAACGGGCAATAGCTCGCGTTAAGGTAGGTGGCGATACAAACATTGCCGATGCCGTTTTAGAAAAGTGCAGGCTATTGGCTAAATGTTGGAACAAACGAAGGCTTTTAATATCCACTGGCTAAAATCTCTCTGCGTCGAACAGATGCGCAACACAACACCCAATTGTTTATAGCTTATCATTATTTCATTTAATGAAATACTATATTTACAACAATTCAATTTACGTAACAACAAGCATTTTATAAAGTGACGTCACAGTCGTAAAAGACTACCCAATTTTATATGCAGGATACTCATGAAAAATTATTTCAACAGCCTTCCATTTAGAAAACAACTTGACCAGTTAGGTCAGTGCCGCTTTATGCAGCGCGAAGAATTTTCATCTGGTTGTGAAGCATTAAAAGGACAATCCATTGTGATTGTTGGCTGTGGCGCGCAAGGCCTTAACCAAGGCTTAAACATGCGCGACTCTGGTTTGAACGTATCTTATGCACTGCGCCAAGCCGCTATTGACGAGAAACGCGATTCATTTAAACGTGCGTCAGAAAATGGCTTTACAGTAGGCACTTATCAAGAGCTTATTCCTAGCGCTGATTTAGTTTATAACCTTACCCCCGACAAACAACACTCGAGTGTTGTTGAAGCGGTAATGCCGTTAATGCAAAAAGGTGCGGTACTTGGTTACTCTCACGGATTTAATATTGTAGAAGAAGGCCAACAAATTCGTAGCGATATCACGGTAGTGATGTGTGCGCCTAAGTGCCCAGGTACAGAAGTGCGCGAAGAGTACAAACGCGGTTTTGGTGTTCCTACTTTGATAGCCGTTCACCCTGAAAACGACCCACAAGGTAAAGGCCTAGAGATTGCTAAAGCGCTAGCGAGTGCAACTGGCGGTGACCGCGCGGGTGTATTAGAAAGCTCATTTGTTGCCGAAGTGAAATCGGACCTAATGGGTGAGCAAACCATATTATGCGGCATGCAACAAGCAGCAGCTATTGTCGGTTTTGAAAAAATGGTCGCCGACGGTGAGGACCCAGCTTACGCGTGTGCCTTAATTCAATATGGCCTAGAGGCGATTACCGAAGCGCTTAAAATTGGTGGTGTCACCAACATGATGGACCGCTTATCTAATCCGGCAAAGGTAGAAGCCTTTGAGTTAAGCGAAAAGCTGACTACGTTATTTAGACCCTTGTTTGAAAAGCACCAAGATGACATTTTAAGCGGCGAGTTTTCACGCACTATGATGGCTGATTGGGAAAATGGCGATGCCAACTTGCTTAAATGGCGCGAAGAAACTGGTCAGTCTGGCTTTGAACAAGCGCCAGTCTATGACGGTAAAATTGATGATCAGACCTTCTTTGACAAAGGCATTTTAATTGTCGCGATGATCAAAGCCGGTGTTGAACTTGCCTTTGATGTGATGGTTGAAGCCGGTATTTTACCAGAGTCTGCTTATTACGAATCGCTACATGAAACACCGCTTATTTCTAACACCATTGCGCGCAAACGGTTATACGAAATGAACGTGGTAATTTCAGATACCGCTGAATACGGAAACTATTTATTTGCCAATGCTGCGGTTCCGCTTTTACAACAACACATTATGCCAAACATCAGCAAAGTACAGTTAGGTGGTGGTATGGCAAGTCAATCAAATGCTGTAGACAATCAACGTTTGGTGCAAGTGAACAAAGCGATTCAAAGTCATGGTGTAGAAAGCGTAGGAGAAGTATTACGCGGCTACATGACCGATATGAAAGCGATTGTTGGCGGCGAGTAAGATAGTATTAAGTTTTAGTTTTTAAGAAAGGTTTAACAAGCTTCACGTCATGGTGAAGCGAGCAACAGTTCTGTCGTTAGGTGCTTTAACTAAGCTCCTTTTGCCCGGTCATTTTGGCCGGGCTTTTTTATACATAGCAACTTTTAACAATCGCCTAGTTGACTGAGTAGGAATTCACGGTAAAGTTAGGCCAGTTAATTGAACAAATAACAGCCAAAAATCGAGCTAAGGCTTAACAACCAAGGACGTCATATGAAACTTCAAATACTAGCATTATCTCTTTTATGTACCGCTTGCGCGAGCAATGCTATTGACCGGAACCAACTCAACTCAACCATTACTATTAACTATGGCACCGTGATAGATATCGGCCAGACCAAAGTCGACTCTAGCGCACCAGGTGGTGCGGTTATGGGTGGTATCGTAGGCGCCGCAACAAGTGGTAAACATCATCGTGGCAAGCACGCTCTTGAAGGCGCACTAGCAGGCGGTATTTTGTCTGCCATGTTAGATGGAAGTCGCAAAGCTTACTCTTATGAAATCGAATTAAAAAACGGTTCTGAAGTAAAAGTTGTGACCGAACAATCAGGCATTCGAGTAGGTGATTGTGTATCGTTTGAACAAGGTCGCACTACTAACGTTAGACGTGTACCGAGCGTACATTGCGAGTTTCATGATCACCCAGCTATGCAAGGCAGTTATGTAAAATCCTCGGCCAGCTTTGACGCAGCGCAGTGCGATGCAGCAAAACAGCAAGTATTGGCGGCTAAAACGGAAGAAGATGTGGATTTAGCGATTAAAAAGACCAGCGTATTCTGCGATTAGTTTAGAACAAGACCTGCCTATTCCGAACCTCAGCTAAGCCCATACACTGTTTTTTGGTGCGATGGTCTTAGCTTTGTTTAACTGCCCGTATCGCCATTTGCACTGAAATAAATGTCAGTGTGCCAAAGCCTAAAAAGCCAAACGCGATAGGCGTAATACTGCTCGTTAAATATTGATTAATAAACACCGCTATTGGCACCGACAGTAAACTGGTAAAACATCCAATAAAGGCTGCCCCAACTCCAGCAATATGTCCCACAGGCTGCATCGCAAGCGAGTTTAAATTACCGAATAATATACCGATGAAGAAAAATCCAATGAACATGGTCGCTACAAACATTACCAACGGAGGCTTGCCATCAAAGTAGAGGCTTTGTGCAACCAAAACAAGCGCAAATAACCATGTCAGTACTAGGGCATAAGAAATCAGTTTAATCATGCCCAAACGCACCACCATAATACCGTTAAATAACGAAGCCGCACCAATCGAGAAAGCGAGCAACGCGAACAATAACGGAAAGAGCTCACCGGTGTCGTAAATGCCTTGAAAAATAGTTTGTGAGCCACTTAAATACGCCAAAAAGGCACCAAATATAGTGCCCATACCTAACGAAGCGCCCATGACCGTGGGGTTTTTAAGCAACCATATAATCGATTGGCCAAAACTGCCCCAATTAAATTTTAAGCGCCGCGCTCTTGGCAGTGTTTCGCCTTGGCGCGTAAAAAACCAAATTCCGGCAATTACGCATACCATAGCAAACACGGTAAAAATATGACGCCAACCTGCAGCCTTCATCACAACCTGCCCCATAAGAGGAGCAACCATGGGCATCAGGATGAAAATAACCGTGATAAAACTCATCACTCTTGCCATTTTATCGCCCACATACAAATCCCGAATCAATGCCATAGTAGCAATTCGAGGCCCCGACACGCCAAAAGCCTGAATTAAGCGACCGGCCAACATCATTTCCATACTCTTTGCCAAAAAGCATACGAGGGTACCTAATAAAAAGATAATAAGCCCAACAAGTATGGTTAGCCGGCGTCCGCGAGCGTCTGCAAAGGGCCCAAAAAACAACTGTCCTAACGCCATTCCGGCAAAAAACAAAGAGATAATAAGGTAGGTTTGCTGCTTACTTTGGCTATTTAACTCGGAGCCAATCATGTCTAGCGCCGGCAGCATTGCATCGATACTCAGTGCTACTAATGAGGTTAGCAGTGCCATCAAAAAAATAAACTCGCCTATAGGCAAAGGTTTTTTTGAGCTTGATGTTGAGCTGGCAGATTGATTGGTCATTAAAAAGAAACAATTGATAAAGTGAATGGACGCGGAAATGTAGCACAGTCGCTACCAATACAATATAAGAAAACACCTTCATAGCTGTTTTTACATTATTGCTGAAAATCTAACTTGTAGAATATACGGCTAATGCTCAAGGGAATGTCCTATAATAAATGAACTTGCCTGCACGACATATTCTGTTTATTATTTTTGCTAGTACTTAAGTTTGTTTTTTATTCAAACCTTAAGTGCGTTAAATAGTGCTGCTTGTTGGATACGAGTAGCGATGTATATTTCAAACCAAAGAGGGCTCATGGATGAAAGCAATCTATCAAAACTTATTGCTCGTCATATTATGTTTAACACTATCTGTTTTTGCAGGTACGACTCTCAGCAAAGCTCACATTAAAGTAAGTGCAGCAGATTTTTCTCAAGCAAACCAATACTCAAATGCTCAACTCTCCCCTGATGGCACAAAACTCAGTGTTCGCATTCAAGTAAACGAGCGTTGGCGCTTAGCAGTATTTGACTTAGCAAGCTTCAAAACCATTGGCGGTGCCAATTTAGGTGGCGACTTGTCGGTAGGCAGCTATTATTGGGCCAACAATGAACGTATTGTCATTGAGATGCTCAATCACGAACCTTGGTTAGACGAACCAGCCTTTTATGGTGAACTCTTCGCAGTTAACTACGACGGGCGCTCCTCGGAAGTAATTTATGGTTTTAGAGCGGGCGAAAGCCAGACTGGTTCTCGCTTACGCAAAAAACAATTCGTGAAAGGCTGGGCGCGAGTACTGAACCTATTGCCCGATGACGAAGAACATATTTTAATCTCTTCTACCCCATGGGGCGAAGGGCAAAGCGCGGTTCCGTCGGTACACAAGCTCAATATCTATACCGGTATTATGCAAAGTGCTTATACCTATGCTCCCATTCCGTATACAGATTTTGTGACCACCCGCGAAGGCGAGTTATTGTTTGCCACAGGTACAGATAAAAATCAAACCCGCAAGTCTTTCAGATATGAAAACAAAGAATGGGTAGAGTATACCGACGCGGGTAGCGAAGACTTTACTCCGCTGGTCACCAACAATGAGAATACTAAACTGTTTTTTCTTGATCGCGTCGATAGCGACAAACTGGGTTTATATTCAAAAGATTTAGAGAGCGGAAAAGACAGTAAAATTTATAGCGACGAAGTGGTCGATATTACCGATATTGTATTAAGTAGCGACAGAGCCAGCGCCTATGCCATTCGTATCGACGATGGTTACCCAGCTTACATGATGTTTAATGCAAAATCAGATGAAGCCGCCATTTATAAAAGTATGTTGGCAACGTTTGAAGGCTATGTGGTAAATATTAGTAGCCGCTCTCAAGACGGCAAACTGTGGCTAATTCATACCCGTAACGATATATCTGCCGGCAGTTATTACCTATACAACAAAGAGGCGAACAAACTTCAGCCATTGTTTAGCAATATGGCGCATATCCCGCAAGAAACATTGTCGGTCAGTGAGCCCTTTTCATTTGATGCCAGCGACGGCATGAATATTCATGGTTACGTTACCTATCCAGTTACAATGAAAGAGGGTGAAAAAGTACCATTGGTCACGTTAGTGCACGGTGGTCCACATGGACCAAGAGATTGGTGGGGCTTTGACCGCGAAGTGCAGTTGTTAGCCGCTCAAGGTTATGCTGTTGCACAAGTTAATTTTAGAGGCTCAGGTGGCTATGGCAATCGCTATATGGCAGCAGGTTATAAACAATGGGGTGACCGCATTCAGCGCGATATCATCGAGGGCACAAAGTTTATAATTGACCAAGGAAAAGTCGATAGCAAACGAGTATGCGTAATGGGTGCAAGTTTTGGTGGTTACTCTGCGGTGATGTCGGCAAGTATTGCGCCAGAACTATTTAAATGCGTGATAGCGAATGCCGGTGTGTATGACCTAGAAATGATGTATTCAGATGGCGACATTAAAGATTTGCTTTGGGGCGACAAATACTTGGAGCTTGCAATAGGCAGAGACGAAGCTCAACTAAAAGCCTTTTCACCAGTCAATAATGTCGCATCGATTAACGCACCAATACTGATTGCACATGGCGAAAAAGACCGCCGCGTGCCAGTAGAGCACGCTGAGGCCCTGCGCAAGGCGCTAGATAAAGCAAATAAACGCTATGAGTGGTTTGTAAAGTCTGCAGAAACCCATGGCTTTTTTGATGTAGAAAATCGCACTGAGTATTACGAGAAAGTCATCGCGTTTTTAGATAAACATATTTGATGTCCTTTGCCCTATAATACTGAGCAAAAGCGAAGCGTAAATGCTTTTAACAAGAATCGGTACTGACAAACAAAAAAGGAAGAACCCTAGAGTTCTTCCTTTTTTATATGTACCTAAACTCACCCTAACTGTCTCGTTGCAGTGAGGTAATTTTTCCGTTGCTCAAACTGTAAATCCACGCGTGTAATTTTAGCTCTTGGCCTCGCTCAATGGCATCTTGGAATACACTGGTACGGCGCACATTTTCAGCTTGCTGCAATACATTGAGCTCGCATAGCCGAGACAGCTTATCGTGCTGATTCAAGGCACTTAGCTCCTGCTCATGCTCGCTAGCGATATCTTTGATATGCAGCAGCCAATTATCAATTAATCCAAGCTTATCTCCGGCAAGCGCGGCCTCCACTCCTCCACAACCGTAGTGCCCACATACGATAATGTGTTTCACTTTAAGTACATCAATCGCGTACTGCAGCACCGACAAACAATTAAAATCGGTATGTATCACCATATTTGCCACATTGCGATGCACAAAAATATCGCCAGGCATTAAATCGACAATTTGATTTGCCGGTACCCGCGAGTCTGAGCAGCCAATCCACAAATATACCGGCGATTGCTGTTTTGAAAGCTTTTCAAAAAACTCTGGGTCTTGGGCATGGGTGGCTTCAGCCCAACGAATGTTGTTGTCGAGCAGCTTTTTAATTTCGGGCATGGAGAGTTTGACCTAGGGCGTAAACATAGTGCATAAGAATGTAGCAGTAAGCAAAAGACCCGACAAGTGCCGGGCCTTTTAATCTTAGATATTTTGTTACGCTACTGGCGTATTTGGCCGTCGCCGTATACCACAAATTTTTCGGTTGTCAGTTGCTGCGCGCCCATCGGTCCGTAGGCATGTAGCTTACTAGTAGAAATGCCAATTTCTGCGCCTAAACCAAGCTGGCCGCCATCTGAAAAACGAGAAGATGCATTAAGCATGATCACCGACGAATTCACCTCGCGCATAAAGCGCTGAGAATTGCCTAAATGCTCGGTCACAATCACCTCAGTATGGCCACTACCATATTCTTGAATATGCGCCACGGCTTGCTCAAAGTCACTCACAATGCGTACGGCGATCTCTAAATCTAAATATTCAGCATGCCAGTCATCTTCAGTGGCCAATACAGCATCGGATTCTTTAAAATAAGCAAGGCTTTGCTCACACGCATGTACCTTCACCGATTTATCTGCAAACATTGCATCAATCAAGGGTAACGCTTTTTCAGCAATATCTTTATGGATGACCAATGTTTCCAGCGCATTACACACACCCGTGCGTTGGGTTTTCCCGTTTTCTAAAATAGGTAAGGCTTTGGCCAAATCTGCTTGAGCATCAATGAACAAATGGCATACCCCTTTAAAATGCTGGATAACAGGTATTTTACTGTTTTGCGACACATAACGAATCAAACCTTCACCGCCTCGAGGAATAATGAGGTCAATACTGTCGCTTAGCTCAAGCATCTCGGCCATCACTTCGCGGTCTGGCACCGGAATAACCGTTGCAACACCTGTGGGCAAACCTGCCTGCAATAGCGCCTGATGCAATACCTTTGCTAACGCTTTATTTGAATGCTGCGCTTCTTTTCCGCCGCGTAAAATAACGGCATTACCGGCTTTTAAGCACAGTGCGGCAGCATCAATGGTTACATTAGGGCGTGATTCATAAATCATTGCCACTACGCCCAAAGGAATGCGCATTTTGCCCACTTGAATGCCGCTGGGCAGTGGTTTTATTTGGGCAACACTGCCTAATACTTCATCTTGATTTGCTATTTCTGTTACCGCAGCAGCAATCGCTTTTACGCCCGCTTCATCTAAAATTAAGCGTTCAATCATCGATGCACTTAAATTTGCTGCTTTTGCATCTGCTACATCTTGCTCGTTAGCTGTTAGAATTTGCGGTGTCGCCTCAATTAAAAGTGCGGCAACTGATTCGAGTAAGGCTTTTCGCTTACCTTGAGATAGATTCGCTATAGCGGTTTTTGCTGCCTTAGCTTCGGCGGCAGCTTGCTTGATATCAAATGTCATAATGAAGTCTCTTTGTTCTCCTTCTAACTAGATTTTAAAATATTGTTATCGTCGTGGGCAATGAGTACAAAATCATCGCGATGCAGCACTTCTGCGCTGTCGCTGTAACCCAAAATATATTGAATTTGTGAGCTTTTTGCGCCTTTAATTTGCTGAATTTCCGCAGAAGAGTAAGCAGCTAAACCCTTACCAATCACTTGCCCCTCATGGGTAACCAACACTGCATCGTTGGCAGCAAACTTTCCTACCACTTGAGTAATGCCAGCAGAGAGTAATGACGCGCCGCGCTCGGTAACGGCCAAGTAAGCCCCTTCGTCTATTACTAACTCACCTTTTGGTGAAGAGGTGTGCTTCAGCCAATCTTGACGAGCGGTGCTATCGTCATCTCCGGCTAAGAATAAAGTGCCTGGGCAATTGCCTTTGACTAACTCCTTAAAAGTCACCGAATTAGTACCGTTTACCAGTAAGGTTTGAATGCCCGACTCCGCGCATTTTTGTGCTGCTTGCAGTTTGGTGATCATCCCACCGGTACCGACAGACGAGCCGGCGCCACCTGCCAGTCCCATTACACCCTCATCGATATGCTCGATGGAGGGCAATAGCTTGGCCTCTGGGTCCAGGCGGGGATTGCCGGTATACAGTCCATCAACGTCGGTACATATAATCAAACAATCTGCCTGCACAGCAATGGCGGTATGGGCCGCTAAATTGTCGTTATCACCCACTTTAGATTCGTCAATTGCGACAGTGTCGTTTTCATTCACAATTGGGAGTACGTCATGATCGAGCAGTTGCTCCATGGTATTTTTAATATTCACAAAGCGTCTACGGTCGTTTAAGTCTTCAACGGTGAGCAAAAGCTGTGCACACGTAAAACCGAACAAACGCGACCAAGTTGCCATCATCTTGGTTTGCCCAATAGCTGCCATTGCTGACTTTTTGCCGGGACTGACTCGATGCTCAGTCTTGATTTCGCCTCTAGCTGCCGCCACGCTGCCAGAAGAAACAAGTACAACTTGCTTGCCTTGCCGTCTACATTCGATAATGAAGTTAGCGATATCGCTTAAGAATTTGTCACTAGTGCCAGAACCGTCTGGGGAGACTAAAGCACTGCCTATTTTTATTACTGCGGTTTGCCAAGTAAAAGCGGTCATGTCCAAGTTTGTCGTTAAATTGAGTACGCAAGGGTAAGGAAATACCACGTTTTCTCAAGGGCGCATATTATTATTTAGTGCTATTAGTGGGGTTTTATATGCTTTTTTGGTCTATTCCACCAAAACACTCAAAAATGTCACATCTTATTAACAAAAAGTATGATATTTATACATTTTCCGCTTATTCATCGATTCTGTTTGCGCTAATAACAATGAGCAAAGCTTGACCCACTGGGATTTGCCTTTGTATATAAGTCAAAGTACTACAAAAGTCCTAAGTGTTAATTTTTGCCAATAATGGTATTAATATAAGCAGAATAACACTTATCCTGATTAATATATTGAGGCGTTAAATGTCTAAAGGGTCACGAGTAAAGGCAGAAAAACAAGCATCTGCCGCAGCGCAGATAAGCGAGCAACAAGCACAACAGGCAAAAAAAGAAGCCGAACAAGCCAATGCACCCAAATATAATGCATTTACGAATCCTAAAAACATCAACTGGGTCCTGCTTTCAGGTGCAATGGCAATCACGGTAATTGTACTGTTATTTATGCCTGAACAATTAGGTGCGGGGATCACCTCTGTATATAGCATCATGCTCTGGACGGGCTTATTTGGTGCTACCTTTAGCCGATACATTAGCAAAAGCGGGTGGATGGGCTTTTTTACAGGGAGTCTGTTTGGCATGGTGCTGCATATTTTTGCCCCACTTATTCAAGCCATCATGAGTTAGCATAAATGAGCACTAACCAAGCACCTGAATCAAACAATCACTCGGCATCGAGTACGAAAATGGGTATGTGGATGTTTGTTGCAGCATGGGTAATGGGTTTAGGGCTCTTAGGCGCTTATTTTTCCGGGATGTTAGATAAACGCGACAACCCTAACCAAGACCCGCTGTCGATGCGCACGGAGGCGGGCGTGCAAGTGCAACTTGTGCAAAATCGTATGGGACATTATGTCACCTCTGGCAAAATTAATGGCCAAGAGGTTACCTTTTTGCTCGACACCGGCGCCACTAATGTGTCGATAGGCGCAGCGCTTGGTGAGTCACTGGGTTTAATACCTGGCAGGCGTTATACAGCAATGACCGCAAATGGCCGAGTAACGGTAGCGCAAACCAACATCAAAGAACTAAAAATCGGTGACATCACCCTATACAACGTGGATGCCAACCTCAATCCAGGTATGACATCCAACAAAATATTACTGGGTATGAGCGCACTTAAACAGCTTGAATGGACCCAGCGTGGAGAAGTATTAACGCTTAAAACCTTTTAAGCTTGATTTGGCTTAGGCCATTTCTTTAACAGTCACTCCAGCGTGAGCAGCCAATCGTTTCGATAAAGGCTCTGCCAATGCTGATGCCGGCGTCCAGAACCCGCCCTTAACATCATCTACATCGCGACTTAAACATAGCGCCACTTGCGATAACATTTTAGCTGTTGCGCCATAACCGGGGTCTCTATCACCATACACCTGTACTACCTGCATATCACCGTTGTTTAACTTGGCATAAAAACGCATGTCAAAAAGACCGCTGACTTGTTGCTCTTTTGTTGGACCCTCCCCCGGTTTAGGTAATACATATTTGCTCAATAAATTACGAATAGGGCCTATGCTAGCAGCGCCTACAAACAAACCAAAACCAATGGCTGTAGTCCACGCGCTGGTACCGGTTTTTGCCGACATAGCCTCGTCGTACACAAAATCTTTACCGTAACGGTTATCCAGCAAAAAGTTACTGCGGTGCACTATGCGCTCGTTGATAGCAGCCATCACAAAAGGCATCGTCCACATTTTAAGCTCTTCATCGAACTCCGCTTTTTTATGAGTTTTCTGGCGCAGTGAAAAGTCGTTTTCTGGCACGCATAACATGTAAGGGTTCACTAATTGGCGTTTTAACTCAGGGTTGTCGCCGGCTTCTTTTAATACGTTTAATAGGCTAGCTACGGTGCCGCCAGAGGCTGCCCCTTTTAGGCGCCTAACCCGCATTTTAATTTGTTTTGCTGCTTCGCCGGTTTTTTCAATCGCCAAGCTTTGCGATAAATGCACCCCTAAATCTGAAGGAATAGAATCAAAACCGGCACAATTAACGATACGTGCCCCCGACGCTTTTGCTTGGGTTTCGTATTTATCGAGCATTGCTCGAATCCATTGTGGCTCACCGGTAAGATCGCAATAATCGGTACCTGTACTTGCGCAAGCTGCAATCATTGTTTCGCCGTATAAAGCGTACGGACCTACCGTAGTAATAATGACTTTTGTGCGTTCACATAAACCCATGAGCTTTTCTTTTTCGTTGGCATCGGCTACGTAATGGTCAAGTGATTCTAGCCCATGCTCAGCCTTAACTTGCAGGAGCTTTTTCTCGCTGCGTCCAGCAATAGCCCATGTAAATGACTCTGTTTTCGCTTTGGCGTAAGATGCCAAATACTCCAGCATAATTTGACCAACAAAAGAGGTCGCACCATACAATATAAAATCATATTGCGCAGATGTTGCATCAATTGCTTGTTCTGATGTTTGGGGTTCTGTTTGTTCTTGGCTCATGGTTTCGCTCTATTGTTATTATTGTTGGGGGGTCAACATACACAAGAGCTTTACGCCAAGCAAAGGCTAAATTACTCCGGTCATGTAAACGCGATATGCTTTATACTCGTATTAAGTTTTATTGGTGCATACTTTATTAGGACACGACTTTGTGGCCAAAATGTTTAGCAATCAATAACTAAATACCAAGGGAGAGATGAGCCTTAGCAGCTTATATCTTCCTATTCTAGATAAATCATAAGTGTGATGGAGTGCACATGAAAGTATTTTTTTGGATGGGCGCTGCGACTTACGTCGTGCTGTATTTTTACACCGCCTATCTTTACGAAGGTTTTAGTATGACACTGGCGATCATTCTTTTTGTTGTCGCCGTCGCCTTTTTTTACTGGCGTCGTAAACGCAGTATCGCCATTGAAGCAGAAAAAAGCACCTCAACGGCGCAATATAAACACGAAGAAGTACCGCCATTGTCGGTATGGCAATCGCCTCTTCCCTATATTGCTGTAATAGCGCTAATTGTCCTTGTTATAGGGTTTCAGCTCTAGCGTGCCCGTGTAATGAATAACAAGCCAAGTGCTAGCCAACGCCCTAAACAAAGCAAGGTACCCGCTTCTAGGTTATCTCGTCTTAGCAAGTTAGGCGGCTTAGCCACCAGCATCGCCGCGCATACCATAGGCAAAACCGCGGGCCAGTTATTGCAGGCCAAACGCCCTTCGTTAACTTCTACCGTATTAACTGCAGGCAACGCCTCCTCATTGGCAAAGAGCTTAAGTGAAATGCGCGGTGCAGCTATGAAAGTCGGTCAAATGTTGTCGATGGATGCGGGAGAGTTTTTACCTGCCGAGTGGGAGCCAATACTTGCAACCCTCAGGCAGGGCGCAAATGCTATGCCAAAGAGCCAATTGCTTAATACCTTGAATGCACACTGGGGCCATGATTGGGCTAAACACTTTCGCTATTTTAGTTTTGAACCGATTGCAGCAGCCTCCATTGGTCAGGTACACAAAGCCCAGCTCAATAGCGGCGAGTATTTAGCGGTAAAAATTCAATATCCTGGCGTGGCGCAAAGTATCGACAGTGACGTGAACAACATTGGTCGTTTACTGAAATTTAGCAGCATGCTACCCAGCAATTTTGATATTAATAGCATACTAGAGCAAGCCAAAAGCCAACTTAAAACCGAGGCAGATTACGTCCAAGAGGCACGTTACATTGAGCAATTTGCCGAGCACCTAAGCGGCAAAATACAGTTTGTTGTACCTAGCGTATACCATCCACTGAGTAACGAACATATTTTATGCATGTCGTTTATTGAAGGTGAGCCCATAGAGGGATTACTTAACAAAAGCAGCAGCGAAAAAAGCCGCGCCATGGATAGCTTATTTGAACTGATGCTAAACGAGCTTTTTGATTTTGGCTTGGTTCAAAGTGACCCTAACTTTGCCAATTATTTATATTTGCCTCAAAGCAAACAAATTGCTTTGCTTGATTTTGGTGCTTGTCGGCCCTTGCCCCAGGCCCTACAAAAGCATTATAAAAATATGGCCCATGCAATGCGCGCTCAAAATATCACTGCGATGGAACAAGCCATGCTTGGTTTAGAGCTTATTCAAGAATCTATGCCTAAACAAGTAAAAACAACCATACTTAACGGATGTTTAATGGCAAGTGAATGCTTACAAACTGAACATTACAATATTAAACAGACTCAACTTATACAGCGATTGTTTGATGCGACCAAAAGCCTTATGCAAGATCGCAAAGTCATTAACCCACCCAATTTTGATGTGGCATTGGTCAATCGTAAAGTTAGCGGTATGGTGATGTTAGCCAATAAGATGCAGTGCAGTCTTAGCCTGCGTAAAACGCTCAACATCGCGCTACCTTCAGAAGCTTAAAATCAGGCCTCACAAGAGCCGTTGCTAATTTTGTGGCGACTTGCTTTAATGCATTCAGGTGCTGCGTTATCAGCACTACTTTTGAGCTTTTTAAGGAATAATGCCAAAGATGCAAGACATAATAAAAAATGCGATTAACATAGGCGTTAGCTTGCTGCCTTTTGCTGTATTATTAATTGCCACCTTACTCATACTTGCCATATTACATAAAGTCTTGTTGAGTAATAAAACCCTGAGTATGTCGCAAAAGTTTCCGCGTCAGCTGGTGTTATTATTAGCCTACGTCATTTTTATCATCACTTTGGTTATCTCGCTGCCTATAGAGCCGAGCATACGTAACCAAGTGCTAGCACTTATTGGTATTTTGTTATCAGGTGTGATTGCATTCTCGTCGACTAATATTGTGGCGAATTTAATGGCAGGAATTGTGATGCGCATCACACAGCCTTTTCGAACTGGCGATTTTATTCGGGTACAAGGGTATTTAGGTCGTGTAACACAAAAGGGCTTGTTCGATACCGAAGTACAAACCGAACAACGCGATCTGATTCACTTCACCAATAGCTATTTACTCTCTCACCCTATTCAGGTGGTGCGTTCATCAGGCACCATCATCTCGGCCAGCGTGTCGCTCGCATACGACCTACACCATAGCCGAGTTGAATCCTTACTCATTAAGGCAGCCGAGCAGGCCAAATTAGACGAGCCTTTTGTACAAATTATGGAGCTGGGCGATTTTAGTATTAGTTATCGAGTTTCGGGGCTTTTACCGGAAGTAAAAAATATGATTTCGGCCCGTTCTAAGCTCATCGCACAAGTGCTAGATGTATTGCACGAGGATGACATTGAAATTGTTTCACCAAATTTTGTTAACCAGCGCCGCATGGACGACTTGCCGCCGGTAATTGCAAAAGTACAAAGTAGTGTGATGAAGCAAACGCCAACTGAAGTGGCCCCTGAAGATATTATTTTTGATAAAGCCGAACAAGCAGAAAGCCGCGAAAAACAAATGCAAACACTGCAAGAGCATATCGCGCTTATCGAAAACCAGCTTAAATCGGCTCAAGGCAACGAAAAAGAGAAGCTGCAAGCGAGATTACTTACTAAACATCAAAGGCTAGTAACATTACGTCAGAGCGAGGAAGAAAAAAGCTAAGCGTATTGTTCAAGAGGTGGTTTAGGTTTAGTAAGGCTGCTCCATCGAAAATGGCATGCGCATAGAAGGCTCCGCCTTATTCGGATTCCCAATCATCTCGTCATATGGGGAGTCATGGACCATTACCGCTGAGACCACCTCACAAAACTCAAAGGCATCGCGAATTTGCTGAGAGTTATTGAAGCGCATTGGTTTGTTTTGGCTATCGTAAACAAAGCCTTCGGCATCTTTTGTAAATAGCTTGACCAAATACACATTCATCTCAAAAGACTGTACCTCGAGGGTGGTAATCGCAATTGGGTCTTTTTTAATATCGGCAATAAAAAACTTATGCATTTATAGTCACTCTCTTAAAACAACTTATACACCGATGACACATTAGCGATGCAAAGACTTGAAGTAAAATGCTTACGCTTTGAGGAGAATTTGGTTCAAGATCATTTATTTTTGATGCCATGCGATTTTTACATCGTTAGCCATAAAACTATCTTTAAAGGCTTATCGCTCTGAAATTACGGAATTATTTGAAATATAGACAGTCAACACCATAACAAGGGTATAAGGAAGTTGTCTTTGTGCTTGTTCGACCTAGTTGGACATGCTGTAATTAAATACAAGGTAATGAGTTGAATGAACGCGCTTACACCAGTCAGCTTATTTCAGATACATAAATCATCGCGGAGAAATATATGAGCGAAGAAAACAGTCAGTTGCAACAAATGAAACCCTACCTCATTGTCGCCGGGGTACTGTTTGTATTATTAATCGTAGTCGTATTTTGGCCGGCTAAAGACGAGCCCATTGAGGTTACGGTGCCGCAAGTACCGGTTACTGATATTGTAGAACAAAGTGCACTTGAAACAGAGCAAAGTGACACTGCAGAGCCAGAGGTATTTGAGCCACCGCAAATGCCTACAGAAGTCGTGATTGGAGAAGAATCAGAAGCGGTCGAAGATATTGAGCCCGTTGTTGAAGCTCCCATCATTGAAACCGATGACCTTGAACTCGATGAACTCGATTTAAGCGACATCGCTGTGCGAGCCTCAGTTATTCAAGCCGTTCGCTCCCCAGACTTTTCTCGCTATTTGGTGGGCGATGCACTGTTGCAAAAGTTTGTTATCAACGTCAACAATCTCGCCAATGAGGAGTTAACCTTAAAAGATAACCTTGTACGTCCACCCTCGCGAGAGTTTGCAACCTATCAACAGGCCGATAAGCTGTGGATAGACCGTAGCAGTTTTCAGCGTTATACCCCTTATGTGGATGCACTTGAAACTCTCGACGCCGATGAACTCCTTACCGCTTATGAGGCCTATAAACCAGCCTTGAGCGAAAAATTTGCCGAGATTTCGCGCCCAGGTGAATCCCTTGACCAAAGTGTTATTCGCGCGATTGATACCTTACTCGATACGCCTCAAGTACAGGTGCCAATCGAGGTGGTTTCAGAAAGCGTAATGTACAAATTTGCCGACCCTAAATTAGAGGCATTGCCCGGGCCACAAAAGCAAATGATCCGTATGGGACCTGACAACATGCGTCGCTTAAAAGATGTACTGCGCGATATAAAATCAGAGCTGGAGGCTCGTCAGTAATTAATGGATATTAGCGCCTTACAACAACAGTTGTCGGAGAGTGGCGGGGAAGCTTCCCTGCCACCAGTTGAAAAATGGAACCCACCTTTTTGCGGCGACATGAACCTAGTAATAAAGCGCAACGGGCAGTGGTGGCATGAGGGAACGCCCTTTACTCGTGCGCCGCTGATAAAACTTTTTGCCAGCGTCATTAAAAAAGAAGAGGATGCGTATTTTTTAGTTACCCCCGTCGAAAAAATTGGAATTCAAGTTGAAGATGTGCCCTTTGTTGCCGTCGACGAGCAATTTGAGAAAGGCGTGTTATATGTAACCACTAACTGCGGCGATAAAATTGCGATAGGAGAGTCACATCCCATTGAACTTAGGCTGTTTCAGGGTAGCTCAGTTCCGTATTGTCTTGTACGCAGAAATTTGTGGGCGCGTGTGCATCAAAACGTTTTGTACCGGTGGGCAGACAGTGCGCACAGCGTCGAAGAAAACGGTAAACATACGCTCTATTTACAAAGCGGCGATTACCGCTTTAGTATTGGTAGCGTGTAAACTAATATCCACTTGCTCAAGCGAGCTTGAAGGTATTAGACAAGCCGGTAAGCATTTTTATATTGCTCTCAAGATGCTGGGCATTGCGCTGCATTTCTTCGCTCATGGCCGTGGTGTTTTCGGCTACCGCTAACATAGCATCGATACTGGCTTTTACCTGATTGCAGCTAAGGTTTTGGGTTTCACTGGCTTGCACAATCCCCTCTAGCAAGGTTCCGATTTGATCAATCATGGTATAAATCGTTTCGATATTGTTGGCAGACTCATTCGCTTGCTCAGCACTTTGGTTGGCGGTATCTTTTGAAAAATGCATTTTATCAACCCACTCTTTAATCGTATCGCGCATGGCGTCGGTACTGCTAATAGTGCGCCCAGCCGACTCTTGAGTGCGTGTCGATAAGGCTCTAACTTCATCTGCCACCACTGAGAATCCGCGACCACTTTCCCCCGCTCTAGCCGCTTCAATCGCGGCGTTCAACGCAAGTAAATTGGTTTGATCAGCAATAGACTCAATCTCGCCAATGGTTTGCGCCACAAGCTCCGATGCTTGCACCAACGAGTCTGCGGTGGCAGCCGCCTGCTCAACTACTTCCGACAAACGATTGACCCCGTCTCGACCGGTTAAAATTAAGGTTTTGGCGTTGGCACATTGTTCGTTTGTTGCCTCTACACTGGAATTGGTTTGTTGCGTGCTTTGAACTACCGATTCACTGCCCGCTTGCATCGATTCAATGGCTCGAGTTATAGCAAGCATTTCTTGCTGTTGTTGCTGCACTCCTTCATTCGTTTGCTGAGCAATAGAAAGGGTTTTATGGGCAATTTCTTCAATGCGTTTTGAAGCGTCTTGAGTGCGCCCTACAATGGTTCGCTGCATCGCCTTTTGCATACCCAAATGAAACTGCACAATGGACGATGTGCCGCGGCCCTGAAGCACATAACGACTCACACTGTCGTATTGCTGTTTTAATTCAAAGGCTAATTTAGGAGTTTCGATTAACTCCGCGCGAAAGGTAACCAAGCCCGCAAAAACTGAAATAACAAAAGGAATACTCATGAGCCAACCGCTTTGCATCACGCAAAAAGCGATAAGTAGCAGCATTAGTGCAGCAAAGATTGAGGCTTTTTGCTTATAACTAACATGGAAGCGGTTAGCGCCTTTACCCGCATTGATATTGCCATAAATTTCTTTCGCCCTTGCCACTTGTGAAGGCTTTGGCTTAACTCGCACCGACTGATAACCCACCAGCGCATTATTTTCGTAGATTGGCGTAACAAAGGCATCTACCCAATAATAACTGCCATCTTTACAGCGATTTTTTACAATACCATGCCAGGGCTCACCCGCCTTTAAGTGATCCCACATGTCTTTAAAACCTGCTGCTGGCATGTCGGGGTGGCGCACAATATTATGGCTGTGACCAAGCAACTCGTCTTCGCTGTAACCTGCGACCTTGCAGAATACGTCATTGGCGTAGGTGATTACGCCACGAGCGTCGGTAGTGGACACTAACTGCTGAGAGGCATCAAAAGTGACTTCGTTATCGATTACGGTTTTATTTTTGGGCATATTAGGTACTAATTGATTGCTAGGGCTTACTAGGATATCGACAGGAAACCTTTGATCTAAAGTGCATATTGTCCTAATGTATTATCCACAATTGGACAAAGGTTATAACAATGAAAACAATTCAATCTTTTTCAAAATGCCTGTTAGTTGGCGCGTTAAGTTTAGCGCTCAGTGCACCCGCAATTTCAGCAACATATGTTTATGCTGGCAAACTGATTACCGCAGAAGACGGCAAAGTAAGAAACGACAAAACCGTAGTCGTTGACGACGGTATTATCACCAACATTATAGATGGCAAAGAACAAGGTGGCGACGAAGATGTATTTGTTGATTTAAGCGAATACACCTTAATGCCCGGTTTTATGGACATGCACACTCACCTGACGTTTCAAAATGAAGGCACTGCCGGGTATTTAAAACGCTTTAGTAATAACGAAGCCGACAACGCCATCGCCGGCGTTAATTACGCGCAAAAAACACTGATGGCAGGTTTTACCACCGTACGTAATTTAGGTGACAGCTACAATGAAACCGTGGCCTTGCGCCGTGCAATTGGCAGCGGCATTGTTGCTGGCCCAAGAATTTACACCTCAGGTAAATCTATCGCGACAACAGGCGGACATGCAGATCCAACTAACGGCATGCGCCGCGACCTCATGGGTAGCCCAACGCCTGTTGATGGCGTGGTAAACGGTGTCGCCCAAGCCAGACAAGCCGTGCGTCAGCGTTATAAAGATGGTGCCGACCTTATTAAAATAACCGCTACTGGCGGTGTATTGTCGGTAGCAAAAAGTGGGCAAAATCCACAGTTTATGGTCGATGAGCTCGAAGCAATTGTGCAAACCGCAAAAGACTACGAAATGACCGTTGCTGTGCATGCACACGGTAAAGAAGGTATGAAGCGCGCAATTATCGCCGGCGTTGATTCCATTGAACATGGCACCTATATGGACGATGAGATTTTTAAGCTCATGCGCAAAAACAACGTATTTTATGTGCCTACCATTTCAGCCGGTAACTTTGTTGCTGAAAAAGCCAAAATTGATGGTTATTTCCCGGCCATAGTCAGACCAAAAGCCGCCGCCATTGGTCCTTTGATTCAAAACACCTTTTCTAAAGCTTACGAAAACGGCGTTATGATTGCCTTTGGTACCGACTCAGGCGTATCGCCGCATGGTGAAAATGCCCTAGAATTTGAATTAATGGTAAGCGCGGGTATGTCTGAAATGGACGCCATACGCAGTGCCACATACAACACCGCCAAATTACTTAAAATTGACGACAAACTAGGCACCATCGAAAACAACAAACTGGCTGATTTAGTGGCAGTAAAAGGCGACCCAATCGAAGATATTCGTTTGCTGCAAAATGTTGATTTTGTGATGAAAGACGGCCTTATTTTTAAACAACCTGAATCATAAGCTAGGTAGTTAAAACAAACATCATACATTCCTACTGTTACCATAGGACCGCCTTCAATCGAATGCGGTCCTTTGCTTTTTGAGGCCATTTGCTTTGAGCATAGTAAAGCGTATCAACAAAATGATTCATTCCAAGCATATGCTAAGCGGCATTGGTATAGCCTCTTTTTTAGAATCCACTGTGGTACCGATCCCCCTAGAGACATTGCTTGTGCCACTCATGCAAGCGCGGCGAGAAAAGCTTTGGCTTATTGCAGCTATAACCACACTCGGTTGCATGATAGGTGCAGTAGTCGGTTATTTTATTGGCTACTTTTTGTTTGATTTACTGCGCGACGCCATTATGACCTATGTCACCACGGAGCAAGAGTTTGAAGCCTTCCAAGCGCAAATGGATAAAAACGGATTTTGGTTTATTTTTAGTACCGGAGTCACGCCACTACCTTTGCAAATTGCAATGCTTGCCGCAGGGCTAAGTAGCTACTCATTTGCCCTGTATATGTTGGCGGTAACAAGTAGCAGAATAGTGCGCTATTTTAGCTTGGCAATACTGGTATACTTTTTTGGTAACAAAACCGAACGTATTGTTAGGCGGTATAAATGGCAGGTAATTATTGGACTGTCGGTTGTGATGCTTAGCGTGCTTGCCTATCAGTTTTTTAGCCCATAAGCGTGCATACATCGCCGCGTTTGTAGCACAATCATAATTAGTACAATCATTGAAATAACAAGTCGTACAAACAAAACCTAACACAAGAACCTAACAAGAGGACACCCACATGAAACGATTATTTAGCCTTAGCGTAAGCTGTTTTTTAGTATTAGGCCTTAGCGCAACCAGTGCACATGCAAATGTTGAAGAAAAACTAAAAGCCGCGATGTCTTCAGATATCAGAACCCAAGGCGAAGTTGAACGCGACGCCAATCGTAAACCATTAGAGACTCTGGAGTTTTTTGGTTTAACAGACGACATGACCGTTATTGAATTGATCCCAGGCGGTGGCTGGTATACCAAATTACTCGTGCCGGTTTTAGCGGAAAAAGGCACCTACTACGGCGCCATTGGCACCGGTCGTATTGAAACCGCGTTGTCGAGCGCCCCTGGCTTTGAACGAATGAATATTATCGCAAAAGATGCTCGCCTGTTTCGAGAAGAAGGCTCGCGCTTTTATTCACTTGAATTAGGCAGCTTAGGCGTGACCGATGCCGACATGGTTGTCACCTTCCGCAACTATCATAACTTTGGTGACCAAGGCCGTGCCGCTATGAACAAAGCCGCATTCGACGCCTTAAAGCCTGGTGGTATTTACGCCGTTGTTGACCACACCGCCCGCCACAACGAGCCTATGAATAGCAGCAACCGCCGCCGCATGGATCCGGTAAAAGCGATTCATGAGATACAACAGGCCGGTTTTCAATTCGTAGATTACAGCGACTTACACTACAAAGAAGACGACGAGCTAGAATACGAAGTAGGCGCCCGTTCAGTAAGCGGCAACACCGACCGTTGGACACTAAAGTTCATCAAACCTGAGTAGGGCCGCCAAAAATCACTACCCCCTCTCGTCATGCCGGCGCAGGCCGGTACCCCTTGCAAGCTACAGTGGTCTCACTAGGAGGTTCCCGCCTACGCGGGAATGACGGCGGGAGACTTAAGTCACGGGTTAAGAAATTTAAAGCCCTTTCTTAACTAAATATCGATAAGGCACCGCCTCAACATCTTGCGCCAGCAAGGTATGCTGCATAAAACGGCAAAAGCTGGGGATGTCGCGGGTGGTGGAGTGGTCGTCGGCGCTGATGCATAGGGTTTCGCCCTCTTGCATCTTGCGCACTTGCAAGCGCAGCATCATTACTGGCTCTGGGCAGCGTAGGCCCATCGCATCGAGTTGATGATCTGCGTGTTCAAAACTAAGTGGAGCGTCAGAGGCCATTGCTTAAACGTCAATCCCAAATTCTTCACGATATCGGTTAATCAAAGTGATGGCATCTGCATTTGCGTCATCTTCACTCAAATATTCCACCACGTCGGCTAAGGTCACAATCGAAAATACTTTAGTGTCGTAGTCGCGCTCTACCTCTTGAATGGCAGATAGCTCGCCCGTTCCTTTTTCCTGACGATTAAGTGCAATCAACACGCCGGCCAAATTCGCATTTTGCTCATTGATGATCTGCATCGACTCACGTATTGCAGTGCCTGCGGTGATCACGTCGTCAACCAAAAGCACGTTGCCTTGCAGCGGGCTGCCCACTAAAGAGCCTCCCTCGCCATGAGTTTTGGCTTCTTTACGATTAAAACAAAAAGGTACATCTTCGCCAAAGCAGTTTGAAAGCGCAATTGCAGTGGCAGAGGCAATGGTAATGCCTTTGTAAGCTGGGCCAAAGAGTACATCGTAATCGACCTTCTCAGCTTGTAGGGCACTGGCATAGAACTGGCCTAATTTTGCTAAATCGCGGCCCGTATTAAATAATCCCGCATTAAAAAAGTACGGACTGGTACGCCCGGACTTTAATGTAAATTCACCAAATTTAAGCACATTGCGTTTAATCGCAAACTCAATAAAGTCTCGTTTATACTTTTGCATGTTTATACTCTGCTGGGTAATCGATTAGATAAGTAATTAGCTAAGCGCCAAACGCTGTGCTTCAAACAATTCTTTAATACCGACTCGAGCCAGCTCTAGCATCTCGTTCATTTCCTCAAAGCTGAACGGTTCGCCCTCGGCTGTGCCCTGTACTTCAATGAGTTTGCCAGTGTCGGTCATCACTACATTCATATCGGTTTCCGCTTCAGAGTCTTCTAAATATTCTAAGTCGGCAATAGGCGTACCTTTGTAAACCCCTACCGATACCGCGCCAATCATGTGCTTAAGCGGGTTGGTTTTTAAAATACCTTTTTTGCGCATCCACGCTAATGCGTCGACAAGTGCCACACAAGCTCCAGTGATAGAGGCCGTGCGCGTGCCACCGTCAGCTTGAATTACATCGCAATCTACCGTAATGGTATTTTCGCCAAGCATTTTAAGGTCTACCGCAGCGCGCAGTGAGCGAGCAATTAAACGCTGAATTTCAAGCGTACGG
Source organism: uncultured Glaciecola sp. (assembly GCA_964621345.1). Lineage (GTDB taxonomy): Bacteria > Pseudomonadota > Gammaproteobacteria > Enterobacterales > Alteromonadaceae > Glaciecola. The sequence continues at coordinate 2,971 of CAZUON010000006.1, read as the reverse complement.
CCGCCTTGTTTACCGCGAGCTGCTTCTCGGTCTGAACGGGTGTGAGTAGCTCTTGGCAGCATGCTGTATTCAGCGGTGATCCAGCCCTTGCCTTGGCCTTTCATAAAGCGCGGAACGCCTTCTTGCACACTTGCGTTACACAAGACCTTAGTGTTGCCAAACTCGATTAACACCGAGCCCTCAGCGTGACAGGTGAAAGAACGGGTAATAGTGACTGGACGAATTTGACTCGCCGTGCGGTTGCTTGGACGCATGAATAAAGGCTCCTAATGCCGTTAATTTTATTCCCGAGGGGAATTGAGATGCGGTGGAGTATACCGCATCTGTGTTGGGCGTGGAAACCGCAGGGCATAAAACTATTGCAAATGCTGCGCTAAAAACTCAGAGACGGCTTCAAAGTACGCAATAGTAGACGCTTCTTCAAAAAAGCCATGTCCTGCGCGCTCGGTATAGTGCCAAACGTAGGGTTTGTTGTGTGTATCGAGGGCCGATTTAAGGGCAATGGCATGCGCAATAGGCACTTGATTGTCTTCACCGCCGTGAGCTAAAAATAGCGGAGCTTTTAATTTAGACACATGATTTACTGGTGACTGAGCTTTTAAAATAGCCGGATCGTTGCCTAATTGTTCACTAAGGTATGCTTTTCCGTAGAGTAAGTATTTTTGAATATTACCTTCTTCAAACATCAATTCTAAGTCGTACACGCCAACATTAGCGACAACGCACTTAAACAAATCTGGCGCAATGGTTGCCGACATGACCGCAGAATAGCCACCAAAACTTGCGCCCATAATACAGATTTTGTTGGTATCGATACCGCCGGAGTTCATCACAAATTGGGTTGCCTCAATAATATCTTGCTGCATCCGCGTGCCCCACTGCTGGCGCGACATTTGTCTAAATTTGGCGCCGTAGCCATCGGAGCCCCTAAAGTTAACACGCAAAACCGCATAGCCTTGCGATGCGAGCAGCTGCACTTCGCGGTTAAAGCTCCAGTAATCTCGGGCTATTGGACCGCCGTGCACGAGTGTAACTAGCGGCACATTTTGTGTTTCCGGGATATGGGATGGGAATGTGATATAGGCTGGAATTTTCACGCCATCGGAGGCGTCAAACGAAAATGGAAATGATTGCGAAAACTGCGTAGCCGGAATATCGGCCTTGTTAGCAAAGAGTAAACGTAGCTTTTTGGTAGGGGCTTCGTATAAATAAAATTGGCTAGGCACAATTTCGTTACTCGCGCGCACTGTAAACAAGGTATTTTGCGTATTGGCGCTGGTAATATTGATGCGATACCCTTTGAACATCTTGGTAAGGTCTGCAAACACCGTTGACTCAACAGAATCGCTCGCTAGAAGATGGTAACTTGGGTATCCGTTGTCGAGCTTGACTGCAATGGGCGTTACGCCGTCGCTCGAAAGCTCAATATTGGTAATATCGACCTCTGGGTCATTAAAAATCGCACGGCGCTCACCGGTCTCAACATTGAGCGCGTAGAGCGTGTCGGTATTTGTGCTGATATTGTCGTAATAAAGCACGTTCTCACCCGATGAACTCACACCCGCAATATGAAATCCTGAACCGAAGTTTTGCTCTGATATATCCTCAAATTGGTTGTTTTTATAGGCATAAATGCGTTTTTTATTGGCGGCATTGCGGCCAACGGCAAACTGTAAAGTACCGTCGTCGCTCGCGACGATGTATTCGGAATCGGTTGGCGTACCGGCAATTACCGAGCTTAACATTCCGGTATATATATTGAGGCGATGAATGGTTTTTTGGCGTCTTTGGTCTACCGACTGCGGCTGCGACGAAATCAGTATGTAGTCTTCTTCGTTTGCTAAAACATTGATCACTTCTGCCCAGCCACGCACTGCATCTTTGGTCTTGAGCTTTGTGCCCACTTGCTGTTCGCCGCCTCGATAGCCATAAATAATTTCGCCGCGTTTACCGTTGTAGTTAATAGCAAACAACTCGCCATAGTAGCTCGGGAATTCGGCCCAGGGATCGTTCTCTAACACTTGCATAACTAAGCGTTCGTTGTTTGCCCAGTAAAAGTCACCTACCTGCTGTTTGGTACCAAAGCTCACGCCGCCCACCGCCTTCATGGAGTCGGTCTCAACTACCGCTAACTGACGAACACCCTCTTTTACAATTGCAAAGGCCAGATGCTTGCCATCGGGGCTAATTTTAGCACTGACAAACTCGTTGTTTGCCCCAAGTTGCGCGGGTGTGGGCAAGGCATGGGTGTAAAAAGATGCAGTGGATACTACTGTGACAAAAAACAACAAACTCAATAAAAACTTGCGACAATACATACAAACTCTTAAAACGGCGTTACTAGAACAAAATGTGACCAGTAAAATAGCAAAAAGCTACGCACTGTAAAGAGTCACTAGGTAGTATTTTTTCTAATGCGAATAAAAACATGACACTGCCGATGATTGGCTCTAGACTTAGCAATGTTATTAAGAAAATAAATAGAGAAATATATGATTTACAGCATGACTGGGTTTGCCCGCGTAGAAACTAAAGCCGATTGGGGCAGTGCCGTTTGGGAGATTCGCTCGGTAAATCAACGTTATTTAGAAACCCATTATCGCCTCCCCGAGCAATTTCGCTCATTGGAGCCGATGCTACGTGAACGCTTTCGTAAGCGCTTACAACGCGGCAAAGTTGAGTGTGCACTGCGCATTAGCTTTAACGAAGCCAACCAGGGCGCACTAACCTTTAACCCAGACCTTGCCGCTCAGCTAATTTCAGCGGCAAAACAAGTACAAAGCGCAGGGGCCGATGGCAGTATAAACCCCAACGACATACTGCGCTGGCCTGGCGTAATGGCCACGCAAGAGGCCGATGTAGACCAAATGCAACAAGTAATGATGAACGCATTTGACGAAGCCCTCACACAGTTTCTAGCCGCCCGCGCAAGCGAAGGCGAAAGCATGGCGAGCCTAATAAACCAAAGGCT
>CAZUON010000005.1:64476-122406 GCA_964621345.1 uncultured Glaciecola sp. | reverse complement strand
CTTAGCCATTTATCCGCTCATTTCTGAGTGGCGCGTATTATGCTTAGTTGAACTTGGGTCGTCAACCGTTTTTTTAACCTTTCCCATCAATTGCACATAATCTAAGCAAGCCACGTCAAATCTATGCGATTTTGATCAATTTATGTTCGGTAAAATCCCTGCACCGACACTTAGTCGAGCTAACTGCTTTTGAATCTTGATTCCCAACTTAGTGTTATGCAGTGAGGGCACTCGCGTTGAATCGGTTTCATAGTTTGTATGAGTAAGTAGCTCCTTAAACTCTGCTTTTTCACTCAATACTTCAATGCGTCTTGTTTTTGCTGACAATACCGCAATTTTCTCGATACTGTTGTCTCTGGAGAAGCGTCGATATTTTTTGAAAGAAAAGTGCTCTTCTACATGACGGTTACTCATCGCCAATAACTTATCCATTAGCGCGTAAAGTACGGTATCTTGCTCTAGTGACTCTACTAAAATGCAAGTATGCAGACCCTCTACAATTTCAGGTAACTTGCTTTGCTCACTTGCCTCAATACTAAACGCGATAACAATAGCGCCGTCAAGATTTGTAATATTCTCTAAGCAAAACGAGGCGTGGTCGTAGTACAAGCAAGCGAGTAGATACTCAAGTTGGGCATAGGTATCCTCATTATCGCTTAGCCGTCGTGTTTTGGTATCTACCGACATTGCCATCAAAGGTAAATCGTGGTGACAACTAAATGGAGTAGTGGTACAGCTTTCACTTTTCCATTTGAACAATTCTCGGACTTCATGTTCGCGTGCTTTACACAGAGCTAAAAAAGCAGTTTGAATAATTTCTGAGGAAGGCAGGTTGGCCTCAACCCGCCAGCGTCTGCCATAAACAATTTTTTTTGCCTTTTGTGCATCGGCTGCTACGTAATTATCAAGCCCTACAATACCAATTTGAATAAAGATTCCAGCGTTGTCATGGTCAACAAACAGAACATAGTTAGGGTCGTAGTCAATTTCGGCGACAATGTTAGATACGGATTCAAGGGTGTGCTGGTAACTTAGGTAATGTTGTGGAATACAATTCGTGCCATCGTCTAAAATGACGTTGGGTGCGCTTGGTATGGCAGATTCGCCCGGCAGTAGTGGTAATTGTATTTTCATATCACTTCAATATTGAAACCATAAAAATAGCAAGTTAATAAATAGACCGACTATTTTCATGGTTTATTTCAATTTGAAGTGATTACGCGCCGCGTATCGAAAAAGTTTTATCGCGCGTAAAAATGCTAAATTCTTAGACGTTAAACCTAAAGTGAATTACATCACCGTCTTTGACAATGTATTCTTTTCCTTCTAAACGCCATTTCCCTTTGTCTTTTGCTCCTTGTTCGCCGCCGCATTCAATATAATCGTCGTAGCCGATGATTTCAGCGCGAATAAAACCTTTTTCAAAGTCAGTATGGATTTTACCTGCTGCCTGTGGTGCCGTAGAGCCTTGTGGAAAGGTCCATGCTCGTACTTCTTTAACACCCGCGGTAAAGTAGGTCTGCAAGGTTAAAAGTTCGTAACCTGCGCGAATAACGCGATTCAGACCTGGTTCAGTCAAGCCTAACTCTTCCATAAAGTCGGCTTTGTCGTCTTCATCAAGCTCAGCAATGTCTGATTCAATTGCTGCACATACGCTAACCACAACCGCATTTTCTTTTTCAGCAATGGCTTTTACCTTTTCTAGGTAAGGATTATTGTCAAAACCGTCTTCATTAACGTTCGCGATGTACATTGTGGGCTTTAAGGTTAAGAAGTTCATGTAGCTAATTGCTTTGTGCTCTTCAGGGCTCAGTTCTATGGCTCTTAGCAATACACCTTCGTTCAAGTGCGGGAGAATTGTTTCAAGCACCTTTACTTCAAACTTTGCATCGGCATCGCCACCTTTGGCACGTTTACCCACGCGAAGTAGGGCTTTTTCTGCGGTTTCTAAATCGGCCAGGCCAAGTTCCGTATTTATTACGTCGATGTCTTCTTGCGGGTCGACTTTACCGGCAACGTGAACAATGTTTTCGTTATCGAAGCAGCGCACAACATGACCAATAGCGTCTGTTTCTCGGATGTTGGCTAAAAATTTATTGCCCAAGCCTTCGCCTTTTGAAGCACCTGCAACTAAACCTGCTATATCAACAAATTCCATACTGGTAGGAATGACTTTTTGTGGATTAACAATCTGAGAGAGGGCATCTAAGCGCGTGTCAGGAACGGGCACAACACCGGTATTTGGCTCAATGGTGCAAAATGGAAAGTTAGCAGCTTCGATACCAGCTTTGGTAAGTGCATTAAATAAAGTGGATTTTCCCACGTTGGGTAAGCCTACGATCCCGCATTTAAATCCCATAATAGATGCCTTTTGTCATGTTAAAACGTTGAATATGAATAGTTAAATTGTTTGTGTTGTGTACTTTGCTAAGTAATTATTAAACTACTTTGCCGCGTCATATGAGTGCAAACGCTGCTGAGCGGCTACCAAATCTTGTTTAAGTAGTATTTCGATGCAACGAATTGCCTCGTCGATAGCTCCGTCAATGAGTACTTGTTGTTGCGCAGATGCTTTACTTAACACATGGCCGGTGACTTTGCCTTTGTGCCCAGGGTGACCAATGCCAATGCGTAACCGCAAGAAGTCTTTTTGCTTAGCGAGGCAATTAACGATGTCACGAATGCCATTTTGGCTAGAGCTTCCACCGATTTTAAATTTTGCGATACCGGGTTCAAAATCGAGTTCGTCATAGGCGACCAATAACTGCTGGGGCAATATTTTAAAAAACGTACACATCGCACCCACAGCTTGGCCGCTTTTGTTCATAAAAGTAGTAGGAATAAGCAAGCGAATGTCTTGCCCTTGGATGATTCCTCTACCGGTAAAACCAAAAAACTTAGCTTCGTATTTCAAAGGTATATTGAAACAAGAAGCTAAGTTTTCTACCAACATGGCACCTGCATTGTGCCGAGTGTTGTGATATTCGGGGCCTGGATTACCCAGACCCACGATTAGACGAATATCAGACAAGTGATTATTCCTCAGTTGCCTCTTCAGAAGCATCATCATCTGCTTCTTCTTCAGACTTGCTTGGTCCTTTAGGCGCTTTGATTGTTACTAGCGCTAGGTCATGCTCTTCACCTTTAGATAGTTCAACCGACTCAACGCCTTTTGGCAATTTAATGTCGCTTAAGTGAAGTGTTTGGCCCATTTCAACTTCTGCCATGTCTACTTCGATGAACTCAGGAAGGTTCTTCGGTAAACAAGTTACTTCAAGCTCTTGCATTAAGTGATCAGCGTAACCGCCGTCATTCTTAACGCCAGGACAGGTACTTTCGTTGATGAAGTGAAGAGGTACATTTGTATGTAACTTCTGACCTGCTACTACGCGCTGAAAGTCAATATGAGTAACTTTAGGCTTGAAAGGGTGGCGTTGCATATCTTTTACTAGTGCTTCAACATTTTTACCGTCGATGGTTAGGGTAAGAACGTGTGAGTAAAACGCTTCAAATTCTTGCGCTTGTACTACTTTATTGTGCTCTAGAGTAAGGGCGATTGGGTCTTTGCCCGCGCCATAAAGGATAGCAGGTACTTTTCCAGCGTGACGTAGGCGGCGGCTCGCACCTTTCCCTAAATCTGTGCGGACGCTTGCATCCAAGTTAAAAATTGCTTCAGACATAATTGTCTCCATTAAATGATAGTAATGCAGTGTTTTGCATCTTCGTTGCATAGCTTTGCGACCAAACTACGCTCGTTACCTACAGCATAAACCGTAAGCCCGTATTCAAACGGCGGCGCATTCTATCATTGAGTAGCGGTGCAGACAATTAATTAATGTGGATTAAGTAGCTTTTATTTGTCTGTATTATCAGATGTTGTTTCTTTTTCTTCGAGTTTTGCGTCAGACGCAGGTGGTAATTGCATGCGTGCATTTTCGACGAGCTCTTGATTACGCGTTCTCGACATCATTTTAACTCTATGATGCATGGCCACTTTTGCTAATACATGGGCCGTGACTGGCGCGGTAATCACTAAAAATAGGGTGATTAACAGTTCATTCACGCTTAGTTGCCCTTGGGTATTAAGCATATACAGCATTGAGCCAACAAGAATTCCCCCTAACCCCAAGGTCGTGGCTTTAGTTGGGGCATGTAAGCGAACGTACAAGTCTTGCAAACGCAACAAGCCAATTGAGCCAATTAACACAAAGAGGCCGCCTAAAATAAGCAGGACCGATATGATTAGTTCCGACATAAAACTCATACTTGCACCTATTCTATGATATCGCCGCGAAGCAGGTATTTACCGAAGGCAACGCTACTGACAAAACCCAGCATGGCGATTAGCAATGCCGCTTCAAAGTACAGTGGCGTTTTATTGTAAATGCCATAAATCAAAATTAACGCGATACTGTTGATATACATGGTATCTAAGGCCAGAATTCTATCAACAACATGCGGGCCAATAACTAAACGCCAAAGATTAAGCACGAGCGCTATACATAGCATTCCTGCAACTAACATGACCGATATCTCTAACATCCGAAAATCTCCTTAACTCGTGCCTCATAACGATGTTTAATCAAGTCGATAACTTCTTGTTCATCATCCGGCATATTCAGTACATGCACGTAAAGCCATTTATTATCGCTCGAGACTTCAGAGCTAACAGTGCCCGGCGTCATGGTGACAGTACTTGCAAGGACTGTGATAGGTAAAGGGTCGGGTAAATCCAGCGGAACAGCCACAAAGCCTGGCTTTATACGCTTCATCGGACCAATAACTAAAATAGCAACCTCGATATTTGCAACCACAATATCCCAGAGCACTAACAACACGTAAGTTACCGCTTTTAAGGGCTTTTTCACTCCAGGTTGTGGCACTCTCAAAGGTGCACACAGCCAAGGGATGACGATTGCAAGGACAGACCCCAGCAATATATGACCCAAACTAAGCGTTGTATTTAACATCAGCCACACAACCAACAACATCACACTGTGCAATGGCATTGGGAATATTTTAGAGACTAAATTCATGGTGCGTCTCCTTCTAATTGCATGATATCTAATAACATTTGTATGTCGTGAAGCTGCACCGCGGCACTGTTTGTGAAGTCAATCACGCTAGCGCCAAATAATGTTAATGCCGGAGATGCGCCTAGTAGCAACAAGGCCCCGCAAAGCTGCCATCGCGACGCAACGGGCAAATCATTGTTATCGTGGCTCGGTGTGCAGCGCCAAAACAGACTCGTGCCGGCGCGGGAAAGCGCCACAATGGTCACCAAACTTGAGAGTAAAATAAGTGACCAAACCCATATTCTTTCATCAGCTGCCGCAGCAGCTTGCAGGATGATTAACTTACTCAAAAAACCGGAGAAGGGTGGGAGGCCAGCAATGGTCATCGCCACGATAAGAAATAGCACTCCTAACAACGCGCGTTGTTTTATTTCTCTTGCCATTACAAAATAGTCGCTCGCTTTACCGCGTTGCTGGCCAATCATATCCGCAATTAAAAATAGCGCCGCGGTCACTAGGGTACTGTGAATGAGGTATAAGAAAGCAGCTGCACTTGCCTCTGGGGTTCTAAGTGCAAAGGCAATTAGCAGCGTGCCTACCGACACAATCACTAAATTCCCCGCCAGCATACGCAAATTTGCACTGGCTAGCGCACCTATCGTTCCTACAATGATGCTTAGGATGGCTAAAGGCCAAACCCAAACGGTGATCATATTTGCAAGCTCACCTGCTTGCTCACCATAAATCACGGTATACACCCTGAATATGCAGTACACGCCAACCTTTGTCATTATCGCAAACAGCGCGGCAACTGGTGCGCTGGCGGCGGCATAAGTTTTTGGTAGCCAAAAGTGCAACGGTAACATGGCTGATTTTAAGCCAAATACAATCAGCAGTAAGGAGCCACCGGCCTGAGCAATGAGTAAATCACTGCCAGAAAGCTGTGATATGCGAATTGCCATATCTGGAATATTTAGGGTGCCGGTAATGCCATACAAGGTGCCTAATGCAAACAAAAATAAACTAGAGCCAATCAGGTTGATAATAACATAATGCACTGTTGCAGCGGTTCTTGGCTTGCCACCACCGTGTACTAACAAGGTATAAGAGGCAATCAATAACACTTCAAAAAATACAAATAGATTAAATAAATCGTTGGTTAAAAAGGCACCATAAATACCTAATAACTGAAACTGCACAATGGGGTGAAAATACTTACCCTCGCGATCATTTCCTGAAAACGAATACAGCGTAATGGCTAAACCTAAAAATGAGGTTAGCGCAACTAACATCGCTGAAAGTTGGTCTGCATATAGGATAATACCAAAAGGAGGTTGCCAGTCGCCTAACGCATACATCATCGCGCCGTTTTGCGTTACGCTGACGATAAGCCAAATAGCCGTTACCAGTTGGGCAAGGGTCAAAGCGAATGCTGCGACACGTCGATACTGATACTTAGTTGGCCCTGCAAAAGGCGGCAGCAATAATAGTAAACCGCCAATCATGGGAATTAATATTGGCAGAATGGGCAAGTGAAATGTCATGCTTTGCCCCTATTTGAACGAATCAGCTTATCGGCATCGGGTGGCTCTCTACCATCCACAAAGTCGTTTCCTAAGTCAGCGCGCGCGCGCATCGCGAGTATTACAACAAATGCAATCATTGCAAAACCAATGACGATAGCGGTAAGTGTTAATGCCTGAGGTAGCGGGTCTGCATAGCTTTCAGACATGCCAAGAATAGCTGCATCTGAAAGATTCAGTCTTCCGCTTGAAAACAAAAATAAATTGACCGCATAAGAGAGCATAGTGAGGCCGACCACTACAGGGAATGTACGCCCACGTAAACAAAGGAAGACGCCGCAAAAGGTTAATACACCCACACAAATTACGTATACAGTTTCCATTATTCCTCCACCGTTGGGCGATGAACAGAGGTGAGTTTACCTAAGTTCGCCAAAATCAATAAGGTTGCACCGATGACCGTTAAATATACCCCTAAATCGAATATTAAGGCGCTTGCTAGCTCGATTTGACCAATAAATGGAATGTCAAAATAATCAAACCATGTGGTCATAAAGGGGCGGCCAAAGAACCAACTACCCACGCCAGTTAGGGTCGCTATAAGTACGCCTAAGGCGATAAGAGTCTGATAATCGATTTTGATACGTGGTTTTACCCAATCCACACCGTGCGCTATATACTGCTGAATAATCGCTACCGAGGTAATAAGGCCGGCAATAAAGCCGCCTCCAGGCATGTTATGCCCCCGTAAGAAAATATAAAAAGATACAAGGAGCGCAAGGGGCAGCAAGCTTTGTGAAATCATCGCCAGAATTGGAGGGTGGCGGTCTGTTGCCCAAGGTAAACCGTTTTCATTTGCAGAGGGCATTGCCAAACGAACGCGAGCTAACAACTTAAATATACCTAGAGCAGCAATACCTAATACTAAAATTTCGCCTAAGGTATCAAAGCCCCTAAAATCGACCAAAATAACATTGACCGCGTTAGTACCGCCGCCGCCAGTTTTACTATTGGCCAAGAAGAAATCAGAAATACTATCAAGAGGCTGCGAAATAAACGCGTAGTTAATGGTTGCTACAATCCCGCCAATCGCAGCTGCAATTCCTAAATCCCTTACGACTCTAGAAGGTGAAGATTCTGCGGGCGTTTTTTGAGGCAAGAAAAACAAAGCCAACATAAGCAAAATTACCGTGACTACTTCTACTGAAAGTTGGGTAAGTGCAAGATCTGGCGCAGAAAACCGAGCAAAGGCTACCGATACAATTAAGCCTACAACCGACAAGGTAATTAGCGCAACCATGCGTTTGCGATGGTAAATCATAGTGGCAATTGCACTTAGGCATAAAATAACCGCCGCGGTTATCTCGACACCGCTAATAGGTTGGTCAGGCAAGTGCGATATTGTACCGCTGATGTTAATCAAAGGCAGCGCCATAATCACAATGGCAAACACTAATAATGCGGCGATATATCGCTGCAATGAACCGTTACTAAGGCCATCGTTTATAGCAGTTGCCCATGAGACAAATTTTTGCACAACAGCTTCAAAAATGAGCTTTTCGTCGGCCTCTCTAAATTGAGCTTGGAAGCGGTATAAATGGCGACGATATGCGTAGGCAATTAATCCACCTGCAAGTGCAATTGCACTCATTAATAACGGTATGTTGAAACCATGCCAGATAGACAAGCTGTAATACGGAAGCTCGGTTAACAGTACACTTTTTGAGGTGATTGCAAGTAAAGGCGCAATGGTAAGATTAGGAAATATTCCTACCAGCAAACAGATTACAACAAGTATCTCGATGGGGACTTTCATGTAGCGAGGAGGCTCATGAGGTGTTTTCGGCAGTTCTTTGGGTTCGCCGTTAAAGAAGACGTCATGGATAAAACGTGCAGAATAGGCAACAGCAAAGATACCTGCGAGTGTCGCTAACACAGGAATCATCCACGATAAGAAACCCAATGAAGAAGACTGTAGAGTCTCAGCTAAAAACATTTCTTTGGATAAAAAGCCGTTAAATAGAGGTACACCTGCCATTGAGGCGGCTGCAACCATGGCAAGAGTTGCGGTATGGGGCATAAAGCGCCACAGGCCACTGAGTTTACGCATATCACGGGTGCCGGTTTCATGGTCGATAATTCCAGCGGCCATAAACAAAGAGGCTTTGAATACCGCATGATTCATAATATGAAACAGTGCTGCAACAGCCGCTAGCTCAGTATCTAAACCAAGTAACAAGGTGATTAACCCTAAGTGACTAATAGTGGAGTAAGCCAACAAGCCCTTCAAATCATGCTTAAACAGGGCGACATACGCACCAATTAACAGTGTTATCAATCCTGTTAAGCTTACCATTAAGAACCACATTTCAGTGCCCGATAGCACCGGATACATGCGAGCTAACAAGAAAATCCCCGCTTTTACCATCGTCGCTGAGTGCAAATAAGCGCTAACCGGTGTTGGTGCTGCCATTGCGTGGGGCAACCAAAAGTGAAAAGGAAACTGTGCAGATTTGGTGAAAGCACCTAGCAGCACCAAGGTCAATGCGACAGGGTAAAGCGCATGTTCACGAATTAAATCACCACTTGCGAGTATGGTACTTAGCTCATAACTGCCGGTAATATCTGCAATGAGCAGTAAGCCCGCTAATAGCGCTAAGCCGCCAGCACCTGTGACGGTTAGCGCCATCCTTGCGCCTTTGCGCGATTCTGACTTAGAGGACCAAAAGCTTATTAATAAAAAGGAGCTAATACTGGTAACTTCCCAGGCCATCCACATTTGTAGGATATTGTTAGACAGCACAATGGAAAGCATCGCTGTCATAAATAAAATAAGGTATGCGTAAAATCGACCGACGGCTTCTTTTTCTGATAAATAATAGCGAGCGTAAAAAATAATGAGTAAGCCAATACCCAAAATCAGCAAGGCGAACATTAGAGCAAGGCCATCGAGGCGCATAGATAGCGTGAGGCCTGCTGCTGGTATCCATTCGAGATATTCGATAATGCTCTCGCCGGCTAGTACCGCAGGCATTAAGCTTAAGATGTATGCCAGTGCAATGGCAGGGGCAAGCATTGTGAAAAGGGTATTAAGATTACGCCCGAATCGCTCGGTCAGAATTGGTACTAAGACACCAATCAATAAGATTGCTGTGATCCAAAATAAGCTCATAGTGTCACTGTGCTCCAATTTTTATTCAACGCTTATCAAGCACTTTGAGTTACATACTGTAATGTGAATAGGGTCATAAGGTCTAGTATTTATTACAGTTTTTGCCAGTTGCTAAGCCAATATAAAGGACCTAACACGCGCCACCTAAGTAGTATATATCGCCTAAAGTTTAAAACAGTTTAATGCTCAGCGCCTGAAAATATGAATGAAAACTACGCTAAGCAATTAAAAACCAAACAAAAGTATACTGCACTTGAAGCACCAAGTGCGGCAATTTTACTTTCGGTAATTGTTAGGATTTTCCGATGCGATCAAGGTAAAAGGAAGATAAAAGGTTCAAAATAGCCTTGTTGAGCTGAAACTTTCATAGGCTTAAGTGTTAAACGAAAACTATTTTGTTTGTGACGCTACCACTTATTGCATCATTGATTTATCGTTACCAGCAGGCTCAACTTTTGAGTCGTCGATAATGTTAACACTGTGCACCTGCATCAAGTCGCCAAACTGGGTAATGGTCATCGCACCCTCTATCTTAGTCATCTCGACTTCGATAATTAAGCCATTTTGCTTGTATTGATTGTCTAAGCCGCTCAAGGTGTATTTTTTGCCATCTGCCGAGATAAAACCAAAAAAACCACCTTCAAATTCGTTGTATACCATAGTTCCAGTAATACGCATGGGCTTCTCCTGAATTTTACGTTTGGTTTGTGGATGCTCGATATCAGTTGTTGCAGAGATGTTTTCACCAGTGCGATTAAGTGAACTTGCACCCTTGTTATCCTGTTGGCATCCGCTAAGCATGAACATTGTGAATAGTGCGGCGATAACAAAAAAAAGAGGGGAGTGCCTTGTTAGGTTTAGTAATGTCATGAGCAATCCTTGTCTAAACGGTTAATATAGTGTTTCGCTATTTTGTGTTTAAAGATAAGTCTCAGAGACTAAAAAAGCCACTAAAGTTCAGAAACAATAGTGGCTTTCGTGTTTTTGCGCTTATGCGCAGACACAGTATGTGCCGTTAGTATTCGAACATCGCAGAGATTGACTCTTCATTACTAATCCGCCTGATGGTCTCTGCAAGCATTTCAGATAAGGTTAACTGTTTAACCTTTTTAACCTTGCGCATTTCAGGGCTCAGAGGAATGCTGTCGGTAATAATAATCTCATCGATAACCGACTCCTCTAAGTTTTGAACCGCATTACCAGAGAAAATCGCATGGGTTGCATAGGCATACACTCGATTTGCGCCGTGGGCTTTTAAGGCCTCTGCTGCTTTGGCAAGGGTACCACCAGTATCAATCATGTCATCCACAATTATACAATCACGCCCGTTTACATCACCGATGATGTTCATCACTTGCGCAACGTTTGCTTTTGGTCGACGCTTATCGATAATGGCTAAATCGGTATCATTAAGTAACTTTGCAGTTGCTCGTGCTCTCACAACCCCACCAATGTCAGGTGATACTACCACTGGGTCTTTAAAATCACGTTGGAACATGTCATCAAGTAAAATTGGCGTCCCGAAGGCATTGTCTACCGGTACATCAAAAAATCCTTGAATTTGCTCAGCATGCAAGTCGATGGTAAGGACTCTATCAACACCAACATTTGATAAAAAGTCGGCAACAACTTTTGCGGTAATTGGAACCCTAGCGCTTCGCACGCGGCGGTCTTGTCTTGCATATCCAAAGTAGGGGATGACTGCTGTGATGCGACCTGCAGATGCACGTCTAAATGCATCAATCATTACAATCAGTTCCATTAAGTTGTCGTTAGTTGGAGCGCAGGTAGATTGGATAATAAAAACGTCCGAACCACGGACGTTTTCATGAATTTCTACACAGATTTCTCCGTCACTGAAACGCCCAACACTGGCGTTTCCAAGTTTCGTGTAAAGGCGGTCTGCTACTTTTTGAGCGAGTTCAGGAACGGCGTTTCCTGTAAAAAGCTTCATATCTGGCACAAGATAATCCTCGGTGCAAATGTTTTACAACATCTAGGCGATGGCGAATGGCGGCTGACAATATAACAAGCACCGTTTGCAGTGAGAGACACTTACATAAGCCCATGTTCCAAAAACCATTGATGCAGAGGTGAAGTTTGTACACCTTTAGCGACAAAGCCTTTGACGTCAGGGGGTAAGTGTTGCAAGACTTCAGTCGCACTCGCTTCATCTAAAAATTCTGCGAACACACTTGCACCGGTACCTGTCATTCTTGACGGTGCGTAGTGTATCAACCACTGTAATAAATTTGCAACTTTAGAATGCAAGTTCGCGACTAAAACCTCACAATCATTATGGGTTTTGGCAAAACTATAGTCAGTAGCGCTTATTTTAGCCGTGTTTCTTGGCAAATCGGGATGCGTAAAAATATCTTGCGTGGAAACGTGCACCTCAGGTGTTGCTACTAAGTATACTCGTTGCGGAAGTTTCACGGGGCTCAATTGCTCGCCTACGCCTTCGGCAAAAGCGCTTTTCCCATGCACAAAAATAGGCACGTCGGCCCCAAGGCCTAGTCCAATCTGTGCAAGCTTGTTCAGATTTAGACCACATTGCCATATATGATTAAGAGCCAGTAAAGTCGTAGCTGCATTAGAAGAACCGCCACCAATGCCGCCTCCCATAGGTAACAATTTACGTATCGAAATCTCAACGTGCTGTTTGGTCTTTTGATATGGCAGTATTGCCATTGCCGCTTTATATATCAGGTTGTCACTGCTTTTAACGCCGTCAATATTGTTGACTAAGCGTATCGGCTTGCTATGCCCGTTGTTCTCACACAGCCGAAATCCTAGTTTGTCACCATAGTCGAGCAGTTGGAATATACTTTGAAGCTGGTGGTAGCCATTGTCGTAACGACCGCATATATGCAAAAATAAATTTATCTTAGCAGGGCTCGGTAACCAGGTAATGGCATTATGCTTAAACATCCTTGGTTTTCCAATTGTCGATGCGTAGAATTAATTTTGTTTGGGTTCGCCCTTGCTCTAAGCGCATCCCAGTGGGTAGCGTGTATGGTGTATCAGATAACTTAAATTTACCGTATCGTGTGTAATCAATGACCCAAGGCAAGCACTGTTCGCATGCCGTAGTGGCCTGTTTCACCAAACCATTGTCAAAATAGGTATTTACAAACTCAGGGGCAACGCTTGCTTTCATCCACTGAGCGAGGTCTTTTACCGGTACATCCCATCCAGTAACCTGAAAAATCAATGCGGAGGGAGAGCTGTCTTGCCATGTCTTACCGTCGGCCTCTAAGCGTGCCAAGGCACCGTCGTATTCAAGCTTGGCGATAGTACCACCAAGTACGTTGCTGAGCACTAATGTAATGTTTTGATTGTCTTGCTGCCACGATAGGTTAGCGCTTTTGCGCTCAATGGGTGAAATAATCGCCAATTTACCATTGACCGACCATGTTTGAAGCTGTTTTAGAGTTTGCTGGCTTATGTCAGCCGCCTTTTGAGATTGGCTCACATCGGCATTACGTATTGCACAGGCCGAGAGCAATAAACACATGCTAAAGATTGCGAGTTGGCGAGCAGCGTTAAAGTTGTAAAAGAGTTTTTTTAGCAGCACTAACATTATCCTTATTGGCGCTTATTCACAGCTTTTTGTTTAAATTACCGTAAATGACAGTAAATAACTAATGATTGACAGTATCAAACACTAATTCAGCGCTATTAACCTTTTAATTATAGGGGGATTTTACTACAATGCGCTGTCTTTGAGTAAGCGAAAGTATCACAAACATTTAATGCCTTTTTTCACCGTAGGACTGAACCATCACTCTGCGCCTGTCGCGCTAAGAGAAAAAGTCGCGTTTACGCCAGATAAACTGGTGGAAAGCTTGGTGGACTTTCGCGGCAAATTTGGTAAGAACCCCAACACAGATATCGCTGAAAATGAACTCGTTATTTTGTCTACCTGCAATCGCACTGAGCTATATGTGCATTCTTCAGAGCTTAGCCAAGAGGCACTTACGCACTGGCTAGCCTCTATTCATACAGTTAATCCCGACGACATTGCACAGCATATTTATCATCACAGCGAAACCAAAGCCATTGAGCATTTAATGCGAGTATCTGCAGGCTTAGATTCTCTAATTTTAGGTGAGCCGCAGATTTTAGGGCAAGTTAAACAGTCTTTTATGGAAGCAAAAAGAGCGGGCACGGTTAACTCGCATTTTGAAAAACTGTTTCAAACAACATTTGCGGTAGCCAAACAAGTCCGTAGTCAAACCGATATTGGCGCGAGTGCAGTATCGGTAGCCTATGCGGCAGTAAAACTCACCAAGCAGATATTTTCTGCCATTGATAAAAGTAATGTGCTGCTAGTGGGCGCGGGTGAAACAATTGAGTTAGTAGCAAAACACTTACAAGAAGCCAATGCTAAATCAATCACGGTGGCTAATCGTACCCTGAAAAATGCCGAAACCCTCGCACAAAGCTTGGGTGGGCAAGCGATCACGATTAGTCAAATACCCGCACATTTAGGCGAAGCTGATGTGGTCATAAGTTCAACTGCTAGTGCCTTGCCACTGATTGGCAAGGGCATGGTAGAGTCGGCGCTTAAATCGCGTAAACACAAACCAATGTTATTACTCGACTTAGCCGTACCGCGCGACATCGAAAGTGAAGTCAGCGATTTAGACGATGCCTATTTGTATACCGTTGATGATTTGCAAGATATCATTGTGCAAAATTTGGCTAATCGTGAACTAGCCGCTGAGCAAGCCAGTGCGTTAATCAAAGAAAAAGTGCAAGACTTTGCACTACGTTTGCAGCAATCACAGCACATAGACCTAATAAAGAATTACCGAGAGCAATCACAGCAATTACGTGATGAGCTTACGCAAAAAGCAATGCAGCGTATTAACGATGGCGAAAATGCCGAAGTCGTGTTGCAGGAGCTAAGTTATAAACTCAGTCAGCAAATGATGCATGGGCCGACCAAAGCGTTACAAGCCGCTATACAGCAGCAACATACGCAAAGTCTTAATTTGTTATCCGATGCATTTAATTTAGGTGCGTCGATGCCGAGAAAACAGGAATAAAATGAAAGAGTCAGTTGTTCACAAGTTAGAATCCTTAGTTGAACGCTTTGAGGAAGTGCAAGCGCTTCTGGGTGAGCCGACGATCATTAGCGATCAAGATAAGTTTAGAGCATTGTCAAAAGAGTTCTCGCAACTTGAAGAGGTGGTCAAGCAGTTTGGTGCTTTTCAAGCTGCAGAACAAGACATCGTTTCGGCATTGGAGATGCTACAAGAAAATGATCCAGAAATGCGCGAGATGGCGCAAGAAGAGTTAAAAGCGGCAAAAGCGCTTTGTGAGGAGCTAGAGACTTCCTTGCAAATTCTATTATTGCCCACCGACCCAAATGACGACAACAGCTGTTTCTTGGAAATTCGCGCCGGCGCGGGTGGCGACGAAGCCGCGATTTTTGCCGGTGACCTATTTAGAATGTATAGCCGATTTGCAGAAACAAGTGGTTGGCGCGTAGAAGTCATCAACGCAAATGAAGGCGAACACGGTGGCTACAAAGAAATCGTAGCAAATGTATCGGGTGACGGTGCTTACGGTGTACTTAAATTTGAATCTGGCGGCCATCGCGTACAGCGCGTGCCGGAAACTGAATCGCAAGGTCGTATTCATACCTCTGCATGCACCGTTGCGGTTCTACCAGAAGTCCCAGAGTCTGAGGCTATTGAGATTAATACTGGCGATTTGCGCATTGATACCTTCAGAGCATCGGGGGCGGGTGGTCAGCACGTTAATAAAACCGACTCTGCAATTCGTTTAACTCATATCCCAACTGGGGTAGTCGTGGAGTGTCAAGATGAACGCTCTCAACATAAGAACAGAGCGAAGGCAATGTCGGTATTGCAAGCGCGCTTAAATCAAATGGAACAAGATAAGCGTTCAGCCGAAGAGGCCAGCACTCGTAAGAGTTTGGTGGGTAGCGGTGACCGCAGCGAGCGCATTCGCACCTATAATTTCCCACAAGGTAGGGTAACAGATCATCGCATTAACCTTACGCTTTATAAATTGGATGACGTAATTGCAGGTGATTTAGGTGCATTGTCAGACCCGATAAGACAAGAGCACCAGGCTGATTTGTTAGCTTCACTGTCTGACGATTAATTCTTGATGTCACAACTAAGCAGCCAGTCGCTGACGGTAGCCGAACTGCTTGATGCGGCAAAAGCAAAAATTGCCTCACAAGAAGATCTCACGTTCAGTGAGCCTTCATTAGAGGCTAGGGTATTGTTTGAGCACGTAAGTGGAAATGGGCACAGTTGGCAAATCGCGCACGCCCATGACATAGTCGACGCTAATATTGTTGAAGCTTTCACTGATATGCTTTCACAAAGACTAAATGGGAAGCCGATTGCATTTATTACCGGTTCACAGGATTTTTGGTCGCTTAATTTAGCGGTTGATGAGTCCACATTAATTCCCAGACAAGATACCGAAACTCTTGTGGAACTTGCTTTAGCACTTCCGGTCATAGAAAACGCAAATGTATTAGACTTAGGCACAGGTACCGGGGCAATAGCTCTAGCCCTGGCCAAGGAGCGACCTCAGTGGCAAATAAAGGGAGTAGATAGGATAGATGAGGCCGTTGCTCTAGCAAAACGTAATGCACAGCGTAACCAGCTCAAGGTTAGCTTTGAAAAAAGTCATTGGTTTAGCGAACTTTCCGGACAGTGTTTTCACTTAATTGTAACTAATCCGCCTTATGTAGAACAAAATAGTGACTATTTGCAGCAAGGTGATTTGCGCTTTGAACCGTTATCAG
This sequence comes from uncultured Glaciecola sp., assembly GCA_964621345.1. Taxonomy (GTDB): domain Bacteria; phylum Pseudomonadota; class Gammaproteobacteria; order Enterobacterales; family Alteromonadaceae; genus Glaciecola. Next base: position 105,897 of record CAZUON010000005.1, on the reverse strand, counting down.
CCCTTACATCTGGCAAAGATGGCTTAGATGATATCCGGTTAATTGCAGAGCATGCCTATGAGCATCTGCATCACGGTGGATATTTATTGATTGAGCATGGTGCCTCGCAGGCCAATAGCGTGGCATATTTGCTTAATACGAGAGGCTTTGAGCAAATCGAAAACAAACTAGACTACAATCACTTGCCCAGGGTCACACTTGCGCAAAAGCCCCTAGCGTGAAAAACTAAGTCGGGTAAACTTTAACTATTTGAACAATTTACAGCGATATCACATATAAACGCTTAGAAATTAGCGGGCCAAGCTTCTGTCTTGGCTTAAGACAACAATAAAAACGATGGATATGCCATGTACATGATAGCGAAACATCTGCATTTAACAGCAGCGATACTCACCTTTGTCTTTTTCTTATTACGCTTTGGTCTTTTATTGCGTCAATCTCCAATGCTCCAGCAAAAGTGGCTAAAAATCCTCCCACATGTAGTCGACACTCTACTTATCGTGACCATTGTTTGGTTATGCCTGCAGTTGTCTATTTACCCTATAGCAAATGGCTGGGCCTCGGCTAAACTGACTGGTTTAGTATTTTATATATTATCTATTTTCCTAACACTACGTTGGGCGAAAACAACCACTTGGCGTGTCGTTGGAGCAGTTAGTACGGTGTTCTGGTTTTACATGACGGCACGTTTGGGCTTAGCTGGCCCAGCAATGTTTTCTTAAGTGCAATTAGCTTTTATCAGTTTTATAACAGGGTAGTATTAAATGAGCGGAATAAAAGAAGTAAAAATAAACGACATAAGTGTAAACAATCAAAAACCCTTTGTTCTATTTGGTGGCATGAACGTTTTGGAGTCTCGCGATTTGGCAATGAGCATTGCAGAGACTTACGTCAAAGTCACTGAAAAGCTGGGTATACCTTATGTGTTTAAAGCGTCTTTTGATAAAGCCAATCGCTCATCGTTGTATTCCTATCGTGGTCCTGGCATGGATGAAGGACTAAAGATATTTGAAGAAATTAAGCAAACTTTTAAGGTACCCATTATTACCGACGTACACGAGCCACATCAAGCAGCGCCTGTTGCCGACGTTGTCGATGTGATCCAATTGCCAGCATTTTTGGCCCGTCAAACAGATTTAGTTGAAGCTATGGCGAAAACGAACGCGGTCATTAATGTTAAAAAACCGCAGTTTTTAGCACCTCATGAAATGCGCCATATTATAAAAAAGTTTGCTGAAGGTGGTAACGAGAAGATCTTATTGTGTGAGCGTGGTAGCAGTTTTGGTTATAACAACTTGGTGGTAGACATGTTGGGGATGGATTTAATGCGTCCGATGGCGCCGGTCATTTTTGATGCGACCCATGCACTGCAACAACCAGGTGGACGAGCGGATTCTGCTGATGGTCGCAGAGCACAAGCGGCGCAATTGGCGCGAAGCGGCATGGCGCTGGGGATTGCGGGTTTGTTTATTGAGTCACATCCTGATCCAGATAACGCAAAATGTGATGGTCCTTGTGCGTTACCCCTCGATAAGCTTGAGGATTACTTAACGCAAATGAAAGGTCTAGACGATTTGGTGAAAAGTTTTACTGACCTTGATATAAAATAGTAGGGCACAGCTTGAGTATTCTGCTCTTTGATACAGGTGTATTAGCATGATGCGTCTGATTTAATAGCAACATTAAGGAACGATTCACATTAGGCGACCAGCGGCGTAAGTATGTTTCACAGAGATTTGAATACATTCACATTCGATAAGGGCGAGCACCTTTTGTATTCTCGTCGTGCGATTATGCGCCGCGTTACATATTTGCTGTTAATTATGAGTGCTATTCAAAGCACTAAACTATTGTTTTTACCTAACACACTAGATGTTAATTTTGCTATTCATATTGGCAACGCATTGTTCCATATGGCCGGGTTTGCGACTTGTATTTGGGCTTTTAAACGCAATCGCTTCGATTTAGGAAAGTGGTTGTTGCAACTCTTCTTTATTAGTTTCATTACTACCGCGGGCTTGTTATGGCAGCTAGATTTGGCCCTACAGTACTTCTATTTGTTAGCTCTGTTTGTAACGGGTTTTATGTTTACCGAGCGTGAAACGAAGTTTTTTGTCATGTTTTGCGGTATTTATATTGGCTTATTTCTAATATTTCAGCACTTGCATGCCTCGGCAAGCAGCGGTGAAGTTAGCTACTCGGTGCTAACGATGTTTAATAGTCTGGTATTAGCCCTATCTTGTTTTGGCTGTGCGTGGATAGTGCGCCGAATGACTTTGTCTAATTGGAAAAAGGCGCAAAATTTCACGCAATCTCAATCAAATGTGATTTATAAGGTTTTTCCAGAGCGTATCGCCGGAAAATTAATTTCTTTGCATAACAATCGAAAAAGCAGTGCTCAGGACTTAATGTATAAAACACCGATGACGGTGGTATTTATCGACATTGTTAACTCTACCTCCTATATGAAAAAATTTGGCGAGCAAGCCGCTCTAGAGTTGTTTAATCAAATATTTTCCGCATTTGATGATGCAATCAAGCAGTCTGGCTGCTTGCGTATAAAAACGAATGGCGATCAGTATATTTTTGTGAATGAATTAAAGGCGGGCAAACATGAGGCAAGGGTGTGTAAAAGCTTAGCGCTGATACGAGAGTTGTACCAAATTTTTGAATCATTTTCCGCTCAGACGCCTCTTGCTTTGCGTTGTGGTGTGTCAACCGGTGAGGTTTCAGCCGGTGTAGTGAATCTTAAAAGTCCAAGCTTCGATGTATGGGGGCAATCGGTGGTAGTTGCCTCTCGACTAGAAAAAAGCTGCACTCCGATGCACATTCACTGCGACAAGCAGACCTATGAGTTGGCGCAAGAGCGCTTCTTCTTTTCGGATGCTGCAATATGGAACTTTAAAGGTCTAGGGCAAACCATGACCTATCATACGGCTATGAATTAAATTCTTGGTGAGTATAGCTTCAGTAACGTTAAGTACTTGAAAGTCCTTTGCGATGGACATACTTATATCCGACGTAAGGTTTATACTTGGCTCACATGCTCTCTTTTATTCTACTTTTTATCATCGCCATACTTATACTTGCTGTATTTGTGGGTAGGCCCTATTGGCATCAGCATAAACGTAAAATAACCTCGCGTTTACCTTTTAAAAAAGAATGGCGAAAGATTATTAGTCGCCGCATGCCTTACTTCAAACATATGCCGGTTGATTTGCAACTACAGCTGAAAAGGCATATCCAAGTTTTTTTGTCTGAAAAGACATTTAAAGGCTTTAATGGGATCGAAATAAACGATGAGATACGGGTCACAATCGCGGCGCAAGCGTGTTTATTATTATTGAATCGCAAGACCGACTATTACCCAAAGCTTAAATCTATACTGGTTTATCCACGGGCATTTGTGAAACAGCATCAAGTCACCGATGCCGCGGGCGTACAATTTACTCAAAACACTGCCCTAGCGGGAGAGTCTTGGGGCTTTGGCACGATTGTATTGTCATGGCAAGATACTCTTGACGGGGCGCAGGTACCTGATGATGGGCATAACGTGGTGATTCACGAGTTCGCACATCAGTTAGATCAAGAGGATGGGTATGCTAATGGCGCACCTATTTTAGGCAAGCATCAGAGCTATGATGCATGGTCTCAGACTTTTTCTGAACAATTTGCGTTGTTACAACGTCAGGCTCAGCAACACGAAGCTTCGATTTTTGATTACTATGGGGCGACCAACCCCGCTGAGTTTTTTGCGGTGGCAAGTGAAGTGTTTTTTGAAAAATCTTATGAGTTTAAGCGCGAGCATCCCGCGCTTTATGAGCAGCTTGCTATGTATTATCGTTTAGATCCCACTACTTGGTCGTAGCACCAAGCAATGGGGCGCTGTTACGTACAGGGTTACTTTAAATTTCCGCCAGCAAAGCGTCTGTTAGCTTAACTGCATCGCCTATGTAAGCTGCTGGCGTCATCGCGGTTAGCGCTGATTTTGCTTCATCGGGCATATCTAAACCAGCAATAAAGATCGCAATGGCCTCACTGTTAACCTTTTTACCCCGTGTAAGTTCTTTAAGTTTCTCGTAAGGCTTTTCAATGCCATAGCGGCGCATTACTGTTTGAATCGGCTCTGCCATGAGCTCCCAATTTGCATCTAACTCTTGCGATAAGCTTTGCTCATTTACCTCGAGTTTACTCACGCCTTTGAGTGTCGCTTGATACGCGATAGACGAATACCCAATACCTACCCCTAAATTACGTAACACGGTAGAATCGGTGAGGTCACGTTGCCAACGACTAACCGGTAGTTTTGCACTCAAATGCTGTAAAATAGCATTCGCAATACCAAGATTTCCTTCTGAGTTTTCAAAGTCGATTGGGTTAACCTTATGCGGCATGGTGGATGAACCAATTTCACCAGCAACGGTTTTTTGCTTGAAGTGACCAAGGGCAATATAACCCCAAATATCACGGTCAAAATCAATCAATATAGTATTAAATCGTGCGATTGCATCGTATAGCTCAGCAATGTAGTCATGCGGTTCAATTTGTGTTGTGTAAGGGTTGTGTTGAAGGCCTAGGCTCTCTACAAATTGCTTTGCAAAAGCGTGCCAATCAATATTCGGGTAGGCGCTTAAATGCGCATTATAATTACCCACCGCTCCATTAATCTTGCCTAACAAAGGAACCGCTTGAATCTGTTTTACTTGCCGTGCAAGCCTTGCCGCCACATTTGCCATCTCTTTACCCATTGTAGTGGGTGAGGCCGGCTGACCATGAGTACGTGCCATCATAGGAAGGGTTTTATAGCGCTTGGCTAAATCGGCAATAGCTGAAATGACCTGTTGGCTCTGAGGCAAAACAACCTCATTTAAACCTTGCTTGAGCATTAGTGCATGAGACAGGTTGTTGATGTCTTCGGATGTACAGGCAAAATGAATGAACTCTGTTACTGCATTGATTTCTGTATTGGCAGCCGTTTTTTCTTTTAAGAAGTATTCAACCGCTTTTACATCATGGTTGGTGGTACGCTCAATTTCTTTGATTCGCGCAGCATCACCTTCAGAAAACTCACTAACAATGCGATTTAAACACTGATTGGCATCATCACTAAAAACCGGCACTTCAGTGACCTGTGCTTCGTTAGCAAGGGCTTGTAACCATCTGACTTCTACTTCAATACGGCACTTAATCAAGCCAAACTCACTAAAGCTGGCACGTAAAGCTTTGGTTTTATCGCCGTAACGGCCATCAACGGGTGAAAGTGCAGTGAGAGAGGATAAGTCCATGATAGTTCCTGTGAAGTAAAGTTATATGATTTAAAAAATGAGTAAAATAAGCTTTGCAAATGTTAGCGTATGGCTAATCCATCATCCGCAGAGTTTGTTTTGCACTTTGAAGCAGCTTGCCTCGCGAGAATAATATCTGACGGCGCTGCCCGCCAAGTTGTCGCCACAACACCGCAGAGCGAATACCGGCCAGCAATAAAGCTCGTACCTTTTTCTGATTAGCTTCGATGCTAAGTTTTTGTGGGTTACCTGCGATTTGTATTTTTGCGGCAAGCGGAGAAATGACATCCGAATAGATGCTCGCTAATGAACTTATGATTTGTGCATTTTCGTAGCCCACATGAGCGCTTTGTCGCTGCACATGAGAAATGCGCTCGCCTAATTCGTTTAGCGCGTTTCGATTGCGATTTAACTTACGTTCAAGGCTAATAATAGAGGCAATGTAGCGAGTAAGTTCAGCGTCTTTACGCTGCTGAGAATTGTCGAGCTGGGCAATGAGTACAGAAAATCCCAGTTTCAAGTTGTTCAAAGCCCCATATATTTGTTGCGTATTATCAGGTGCTGTTACCAAAATGCTAGAAAGACTTGCCTCTGCATACACTTCGTCGGCTAGGCCCTCGCGTGCGGTAGTTTGTACCAATTTAGCGGCTTGACACACGCCAGCTAATGCGAGTAATTGTTCGTTAAGTTCTGTTGTCATTATGCGCTGGCTACCGCGTGGTTAGATTGCGCCGCGATGGGCATGTAACTGTCGATGATTGCTCCACCTAAACAAACATCACCGTCGTAGAATACTGCTGATTGACCTGGGGTAACTGCTTTTTGTGGTTCATCAAAAATGACTTCTAAATTACCATCAGCAAGTCGCGTCACAGTGCAGGGAATATCTTCTTGGCGATAGCGTGTTTTTACAGTTAAGCGCCGAGTACTTTCTAGAGAGCGTCGGTTTACCCAATGAATTTGATTAGCAATTAAACCATGTGAATAAAGCCGAGGATGGTCAGGACCTTGCGCAACAATCAATACATTGCGCGGGATATCTTTGTCTACCACATACCAGGGCTCTTCGCCATGATTTGCACTGCCGCCAATGTGTAAGCCTTTGCGCTGGCCAAGGGTGTGATACATCAAGCCTTCATGTTTACCAATTTCTTCTGCGTCTACGGTTTCAATGAGACCTGGTTGAGCCGGCAAATATTGTGCTAAAAAGTCTTTAAACTTGCGTTCTCCGATAAAACAAATGCCTGTACTGTCTTTTTTATTATGGGTGACTAAATCATGTTCTTCTGCAATTTTACGGACTTCGGGTTTGTCTATATGGCCGATGGGGAAGAGTGTTTTTTCAATATGCTCATGACTCAGAGTATACAAAAAGTAACTTTGGTCTTTGTTATTGTCGTGGCCACGAATTAATTGCCATTTGCCGTCTTGTAATCGGCGCTGGCAATAATGGCCTGTTGCGATGTAATCGGCTCCAAGATCTTCGGCGGCAAATTCTAAAAAGGCCTTAAACTTAATTTCCTTGTTACACATAATATCAGGGTTCGGCGTTCTACCTGCTTTGTATTCTTCCAAGAAGTATTCAAATACATTATCCCAATACTCGGCAGCAAAATTTATTTTATGCAGTTTAATGCCTAATTTGTCAGCAACGGCTTGAGCATCTTCTAAGTCTTGCGCTGCAGCGCAATATTCGTCATTGTCGTCTTCTTCCCAGTTTTTCATAAACAAGCCTTCAACCTGATAGCCTTGTTGTTGTAATAACAAGGCCGAGACTGAAGAGTCCACACCGCCCGACATGCCGACGATGACCTTGATATGCGTGTTTTGCTCAGAAAAAGTAGCTGTCATGGTGTATTTATATTGCTCAATATTGTGATCAGTTAGTAGATGAATAGCGCTTTAAAAAAAGCCAAAAATTTATCAGGCGAGTATAACAAATAATTAGCTAACGGGGTACGTTCAAGCAGTAAAATTCGTTCTAATATAGATAGCTTGGTGTATATAAATTGTAAGGTCTGGATCTTATCGAAAAGTTTGCGGCTCAAACAACAAGATATTGTCCATTTTCTATTCCATCAATAGTCCAACTACCAATACGATAACGAATTAATCGCAAAGTAGGGTGACCAATGTGCGCGGTCATCCGTCTGACCTGACGGTTACGGCCTTCGCTAATAGTGACATTCAGCCATGAGGTTGGGATATGTTTTCGTTCACGAATAGGCGGCGTGCGAGGCCATATGTCGGGCGCTTGCATTCGTTTTACCTTTGCAGGCAAACTCGGGCCATCTTTTAAATCCACACCATCGCAAAGTGCTTGTATGGCTTTATCATGTGGTTCTCCCTCAACCTGTACCCAATAAGTTTTGCTAACTTTATTCTCAGGGTGGGCCAGCTGGTGAATCAATTTACCGTCATTGGTCAACAATAGTAAACCTTCACTGTCATGGTCCAGACGACCGGCGGCATAAATATCAGGAATGTCGATATAATCTTTTAAACACTTTCTTCCTTCAATGTCAGTAAACTGACACTGAACCAAATGCGGTTTGTTAAAAAGGACAATTTTCTTAGTGGATTTTGACATGAGATATACGTTTTTTCTTAAGTTACTTTGCATGGTTAGCACGCAAGAAAAAGCAGGCTTAAAGCCTGCTTTTGAATATTCTAATTAGTTTAGTCACTAAAACTTATCGATTTGGCTCATCATCAGCAAAATCTATGTTTTCAGCGTGTAAACCCTTGGGGCCTTGCTCAATATCAAACTTGACTGCTTGACCAGCTTTTAATGAGCGATAACCATCCATTTGTATTGTGGAATAATGTGCAAAAATATCTTCTCCGCCGTCCTCAGGAACGATGAATCCAAAGCCCTTTGCGTTATTAAACCATTTCACTTTACCAACTGCCATGATACAACATCCTATTCGTAATCCTTGAAAACTTTTGATCCCGTCTCCACTATGTATACTACGAAGTAATGCTCAGACCAATCCTACCAGTGGTGACTGTCATAAAGCGTATACAATTTGTAACGCCTTACACCCTTACTCTAGGTGGTTTGCGTTGAATTTGTCAAGTTTTATGCCCATGCTGTCAAAGGACACGGAGTAAAAGAATGCTTGCGCTAACCAAAAGCCCGATTATAGTTATTGAAAGAGACCATGAGTAAACAAGATATTGTGAATGTAGACGGCGAAAAACTGATTGAGTTGCAAAAGCAAAAAACGCAACCACCGCCCATGTATAAAGTGATGTTAAATAACGACGATTACACGCCGATGGACTTTGTTATAGAGGTGCTAACGAAGTTCTTCGCAATGGATTCGGAAAAGGCGAATCAGTTGATGTTGACAGTTCATTATCACGGCAAGGCCGTATGTGGCATATATACTGCAGAGATAGCAGAAACCAAAGTAATGCAGGTAAACCAATATTCTCGTAAACATCAACATCCGTTGATGTGTACGATGGAACCAGCGCAATAAAGGGGAAATCATGCTAAATAAAGATTTAGAACAAACCTTGAACGAGGCCTTTGTTTACGCGCGTCAAAATCGTCATGAATTTATGACTGTAGAGCATTTGTTGTTGATGTTGTTAGACAACCCCGCAGCAAATGAGGCATTAAAAGCCTGTGGCGCAAAAGTAGAATTATTGCGTGGGGAACTTACCGAGTTTGTGAACGAGACCACGCCTTTAATTGCTGACGACGACGGCGCAGAGCGCGAAACCCAGCCTACCTTGGGTTTTCAGCGCGTGCTACAAAGAGCGGTCTTCCATGTTCAGTCCTCTGGTAAAGGGGAAGTGAGCGGTGCAAACGTACTTGTTGCTATTTTTAGTGAGCAAGAATCGCAAGCTGTTTATATATTAAAGAAAGCCGATGTTACGCGCTTAGATGTTGTGAATTTCATCTCTCATGGCGTTAGTAAAAGCGATGATGAAGAACCTCACTCAGATGACATTGGCGAGGAGGGTGCTGAGGGCGAAGAAAATCAATCGATGCTCTCAAAATATGCAAGCAACCTAAATATTGCCGCAAAAGAGGGCAAAATCGATCCTCTGATTGGCCGAGATAGTGAAGTAGAACGTTCTATTCAAATCTTATGTCGACGCCGCAAGAACAACCCTTTGTTAGTAGGTGAGGCCGGAGTAGGTAAAACAGCCATCGCTGAAGGTTTAGCCTATCGTATCGTTAACGACGATGTGCCAGATGTTATTGCTGATAGCACCATTTACTCATTAGATTTAGGTGGCTTGTTAGCTGGTACTAAGTATCGAGGTGATTTTGAAAAACGTCTAAAAGGCATCTTGAAAGAGTTAACAAAAGACGCAAAAGCGATATTATTTATCGATGAAATCCATACTATTATCGGCGCCGGTGCTGCTTCAGGCGGCGTTATGGATGCCTCTAATTTATTAAAGCCGAAACTTAGCAGCGGCGAACTTCGCTGTGTTGGTTCAACGACCTATCAAGAGTATCAAGGTATTTTTGAAAAAGACCGAGCCCTTGCCAGACGATTCCAAAAAATTGACGTGCTTGAACCTAGCGTAAGTGATACCACCAAAATTCTGATGGGATTAAAATCGCGCTATGAGGAGCATCACAGTGTGCGGTTTACTAACAAAGCGATTCAGGCTGCGGCAGAGCTTTCGGCCAAATATATTAATGAACGTCATTTACCTGATAAAGCCATTGATGTAATGGATGAAGCGGGCGCGAGTCAGCGTTTATTGCCAGCATCAAAACGCAAGAAAACAATTAATGTAGGGGATATTGAGCAAATCATTGCAAAGATTGCACGCATTCCAGAGAAGTCAGTCTCGGCGTCAGACAAAGACGTGCTGAAGAACTTGGGGCGTAACCTGAAAATGGTTGTCTTTGGTCAAGACAAGGCAATTGAGACACTCACAAACGCTATTCAACTATCGCGCTCAGGCCTAGGTAACGAAAGTAAACCGATTGGTAACTTCTTATTTGCAGGCCCCACTGGGGTAGGTAAAACTGAGGTAACCCAGCAGCTCGCGAAAATCATGGGCGTTGAGTTAGTGCGCTTTGACATGTCGGAATACATGGAGCGTCATGCAGTTAGCCGCCTCATTGGTGCGCCGCCAGGTTATGTTGGCTTTGACCAAGGAGGCTTGTTAACCGATGCCGTAATTAAACATCCGTACTCGGTTGTATTGCTTGATGAAATAGAAAAAGCACATAGCGATATCTACAACATATTACTGCAAGTGATGGATCACGGAACGCTTACCGACAACAACGGTCGCAAGGTCGATTTCAGAAACGTGGTACTGGTAATGACGACTAACGCCGGCGTGCAAGCAACGGTGAAAAAATCCATCGGCTTTAAGCAACAAGACCACAGTCTTGATGCGATGAGTGAGATTAATCGAACCTTTACCCCAGAGTTTAGAAACAGACTCGACAGTATTGTGTGGTTTAACCATCTTGATCAAGAGGTTATCCTGCAAGTGGTTGATAAGTTCATTATTGAGCTACAGGCACAGCTAGACGTAAAAGGTGTATCACTTGAGGTTAGCGAGAAAGCTAGAACATGGTTAGCAGAGCAAGGATACGATAAGTCTATGGGAGCAAGACCCATGTCACGTCTTATCCAAGATCAGCTCAAACGTGAATTAGCGTCTGAACTACTCTTTGGCCAGCTGAGCAAAGGCGGAGAGGTGAAAGTTGGACTACGCAACGAAAAACTGACTTTCAAATATAGCTCCATCGAAGCACAAAAAAGCGAGGCTTAGCGTTTTACGCGAGGAGACTCTAGCAAGCATTAAAAAACCCGCGTTGAAGCGGGTTTTTTTATATCTTTTGCCGTTTAAAGCTAAGTACTATTTCACATTATTAATGTAATCAAAAAAGAATGCGTTGTCGGTATTTAAACGTGGAGCAACAATATTGTTCTTTTTTGATTATCGCGCACGATAAATAATACGGCCTTTGGATAAATCATAAGGCGTCATTTCAACGGTCACTTTGTCACCGGTGAGAATTCGAATGTAGTTTTTACGCATCTTTCCAGATATGTGAGCTGTCACAACGTGACCATTTTCTAACTCAACGCGAAACATGGTATTGGGAAGGGTATCTTGTACAGTACCTTCCATTTCAATGCAGTCTTCTTTTGCCATTTACAGCACTTACCCCAAAGTAATTATAATTGATTAGTTTTTGCCGCGCGAACCTTAACTAAAAACGTATAAATAGTAAAGTATTTACTGATATTAACTGCAAAAATAGGGGCTTATGTAAAGAAAGTGAAGGACTTTTTAACATATGTTCGCAAATAAAACCGCTGCAGGACTTTTTCAGAGCAGCTGTGTCTTATTAATTAACCGCACTCACTCGCTAAACAGTACCCAACGATTATCAATTAAACGATGAAAAGGTTTGAAATCGGTTTTGTAGTTCATTTTTTGACAAGCGTCAATTTGATAACCAAGATACAAAAAGGGTAGTCCTAGGGTTTTCGCATGTGCAATTTGTTGCATGATCATGAATTTACCTAATGAACGTTTGACGCAGTGCGGTGAATAATAGGTGTATAAGGCTGAAAGGCCATCGGTGACCTGGTCGGTAACCGCTACCGCTAAAAGCTTGCTATCGCTGTCTCTTGCTTCAATAAATAGCGGTGCATGCCACTGGCAGCGTATAAAATTACGATATTGTGTGTAACTAGGTGGGTACATACTACCGTCTGCATGAAAACCGCGAATGTAGTCTTCGTATAAGGGGTAGTAGTCGTCTCGCTCTTGCGTAGTATAGCGCACAAAAACATCCTTGTTTTTGCTAAGAATACGTTTTTGGCTTTTACTGGCTTTGAAGTTAAGGGTATCGACCCTAAGCGACTGACATGCATTACAATTAGGGCAGTGAGGCCGGTATAACTGCTCGCCGCTGCGCCTAAATCCAGCGTGCATTAACTGACTATACAAAGCGGGCAAGTCTTCACTCGGCGACATACAAACCAATAAGCGCTCTTGCTGTTCGGGCAAATAGTTACAAGTAAACTCTTGGGTAACACCAAACTTACTCATACCAGCCCTAGTGTTTGTTGCGACCAACACTCTATTGCTGGGACATGTGATGTCGCTTTTTTCCACATCTGGATAAACTCACTTCTGGGCACTTCTATACAGCCAAGTGTCTCTAGATGTGGGTTGAGCATTTGGCAGTCAATGAACGTCAGTTTATGTCGGCGCATATGATTAGTGAGGGCTAAAAATGCGGTCTTGCTGGCATCACTTTTTAGGTGAAACATCGACTCGCCGCAAAAGCCTCCGTTTATTGCTATACCATAGAGTCCGCCCACAAGATTACTCTGCGCATCCCACACTTCAACTGAGTGTGCCCAACCAAGTTGATGCAACTTTTTGTAAGCGGCAATCATTTCGTCGGTGATCCACGTGCTGTTGACGTGTTCCTCTCCTTCAAGCTCAATATTGCGCCTTGGTACTTTGGCGCAGTAGTCGATTACCGCGTTGAAGTCATTGTCCATGGTAGCGGTGTATCCTTGTTTGCGGATACTTTTAAGCAGACTACGAGAGGGGAAAAAGTCCTGAGTATTGATAATCCCCCTAGGGTCGGGAGACCACCAAAGTAATGGTTCGCCCTCGCTAAACCAAGGGAAAATCCCTTGGCTATATGCATGCACTAAACGCTCTGGAGATAAATCACCGCCAAACGCGAGCAGGCCATTGGGCTCATCTAGCGCTAACTCTATCGCCGGAAAGCTGAGCTGATGGTCTAGGCGAAACAGCTCTAACATATACTCAGCTCGGCATACTAAGGCGGCAGACACTCAGCACTTTTCTACAGCGCATCCAAGAATTTTTCGGCATCCAAAGCAGCCATGCAACCGGTACCCGCTGAGGTAATTGCTTGGCGGTATACATGGTCGCTCACATCACCTGCGGCAAATACGCCCGGGACACTGGTTTGTGTTGCGTTACCGTGTAAACCACTATTGACCACAATGTAGCCGTCTTTCATTTCAAGTTGGCCATCAAAGATGCTGGTGTTCGGGCTATGGCCAATCGCAATAAAAACGCCCATAACATCTTGCTCGCTGACTTCGTTGCTTTGCGTGTCGCGCACTTTTACGCCGGTCACGCCCATCTCGTCGCCAATAACTTCTTCAAGGGTTTTGTTAAGATGCAAGGTTACATTGCCGTTTGTCGCTTTTTCCATTAATCGGTCAGCAAGGATCTTTTCACTTCTAAAACTGGTTCTACGATGTATTACATGTACTTCAGACGCGATGTTCGACAAGTAAAGCGCTTCTTCAACTGCAGTATTACCACCGCCTACAACAGCTACCTTTTGGTTGCGATAAAAGAAACCGTCGCAAGTAGCGCAAGCACTAACGCCTTTGCCCATAAAGTTAGTTTCGCTTTCAAGCCCGAGATATTTAGCAGAGGCGCCGGTAGCGATGATTAAGGCATCGCAAGTGTATGTGCCGTTGTCACCTTTTAAGGTAAATGGACGTTGTTTTAAATCGGTTTCGTTAATGTGATCGAAGATAATTTCAGTATCGAATTTCTCAGCGTGCTTTTGCATTCTTACCATTAGGTCTGGTCCAGTTAAATCATCTGGGTCGCCTGGCCAGTTTTCGACTTCGGTGGTAGTGGTCAGTTGTCCACCTTGCTGAATACCCGTTAATAAAACAGGATTTAGATTCGCTCTTGCTGCATATACTGCGGCGCTGTAGCCAGCAGGGCCTGAGCCCAATATTAATAGTGGCACATGTCTAGTGGTTGCCATTTACTTCTCCGAACAAAATGATGATGAACGCAAACATGCGGGCAAATTTTGTGTTTTCAATTGAATTTATGCGTTGCTGCCAAGAGAAAAGCACTAAAAACTCAATATCTGCGTATAAAACGTATGTTATGTAATGTTTAGTTACCAATAGAACATTGGTAATAATTGCTACTAAGAGTAGCATCTATGTTATGCTTTGAGTAGTTACGATGAAGGATTTGCGAGAGCAATATGTTACATCTTATACCCACCTATATTAAAGATGGCCGTGAATATATGCGCATTTGGCCTATGGAGAAACAGCTTTTTAGCTTGTTTCCTGAATGTCGCATTATTGCAGCGACGAAATTTGGTATACAAGTGATGCCACCCATCGCCATTATGGTTGCCGCTTTGCAGCTCCATTACTTGGGCATGTCCTTTTTAGCGCAAGCATTAACGGTCAGCGTGTTCTTTTTTTCATTACCGCTGCAAGGTTTATTTTGGTTAGGTAACAGAGCAAATCAGAACCTCGGGCCAAGCATGGTCGCTTGGTATAACGATATTTACCATAAAATGCGGCAGCAGGGCTGTGCGCTTGAAGCCATTAAGTCTAAACCTACCTTTAAAGACTTGGCCAAGCTACTGAATACTGCGTTCAAAGAACTTGATAAAGCCTTTACTAGAGACTTGTTCTAATATTCATTTTTATTTAGCGCGCCTTAGTCAATGTGTCACTTGCTTTTAATGTTTGGCCACAACGCCTACATACATAAGTTTGTCTACCCGCTACGACTCTATTGTGTCGTGTAGCACTTAGTTGCGTAAGCCCGCACAAACACCTGTAGTCATACATTTTAATACCCGCTTTTTGTACATCTAAACTATGCGTTACACGAGGAGCAACACCAAGCACTTCGCTCATAAGGTATTGCCATTCCTTACCATGGGGTTTCACGCGTCCATAATGCTTAAAAACAGCTAAATGGGCAAGTTCATGGGGGATCACGTCGGACAAAAAATACGCTGTATTTTGGGCAAACAATTTTGGTTGTAGTTTAATCAGGTTTTTTTGCAATACCGCAGCGCCTGCAATTCTGCCGCGCTGATTCAGCAAAATAATAGGACGCGGTAATTTATCGAAGCTGCTGTTGTTGAGTTTTTGCATCCACTCTTGCAACGCATTATCTGCAAGGCTTTGTAAGTTACTTAGCATGTGTATCTCAAAGTGTGCATTATTTTAAAACGAGACCCTATTGGTATATCTAGCATGTTCATACCGCTTAAACCAACAAAAAGAGAGCCGTAATGGGCTCTCTTTTTAAAACTTCGCGGGTTATCTAGGTAATTATTTAACCTGACACTCTAAGCATAACACGTAGCTCGACATTGGGTCGTTTAGCTTTGTTAGGGTTTCTAACTCGGCTTCAATATCTTTAGCGGCACGCAATATTGGGTGGGTGGGTAACTCGATATTTGCGCCACTGAATACGACTTGTGCGTTTTCAAAGAAATTTTGCCAAAAGATTTCTTGTGCTGATAATTTAGGTTTTACGTAAGTGGTATCGAAATCTTCAATTTCTGCTAATTCAGCAGCCTTAGCAATCGCTGTATCAACATTCCCTAATTCATCAACTAAGCCAAGCTCTAAAGCCTGTGTACCAATCCAAACGCGCCCTTGCGCAATCTCGTTGGTTGCTTCTTTGCTCATTCCGCGTTCATTAGCAACTAAGGAAATAAATTTATCGTATCCATTTTCGATACCCATTTGAATTAAGCTCTTGTAGCCTTCACTTAACTCTCTGTCGATGCCAATCCCATTTAATTCATTTGTTGCCACACCATCAGAATGAATACCGACATAATCAAATGCATTTT
This sequence comes from uncultured Glaciecola sp., assembly GCA_964621345.1. Lineage (GTDB taxonomy): Bacteria > Pseudomonadota > Gammaproteobacteria > Enterobacterales > Alteromonadaceae > Glaciecola. The sequence continues at coordinate 89,967 of CAZUON010000005.1, read as the reverse complement.
CAAAGGTCACAAACATACCAAATATACCAATAGAGCCAGTAATGGTGCTGGGTTCAGCGATAATATGGTCGGCACTTGCTGATATCCAATACCCTCCAGAGGCTGCATAAGTACTCATTGAGGCAACCACAGGTTTGCCTGCTTGTTTTAATAACTCAACCTCGTTACGAATGATTTCAGACGCAAACGCACTGCCACCAGGAGAGTCAACCTGCAATACTACTGCTTTGACGGTGTCGTCCTCCCGGGCTTGTCGAAGAAGCGCTGCGGTGCTGTCGCCGCCAATTGTGCCGGCTTTTTGCTTACCATCTAAAATAGTACCTTTTGCTACCACTACGGCTACCTTATCTTTTTGTGAGGCAATGCTAGGTAGGGGCGGGTACACAATATCCATATAGTTATTAAAGGTAATTGCGTTGTAAGGCTTGTCATCTTCGCCTTCGCCTAACAAAGCGGTCATTTCGCTTCTGAATTCATGGCGAGTGCGCAGACCGTCTACCCACGTGTTTTCTAATGCGTATTTTGCAGAATCGCCGCCTACCGCAGAGAACTTAGTCAATACTTGCTCAAAAGTCTCATCAAAGTTTTCAGTACCAAATGGACGTGATTCTGCCACATTACCTTTATACTGAGCCCATAGCTCATTTAACCATGCGCGATTCGCTTCTTTTGCTTCGGGTGACATATCGTTGCGAGTAAATGGTTCTACCGCAGATTTGTATTTGCCAACTTTAAAAATATGCGGAGTCGCTTTTATATTCTCCAAGCCCTCAGCAAAGTAATTGCCATAGCTTGCATAACCTTCAAGTAGCATGCCGCCCATTGGGTGCAAATATACCGAGTCGGCATATGAGGCAAGATAATATTGGTTACGGTCATAAGAGTTACCAAAAGCGTAAATGGGCTTACCACTATCTTTAAATACCTGTAAGGATTGACCAACGCGTTTCAGCTTATCTAAACCGCCACCAGCAAAACCGTCGAGCGATAAAATGATGGTCTCGATGCGTTTATCTTCAGCAGCATTTTCAATGACTTTTGTTAGGTCACGAACAAGCACCTCTGGATTTTCAGGCTCGCCACCTAGCGCTTGATTAAAAAATTCTTCTGCAGGGTCAACGTAGGTTTTCTCAATAACCAAGTTGCCTTTTAAATTCAACACAAGAGCAGACTTATTAGCGACTACCAACTTGTCTGAATCGCCACTGGCAATTGCGATAATAATGGCAATGACTAGCCCTAAAAATATCAGATTGAAAAATAGTCTGCGGCTAAAGGTTAGCCCGTTCCAGATCCCTACAAAAATGGATTTTGTCCAACTTCTTTTTTCTGTCATCCTGCTTGTATCCCTATATCATTTATACCGCTAGTGTAAAGTAGTGCCATGCTAAACTTCAAACGACAATTGTAATACTTTGTAACGAAGCGGCAATATATTAAATTGTGTACAGACTCTTGCTTAATAGTCACTTGCAAATTAGGCTATCGCCCTGAATATTATTATTGCTTTGCAAGTTAAAAAGTTTACTAAAAGGTGCATCATGCAGGCATTAGACCTACTTTTAAATCGCAGTTCACAGCCACGTTTACAGGCACCAGCTCCCCAAGGCGAGGTGCTCAATAATATTCTTCAGAGCGCCATGCGCGCACCTGACCACCGTTGTTTGTCACCTTGGCGTTTCATTGTGTGTACTGAAAATGGATTAAATAAGTTGGGGGGAATATTTGAACAGGCCGCAATCGCTAAGGGTGCAGAGCAGGTCAGCATCGAGCGAGCACGTCAACTGCCTTTGCGGGCACCGATGGTAATTGTGGCGATATGTAATCATGTTGAACATGATGGTGTGCCTTGGGTGGAGCAGGTGGCATCTACCGCGTGCGCCGTACAAGCAATGCAAATGGCGGCAGTTGCACAAGGCTTTCAAGGAATATGGCGTACAGGCTCCTATGCACAGGATGCGATGGTAAAAACTGCACTTAGTTGTAAGGATGACGACGAGATCCTTGGATTTTTGTATCTCGGTACAAGCCCATTAAAGACGATGGACAAGCCACCAAGAGACTTAGACAGTTTTGTCGATTATTGGCAGTAAGTACTAAATACGCCAGTAACAAATTCAATAAACGAAAAAAGGCGCTTAAGCTCTATGTTTTGCGCCTTTTTTGTTAAACGACCTAAATCAATGTATTAGGCGATTGTTACCACTTTACAGGCATTGGTCGCACCAATGGTTTCCATTTTGTCGCCATAGGTTAGGATGAACTGATCGCCAACATTTAAATGACCACTTGCTTTTAGTGCTTGCATGACATCTTTTGTCATTTCGCCGGGTGCGCTTTGCGTTGAATCAAAATAGACAGGAACCACACCACGATACAATGCCATCATATTCAAGGTGCGTTCATGGCGCGACAAAGCATATATTGGCAAAGAAGAGGTGATACGTGACATTAGTTTGGGCGTTGTTCCACTTTCAGTGAGACCAACGATAGCCTTAATGCTTGATAGGTGGTTGGCTGCGTACACCGCCGACATTGCAAGGGTTTCGGTGACATCTAAAAAGTGCTCATCTAAGCGATGCTTCGATATTTTTACACTTGGGTGCGTTTCTGCTCCTTCACACACGCGAGCCATTGCTTGCACTGTTTCGACAGGGTAATCACCTGCAGCGGTTTCGGCGGATAGCATTACCGCATCGGTACCATCTAATACTGCATTTGCTACGTCCATAACCTCTGCACGTGTTGGCATAGGGCTTTCAATCATGGACTCCATCATTTGCGTCGCGGTAATAACCACGCGGTTAAGTTGGCGTGAACGGGCAATTAATTTCTTTTGTACACCGACAAGTTCAGCGTCACCTATTTCAACACCTAAATCTCCTCGCGCTACCATGACAGCATCAGAAGCTTGAATAATATCGTCAATCGCCTCATCACTAGCAACGGTTTCAGCTCGTTCGACTTTGGCGCAAATTTTAGCGTAACAACCGGCTTTTTCAGCTAGTGCGCGCGCATAGTCAAGGTCTGCACCTGAGCGCGGAAAGCTCACTGCTAAGTAATCTACATCCATCGCGGCGGCAGTAACAATATCTTCTTTATCTTTTGCAGTAAGCGCCTCGGCAGATAATCCGCCACCTAAACGATTAATCCCTTTATTGTTAGAAAGTTTGCCGGCCACAGTGACTTTTGTGTAAACTTTTCTTCCGGCAACTGATTCAACGCGAAGTTGAATGCGGCCGTCGTCTAACAACAAAATATCGCCACTTCTTACGTCATCTGGCAGTGCTTTATAGTCAATGCCAACTCTCGTCTCATCACCATCTAACTTACCAAGTTCTGCATCTAGTATAAAATCCTGGTCGTGTTTAAGTATTACCGAATCATTTTTAAACCGAGAAACACGAATTTTGGGGCCTTGTAAATCGCCTAATATGGCAACGTGTTTGTTTAACTTTTTTGCTGCCGCACGGACACGTTGCGCACGTTGAATATGGTCATCAGCTTGTCCGTGTGAAAAGTTCATTCGCACGACATTGGCACCGGCCTTAATAATGGCTTCTATCATTTCACTGGTATCAGTTGCTGGGCCCAATGTGGCTAATATTTTGGTTCTACGTGACATAGTTTGCTTGCCTTAAATGTTTTCAGTTCGATTAAATCGTGATCCGCGTAGGGTGTCTTTTACGCGCTTGAGGTTTTCGCGAAATTTATTACCGCGGCGAAGGGTAAAGCCTGTGGCGAGCACATCGATTAATGTAAGTTGCGCAATACGAGAAGCCATTGGCATATATAAGTCAGTGTCTTCGGGCACCGATAGTGACAACACATAATTACATGCTTTTGATAAAGGGCTGCCGCTACTGGTTATTCCAATCACGATGGCATTATTCTCACGGGCGATATTGGCTATGTCTACTAAGCTTTTAGTGCGGCCAGTATGTGAAATACAAATCACAACATCGCCCTCATCGCTATTCATTACACTCATTCTTTGCATCAGAATATCGTCAAAATGGACCACCGGCACATTAAAGCGGAAAAACTTATTAACGGCGTCGTGTGCCACTGATGCAGACGCACCAAGGCCAAAAAACGAGATTTTTCGTGCTTGAGTGAGCAGGTCCACTACACGGTTAACCATGGCTACGTCGATAGATTGTCGAGCAACCTCAAGAGACGCCATGGTCGATTCAAAAATTTTATTCGTGTATTCGCTTGGGCCGTCAAACTCATCAACGTGGCGATTAACATAAGGAGTGCCGTTAGCGAGACTTTGCGCTAAATGCAATTTGAAGTCGGGGTAACCTTTAGTGTCGAGCCGTCTACAAAAGCGATTTACTGTTGGTTCACTTACATTGGACATCTTTGCAAGAGAGGCAATGCTAGAGTGGATAGCAACCTGAGGATTGGCCAAGATAACTTCGGCGACCTTTTTTTCGGATTTGCTAAATTCCAACATATCTTGCGATATTTTCTCGAGAATATTCATAATGTGCTATTTACTCGCGTTCAAGAGGGCATGCTTTTGCGCCCATAACGTGTCGTGCTTTTGTAACAATATTACTGCTAAAAGCAAAACTTGTCATATTTGTTGTAACTTTTTGACAAAAAACAGTTTGGTTGCATAAGGCTAACACACTTTTAACAATGCGTGTAGCCTTAGTGATGAATCTTTTTGTGTTATCCTTGCTTGGTTTGCAGTCACATAAAATAAGGCTTTGCGAGATTTTAAACTTGGCTTTTATTTATATTTAATGTAAGTGACTTTGCTATTAAAATGTTGCAAATTGATTTGTAATTTTACTACATTTATTGTTTACTATGCACAATTGTTGTTAATAATCATTTCCACTGCTCATTTGAGGCAAAATATGGTGTCTGAACTAAAATATGAACCCATTGATTTTGTGTTGTTTGGTACTAAAGGTGACCTTGCAAGACGAAAACTTCTCCCATCGCTTTATCAATTAGAAAAGGCAGGCTTATTACACGAGGGCACAACGGTTGTTGGTGTTGCTCGTCAAGATATTAATCAAAAAGAATATGTTGCTCTTGTTAAAGAGAACATCGAAACGTTTTCAGGCGATTCTTTATGTAAGGAAACCTGGGCAAAATTTAAAGCGCGTTTGGCTTACGTTAAAATCGACATTACCGACACCGAATCTTATACACAATTGCGTGAGCATGTGAATGTTGAGCGCACTATGGTCTGTTATTTCGCGACTGCGCCATCGTTGTTTGGCGATATTTGTCGTGGTATGAAAAGCGCCGACATCATCGATAAGAGCGTACGTGTCGTATTAGAAAAACCCATTGGTCAGGACCTAGAGTCATCAAAAGCAATTAACGATGAAGTCGCCCAGTATTTTAGTGAAAAACAAATTTATCGTATCGACCACTATTTAGGTAAAGAAACGGTACTCAACTTAATTGCGCTGCGGTTCGCGAATTCTATTTTTGCGACTAACTGGGACCATAACTGTATTGATCATGTTCAAATTAGTGTTGCCGAATCCGTCGGTATAGAAGGCCGCTGGGGTTATTTTGACGATGCTGGACAAATGCGCGATATGGTGCAAAACCACCTTCTTCAAATTTTATCGCTTGTGGCCATGGAGCCACCGACTACTTTGGATGCTGACAGTATTCGCGATGAAAAGCTTAAAGTACTTAAAGCATTGCGTCCCATAAATGACAGCAACATCAATGATAAAACCGTACGTGGTCAGTATTCATCAGGCTTTGTCTCTGGAAACGAAGTGCCTGGTTATTTAGAAGAAGATGACGCCAATCAAAAAAGCCGAACGGAAACCTTCGTGGCACTCAAAGTTGAAATTGATAATTGGCGTTGGGCTGGTGTTCCTTTCTATTTGAGAACGGGTAAGCGTTTACCCACTAAGGCCAGCGAGGTTGTGATTTATTTTAAACGTCAACCTCACAACTTATTTGGTGACAGTTTTTCTCAGTTGCCGCCAAATAAACTGGTTATTCGCCTACAGCCTGAAGAGGGTGTTGAAGTCACTGTTATGAATAAAGTGCCGGGCTTAACGAGCACCGGTGGCATGGATTTACAAAAATCTAAGCTGGATTTGAGTTTTTCTGAAGAGTTTGCCGATCAGCGCATTGCTGATGCTTACGAGAAATTACTTTTAGAGGTGATGATTGGTAATCAAGCCTTATTTGTTAGACGCGATGAAGTAGAGCAGGCTTGGACATGGGTCGATTCAATCATTAATGCGTGGAATAACTCCAATGAGGGTCCTGAGCATTATCAGGCCGGAACTTGGGGACCTGTGTCATCTATTGGTCTGTTGGCTAAAGAGGGACGCAGTTGGTACGAAAGCAAGATTAAAAAGAAAGGATAAGACATGGCCTTAGTGACACATGAATACACTGATGCAAAAGCATTAGTTGATGCGTTTAGTGAAAAACTCGCAGGTATCATTAAACAAGCTATTTCACTAAAAGGCAGTGCCAGTATCGCGGTAAGCGGCGGCTCTACGCCTAAACCACTATTTCAAGCACTGTCCCGTATTGATTTGCCTTGGTCAAAAGTCAATATTACCCTAGCCGATGAGCGTTGGGTTGATAACCTTGATGATGCCAGCAATGAAAAACTGGTACGAGAAAATTTATTGGTCAATCACGCCTCATCTGCACACTTTATATCAATGACAACCCGTGATGAAAACGCCGAAAATGCGGTTGATGAAATCAGCGCACGATTAAGTGAGATGGGTCTTCCTTTAGATGTGCTTATTTTAGGTATGGGTGAGGATGGTCATACAGCGTCGTTATTCCCCTGCAGTGCGCAAATTGAAGAGGGTCTTAATGTCGCGCGGCAGACGCCAGTACTAGCGACACAACCGACTACCGCGCCACATCAGAGAATGTCGCTTAGTTTGGCTGAGATTATTAAGAGTAAGCATGTGTTTTTGCACATTACAGGCGAGAAAAAGCGAAAAGTATTAGAAGATGCCATCGCCAACCATACATTTATTGAAAAGCCGATTAAAGCGGTCTGCGACAGCTGCACCGTGAATTTAGTCTGGGCACCATAGGTATTATTATGAATCCGATTATCCAAGAAGTCACCGACCGAATTATTGAGCGCAGCCAAAAGCATCGTGCACATTATCTCGCTAAAATCGACAAAGCACGTCGTCAAGGGCCACACCGTGGCGCGCTGTCTTGTGGTAACTTAGCCCACGGATTTGCCGCATGCGGTAAAGAAGATAAATCAGATCTGCGCAGCATGACCAAAGCAAATATTGCGATCGTATCGAGCTATAACGATATGTTGAGCGCGCATCAACCCTACGAGACCTACCCGCAGCAGCTAAAAGAGGCTGTTGCAAAGGTAGGTAGCGTTGCGCAGTTTGCAGGTGGTGTACCTGCAATGTGTGACGGCGTAACCCAAGGCAACCCGGGCATGGAATTGAGCCTCATGAGTCGCGACAATATTGCAATGGGCGCAGCAATTGGCCTATCGCATAACATGTTTGATGGTGCTTTAATGCTGGGCATTTGCGACAAAATCGTACCAGGGTTGTTACTCGGGGGCTTAAGTTTTGGTCATTTGCCCACTGTATTTGTACCTGCTGGCCCTATGCCTTCTGGTTTACCAAATAAAGAAAAAGCACGAGTCAGACAAGCCTTTGCAGAGGGTAAAGCAGATCGTGAGGCCTTATTAGAGGCAGAGTCGCAGTCTTACCATAGCGCAGGTACCTGTACCTTTTATGGTACTGCAAACTCAAACCAACTAGTGGTTGAAATCATGGGACTTCACTTACCCGGCTCCTCTTTTGTTAACCCAGGTACTGAACTGCGAGATGCGCTTACCGATGCCGCTGCTAGGCAGGTTACGCGTCTGACCGATTTGGGCGATAACTATACGCCGATGGGCCATATTGTAGACGCTAAAGCGATGGTAAACGGCATAGTTGGATTATTGGCAACAGGTGGTTCAACCAACCATACAATGCACTTAGTTGCTGTAGCCCGAGCCGCTGGTATTATTATCAATTGGGATGACTTTTCTGACATTTCCGATGCCACTCCGCTTATTACGCGAATTTATCCGAACGGCTCAGCCGACATTAACCATTTTACTGCCGCTGGCGGTATGTCCTTGTTGTTTAAACAGCTAAGAGACAATGGTCTGATTCATAACGATGTGACCACTATTTGTGGTAAAGGCCTTGACCAATATACCAAAGAACCGAAGTTAAAAGATGGCGAATTGGTATGGGAAGATGGCCCAATGGAATCGTTTGATACCAGTGTGTTTGCAGATATTAAATCTCCCTTTAAACCGGACGGTGGTTTGTCTGTGTTACACGGTAACCTTGGCCGCGCAGTGATCAAAACCTCTGCATTAAGAGAGCCAAAGTGCCACATAAAAGCACCGGCAGTAGTGTTTGAAGATCAATATGCATTAGATGATGCGTTTAAGTCTGGTGACTTAAACAAAGATTGTGTGGTCGTAGTGCGCTTTCAAGGGCCCACCGCGATGGGCATGCCAGAGTTACACCGATTAACACCACCGCTAGGTGTATTACAAGATAGAGGCTACAAGGTTGCGTTGGTCACTGATGGCCGTATGTCAGGCGCGTCAGGTAAGGTACCAGCAGCTATTCACCTCACACCAGAGGCGTATAAGGGCGGCTTAATTGGTAAGGTAAAAACCGGCGACATTATTGAAATAGATACGGAAACTAACGCCATTACCTTGCATGTGCCACAGGAAGAATTAGACAGCCGCGAACAAGCAGTGCTCGATTTAACTGACAGCCATCATGGTATGGGTAGGGAGCTGTTTGCAGGTATGCGTTCAACCCTTACTGGTGCGGAAGAGGGTGCGTGTTCGTTATTTGTTCAGCAAGAACAGGAACTGGACGCATGAGTGCCTTAGGCCACAAGTTTGTGGCGGATGTGGGGGGCACCAACATTCGCTTAGGCTTAGTAGAGAACGGCCGAATTTCGGTGATCAAAAAATATTTGTGTGAGAGCTTTGCGTCAATCGATGATGCGATTTTGCACTTTCAGGCAGAGACCGCACCAGAGGGTTTTAGCGCCGGCTGTATCGCCATTGCGTGCCCGGTGAACGAAGATGTAGTGAAGATGACTAATCATAGCTGGTCGTTTTCTAAAAAGGCATTGCAAGCACATTTAAGGCTTGAGCATTTAGACGTGATCAACGATTACACCGCAATTGCTCACTCACTGCCTACCTTGAATCATAATCAAGTGATTCAAGTGGGAGCAGGACATGCAAAAGAGCAGGGTAACATTGCAGTTTTCGGACCGGGAACAGGCTTGGGTGTTGAGCACCTTACTTACGTTGCACAAGGCTGGCATACCTTAGACGGTGAGGGCGGACATGTAGATTTTGCGCCAACCGAAGATGACGACCTAATTATATGGCGTTATTTATACAAAAAATTTGGTAGAGCGTCCTCAGAAGAAGTGCTTTCGGGCCGTGGTATCGTGAATATATATCGGGCCTTTTGCCAAGATACGGGGCGTGAGGCTTCATTAATCAAACCCTCAGAAGTCACATCTGCCGGACTCGATAATTCAGATCCAATGGCGCGTAAAGCAATAGAACACTTTTGCCAAGCCATGGGCAGTTTCGCGGGTAATTTGGCATTAAACCTTTGTTTAACCGGCGGTGTTTTTATTGGCGGCGGTATTACCAGCAAACTAAACGATTTTTTTATTGAAAGTCGTTTTAGAGAAAAATTTGAAGCAAAAGGCGATATGGCGCACTACGTAAAAACAATTCCTACCTATTTAATCAATGAGCCCGACCATGGTTTACTTGGCGCGCTTGCTTACTTAATCCAACAAACACAGAGAAGACAAGATGAACAATAACTGGAAACATAGATCTGCAGATATTTTTAAACAGGGTCCGGTAGTTCCAGTACTGGTCATCGAAGAACTTGAAGATGCATTGCCCATTGCCGAAGCACTTTTAAAAGGGGGCATAACGGTACTTGAGGTCACTCTGCGCACCCCTGCTGCTATGCAAATCATTGAGCGTATCGCCAAAGAGATGCCTGAAGCTTATATTGGCGCCGGTACCGTGACTAATCGAGAACAGTTAAAAGCGGTTACCGATGCAGGGGCTAAATTTGCTATCAGCCCAGGCCTCACTGCTGATTTATTAAAGGCGGGTAGAGAAGGCAGTATTCCTTTAATACCAGGTGTATCTAACATCTCTGATCTAATGAAAGCCAATGATGCGGGTTATGATCATCTTAAATTCTTCCCGGCAGAGGCTGCGGGCGGAGTAAACGCGCTTAAGTCTATTGGCGGACCTTTTCCGAATACTGTTTTTTGCCCAACAGGTGGAATAGGCCCAAACAATTATCTCGATTATCTCAAATTAGCCAATGTAAAATGTGTAGGCGGCTCTTGGGTTGCGCCCACCGAAGCAATTGAAGATAAGCAGTGGCATGTACTAACAGAACTCGCAGCTAAGGCCATTGCAGACGCAAAAGCTTAAGCGAACGGCGATTGCCTAATTAAAGCGTTGGGTCAGAACATGAGTCTGACCCGCTGCTAGGTTAATGCTCGGTTCAGTGGCGGCTTCAATACATATCATTTTTCGGTAAGCTCCCTCGCGCATATCTTTCATTTTACTGCTTTTTTCCACCCACGGATTCCATACGACCGTTGCGTTATGGCCATTGTGCTCAATAGAGAGTGTGTTTTGTTTTGTGTTTTTGTCTGAGAAAACTAGGCTTATACCTTCACTTTTATCACTGCTACTAGCGCGAGTATGCACTCTGTCTGTTTCAGCATTTATTCGATAATTTGGTGGGCTTTTTAAATCAAAGGTATTGCTTAATTTATCGAAATAAGTGCCATTGAGACCCACAATAAGCACTGACTCAATATCATCTATTGCAAAATAGCTATGAATGGCTTGAGACAACTCTACAGGTTGATGGCTGTTGTTTTCAGTGACGAGTGCGATCTCGCAATGTTCAGCAATACTGAGCTTTAGAGTCAGTGATAAGTCTTCAGGGGTGGAATAACGGCCAAGTTGAGATGGCTTTAAATAACAGATGCTCTCACATACTTCACCGCCGCTGTTTTTGCGTTCTTCAAGGCGGTATAAAGTCCACATTTGATCTCTCACCACACCATGGCTAGGAGATGGCTTATCGCTTTTCTTGGGACCAAACCATGGCCAGCAAATAGGTACGCCGCCTCTTATTGCGCTTACACCATCAAATATTGCGTCTTCACTGAGCCATAAGCGCTCGCGCTGGTCGCGCTTTGGGATAAACGATAACAGATGCCCACCAAACAACGATAGGCTGGCACTTGCATGAAGATTATCAATGTTAAGGCAAAGGCCTCTACCGGATTGACTTACGTTGACACTGCTATATTCGTTGCTTATGGCATTAAGTGTGCTGAGGTTTGATGGTGATTGCTTTACAGTCATTAGTTAACCTTAATATGGAATCTTTAGAGTATAACCGCATAGTAAAAGTGATGTGCTAGCTTATGACAATGTTCTGGTAATGCATATTAATGGATACCAAGTCGCAGCACTAGCCACGTATTATAAAAAAAGAGCGCACAGGGCGCTCTTATTTGGGGGACATTTGTAATTTAGTGGAAGTCGTTATTTACTAGCATGTTTATTAACAAAACTATATTACTTAGAAATATGCGCTACTAAATCAAGTACACGATTGGAATACCCCATTTCGTTATCGTACCAAGATACAAATTTTACAAAGGTATCGGTTAGGGCTATTCCGGCTTTTGCATCTACAATAGACGAGCGTGTATCACCAATGAAGTCTTGAGATACAACATCGTCCTCGGTATAGCCAAGAACACCGGCTAGAGAGGTCTCTGACGCTGTTTTTAATGCAGCGCATATGTCTGCATAGCTAGCAGGCTTTTCAAGGTTAACCGTTAAATCAACAACAGATACATCAGCCGTTGGTACGCGGAATGCCATGCCGGTTAATTTACCTTGCAAGCTTGGAATCACTTTACCTACCGCTTTAGCAGCACCTGTGGATGAAGGGATGATGTTCTGAAGCGCACCACGACCGCCACGCCAATCTTTCTGTGAGGGGCTATCTACGGTCTTCTGGGTCGCAGTAGTCGCATGTACCGTTGTCATTAAACCGTCTTTAATGCCAAAATTGTCGTTTAATACTTTCGCTAAAGGTGCCAAGCAGTTAGTGGTGCATGACGCATTCGATACAATCGCTTCGCCTGCGTAATCGTTATGGTTAACGCCCATGACAAACATTGGTGTGTCGTCTTTTGATGGAGCCGATAACACGACCTTTTTCGCGCCAGCCTGAATATGTTTTTCCGCAGTTTCTTTGGTTAGGAATAAACCTGTAGACTCAACGACTACATCTACATCTACTGTGTCCCACGCTAAATTTGCAGGGTCTCTTTCTGAGCTTACACGAATGCTGTTTCCGTTAACGACTAAATTACCGTTTTCTACTTCAACTGTGCCTTTAAACACGCCGTGAGTAGAGTCGTACTTTAGCATGTAAGCAATATAATCGACGTCGAGTAAATCGTTGATAGCAACAACATTAATATCAGAACGTTCAGCAGCTGCTCGAAGTACTAAGCGGCCTATACGACCAAATCCATTAATCCCAAGATTAATTGCCATAAGTAATTACCTTTTGGTTGTGTTTTGCAAAGTACGTTATGCAAAAGAGTGTAATGCATGCTTTTTGCAACATTTTATACAAAAAATCACTCATGCATGTAATTTAATTACGAAATTATGAGGTAATATAAACATAAAAAGGACGAATAGTCTAACATATGTTGTTAAATTACATCCTTGTTAAAGCAGATGTTAAAAATTATAAAGAATGCAAACGTATTCACCTTTTAATCGCAAAATTGATATGAATAATACACACTAGCAAATTGTGTATCCGAAGGTCAGGCTCTTTGCCTTTTTGTGAACTCAGGAAGATAAACGGGCGCAGCAACGGAAAATATCAGGAATATAAACAAACATGACCGATTTTATTCAGCATTTAGTCGAGCAACGCGGTATAGGCACAGAATTTATAGATGCTTGGGGTAAACCCGCTTCTATTTCTCAACATAACCAAGAAAAGCTGTTAACAACCCTTGGTTACCCTATTAACGATGAGCATGCGTTAATATCTCAGCTTGAGAATGAGGCAATCATTGAATGGCAAAGCCCCTTAAATCCAGTTTACGTATTTAGAAAAAACGACAACCTAGTATTAATGATGCGTTGTGCGATTCATGACGCCGCTGAGTCTCACAGTTTCAGAGTGCAAACAGAGCAAGGCGACAAACATTCTTTCAAATTTGAGCCGGTAGATGGTTCGCTGCTTGCTGCGCAGGATATTGAGTCATTGGAATGGCAACAGTACGCGATTGAATTACCTTTAGATTTGAGCTTGGGTTACCACGATATCCAACTCTATCGTGGGCGCAAGAAACTAGCGCAAAGTAAGTTGATACTGGCTCCAGAGCGCTGTTTTATGCCCACAGAGATAGAGCAAGGGAAAAAGCTTTGGGGTTATTCACTGCAGCTTTACTGTTTGCGCAGTGAGCGTAATTGGGGCATCGGAGACTTCAGCGATTTAAGTTTTGTTGCGCAAAAAGCGGCAGCCTGGGGGGCGGACTTTATTGGTTTAAATCCTATACACCAGCTGTATCCAGCCAATCCTTCTGCTTGTTCTCCCTACGGTCCTAGCTCAAGACGTTGGATAAACTACCTATATTTAGATGTTGAAAAAATTGACGGTTTTGATTCTGAACCTGTGCAAGTTTGGATGCATGAGGAAAATGTAAGGCAACGCCTAGTGGCCCTTCGAGAGAAGGATTGGGTGGATTATGACAATGTGGCAGAACTTAAATTGTCCGCTTTGCAACAAGTGTTTAACGTGTATCAAAGCACTTACCTTAACAAGGCCAGTAAGCAAAAACAGACCTTTGACGCTTTTATTGAAGAAGGTGGAGAAAGCTTACACGGGTTAGCGGTCTTTGAAGCGCTTCAGATGGACTTAAAACAAAACGGTAAAGCTTACTGGGGATATACGGTTTTTCCCGAACAATACCAAGATGCCGAATCTGGTGCAGTGAAACGGTTTGCCAAGAAACATGCCCAGCAGGTTATGTTTTACAAATTCCTTCAATGGCAAGCGCAAGTGCAGTTCGAGGCGGCAAGTAAAGCGTCTATCGATGCCGGCATGGCGATTGGCTTGTATCGTGATTTGGCGGTGGGTGTGAGTGACGGTAGCGCCGAAATATGGAGTAATCCGGAACTCTATTGCACAAATGTCAGTGTTGGTGCACCGCCTGATATTTTAGGGCCGTTGGGTCAAAAGTGGGGGTTGCCTCCCATGGATCCAGAAGTACTCACTCAACAACGTTATCAACCAATAGTTGATTTGTTTGCCTCGAATATGAAGGCCTCTGGCGCTTTGAGAATTGACCATGCTATGGCCCTGCTACGGTTGTGGTGGGTACACAATGAAGATGACGCCAGTGAAGGCGTGTATGTCAATTATCCGGTAGATGATTTGTTAGCAATTTTAGCCTTAGAAAGTCAGCGTAACCAAGCCCTAGTCATTGGCGAAGACCTTGGTACCGTGCCAGAGGCTATTCGCGAAAAACTGCAGCAAAACGGGGTATATTCATATCGCGTATTTTTCTTTGAACAAAGTGAAGATGGCGGATTTTTCTCACCATCCCATTACCCTGAGCAATCGATGGCAACCTTAACTACTCACGATATGCCTACGCTTATCGGTTATTGGCATTGCGATGATTTAAGCTTAGGTAAAGAAGTAGGTTTGTATCCCGACGAAGAGGTGTTACAAACTTTGTTTGAGAGTCGCCATGAAAATAAACAGCAAATTCTCAATACATTACATGGGCATCATTCTATTGCAGATGATATAAGTCGCGATGTTAACTATGTAGGTATGAACAAGGCACTCAACTTTGGCATGCAAAAACATATGGCCACCGGAACAAGCGCATTATTAAGTTTACAACTTGAAGACTGGTTAGAGATGGATAAACCCGTTAATATCCCAGGTACGTTCAACGAATATCCAAACTGGAAGCGCAAGTTAAGTCAAAATATTGAGCAGATATTCAATCGACCTGACTTACAAGCTCTCGCGGGTGAGTTGACGCAAGCGCGCAAAAGCGCAGGTCATCAATAAAAGGACCGTTATGGATTTACAACAACAAGTTTTAGCCGGCAACTGCGCCCAGCCATTCTCATACTTGGGGCCCCAAGTTCAAGAAGATGGCTCGATTGACGTAAATTTGTTGTGTCCTAACGCCAAAGCGGTTTCCGTTTTAAGGGCGGACGATAAGAAGGTCATTGCCAAAACAATTCCTTTAGAAGGAGGCTTGTTTACCACTAATATTGGCGCAGAAAAGCTAAGTGGGCCTTATATCGTTCATGTAAATTCCCCTCACGGCGACTATGAATACTGTGACCCATATCAGTTCACTCAAGATGCGTTTCATGCGGTTCATTTTATTGACCATGCCCCGCAAAACCTGTATCGGCAGGCTGGTGCACAAATAGTGACGACTGAGAGCGGGGTAAAAGGGGTGCGCTTTGCAGTTTTTGCACCTAATGCCAGTGCGGTCAGTGTAATTGGTGATTTTAATGCTTGGAGCGCATTGCAGCATCCGATGCAAAAAACCGATATGGGTTATTGGGTGTTATTTGTCCCAGATGTACATGTTGGAGCAAAATATAAGTTTGCCTTGCTAGATACCCACGGTCATAGGCTCCCGGATAAATCAGACCCTTTAGGGTTTCAACAAGAGCAATATCCTTCTCATGCGTCTGTTGTATACGACCACAATCGTTATGACTGGTACGATCATAAATGGATGACGCGCGATAATCATCAGCCTTATCGTCAGCCAATGAGCATTTATGAAGTGCACTTAGGCTCTTGGAAGCGCCCTGATGATCCTGATAAACGCTACTTAAGCTATCATCAATTAGCCGATGACTTGGTTGATTATGTAAAGCAAATGGCGTACACGCATATTGAGGTTATGCCGGTTTCTGAGTTTCCGTTTGATGGCAGTTGGGGATACCAACCGGTAGGGTTGTTTGCTCCCACGAGTCGTTTTGGCGATGCCGACAGTTTTAAGTATTTTGTGGATCAGTGTCATCAGCAGGGAATATCGGTGATCATCGATTGGGTACCTGCGCATTTTCCAGAAGACCCTCACGGCTTAGCCAAGTTTGACGGCAGCTCTGTGTATGAATATGAAGATCCTCGAAAGGGCTGGCATCCTGATTGGAACTCATGCATATACGATTTTGGCAAAGATAGCGTTCGTCAGTTTTTGGTCGCAAATGCATTATATTGGTTCGACAAATTTCATATTGATGCTATACGCGTTGATGCCGTTGCCTCTATGCTCTACCTTGATTACTCCCGAGACGAAGGTGAATGGATACCGAATGTAGACGGTGGTAATCATAATTACGAGGCCATCAGTTTACTACAGTGGATGAACAGCGAAGTGTATCAACATTATCCACATGCGGTGACCATTGCCGAAGAATCTACTTCATTTGCGGGAGTATCCCGCCCGGTTTCATCAGGTGGCTTGGGTTTTGGATTTAAGTGGAATATGGGCTGGATGCACGATTCATTGACCTATATTCAAAAAGATCCTGCCTATCGAAAGTACCATCATGGTGAATTAACCTTCAGTATGGTGTATGCCTTTGATGAAAGCTTTGTACTGCCGATTTCTCATGATGAAGTGGTGCATGGCAAGGGCAGTATGTTGGAAAAAATGCCCGGTGATGAATGGCAGAAATTTGCTAACTTACGGGCCTATTATGGCTTTATGTTTGGTCATCCAGGTAAAAAACTACAATTCATGGGCAATGAATTTGCTCAACCTATTGAATGGAACCATGACCAGCAATTGAGGTGGGATGTCCTGAATCACCCTATGCACAGTGGAATTCATCAACTTTATCGAGATTTAAACAAAGTGTACCAGCACTTTGAAGCTCTGCACATGCTGGATCACGAACATGCTGGTTTTCAGTGGGGCGATTTACATAACAGCGAACAGTCAATATTATCTTTTGTGCGTATGGACGAATCGCAAGGGCAGCAGGTTTTAGTGATTTGTAATTTTACCCCCATCCCTAGCGACAACATGCGCTTTGGTGTGAATAAGTCAGGTCGCTATCGAGTAATAATCAATACCGATGACCATGACTACGGTGGCAGCGGATATTCAGTCACAAGAGAAGTACACAGCCAAAGTCAAGGCTGCCATGGGATGCCGTACAGCATATCGATAAATGTGCCTCCTTTAGCGACTCTAATGTTGGTATGTGACTTTTGATAAAGAGACATTTTGGTGAGTGAACAGATTTCCTTTAGTGCATTTAACCCGTTTAGCTTGCTCACCGGCAAAGTCGAACCGCTAGGAGCACATCTAACCGACGAGGGCTGTAATTTTTCTATTTACTGCCCGGATGCTGAAGAAATTTTTATTTGTCTGTTTGACGAGCACGAACAAGCCATTGCACAAATTCCACTTAAGCAACGTATTCAATCAAAGTGGTTCGGCTGTATTTCGAATGTTAAAGCTGGGCAGTTGTATGGCCTAAGAGTAAGGCCAAAAACACACAAAAAGCTAATTGATTTTAGCGTTGAAAAGCTCTTAATCGACCCTTATGCAAAGGCCTTGAATCGCCCTATGAATTGGGATGCTAAAGCATATCAAGGTGATTCGCATAAAATGTTGGCAAAGTGTATTGTCACAGAGCAACAGACTAATAATTATACGCCAAAACAAGTCGCTAGTGCCCAACGAATCGTGTATGAAGCCCATGTTAAAGGCCTTACCCAACTTCACCCCGACGTGCCTATTGAACAAAGAGGCACGTATTTAGGTGCGTGTCACCCAAGCGTTATCAAACATCTTAAGGACTTGGGCGTTACCAGTGTACAATTTTTGCCGCTGATGTCTTTTATGCCTGAACCCTTTGCAACAGAAAAGGGCCTCACCAATTATTGGGGATATAACCCGATCAATTTTTTTGCTCCTGAACCACGGTATGCGGTAAAAGATGCGCTGAGCGAATGCCAATACATGATTAAGACCTACCGAAATGCTGGTTTCGAGGTCATTTTAGATGTGGTTTTTAATCATAGCGCAGAATCGGGGCATGGCGGTCCAGTATTGAGCTTTAAGGGCTTGTGCGCAAACCATGCCTACATAGTAGAGCAGATTGACGAAGCCCTACACGCTGAGTTTGTAAATTACTCAGGTTGCGGGAATACCATAAAAGTCAGCGACACTTATATGCAAACACTGATTTTAGATGCCATGCGATATTGGGTTAGTCAGATGGGAGTGAGCGGTTTTCGCTTTGACTTGGCAGCCACACTTGGACGCGAGTCGTATGAGTATCGCAGCAATGCCGGCTTGTTTAAAATGATGCAGCAAGACCCATTATTAAAGCATGCCCTGTTAATTGCCGAACCATGGGATATTGGCCCAGGCGGCTATCAACTCGGGCATTTTCCGGCAACGTGGCTGGAAGTGAATGATAAATTCAGAGACTGTGTTCGTGGGTTTTGGCGCGGCGATAAGGGCTTAAAAGGAGAGTTTGCAACTCGTCTGATGGGCTCAAGAGATATCTTCAGAAAAAACCAGCGGCCTATGCATGCAAGTGTAAATAATGTGAGTTATCACGATGGCTATACTTTGCACGATTTAGTCAGCTATGAACAAAAACATAATCAAGCAAATTTAGAAGAAAATCGTGATGGTCATAATCATAATTTAAGCCGCAATTATGGCGTTGAAGGCGAAACACAAAACCCTGAAGTGATAAATCTTCGTGAGCAACAAAAACGGAATTTATTCGCAACGCTAATACTTAGCCAGGGAACACCCCATATTTTAGGTGGAGATGAATTAAGTCGCACGCAAAAGGGTAATAACAATGCGTATTGCCAAGACAACGAATTAAACTACTACAACTGGGACCTTTCGACTCAGCAACAGGCCTTTTTAGATTTTTGCTCCTATGTAATTGCGCTTCGCCAAGCGCACCCTTTATTACAACAAATGCATTTTAGCGACGATAACTTTAGTAATCATGAGAATATCGAAATTGCCGAATGGTATCGACGCGATGGCACGCATAAACGCGATATTGATTGGGTAAATCACGAGCACCATTGTTTTGCTTTACACATTATTGGTTCACAAGTGTCTATCAAAACTGATCAACAGCAATGGGTTTTTTGTATCAACAGTGCAGATGCACCAAAACAGTTTACCCTAGATGTTTTAAGCGACTCAATAAACTGGAAATGTGTGTTAGACAGCGCTTGTACTGAACAAAGTGCATGCACGGCGCTTGCAATTCATAGTGTGTTTGAAATGCCAGCCTACAGTTTACGAATATTCAAAAAGTATTAATGCCTGTCGTCATAAGGAGCGCTTTACATGACAGACCCATATAAAGATAAACTGAGTGAAGAAGAATATCGCGTAACGCGTTTAGCGGGTACTGAGCGCCCGTATACCGGTGAGTATCTGAATAACAAAGCCACCGGAAATTATATGTGTAAATGCTGCGGGGCTAAACTCTTTGATTCTGGTGCTAAGTTTGATTCTGGGTGCGGTTGGCCATCTTTTTATGAGCAAAGCGATGAGGCAAATGTGCTTTACCGAGAAGATAATTCCTTGGGTATGTCGCGTATTGAAATTCTGTGTAAAAACTGCGATGCCCATTTAGGACACGTTTTTGACGATGGCCCCAATCCAACGGGTAAACGCTATTGTGTCAATTCATTATCGATGTCTTTTAAGGCTCAGTCTTAGCGCTATCTTACTACTTTTGTATTAACTTTTAGTAATTTTAAAAATAGTTACTGAAAGTTTTTTTCAGTACGGATAAACATTAAGCCGTAAAAATATCTAACGAATGCGTTACGCTCCCGCTTTCGCGACCTATGGTCGTTTATTGACGAATAATTACATAAGTTTTTACTTAATCACGATAAAACGGCCATATTTTGTAAGTTTTCAACAGTTTGGAATTCCTTAAGAATTTGCATAGAATGCGCGCGAGATTTGCATCTCGCAACCCTTCTCCTAATCATTTTATGCAAGGTTTACTTAATGAATCAGCAGTTTGAGCAAGAACTTCAAGGCAGTTGGCAAGAGCGTCAGGACTTTGCGGAGCGTATGCTTCCCATTATTGGTCATTTATATCGTAACCACGCCGTTGAAATTACGGTCTACGGTCGTACCTTACTCAATGCCAGTGCAATCGACGTGATAAAAGCGCATCGTACAGTACGTTTGTTTGAAGGCGCGAAATTGCGTTTGCGAGAAAGCTGGCCAGTACTTGAGGCGCTCAGTAAAATGCAACTTATACCAAGTGAAATCGATATCGGTAAGTTGGCTTTTGCATATCACTACGGCAACGACAAGCAAAACAACACAGGCGATTTAACTGAGTTTTTAAAAACTCAGTTAAAAGACGTTGTAGAGCAAAGCGATGACCAAACACCTAAAGACGTAGTACTTTATGGCTTTGGCAGAATAGGGCGCTTGTTGGCGCGTTTACTTATTGAGCGTCAAGGTAAAGCCAATAAACTGCGCTTGCGTGCGATTGTAGTGCGAGGTGGTCGCGAAGGTGATTTAGAAAAACGTGCCAGTTTATTAAGACGTGACTCTGTACATGGCCCGTTTAATGGCAGTATTACCATCGATCATGAGCGTAACGCAATTAAAGCGAACGGTAGCTATATTCAAGTGATCTACGCCGATCATCCAAGTAAAGTCGACTATACGCATTATGGTATAAATGATGCGATTGTCGTCGATAATACCGGAATGTGGCGTGATGAGGATGGATTGTCGCAACATTTGCAATCAAAGGGCGCTGCAAAAGTTCTGTTAACCGCGCCGGGTAAAGGTGACATTAAAAACATTGTTCACGGCGTAAACCATGGCGATATTAATCCACAAGATACGATTTTATCAGCAGCTAGCTGCACAACCAATGCGATAACTCCAGTGCTACAAGCATTAGATCAAGCCTACGGTATTGAAAATGGACACGTTGAGACAGTACATTCATTTACCAACGATCAGCACCTGATTGATAACTACCACAAAGCAGACCGACGTGGTCGCGCCGCACCGTTAAATATGGTTATTACCGAGACGGGTGCCGCTAAAGCCGTCGCTAAAGCTTATCCACAGCTTGAGGGCAAACTAACCGGTAATGCGATCCGCGTGCCGACCCCTAACGTGTCGATGGCTATCCTTAACCTTAACTTACGCACAGAGCTTGATAAAGAAACAGTGAATCAGTTCTTGCAGCAAACATCGTTGTTTTCAAAATTGCAGCATCAAATTGACTTTACAGCCTCTAAGGAAATTGTGTCTACCGATTTAGTAGGGGCAAGAGCCGCCGCTGTTGTAGATTCACAAGCAACCATTGTCGCCGGCAATCGAGCGACCTTGTATGTGTGGTATGACAATGAATTTGGTTATAGTTGTCAGGTGCTAAGAGTAGTGCGAGATATGGCCGGGTTGAGTATTCCTACTTTACCTTGAATCAACGATTGTTGAGGCCCGCTGTGTATGTTCACCATACATTTAGCAAAACGCCGCTTTTATAGCGGCGTTTTTTTGTTAAGTTATATTTTGTGATGATGCATTAACAAACCCTAGGCGAAGCGTCTTTGTTGGGCTTTTTGAATCGCGTCTTCAATCGTCTCTTGTTGCTTACAAACATGCGCCCCCACCGATACTTTGAAGCCACGCGCTTGCAGCACTTTTATAATGTTGACCACTTGTAAAGTAAGCGTCTTGCTGTCAGTGTCAATCATCAGCAGGGCAAAGTGGTTTCCATTTAATTTAAAAGCGATATCCGTTTCGCGTATGAGTCTTGTAATAATAGCCTTGGCTGAAAGCAGCGCTTCAAATTTATCAACATTGTCGTCGAAACTAGATGGAAAGCGTTGAATATCGATTAGCACTAAAGAAAGCGGCGAAGCAATGTTGTCGAGACGCGCCTTTTGCTGTTTCGCAATATTATAAAAGGCGTCTTGATTAAGCATTCCTAAGCCTTCGGAATCGTTGCCTACATTAGATTGATCATGCAACAGCGGACTCTTTGCTAGTGAATTTAATCGGTTTATTTCCGTGCTAGAGCGTAACATGGTTTGAACAATGATGACGAAATCTTCAATTAAGGTATGGTGACCCTCAAAAGAAGCCTCTTGTTTATTTGGGTCTATTGCGCAAAGTGTTCCTAGTAGTTTTCCGTCTTCAGATTTTAAGGGGTAACCCACGTAAGATTTAAAATCTAGCTGACTAGCAATTGGGGCGTTTGCATAGGCGGGTACTTCACTCAAGCATGGGACAATATTCGGTCCCTTTTTCTCAACCATGTTACAACATACAGATTCAGACCAAACCTTTACGTCATTAACATTGACGCCATAGCTATTTTCAGAAATAGCTAACATTATCCAGTCGTCGTCTACTACCCGCGTGATCATCCATAAATCGAGATTAATCTCATGTTTAAGAATTTTAATTAGACTATTTAACGCCGTTCTTAGCTGAGTCACGCAGTCATCCTGTGCAAAATATAAGAATTTCAATGTTTATCGGCCGAGTAGGGTGTTTATTTAGAAAATTAAGCATTTTAAAATCAAACTTGAGAGTGAGTTTTATTATTATTTAAAAATAAGATTAGCAAAAACTATAACGAGCTTATTCATAAAAATAGAAGAGGCTTCAACGTTTGTTCGCCACACTAGCTTGTGCAACCTACTAAGGAAAACTATGAGCCGCTATTTATATTTGTAAATTTCTTTATACAAAAGGTTATGAAAGTAGAAAAGTGACCGATAAATACAATACTTTCCTAAACCGAGTTCATACCTTATGAGACTTTTCACTAAGCAAACATCTGAAGCTAGCGCAGCGATGATGCAGGCAGTTGATGCCATTGTTTCAATTGATGAAAACAACATTGTTGTATTTTATAACAATGCAGCTGAGAGATTATGGGGTTATTCAAGTGACGAGGTGATTGGTAAAAATGTGAAAATGTTGGTGCCAAGTATGCATAAAAGCCAACACGATGAATACGTAAATACTAATCGTCGTACGGGCAACGATGTCATCGTTGGAGTGTCACGAGATGTGGAAGTTGAAACCAAATCAGGCGATACGGTTTGGTGTAATCTGTCCATATCAAAAGTAGAAACCAAAAAAGGCTTTCACTACACCGCTTTTGTTAAAGATATAACCGAACAAAGACAAGCGGTAACAATTATCGACCAAACTCTAGAGCAGTGCATAGATGCAGTTGTTACAATTGACGATAACAACAATGTTGTGTTTTTTAATAAGGCTGCGGAGAGCCTTTGGGAATGTGAGCGCGAGCAAGTACTGGGCAAAAATGTAAAGATGCTCGTACCAGCGGCTATTCAGGCGAATCATGATCAAATGGTCAACAGCAACAGAAAGGGCGGTGAAGATAAAATTGTTGGTAAGTCTCGTGATGTTTGCTTTAAAACCTTTACTGGCAAAGAGGTATGGGGCAATTTGTCACTTTCAAAGGTGAAACTGGATAAGGCAACTTTTTATACCGCATTTGTAAAAGATATAACCGTTGAGCGAGAGAATCGAGAGCGCGTTAAGCTTTTATCGCTTGTAGCAGACGAAACTAAAAACTCAGTCATTATTTGTGGTCCAGACGGTCGTATTGAATACACAAACCCAGGCTTCACTTTATTCACAGGTTATGAATTTAAAGATGTGGTTGGCAAAAAGCCAGGCGAAGTGTTGCAAGGCGAGCATACCGACAAAGCTACCGTCGCCAGAATTTCCGAGCATATAAAAAACAGACGTCATTTTTATGAAGAGATCCTCAATTATGATAAGTCAGGTAAAGCTTATTGGATAAGCCTGAGTGTTTCTCCTGTTTTTAACAGCCAAGGTAAGGTCAAAAAATTCGTATCGATTCAGGCTAATATTGATACTACCAAAAAGCATGCCCTAGAAAATGATGTAAAAATAGCAGCCCTGAACAAGGCAAATGTCGTGGTTGAATGGTCGCATAGTGGCGAACTGATTTTAGCAAATAGCTTATGCCTGCAAACCTTCTCGTGTAACGATGTAGGTAGTCTGGGGTCCTCTTTACCAAACTTATTTACACTACTGACTCAAGAGCAGCAAAATACCCTATTATCAGGCTCATCCTTACAGCAAGAAATTAGCTTCAGTGCAACAGGTGGTCGTCAGGTACTACTGTCGGTTGTACTCAGTCCAGTGGCTGATGAAACGGGGCAGGTTGCCAAAATACTGATGTATGGCAGTGACGTATCGCAAAGAAATGCGGTACTTAATGAAACCCATGATGCTATGTCGCAAGTGCTAGGTAAAATCGGTTCAATTATCCAAACGATTAACTCTATATCGTCGCAAACCAACTTGTTGGCACTGAATGCGGCAATAGAATCAGCGCGCGCAGGCGAGGCCGGTAGAGGCTTTGCAGTGGTTGCTGATGAGGTAAGAAATTTGGCCGGTAGCACTACTGAGTCTGCGAACGAAATTGGTAGTTTGATTGAGGAAACTAAACAACACGTAGATAAATTGGCGAGTTATATTCAAGGCACTGGTAAATAGGGCGTTTTATAAATAGCTAGCTAAGTCGCGCGCTTATTTGCGATGCGGGAATCGCTTTACTATAAAAATATCCCTGAAAAAGCGTACAGCCCATTTCAAGTAATTTATCTGCATGAGCTTGGGTTTCGACGCCTTCAGCGACTAATTTAAGGTCTAAATTATTGGCTAAATCGATAATTGTCTTACAGATATAAAGGTCTTTCTTGTCGTTGAACATATTGCGAACAAAACTCTGATCGATTTTCAAAACATCCAAAGGGTATTCGCGTATGTAAGACAAACTTGAAAATCCTTTGCCAAAATCATCGAGACAAATTTTTATTCCTAGTGCTTTTAATTGAACAAAAGTATCGATAGCTTGAGCGTCATTAATCAAGACCGATTCCGTTATTTCAAGTTCTAAAGATGCAGGTGATATTGCAAATTCATTCAGCAATTGTTTAATTGTTTCCACTAGGCTCGGTTTAAACTGAATAGCAGAAATATTTACCGAGACACTCATGTTTTTATCGATTTCTTGCCATTTAACCAACTGCTGGCAGCTTTTTGTCAATACCTGTTTGCCCAGTGGAATAATGAGTTTACTGGATTCTGCTAAAGGGATGAACGAGTCAGGATAGTGCATGCTGCCATCGGCTTGAGGCCAACGCACGAGGGCTTCAGCTCCAACAGTATTGCCACTTATACCTTCTACTTTCGCTTGGAAGTAGACCGCGATTTCATCGTTGTTAATGGCTT
>CAZUON010000005.1:0-64376 GCA_964621345.1 uncultured Glaciecola sp. | reverse complement strand
TAATGGCTTGTTGTGTCCGATCTAGCAGCAATACGCGGTTCGGTAACTCAGTAAGACTATCCTCTGTAGCAAGTTTTACCATGCGTTGCGAGGCCGCTTTTTGTTGACTAACATCATGGAATACTAAGATAGCGCCAACAAGTGCACCTTCTTTGTTGGTGATGGGCGCAGCAGAATCCTCAATGTAGAGTAACTCGCCTTGCTTTGTTTGCATCGTTGTATCGAGTGGCATTTCTACCACTCGATTTTCTTTTATTGCCAAACGCACAGGGTTTACCACTGTCTCTTGGGTAAAGGCATCACGCAATTGCATGACCGTTTCGATTTCAAGACCAGCGGCGCTATCGTCTAAATAGCCTGTTATATGTTCAGCAACGGGATTAATAAAGGTGACCTTACCTTCAAGGTCGGTTGCGATTACCCCATCACCAATCGAACGCAAAGTAATATCAATGTTGTCTTTGTCTTCCAATAATTTGAGTTCTGATACCTTACGTTCGGTAACATCGCTAATGACTAAAATAAACCCTTCTACTCCGTCAAACAATGGTTTGTTAATAAATGACAATTGCGCGTACCGTTTCGCCCCGTTGAAAGGCGATAACACTACTTCTGTTATATTATTTTGGCCCCATAGAACCTTATCTATATTTGGCTGCAGTGCTTCATGCACGTCTGGTTCAAAAAGTGTCGACAAAAACAAATTGCTGAGTTCATGAGGTTTAAGGCTGAACCATTTTCCTTCACAATCGTTGCTGTAGGTATTAATTAACTATCGTGACCAATAAGAAACAAAGACGGGAAGGGTGGAAATTAGGCCATGGAGTTCGTTACGCGCGTCAATTAGCTCTTTTGTGCGTTTAATGGCGATGAGCTGGCTTTGTACGCGGGTGCGTAAAATTGCAGAATTGATCGGTTTGCTAATAAAGTCGATACCGCCTAAACCAAGTGCTTCTAATTCGGTTTCAGGGTGCGATTCTGCGGTGACGAACATAATGCGGGTATCCCAGATTTCGGGGTCAGACTTTATTGCCTTACAGACATCTAATCCATTTAGGTGGGGCATTTGAATGTCGAGCAGGACTAGGTCAGGGCGTTCATGCTTAACCAAAGAAAGGGCCCGCCCACCATCTTTTGCAACAATTATCTTTGCAAGCAACTTAATACTTTCACTAATAATACGAACAATGCTGGGGGCATCGTCAACAATTAGGACCTTTAACTGGTCGCGGTGATGAGCTACCTTAATATTTTGCAAAATATTCCCGTGAGTTAAGGTCTCTTTAGTAATGCAAAGCCTTTTGTGTTAAGCCAATGTTCATGCTTTTTGCTGATTTATCTATACTAAAGTATATATTTCATGTTTAGAGTACACTAGGCGTTAAGCAAATTGCAACCCGCTCAAAAATGATGATTACTCAACGTAAACTATATTTACTTTCAAGCGCAAAAGCGCACAGACAGTGTTTTTGAGGTCGGTTGATGACCAAGTTTAATATCTTTTTTCTCGATTTTAGTTAGCTTGTGTTACACTTTTAAAAAAAGTTTTTAGGCACAAAAAATGATAATAAATAGCCAATTCGACAGCGGAAATATAAGGGTAATTAGCGCCCAGTCCCCAGAAGATATTCAGCTCAGCATCAACAAAGACAATCAATCAGACTTTTACCAATGGTTTCATTTTAAATTACACACTCAAGCTTTTGTTAATCATAAGATTTGTATTAATGACTTAGCAAAATCTGCCTACCCCGATGGCTGGCAAGATTATCAGGCAGTTGCGTCCTACGACCGTGAAGAGTGGTTTCGCGTCGCTAGCTCATTCGACGGTGATACACTCACGATTGATTTTACACCGGAATACAGCAGCATTTATTTTGCTTATTTTGCTCCCTACAGTTATGAACAGCACCTTAATTTAATTGCACAAGCACAAATGCACTATGACTGCGAGCATGAGCTTTTAGGTACAAGTCTTGATGGTCGAGAGCTTAACTTACTTGTGATTGGCGATGCCGATGCAGGTAAAAATAAGGTCTGGATAACAGCTCGGCAACACCCAGGTGAAACCATGGCAGAATGGCTCATCGAAGGCCTATTGCGCCGCTTACTTGATGAAGACGACGGCACTGCTAGAGCGCTACTTGCAGATAACGTCTTTTATGTCGTGCCTAATATGAACCCAGACGGTAGTGCGCGCGGGCATCTTCGCACTAATGCGGTAGGTGTTAACCTAAACCGCGAATGGGCCGCGCCAAGTCTCGACAAAAGCCCGGAGGTTTACCACGTACTTAACAAGATGGAGCAAACCGGTGTCGATTTGTTTTTAGATATTCATGGCGACGAAGCTCTGCCATATAATTTCGTTGCGGGTACCGAAGGCAATCCAAACTACAATGCACGTATAGCCGCATTGGAAAACACCTTCAAACAAAGCTTAATGGCCACCACTCCTGAGTTTCAGGATGAATTCGGTTATGATAAAGATGCACCTGGTGAGGCAAATCTTACTGTTGCCTGTAATGCAGTAGGGCACAAGTTTGATTGCTTATCTTACACGCTAGAAATGCCGTTTAAAGACAACGCAGATTTACCTGACAATAGTTACGGATGGTCAACAGTTCGCTGTGAGCAACTTGGCGAAGATTTATTAGTGGCAATTCGTGCCGTTAGCAAACAACTCAGATAATAATAAAAAAGGAAGACTACAGTGGATGCCATACTCAATTTTTTTAATATGCTCGACGGCTATTTAGGGGGAGCTAAGTGGTTTCCCTTTGTTTTGCTAGGTGTTGGTGCGTTTTTTACTATTTATTTAAAATTCCCTCAAATTCGCTTTTTTAAACATGCTTGGCGTGTGGTTACCGGCAAATTTGATAAAGGCGATGAGCCAGGCGATACAACACATTTTCAAAGCCTTACAACGGCGCTCTCTGGTACCGTTGGGACGGGCAATATAAGTGGCGTTGCATTTGCTATCTTTTTAGGCGGTCCGGCAGCACTATTTTGGATGTGGGCAACGGCGTTTTTGGGTATGACCACTAAGTTTGTGGAAGTGACTTTGTCGCATAAATATCGTGTCAAAACAGACGATGGCACCATGGCCGGCGGCCCAATGTATTATATGGATAGAGGCTTGAACATGAAGTGGCTTGCGGTAGCCTTCGCGGTCGCCACGGTGATCAGTTCATTTGGTACCGGAAACTTACCACAAAGTAACGGTATTGCTACCAGTATTGAGTCCACCTTTGGCTTTCAGCCTGCCTATGTTGGTGGTGTATTAGCTATTCTGCTAGGTTTGGTCATAATTGGCGGAATTAAGCGTATTGCTGCAGTTACATCTAAAATTGTTCCGTTTATGGCCGCAATTTATATGATTGGTGCATTTGCTGTTATCTTTGCAAACTTTGGCAATATCGGTCCCGCTTTTGTTGCGATTATCAGCGATGCCTTTACCGGTTCAGCGGCTGCAGGTGGTTTCTTAGGAGCATCATTAGCTTACGCATTTAACCGAGGTGTTAACCGTGGCCTGTTTTCAAACGAAGCCGGACAGGGCTCTGCACCCATTGCCCATGCTGCTGCAAAAACAAAAGAGCCTGTGTCTGAGGGTATGGTTTCAATACTCGAACCGTTTATTGATACCATCATAATCTGTACGGTTACCGGCCTAGTTATTTTATCTTCAGGGGTTTGGAATCAAAAGCATGAAAACGTTTTCGACCGTTCTGATATGCAGTTTATTTCAGGTGAGTACACAGAATCAAAACAAGATGACGTTACGGCGATGTATCAATTTTTAAATGACTACGAAGGTGCTTCTGTAGAACAATACAATGGCGAAATTCAGGTAGTTAATGGTGTTGCGGTAACCGGAGGCTACACTTTAATAAATGCACGATCTTTTGCCGAAGATGTAACCTTCCACGTAGGCTCCCCAGACGACCCATTTACTGGTACCTTGCAAATTGCAGACGGCGAAATTAATCGTGCCAATATAGTGGTGGTAGGTAAGTCTTTAGTACATTCAGCAAACTTGACTGCTATCGCATTTACCAAAGGCTTCTTTGGTGAATACGGAAAGTATATCGTCTCGGTAGGCTTGCTCTTATTCGCTTTCTCAACCGCAATCGCATGGTCATATTATGGCGATAGAGCAATGACTTATTTGTTAGGGCCTGCATCAGTTATGCCTTATCGAGTATTGTACGTTGCCGGTTTCTTTTGGGCTGCGATTTCAGATACGACCCTAGTGTGGGCATTGTCTGCGGTAGCAATTGTGGTTATGACGCTGCCCAATCTATTTGGTATCATGATGCTAAGAAAAGAGATGAAGCAATCGGTCAATGATTACTGGGAAAAAGTGAACAAATAGAGCCTTTGCTGCATAAAAAAGGTTAACCCGAGGGTTAGCCTTTTTTGTATGCAACGTGCGTGTTTGCGTTGTTGTAAGCGCAGCGAAATATCTTTAAACATAAAAATATAGCCATGTAGTGTGGTGAGTAAAGTGGGAGTTTAAATGGCGATTACAAATTGTCCTGCCTGTAAAAAACCAATGTCTGATAAGGGCAAAACCTGCCCGCACTGTAATTTGTCATTGGGCGACACTAGCGCCGAGGATATTCAGCGAAAATTAAACAATGAGCGTTATCAAAAACTGCATAGTTTGCAAAATCAATCTATGTTAGCAATTTTAGTATTTGTAGTAGGCGCTTATTTTGTATTTTTAGGTGATTTTCCCAACACCGAAGAAGGCGTGTTGATGTATAATATATCGGTAGCGGTTACCGCCTTAGGCTTTATTTGGTATGCGGTAAATAGGGTCAGGGTCACATTGGCAAAAAGGGGTTAGACAAGTGGAAGTTGAGCAGTTAGTTGCGGCAATGACACCTCAAATTTATAACAATTTGAGACAAGCGGTTGAAACGGGTAAATGGCCTGATGGAAGCAAATTAAGCGAAGAGCAAAAAGAAAATGCGATGCAAGCGGTGTTGTTGTATCAAAGTAAGGTTGAACAGTCTGACCAGCACATGACCGTAGGAAAAGACGGTGAAATAGTGCAAAAAAGCCGCAGCGAAATGCAACAAGAAATGAAACAAGCAAGCGCCAACGAAACGCCTATAGCTCGATTTAAACAAAATGATATTTAAAAAACTTTTCAAAAAGGCGCATACGCATGCCGATGCCGACGTGCGCTTAAGCGCGATTAAAACGCTTAATCCACAACAAGAAAAAGACAAGCAAATACTGCATGAACTTGCATTTAACGACGAGTGTGTATCGGTGAGTATGGCTGCGCTAGAGGCACTAGCTTCTTTTACGCTCTATTTAAAAGCTTACGAAACGCATTTTAAGAACGAGGTAAAAGTACAAGCGAAAGCAAAAGTATTGAAGCTAATTGAGGACCCGCAACAAGCGAGTGACACATTGTTCTTTGATATTGTTAAGCAGTTAAAGCACAACGACTTATTAAAAACGATGCTCTTTTCTAGTCTCCGTTTGCAAGAGCATAGCGAATTGTGCGTAACAAGCGCTTTGCAAATCTGTAACGAACAGGAGCTTAAACGTTTCTACTGTGAGCGTGCTACTGATGCTCAGAAACGTCATATTATTGCATCGACTACCGACGAGAAAAGGCTCAAGCGCTATAGCAAGCTCGGTAACTCAATTGATATCGCCTCTGATATCGCGGTCAAACTAAACGAAATAGCTGAAGCTGCGGCCAAACCTGTAAAAGTAAAAGCGGCGGCAACGCTTATAAACAGTCGCTTGTTGGCATTGTATGAGCTAAATGACTTTGAGGCGATTACGCGTCAAAAGCAACAGTTGCAGAGCGAGTTTGTTGAGATTAAACAAGAGTTTTTATGTTTAAGCGAAGAGGATTCGACTCAGCTGTCCTCTAAATATTTGTACATCAAAGAAAAAGTCGATAAGCGTTTGGCGCAATTGGAGCCCGAGTACCAATCGCAGCTCCATAGCAAGGCCCTAAACGATAGCATAAGCGATATTCAAAATAGAATGGAAACCATCGCCGGGCAGGTTAACTTGCTATGTCAGAGTGACACTGACACGCAATTAGAGAGTCAGACTGAATTGCTTACCCGAGCAATAGAGGATTTAGATCTAGAGCTTAACGACTTGCAAGTGGCAGTAAATGTAGAGTCTTTGAACCGTCAGAGCAAACAACATCAACGCGACCTCAATACGGTTAGAAAAAGCTTTGAAGATAATCTTACTTTACTTAAAGCATTACCTGAGCAAATCGCACGAAATGGTCAGATTGATGCACTTTTAGAGCAGGTAAAGCATCTGCTTAGTTCTGAGCTTGAAGACGTTACAAACAAAACGCTATTACAGAGTGCTGACGAGCAAGGTTATGCTGCATTAGCTAAACAGTTAGAAAACCTAGTTCAAAAGGGCACAAGTGCCGCCCGAATGGCTACTTGGCAAGCAATTAAGGCAGAGCGTAATGCTCATAAAAAGCAAGAGCGTGAAGCAAAAGCACGTGAAGAAAAGCGTTGTTTTAGTAAGTTGGCCGCTTGTTTGCGTATGATTGAGCAAGGTAAATATAAAGCCGCGATTGCAACTTTTAGGGCCGCAAAGACCTTGTATGATACTTGCAGTGCTGTAGGGGCAAGTACATCGCTAAGTCGTAAATTTGAAGAAAGCGAAAATGCCGTAAGCGAGTTACAAGATTGGCAATCTTACATAGCAACGCCGCGCAAACCAGAGCTGATAGTAGCTGCTAAGGCGTTGGCCGACAACAATGAAATTGACGTTAGCGCGCGTGCTGCGTTAGTAAGGCAATATCGCACAGAATATAACTCGTTAGGTCGGCTTCACAACGACGAGGACGATAGTCTTAACAAAGAATTTGATATGGCTATAGAGGCTGCTTTTGCGCCATGTAGAACCCATTTTGAAGCGCAAGATAAGCAAAGGGAACACAATCTACAAAAAGGCGAGCAAGTGTTAGAAGCCCTTGATGCTTTAAGCAGTGTTGAACAAATAAACGTATTAAGTAAACACCTAGCGGCGATATCACAGCAGTATCGTAAGCTAGGCGAAATGGACAAGCGTGCTCGCAACAAGCTTCACAAAGGGTATTTAGCGAAACTTAAACCATTGCAAGCAAAGGTGAATGCCTTTTATGACAATAACGCACAGTTAAAGCAAAGTCTCATTGATAAGGCTAGCGCTCTCGCTGAGTTAGAAGATATTGAAGCTGCAGTTGCAAGTGCTAAATCATTGCAAAGTCAGTGGAAGAATATTGGATTCAGTGGTGCGAAAAAGGACAATGCGTTGTGGGAAGCGTTTAGAAAAGCAAACGATGTGATCTTTGCGCGTTTAAATATGAGCATTGAAGCGCAAAAAGCAGAAGATGAAACCCAGTCAAACTTGACAAGCGAAGCACTATCAACTCTAAAAGCGCAAGTAGAGCTAGCTCAAGATGGCAAATCGCTTAGCGAAGTTGCTGCTAGTATTGCTGAGGTCGCAGCGCTTGTCGCCAGAGCGCCAAAGGCAAAGCAGACAGGTTTTAATGCAACGCTAAGTAGCTGCAAAAAAGCGTATCAAAACAAACTCGAGCGCTTGCAAGACGATAAGTCTAAAGCACAAATGCAGCATGTGTTTGATGTCCTTGCTACCTATTCGAAACCCCTCGACGATGAGCAACTTAGTGCTTTACCTGCCAAGTTCAAGCAAGCTTTTATTGTGAAGAGTGCGGCGACTAACTCTTCAAATATTATGGCTGAATTGTCGCGGGAAGAATTGTTATTGGCAGCAAATATCATGTTTTCTGATGCTGCTGGCAATAACACCACCAATGATTCTGAAGCAAAAAAGAGTGTGCAGCTCAAATTAATGGCGTCGAAGTTACAAGGGCACAGCCTACCCGATGCCGACGCATTGCTAACTGAATGGATTGCAAGAGGGCCTCTATCTAGTGCGGACCTTGCATTGCTGCCAACCTTAAAAGTGCTATATGGTGTGAAATGACTAAACAAGCTGAGCAATCGGTGAATAAAGCAAAGCGTATTTATATTGCATACACCGGAGGTACCATCGGTATGCAGGCTTCTGACAAGGGATTTGTGCCTGTTGCAGGGTTTTTAACTGAGACTTTAGCTAATCTACCAGAATTTCATCGCCCTGAGATGCCTCAATTTACCTTGCACGAATACGATAGCTTGATTGATTCAAGCGACATGGTGCCAGCTGATTGGCAACTCATTGCGAATGACATTAAGGCCAATTATCACGATTACGACGGCTTTATTATTTTGCATGGTACAGACACCATGGCCTACACAGCCTCTGCATTGTCGTTTATGTTCGAAAACTTGGCAAAGCCTGTGATTGTCACCGGTTCGCAAATTCCGCTAGCACAGCTTCGTTCAGACGGACAAGCTAACTTGCTCAATGCACTGTTCATTGCAGCAAATTACGCGATTGGTGAGGTGAGTTTATTCTTCAATAATAGCCTTTTCAGAGGAAATCGCGCCCGTAAGGTCAATGCAGATGGTTTTCATGCCTTTGATTCACCCAATTATCCATCGTTGTTAGATGCAGGTATTCATATTCAATCTCACGTAGACATCAAATCAGCGCCGGCTCACTTTGATGACTTAGTGGTGGCCGATATTCAGAGCCAAGCAGTAGGGATGTTGACCCTCTATCCGGGAATGAGTACTGAGCTGCTTGCAAATGTACTGCAACAACCAGTAAAAGCGCTTATTTTACTGACATATGGCGTCGGTAATGCACCGTCAAACCCTGCACTGTTAAAGCAATTAAAATTAGCGCGTGAGAAAGAAATTATTGTATTAAATTGTACCCAATGTATTCGTGGCAAAGTCGATATGTCGGGCTATGCGAATGGGAAGCTAATACAGCAAACAGAGGTGGTCTCTGGAAAAGACATTACCCCAGAAGCTGCACTTGCAAAACTTCATTATGTGTTAAGTCAAAATCATCTCAACTTTGAACAACAACAAGCTCTAATGAGTACAAACCTGCGCGGCGAAATGACCCTTTAAAATAGCGCCGCTAATCGTCACGCTCCTCAAGAAATAAATCCCCTTTATTCATTATCCAAGTAATGGCATAGCGCAGATTGTGTAATGCTAGATTGGTTCATGCCGTGTTCTGTAAGACTGTATTGTGTCTAATTATATGATAAATATAATTAAAACTGGAATTTTCAGTATTTGTTTGTCAATCTTATAGTTGAATACACACAATAATTAAGGAAGATAACATGACACACACAAAACACTTTATGTTTCGAAAAAGCCTTATTGGTCTTGCGCTCGCAAGCGTATTTTGCAGCCCCGCTTATGCTCAAGCTCCGGATGAAAACGACGATGATGTAGAAAAAATCATTGTTACTGCCACCAAACGCTCACTTGCTATTGAAGATGTGCCATTTTCTATCAATGCTCAAACTCAAAAAGATATTGAACGTTCTGGAGCGACTACCCTTGAAGATATCTCACGGAACATTGCCAGTGTTTCGATTCAAAATTTAGGTCCTGGTCAAAGTCAGGTATCGATGCGAGGTGTTTCTGCAGGGCAAATTGTAAGGGATCAGCCCGGAGTTAAAGAACAAGTTGGGATTTATTTAGATGAAAGTGTTATTTCCCTTTCATTGTTTACCCCTGATTTGGATTTTTTTGATTTAAGTAGGGTAGAGACTTTGCGAGGTCCACAGGGTACATTATTTGGCTCCGGCTCTATCGGTGGTACTTTGCGCTATATTACCAACCAACCTGAGATGGATAGTTTTGAGGGAAAAGTTGAGGTCAATCTTAACTCTCAAACCGATGGCGGCGTTGGGAATCATGTAAAAGGTATGGTAAATGTTCCATTAGTTGACGATACCTTAGCAATGAGAGCGGTATTTTATCGAACCGATTATGCAGGTTTTGTCGACGCATTAGGAGAAGATGGCAGTATAAAAGAGGACGTCAATGATGGCTTTAGACTTGGTGGTCGCATTGCTTTCAAATACACCCCAACAGATGAGCTGACGATTACGCCTCGTCTAATACTGCAAAACATCAGCGTGAATGGTTCAAACAGACAAGAGGCATTTAACCTGTTTGCCAATCCGTATACGACAACTCGTCCTCCTGTCACATTCAATGAGCAAGAGCAATTTTTATTGCTTGAAGAAGGTTTTGAAGACGATACCTTAATTGCTGACCTCACTGCCGAATATGAAACAAATATTGCTGATATTACCTTTGTATATAGCTATACAGACCGCGATATTTTGATGAGTCGAGATGCCAGCGCGCTAACCGGCAGCGTAAGTATAGATTTAGGCTTCCCAGATTCATCCATTACGCTTCCATCCAATTTGTTAGATAGAACACAAGTCGAACAGGATACTTTTGAGCTTCGCGCTGCATCCAATACCGATAGTGATTTGCAATGGGTCGTTGGTGCGTTTAGCTCTGATACCGAGCGTAGCTATAGTCAACGACTTCCTACTCCTGGTTATGATGCTGTTACAGATGCCACTTTGGGTGATGGAACATCAGCTGCGGTCGCTAATGGTTTTGGTCCTGATTCTCCATATAACGCTTCTTTACCCTACGATTTGGAGCAAACCGCTGTATTCGGGGAGATTAACTATGCTTTCACCGAAAAGTTAATTGTTACAGTCGGTAGTCGTTGGTATGACTATGAAGAAACAAGACGCTTCACCACTGGCGGCTTATTTTCGAATGGCGATGACCAGACCGATGCTACAGAGTCTGATGGTTTTACATCTAGGGTAATTGCGCAGTACGAACTTAACGATACAGTAAATCTTAATGCTCAAGTCTCTCAAGGTTTTCGTTTAGGCGGCGTTAATGACCCATTAAACGAGAGTTTATGTAATCCACAAGATTTGGACGTTTTTGGTGGATTTCAGGATTACGACGATGAAACACTGACTAACTATGAACTTGGGATGAAGTCATCGGGTAAAGGTTGGAGTGCAAATATATCAACTTTCTATTCAGATATTGAAGATTTGCAAGTAACGCTGGACGCGGGCTCTTGTTCTTCGCGAATATCGTTTAACGTTCCTGAGGCATCAACCCAAGGTATTGAATTTGAAATTACTCGCCAAGCAACCAAAAACTTATTCCTATCATTGGCAGGAAGCTTTATAAACGCCGAATTTGGTAGTACGGTGTTTGACAGTAATGGTGATGTATTGGGCGGAGTTGCAGAGGGTAATCGTTTAGCATCGGTTCCAGAGTCTTCTTTCGCTATTTCAACTACCTACGAATTTGAAGAGCCGCTTCTTGGTTCCACTAGCACCTATATTCAAGGCTCATATCAGTTTGTAGGAGATAGAATTACTCAACCTAGCGACCAAGTTGCGGGGGCTGGTAGTTTCCAATCGGGCCTACCTTTTGGTGGTGCAACTGGTTTGGAAGTGACTCAAGTTGACTTAACCTTAGACGAATATGACACTTTGAATATCAGTGCAGGACTGGTATACGATGAGTATGAACTACTTTTCTATATCAATAATGTATTTGATGAAAATGCTTTGTTGTCATTCGATAGAGAGCGCGGCGGGCGAGCGCGTTTAGGCTATCGTATTGGTGAGCCACGAACGGTTGGTCTTACTTTTAGAGCTTACTTTGACTAAGCGTTAAACGTATATTGGTTAAAGAATAACGCCCTCAATTGAGGGCGTTTTTTTATTCATTTGTTAATCCTTTAACATCCTTACATTATCCCGAGTCTCCCGGTCAATATAACGAATAAAGGGATCCACTGCGGCATACTTTGGCTTACTATCTAGTGTAATGCTAAGTGTATTGCTACCTTGTGTAAGTAAATGCTTCTGGCGATACAGAATTTCGTTATCTATTGCAAAATCATCTGGGTCTTCTGCAAATAAAACGATGTCGACGTAGTCTTCAAAATCTTCCTGATTCTCCTCACCATCTGCACTGGCATTAAACTGCGCTGTTTCGATGGCTAAGGTCACTTCATACTGTCCTGCTTGTTCGCTTATTTCAGCTTCCTCTAGGCGAAGATCATACAAGGTGATTTGGGCAAACTGTTGTTCGATAAACGCGTGATGACTCTCATCAGCATGTTTTTTGATCGCCGCGAGTAAGTCTAACGTGGTAGCTTGTTGCGTCTCAGAAAACTTAAACCTAGCAATTAATTCGGCAAGTGCCGTATTAAGCGCATCCATACCAATACGATCAGCGATAGCCATCATTACTACAGAACCTTTACGATAATGAATATACTGCTGGTTTTCGGAGCGCATCAGAGGCATTTCGCCTATGTTCTCTTGAGTACGTCCGCGTAAATAGCTGTCGAGCTCAAAACTCAA
This sequence comes from uncultured Glaciecola sp., assembly GCA_964621345.1. GTDB lineage: Bacteria > Pseudomonadota > Gammaproteobacteria > Enterobacterales > Alteromonadaceae > Glaciecola. The sequence continues at coordinate 52,021 of CAZUON010000005.1, read as the reverse complement.
GAACTTACGAATTTTGTCCTCTCCGTACTTTTTCTGCATCACCTGCAAAGACGCGTATTGCGATAAAGCCTCAGAGATGATCGCGCTACCTTGCACATTTGCAGCATTAAGTTGATGCCCAAACCATTGATGAGCCACTTCATGCGCGGTGATATAGTAGACAGGGTCTATCTCATTTTTATCTCGTAAATCGCTTATAAAACCTATGCGCTCAGAGTAAGGTACTGTATTGGCAAAACTTTGCGCAAAGCGGCGATAACCCGGGAACTCAATGATCCGCAATTGCTTATGTTGATAGGGTCCAAAAGCCTCGGTAAACAAGTCGAGTGAGTCCTTTGTTGATTCAATCATACGATCCACATTCCACGCATGGTCACGATGGTAGTATACCGTGATATCTACGCCTTTATGGATCTCACTTTTGACCTCAAGATCGCCCGACATAATATTAAAGAAATTGATCATGGGGCTGTCCATTTCGTAGCGGAAATAGTTGCGTTCGCCCTCAGTCCAATACTTTTCTAAATAGCCCGGTGCAATAGCAATTTGGTCTTCACTTGTCGATAAAGTGGCTGAAAAATCAATTAAGCCAACATTAGGACCAAAAAAGCTCTCGTTATAACGACTGCTATCTTCTAAATCGTACGCGCGCTTTGGCGGCGGTAAGTCGCGTTTTCTGCGCTCATGTTTATCGCTTAAATACAATGAGGTATTAACGCCAAAGGTGGGCAATAACTCGAAGTTGTTAATAAAAGTACCGTTTTTAACAAGGGTGGTATCCTCGCCACGGTCTTTAAAGCCAAAATGCTGGCGTACCAAACGAATTTTCCCATCAACAGTCTGTCCTGGCGCGAGGGCTTCGTCTAATATATACCAAGCGTTGTTAAAGTCTTCATTAACGCTTTCTAACTTGCCTTGCCCAATTTGTAAAATGATGTCTGACGAAAAGCGTGGCAGATTCACCAAAAATCGGTCAATGTTTTTCTCAGTTTTATTTACCAAGGTCATATCCGCCATGATTTCAATTTTTCGCTGCTGTGGAAATATAGCGGCGTCGATATTCATAGCTGTGATCATCGGGAGGGGGGCATCTTCGTATTGGGCATATTGTTTTTCGTACTCAGTCCGCAACTGCAAACCTTCTTCGTTAGTAACAAATTCGTTGGTCACGGTTGTGTTGTAATGAATCACCGTTCCCATACCAATAAACAAGACTGTACCCAAAATTACAAGTGTTCTCCCAGCACTACCTAAATGATAGCTCAACATAGATAAACGAGTTTTTAAGGAGCTCTCTGGTCCTCGTTGCCAACATGCATAACTAATAGCACTGAAGACCACCGCAAGTGCTCCCCAATACAACATATAGTAGTTTTGCGTAACTAAAAACCAGCCATAACCATTCATATCCGAATATTGCATAAAAGGAGAGGCGCTGTAGTTGAACATGTTGTGTTCAAGACCAAGCTCTGAAAATGCAAGTGATACAAAAAAGAAGCCAACAAAAATCAGCATACCCACATACTTACCAGGGCTGAGGGCTTGGATTAAGAAAGCAAGCACCACTAACAAAATCCAAGGGAGTGCTTGGAAATAAAACAAAGAAATGAGGTATTGGCTGATATTAAACTGCAAAAATCCAGTGCTTAGTTGATAAAGCAAGGTTGCTGACATACCAGCAAGCTGGACCGCTACAACCACCAGACTCACTGCAATGAACTTTGAAAACCAAAAGGTAAAATTGGATACCGGCATACTATCGATAATATCGCCCATACCCACAGTACGTTCTCGCCATACGACTTCTGCGGTGTAATAGGTGATTACAATAATCAAGGATAAGCCAAAGGCATTTTGGATCATTTCAACCATGTATTGCGTTAATGGCCAGTTTGCTGCGCCATAAATGTTTGGTGGATCAACAAGTTGTGATATCAATGAAAAGACACAAAAGACCATTAAAATCCCGAAGGCAGGGGAGAGAAAGACCTGCTTCATTTCAAACTTTACGCGAGTTATAAAGGCTAAACTAGGATGATCATTTGAATAAGAGCTATCAATTTTGTTGTTTAGCATTGCAGGGTCAATGCTACCTTGAGTGCGCTTACTCGCAGATGGTGCTTGTAGCCCTAAAGGAGAGAAAAAGCGCCCTAAGCCAAACATCACCAACAAGCCAATCCCAATCCATAGGCCTCTGTTGAGCAATACCGTCTGATCAAGACTTATAACTTGGGTGTTTCGCTCAATAGGGGTCCAGTAGCGCACTACATCGCCATAAACGTTCAAACCAAAGGGGTCAAGTATCGCTAACCACTGACGTTGGTCAGGTTCGGTAAAAATTTGCCCTGAAATGGCGTATAGCATAAATATGCCTAATGCCAATAGGTAAACCGCCATCATGCTTTTAAAACGCAGTGCGGCTGCATAAAAGATACTTGATAAAACAAACAAGGTCGTCATCGAAAAAACCACATAAGGCACAATATAATGGCTGAGGATAACGGGGCCTAAGCGCTCTTGGTCAAGCCATGGCATGATAGACCCAATTAACAAGGCCAGGGGTATCATGGCAAAAACGGTTAAGCAAACTAAATAAGCCCCTAAAAATCGTCCAAGCTGATATTGAAAGGTCGAAAGTGGTTTACTGATCACTATCTCATTCATAGTGCTTAAATCGTTACGCATTGCAGTGTTGGCTACAAAGTTAACGACCAAAAACATACCAAAAACAGCGAATATCAGTAAGGCCTGTGCAATCGCATGAGGACTGTTGATATTCACATTAGATGACGAACCGATTTGCACGTTTTCAATCGTGACCGCGAGAAACGGTAAGAGAAAAAAGATTAAACTGGTAACAATAAAAGAAGGTTGCTGGGTAAAATAGCGCCATTCGAAGCGCATCATATTAAAAAGCATGATTGACTCCTAAGCTGCGCTATTTTGGTGAGAAGTGCTTTGCCCAGTGCTGCGAGCACCACCTGCTAGTGTATTAAAGTATACGTCCTCTAAAGTGGCTGGAGCCTGCTCAAAGCCTTCAGGTTGACTGTTTGCCACTACATGGACGACGCTGCGCCCGGCGAACAAACGAGTGGATAAGATATCTAGATCGCTTGAGATATCGTCTAATTCGTGAGGCTGCACGGTTTTACGCCAAATTTTACCCTCTAGACTTTGTGTGACGCTGATGGGGTTGCCTTGTAAGAGTATTTGTCCTTGGCCTAAGACGGCCATGTCTTCGCACAGCTCCGATACATCATCTACAATATGAGTCGATAATATAATGACTTTGTCTCTACCCAAGCTCACCAACAAATTGTGAAAGCGGTTACGTTCTTCTGGGTCAAGCCCTGCGGTAGGCTCATCTACAATCAGTAAGTCAGGGTCGCCGAGTAAGGCCTGAGCAATACCAAAACGTTGTCTCATACCGCCTGAAAATCCACTGACCGCACGTTTACGAAACTGAAAGAGGTTGGTATGCGCGAGTAAGCCGTCTACAGTTTCTCGTCGCTCGGCTTTATTTTCGATGCCCTTTAGAATGGCTAAATGATCAAGCAAATGATACGCGCTTATACGGGGGTAGACGCCAAAGTCTTGTGGTAAATACCCAAGGCGCTTACGCAGCTCTTGTGGCTGATTTATCGCATCTACATTATCAAACATAATGCTACCCGAGTCTGGCTGTTGCAAAGTGGCGATAGTACGCATTAAGCTCGATTTGCCAGCGCCGTTGGGGCCTAACAGACCAAACATGCCCTTTGCGATATTTAGGTCAACATTTTTTAGCGCGTGAACGCCGTTGGCGTAGGTTTTTGATACTTGACTAATTTTAAGCACGTCAGCTTCCCTCTTAACGAATATTAATTGATGGCGTAGTTTTTCACTAAGTTAGCAAGCTTATGATTAAAAGAGAATATGTATTAGTGTGAAAAGTGTTACGGAATATGAAAATTATGTTACTTCAGAGCGAGCGATTTTTTGTAGGAGAGTAAATGCCTGACCATGAGCATGGTCAAGCATCGTTTTACATTATTTACTTTTGAATAGACAAAAGCTCTGCAGAATTCACTTGTGTATTATAACGGTCAAACCAACTCACAATATTCCCTACCTTTTGAATGAGATGGCTAGGACGTGCTGCAATACCGTGGGATGCACCGGGTATTCTTACCATCACAGAAGGTATTTGTTGCAAGCGTAGTGCATGATAATACTGTTCTGTTTCACTCATGGGGGTACGGTAATCTGCTTCGCCAGTAAGCATCATGGTAGGAGTCGTGACATTCCCCACCAAAGACAAGGGTGAACGCGCCCAAAGTTTATCTGCAATATTCCACGGCATGTCTTGCATCCAATACTGCGTAAAGAACGGGTAGGCATCGGCGGTCAGTGCAAAGCTTAACCAATTGATTACCGGTTTAGCGACCACCGCGGCCGAGAACCGCTTAGTTTTACCAATACTCCATGCGGTAAGTACACCACCACCAGAGCCACCGGTTATAAACAAGTTATCACTATCTATATTACCGGTAGCAATCGTTGCATCTACTACATCCATCAGGTCTTGATAGTCATCAGATGGGTAATTATGATGAATCGTATTACCAAAATCTTCACCGTAGGAAGAAGAGCCTCTTGGGTTAGACCATACTACTGCATAGCCTTTTGCTGCCATTAGCTGCACTTCCATCGAAAACGTATCGCCGTAAGCCGCATGTGGGCCGCCATGGATTTCTATAATAAGTGGATATTTTTTTTTGCTTGAACTATCAAACCCCGGAGGATAGGCAATCCAAGCATCAATAGGGCGTTGGTCAATACTAGAGCGCACACTAATAGTTTCGATAGTTGCGCTTGAGATATGGTCAAACACGTCTGCATTTAAATTTGTTAGCGGGGTTTTCTTTTTGCCTTTGACTAGCACTAAGTCGCCAGGTTGATTGCTGTTATCCTCAACGATGACCAAACTACCGTTATTGGCGGTTGCGAAATCTCCTGAGGTATAAGGACGGCCAACAGACTGTCCGCCAATATTCAGGTCTAGCTTTTTCATCTTGCCACGCAGGCTTAGTTTTGCAAGAAGGGTCTCGCCGCCGTCGATGTAGCTAAACACCAAATCATCGTCTTGCCATTTTACGCTTTGAATTTGGCGGTCAAGGTCTGGGGTCAGAGAGTTAATGTCGTCAGGGTTTTCTAAATCTAGCAACATAATTTGATTGACTTGATAAGACAACTTGCGGTCGTTGACCCAATTAAATACCAAGTGCTCACCATTCTTCGACACCATGGGGTTACTTTCAGGACCCGCTACGTTGGTGATTTCGCTAATTCTGCCGTCGTTTATGTCAACACTGTAAATATTGGCTTCATAGGGCTCTAGCTCCCAGTTCTTTGAACGATTAGCGCTAAAATAAATGACGTTTTGTTCTGGATGCCAAGCGAGCGTGCCGTTGTGATGAAAATCGCCTTGTGTTAACTGACGAGGCGTACCGCCGTCGCTAGGTACAACGTAAATATGGTCAAAGCCATGTTTTACGTAACCAGAACCATCGCGGCGGTAGAGTGTTTTATCTATTACTCTTGCAGTTCCTGCCCATTGGGCGCTGTCTGGCTTTGCTGGCATATCGGTAAATATGGGTTTCTGCGCAGTAGGTGTAAACATACTAAATGCAATGTGTTTGCCATCGGGAGACCAAGTGATATTGCTAGGCGATTGCTGCAAATGAGTGATTTGGCTAATGACGCTAGAATTGGTGTAAGCGGTAAATATTTGCGCGCCGGTTTCATCGTTAGCGACAAAGGCAATACGTTTGCCATCGGGCGATACGGTCACATTACGTGGATTACTAAAGCCTGCGTTAGCACCAAAAAGGGGAGTGTGTGCACCGGAGCCAAGATTAATTTGCCATATATCAGTACGGCGGCTGTCGCTCATCACATCCATGCTCACGCGTTCATACATAACATGTTTGCCATCAGCGCTGAACACTGGGTTAGCTGCTACTTCTAAATCGAATACGTCTTGGTAGTCTAAAACGTTATTATTCCCAGCGTTTGCCACTGCAACAAACGGACTAAGCGCAGTTAGGCCCATAACAATTGCGAGCGACAAAGCCTTAGCGCGGCGGGTTGCTTTTAACATGGATTTTCCTTTTTTATTATAAGTCGTTTTATAAAATTCTTTCTAATCGTTTCATACCCTTATGCACAAGCTAAAGATCGATAAATATGAGACAACTAATGAAATCTATAAATACAGCGAGTGATAACAATACGCAAGCAATGACTGAAGTAGCCCTAGGTTTGTCTATGGCATTTTTTTCTTTATTGATCCTTGCACTTTTGTCAATGACCGGTGAGCAGATATCAGATCTGGCGACAACAGAGCAGAGCCAAAACACCCAAGCAATGCAGGCACAAAACAGGCTCAGTTTGGCAGAACAAGCTTCAAAAACAACGCAACAAGAGCTATCTTCAAGCCCAGTAGTACAAGAGCAAATAAGCTTTATTTTTTATTATGAGGGTAGCTATTACGATACTGCCTTAGTTGAGCACTCACCTAGCAATGTCGATCCTGATAAAACAACCGTTGTCGCAGTACTACCAAACCTCTCTTTTGCTGAGGTCATGCAAGTTCACAAAGACTTTGCCCATAAGGCCGTGCAAATTACCGCTATGGATCAGAATTGGGAACAAGCCTTTAAAACAAAATCTTACTCACAGCAAACAAAGTAGGTATCATTTTGCGTAATTCGACCAACGGTTATTCGACAAATAATAGTTCTAGCAATAATAAACGGATAAAAAAAAGAAGTTACGTAGCGCTTGTTATTATGCTGTTGCTGGGTTTGCTTTTTATTATTTTACTGCAACTATTGATTGAGCTAGATACGCTTGAGAGCGCTGAACGACAAAGTACGCAAATTATTAAACAAATGCCATATGCATTGGCAAGTAGCAATGCTCATCAAGCCTTGGAACACAAAAACACCTTGTCGGCTTTGAAAATGCATAATGCATTGCGCTTCACTGCTGGTGCAACGACTAAGCACTTGCCCCGCGAGCAAGCTGCAAAAGAGGGTACTAGCACAACCGACACCATAGCAATGAAAGTATCGCAGTGGGAGCAAAAGTTTTTGCTCAATATGCCTGATTAATACAATAAGCCTCTTATTGAAATTGCGTATTTGTTTCAAATGCTTATAGGCAAGCTATTTGCATAAGTGTTATTACTCGAGCAATATTGTGTCAAAGCAATGGCAATGCCATGTAGCAATGCGGCACATCATTAACAAGCATGTTATGACGCACAGTAATATTCACATAGAAGGTTATCGTATCTTACGCGCTCTTTATGAGAGCGCAGACAGTGCTGTGTATCAGCTTCAAAGTGACAAAGATAAGACGTATTACGCGCTTAAAATTGCCCAATCTGCAAAGGGTACTAAGTGCATAGAGCGCGAAATACAATACATTAAAGCTCTACAAGATGAGGGCTTTGACCATCGCATCACCTTTGAGGGACGTGTTGGTCCATTCCCGTATTTTGTTACGCCCTATTATGCGCAAACCCTTCAGCAATATTTATCATCCTATGATGCGCCGCTCCCTGAACGTATGAGCTTTTGCTCACATATTTTAAAGCAACTTGCCTTGCCTTTAACCTTATTACACAAACAAAAGCGCATTCATGGAGATATTAGCCCAAACAACATTATGTTAATGCACAGCCTTACAAATACAGATGAGCAAACATGGCTGTTGATTGATTATGCCTCGGTAGTTGAGTTGGAAAGTGAGAAATTTACTGGCCCTGTTCCAGAGCGAAGCGGCACTCCAGCCTATATGAGTCCGGAGCAAGCAGAGGGAGTATTGCAGCTAACAATTGCCAGCGATATTTATAGTCTTTGTTCTTTGGCTTTTAAAATAATATGTGGGCAGGTGCTTAATGCCGACAAAACTGCCGGCGATTCGCTGCAAAGCAATGAAACACTGTGTCAGTTGCCCACTTTAAAAGCGGTATTGAAAACTGGTTTGAGTCGCGACTCCAGGCAACGCTATACAAGTGCAGATGCTTTAATTAAGGCCTTCACTGAAGCGGTGAGTACGGATAACGAGTATTTGCATCAAAAGAACTCACCAGATACTCATGCTAACAAAGCTGAATCATCCCTACATGACTCACAACTAAACGCCGATACAAACATAGAGGCTACCCAAGCATTCTCGCACAATAGCGCACTTAGCCAACCTCTAAAAAACCTCAAGTTCGATATTGTTGAACGGTTAAAACTTGATGGCCACCTTGCCCAGTTCGATGTTTCAGCGCTGGCAAAAACACACGCTTTAGATAACAAAATTGAAGGCGCGAGTTTAGTGGTGCAAAGCCTCATTGATGAAGCGCTTGATGATCTTAGTAGCGCAGATTCTCGTGCCCCAAACGCATATTCGAATAATCTCGCAAATTATAAAGAATTTTTAGCATGGACATTAGCATTAAAGCACTACCAACAAGGTAAAGATAACACGCTGAGCAAAACTCAATACGCAACTTTTTTAGAACAAGGCCTAAGTTCAAATGCGGGCACTCGGGAGCAACTCTGCGCATGTGTTGAGCGTAATTTTAAAATAGTGGATTCAAATGGAGCGCTAGAGGGAAAAGCGAAGAAGTCAGCTTTCGGAAAAACAAAAACGATTGCTGTCATTACCGCTTGCCTCATTATCTTTGCTCTGAGCTTACAGTATTTTGTACTCAACGATTATGAAGAGAATAGAGACAGTGTTGAGATTACAAGTACAAACTCCGAGAAAATGAAGCTTGTTCAAAATGCTTTGCACACTGGCGAGCCAAAGGGAGTAGACGCCGACTACCCAAATCAAACAACTGTCATCGACCGTGACTACATATCAAGTTTAAGAAACGATACAACACCAGCACAGTTTAAGGACGATAGTTCTGAAGACGTGCTTGCTCTAGCAAAAAATAATACGTTTTCGGCGCAAGCAGAGGTGCTAAAATACGAGGTGATTGATGTAAAAACAAAACAAGTCATCCCGATTGAATTTCGTAAAATTAAGTCTTTTTCTAGTGAGGGCGCAATCGATAGCGATGAAGCTGCCGCATCAATATTTGTAATGAGTACAGAGGTCAGTCAGCAACTATGGCAAGCTTGTGTCAATGCGGGGCAATGTAGAAGCGTAAGAATTAACAGTACCAGCGATATACGAAAGCGGCTCAATCATCCGCAGCACCCGGTCGTAAATGTTAGTTGGTTTGATATTCAAGAAGACTTTATCCCTTTTATTAACAATTACTTGCAAAGCGAATTTAGCCTGCCTAGCATGGCCACCTGGCTTAATTTTGCATATAAAAGCCCAAACGTGGCAGATTGGCCAGACGCCCTTCATTGTAAAAATTGTTTAGCACAGCATCGTCAGGGTTTAGGGTCGTCTGATGGCGCGCAAAGCAGTGTAGCAGTTAATAGCCTTATGCCGTCTTCTCGTGGTTTGTATCACGTTTATGGTAATGCACAAGAATGGTTGCAAGACTGTTGGCAAGACGTCAAACTTAAACGCCAAAGATGTGACCAAGCACCGGTGGTGGGCGGTTCATGGCGAGATGAAAAACAACAGATAGCACAAAGACCTATGGTTCGTTTGCTAAAAACGGCGCGGTCAACTACCACAGGGTTTAGATTGGTTAAGCGTGAGAATAGCGATTAAAACAAGGTTGAGAATACCTAAAACATTAACAATTAGACAAGCGATAATCCTAATGGCTTGTTTATTTTTTGCTGCCCTAGGCCGTGTCGAAGCTAGCACATGGCAGATAATGCTCATCCCCGATATCCCTTTGCATGATGATATAAACCTATCAAACTCAACACAGGTTATTGCAGATTCGAGTTTTGTTATTGCCATTAGAGAGGGGATTAGTGGGGAGCTTCGTAGGGCAATGTATGCGCCCATTGCCCCCGAGCGAGTATTTGCAACATGTGAGCAAAATTTATGCGCGATGCAAAGCAAGCAAGCGCTTTTACAAAAAGTGGCAAATGAGGCTCCTGAAGTCGAATTGGTTTTATTTTATCATTTAGCACTAAGACAAAATGAATATGTTTTGGGTGCAACACTGATTGACCCAGTATCATTTCAAACTTACGACTCATTCACTTTAAATGTATTAGGCGGCAATTTAAATAACATCAGTGGCAGACAAGTAAAGAGTTTGTCTAAAGATATGGGGCGGGTGATTAGCCTGCGCCTTCAACAAAGCCCCAAACATAACGATTTTACTTTGCTGCTTAAAGGCTTTGCTCTTGATGAAGTGGCGCCGTTTGCAAGCTTTGTATTATCAGAAACGCTAGATACCAGCCTGCAGTTAACAAGCAGTGAAAAAGAGGCCAGTGTATGGTCACGTTATTTACCGACAGTTAAAACGCAATTCGCGGTGACTTCGAGCTTAACAGAGTCGCAGTTTAATCATTTACTGTTACGGTTTTTCCAAGATCAGAATATTGATGTTGTAAATGAGTATCAGCAAACAGAGCAGGCCTTTGTGGTCACTCGTATTGGCAGCCCATATACCCCCTCATTACTTAATACTTTGCTGTTTGTATGTATTGCAGTGGCTTTGGTTATTCTATTGATAAAAAGGCAGGTATATCATTATCAACTTGAAGCGCTTGCAGAAAAAAAAGCGGTGACACAATGGCTAGATATTTACAACAGGGCAAAAGCACCTTGGTTCTTTTTACAAACACAGTGGCGCAACCAGGGCTCTTACTGGCAGAGATTACAGCGTGAATCGAATGATTTAGAGAAGCAAGCCAGTATGTTTTTCGAAGCGGGAGATCACACCACAGCAAAGTTATTTATCAGTAAAGCGCTAAACTTAAATAGCGATGCAGTGCAAGCAAAGACGCTGATGAACAAAATCGCAAAGCAAGAGGCAAATCAAAAAGCCTTAAGTGATAAAGAGCAATGGGTTCGTAATAAAGTTGCTAAAGCGATGAATAACTATCGCCGTAAGCAACCTATTAAGGCTCTACGTCAGGCATATCAAGCCTTAGAAGCGAGTGCTGGAGAAAAAAAGCTGAAGCGTCAGCATAAGGCAATTAAGCGCTTAATTCACAAAATTAATATCGATTTTGCACAAGCGCACCATCAGGTAATTTTGAATGACCTGTTAACGGGCAATACTTGCTTAGTTAGTACGAGTAAGGCCGCAGAAATAGGCCGCGCAAGCACAGCGCTTGCTCATTCGTCATTCAGTGTGGCAGACAACACAATTGAGTTCCCCATTAATCATAAAGCGCTTTCTCGTATTGGTGGGCAGTGCCGAGTAAGTATGCACAATGGCGCCTTTTACATACAAGATCAGCAGAGCAAAAATGGTAGTTTTTTGCAGTCAAAGGCGCTATTAACTCTGGAAGAGCCTTTGCACAACGGTGATTATATTTATTTAGGTGCCAACTCTGAAATAAACGCAGTAAAGCTTAAGGTCGATATAGATTCGGGTCATACATTGCTTCATTTAAGGATACAAAAACAACTTCAACATACACTGGATATTACCGATTTAGCAAAGGCTTGGCCTGATTACGTGAGCGCGATGCGGTCATCTTTAGCCTTAACTCAATCACACTTTGTATTGGCAGTAGATTCCCATACCGACGCGATTATGTTGGTAAGCGAAGTAGATGCGATGCAAAATAGAAATAATATCGTGCTAGCTAAAATCGTCTTAGGGACTCATGCCAGCTTAATACCACTGAGTAGCGCCGAAAACGAACACCTGTTTAATAATCCTATTACCTACAACAATGAAGTGTTGCATGGACAAGTGCCGCTTGTACTGCCTTGTGAGCTTAAGTGGAAGCATCAACACATTCGCATTGAGCAATATTCACCCATCTACAATATGGGGATTGCACAATGACCGAGCAAGGGTCAAGCGCGCAAAGTGACAATCAATTTGCAGTGAATGTAAGTGAATCCCTGATGGCTGATTTTGCCATGCTGCGAGAAACGCCTTTTTACCGCATCGATAAACACACAAGCTCCAAGGCTAGCAGCAAAGGCTCTCGTAATAAATTTTCTCCCAAAACTATCGACAAACTGGCGCAGCATATTGCGTGTCGCCATTATGCAAATGTATGTTTTGAACTGTCGCATCTTTGCTGGGCGCTAACTAACAACTCGGTTGAAAACGCATTGTTTAACTACTTCTACATAGATGAAGTCGTTACTGCACATGCGATGCAAGCGTATTTTACCAATACCGAACACTGTCAGTGCCCGTTGACTCAGGCCAGCATTGATATGCAAATAAGCGAAAGCAGAGCGGTCTTACAACTCACCATACATCAGCATTCATTTAGTATTCATAGTACACGTGCTAATTTACTCGCAGCGCTAATGGAGTGGCTGGTGAGTATTTTGCCAAACGTGTTCGACCAGGCGTATGAGCATTTAAATGGCAAAGGTTTTAACGGTATTCAGAGTTTTGCTTTGCTGCTGCAAAAAGACATTTATGGCTATTTGAAAGCGCACTTGCCACCGGCAAAGTCACAGTCAAAGTTTTTACAAATGACGCAGTGGCTAAAATCACAAGATAGGAATGATTTTGACGATGAGGGCGTTTTTCAATTTTGGCAATTCTGTGCTGGCAAAGAGGGGGCTGAAAAACTAACAACGCTTACCCGAGATGTGTTGCAATTTGAACAAGCGATTCAAAGTACCCGAGCAAGAAGCGCAATTTCATATGCAGAGGATGCCGACACGCAAGTGTTAGCAGAAGAGATCTTTGAAATCGTTGATAGCTATGTACAACAAACAATTGATGTAGAGGCCTTATGCGACACCCCGAAGCTTTTAAGTAAACAACAAGCTCATCGCTTAAGTTTAATTGCTGATTTCCCAGAGCTATGCCTACGATTTCCTTTGACAGTGGTGCGTTACGATGTTTTTGGTGCCGTGCAAGCAAAGTGTATTCAAGCGCAGCGGAATAAAAAACTCGATGCTACGCTATTTAGTCCTATACAAGAGAATCAGTATTGGGATTTTGTACAAAAATTAATGGCACAAAAAGAGCTTAATCGCCTGAACTTCTATGCAGTCCTGCATATATTTTTATTGCAGAGAGAGGAAAGGGTATCTACCAGTCAAGTAGCTTCAGAGATAGATGAAGTATGCATCGAGTTACTGGCTGCTAATAACGAAGTGCTTAATGAGTTTGCTAAAGAGGCTGATATAGCAATTGATATAGGCAAAGGTAAAAACGCATTGGACGCGCCGCAGTTATCTATAACGCAGGCCCAAATAATTGAGCACATATTGCAAACACCTGCACTTATAAAGGCATGCAAAAAAGCATATCAGCAGAATAATCGTCAAGGTTTCACCGACGCTACTCGTTTGAAAAACAACCAAGATTACGTCGACGGCATATTACTTTTAATAGATTTATCAAAAGTATTGGCGCGTTTTATTCATACAAATATGCATTTATTTTCATCAACGTCTGTATTAAACGAAAAATATCGTGCTGACGGTTTCATATTCAGTGATGAGTTGAGACGGAGGATGATGGAATGAGTGAGACCTATACACCAAGGGCGACTGCGCCCATAGATGAACAAGTCTTTATTGCTTTGCAAGAATATGAGCAATTACGAGGTGCCCAGCGCTTAACAATAGAAGGTAAACGCTTAAGTAGAAAATTGAGCTTTACCGACATAGTGCACTGCGTGAGAGAGCCACAAGCGCTTGCGTCTAACGAACACTTAAGTATCATTAACCAATCGATAGATTATCGGCGTAAGTATCGTTTTGTTTTGAAGCAAATTGCGCGCTTACAAAGCCCTCGACAAATTGCGGCCAGTACCAATGAGCATGCCTTTGAGCGAAAAGATGAGAGATTTACCCTGAGCATGAAAATTATTGAGCATGATACCGCACAGGTTAATATGACCTTGCACAACCCTGTTTTTGACCATGATTTAACAGGTGGCGCGCGCGTATTGCCAAAGCAGGCTTACTTGCACAGTGAGACCGATGACGAAATAGGGGTTGTTATACTGAATGAGGCAAACCAGCAGGGTGAGTTCTCTGCTTTGATGAAGCCACACAGTGATCATTTTGCGCAATTAACTAATATTAACGCCCACCTTTACGTGACCTTTTAATTAATGTCAGAGCCTGTACATCTTTTTATTGCCAGCACTACAGGCTTAGTTTCCATACCGGCACTTGTGCATCGTAACGGGGAGTCCCTCGCATCGTTTGTAAGCATTGCCGGAGGCTCAAAACTCTCTGCTATCACCCCTGATTATCGTCACTTTGTAGATAAAAGCGTTAGCCCCCTTGCAGGGTATTTTGGTCACGATAGCTATCATATGGTACTTGGAACCGAGCTCCATCAAGGACAAAGCTGGCAGCTTGGTGCTGCACTTGCGCATATCTTGGCGGCAAGTAATACACTAGGTAATGGTAAGGTGGCGCCAGGGGATAAAGTGATTATCGCAAGCGGTGAAATAGATGCCGTTAATGCAGATGTTCGCTTAGTGAGTCATTTGGCGCAAAAATGTTTACAAGCGCAAAAAACGATTATTCAATGGCAGCAACAACACTGCCGAGTGTCTTTTTTTGTACCTGAAGAGAATTATCGTCAACCATTACCCGATATTCCATTTGCCCTTACTCCAATATCGAATATTGCAAACGCAGAGCAGTGGTTACTAGAGCAGGGCCATATTACTCAAAGTGGTCTAGGTCCGGTCAAAAAGGCGCCGATGGCAATTAGCTCTGGGCTATTTAAAGCGGCTAACAACGCAGCGAGTCAAACCACCCATCAGCTTGTAAATACCTTCGGGACACTTATTTCGCGTGCAAAACCTTCAAACCCAGCGCAAGCCGGCGATAACTCTTTAACCTCAATGTTTGCTGCGTTCTTTAAAGGCTCAAAAGATAAACAGCGAAAATTGGCAATAGTGTGCCTCATTGTCGGTTTGATTGCAGTGCTTTGGACGCTCAAAGTAGGGGTGTTTCATGCCAACAAAACTCAACAAGTGCGCCTTAGCTACGAACAAAAAGTATTAGACAGATGCGATGCCGCAAGCAATACGCGATTGTCACAACAACAAGCCCCACAGTCATTGATTCGTTTTAGGCCGCTAAAGTTATCAACGTTGTGCGCGTTGCAGGTGAGCTTTGAATACTTAGAAGTTTTACCAAGCGATGTTTGGTTGGTCGCCGACTCCTATGCATTGCTTCCACTGGCAACAACAAATATCTCTGATAATGCTGATGACTCAAGCATTATGCATTTCAAAATCCCACTCCCGCAGTGGCAAGAGACTTCTCGTGAGTACTTCCTACTGGTCTTTAAACAAGCTGCAGATCGCAGTGATAGGCAAAGTTTAGAAGCCTACCTCCAGCGACTTCACCAACAACAACAGCCCATCAGTTTAGAATTGCTACTAGAATGGCAAACAAAGCAAGGGCTTGAAATTGACATGGTTCGTCACAGTTTGGAACTCTAGCCAAATTGATTTCACAAAATTGCTGGTAATTATGCTAATTTAACTGCTGATGAAATTTTAAACAGTTTTATTCTGTCTTACTCAGTGCTCGAATATAATTATGGAGGGCATATGAACACATCATCAAAGTTTGTTTTGATAATTACATTGTTGCAGCTTGCGTGCGCAGCTTTTTGTATGCCACCAAAGCCACCTCACTTTCAGCCACTAAAAACAAATAAAAATTCAGAAGATAAACACGTATATTTTGATAAGTTATCGGCATTGGATTTTCATCAAGATGTTCAACATACGATAGAAACTGCCTACCATTCCTTAGGTTACGAAGTAACGTACATCAACCACCCGCTAAAAAGAAGCTATGTGGAAGCGACTGAAGGTCGTTTGTCAGGCTTAATGGCACGTGTAAATCAACCTAAGTTAAAAGGCTTGATTCAAATACCCGTTGCGTTAAAACGATTTAAAATTGTGCTCTTAGTCAATTCTGAGCGCTGCGGTGATTGTAGTTTGGAGACGATTACGCAATTGGCAACGGTGTCAGGGTTTGTGGGGTTGCAAAACTTATTAAAAAAACGAGAGGTATCGGTACCTTTATTTGAAGTGTCTGAGCGAAAATTACTTTTCAATTTATTTCTCAATGGCCGAGTGGATGCCATTGCAGTAAGTGAGGTGTTAATTGACGACACCCTCTTGGCAAAACAAGATATGTGGCACTCTCAAGATATAGGTGAGGAGTCTTTATACCATTACCTACACAAAGACTTTACGCACATAGTGCCTCAATTAACGCAGAGGCTTGCTGCAGAAGTTGACGCGAAGCTGAACGCTGAAGATAACGCAGTGGTCAACGAATCCACATTAGAAAAGTAGTATTAAAAAGTTAAAAATAAAAAGTTAAAATAAATTTTTAAGATAATTAAAAAAATCCCCTAAACGTTTCATAGCCATTTATAACAAACGAATGGGGATGAATATGTTTAGCAATACTCAATTAAAGCATCTATATATTGGCGCATTAGCATGTTTTGCTGCTGCGGGTTGTTCGAGCACTAACGAGACGCGAACTGCGCCAGTAGAGCAAGCCTACTCGCTTGGTCAGCGTATCGATAACAGTTGTTCGCAACAGGTTAATCAGCGAGAGCAGGCGGTGCGGACTTCTGCAAGTCCAGCACATTTTATGGCCTTAGCCAATCAAGCTAATAGATGCATCGACAACATTCGATTTTTTCCTACACATCCTGACAATGAACTGGGCATGCAGTTAAACGCGATTGCAGTAGTGAACTACGTAAAAAGCGGTCATCTCGAGATGGCACAAGCTTCGCTAGATGAATTCAGGCAGCGTTTTGCGCAACAAGATCTTGTGTTTGACGATTATACCTCCTTTATTGATACCGCCACTGCACTGCTTGATAGCAAGTTGTCAAACCGACAATTAGCGATGCTTAACATCAACCCAACATTGCGCTCTGAATTACAGCGTGCTCGCCAATGGTCTTTGCAATAGCGTTTTTATTCAAGCTTTGTAATCAACATCAGCGACTTTATTCACCGATAAGAGGATCACTAATATGCGCTTTTCAAAAATGCACATTACCCGTTTTATGGCGATGACCATGTTAGCAGCGAGCATCAATACCGCATTTGCAAACAACGCCTTTACAACCGCTAGTCAACAAAGCGATCACCATGACTGGCAGCCCGTGTCTGCAGAATCATTAATTGAGCTACCAGCGAATCTAATTGAAAAACGTATTCAGCAAGACTTTAATATGTCTCCAATGGCGTCACAGTTACTCAGTTTAGAGCAGGCAATTGGCGAGCAAAGTAGTCAAATAAAAGCGGTACAAGAATTAGTAGCTAGCTCTGGCGATAACGAAATGATTGATGAAAAAGTCAGTTTGGTGCAGCTGAAATCTAGTTTTTTGGATGACATGCAATTAGGCCATGAACTGCGTCAAGATGCACTTAACCAAAAAATCGACGTGTATCAAAACGTACTCGAAAAAATGTATCAAGCTGCTAATCGCCAGCAAAATGAAGGAAAGTTCATCCTCAAACAACAACAAGAAGCCGCTCGCCAGCGTATGGAAAAAGTCATGGCACAAGTGGATGAAACCATTTCGGCGCAAGGCTATACCGCGCAGAGTCCTTATGCTGATGAATTTGCCAAGAACTTAGCAAAAATTGAGCAATTAAAAACAGCCATTAGCTCTCATCAGGCCAGCATGGCGGCAACGGTGGACGGCATTGAAGTCAGTACCGAAGAATACATCAGACAACTATTAATTCAGGCCTCTAGTGAGCAGTCATTGCTTGACCAAGAGGGTTTGATGCTCAGTTATATGTCTAAACTCGTCGCGCTAGATGCGCAGTCTTTGGAATACGCAATAAGTGACCAGCAGCTTGATGGCGACGTGTTAGCACAACCGATGACGACACCGGCCAAATCTGTTGATTTATTTCTTTAATTACCCTTCGTGATAAAGACATCACCGACGAAGCTATCAATATAAAAAAGGCACTAATATGAAACTCAATACTATAAAAAGCTTAACTTGTGCAGCACTATGTATAGGCATGATCACAGGTGCTTCTGCTAAAGACAACACGCTTTCATTGAACAATTTAGAACGTGAACGTTCGGCCTTAATTAACGATATGTTAAGTGCAGACTTAGCCTTTGAGGAGCGTTTGGCGAAAGTACAGAAGCGTCAGCGCCATTTAAGCGACATGGAACGCATGGTCATTCGAGATGAAAGACTCATGGCGTCGCAAAGCCCACAGGTCAAACGCGCATTTTCTGCTTACGAATTAACCTTCTTGGTGCATGCAGGCGCAGAAAAAGAGCTCAGTGCGAGTGCGCAGTGGCTAGATCAAGTGAACTTTGATACTGCCTCAGTAATGAGTGCATCAGCAGGCTACAGATAATGTTTTTACAACAGAGCAGTCATGCAAAAGCGAGCGCTGCTTCGGTTGAAGTGTCTATTCCGCTTAATATTCGCCAAGGTGCAAAATACGCTTACGCAGCTATTGGCAGCGCAATGATTGTACTTGCAATAGTCAGCTTTGTTACGCAAATGACCTTGGCAGATATTTTATTGCACGTTGAGCGTTTGTTTGGCATGAGCTTTCTTATTTTATTTAGTGGGCTTAGCGCCTTAGCGAGTGTTTCTGTATTTCAGCTATATAGGGCTAAAGGCCATGCACTGTGGGCAGAAATTGGTTTACAGGCAGCAAATGGTATTTCAACCCTTGCGCTGACATTTACCTTGTTGGGGATCAGTTTAGGGATAGGCAGTTTATCGAACCAAACTCTCACCCCAGAAAGCGTGCAGGGGATTATTGGGCAATTAACCGCGCAGTTTTCTATGGCCTTTATGACCACTGTTGTGGGTTTACCGGTTGCGACGTTGTTTAGAGCAATAATCAGTATTTTATGCACGAAGTATAGCGAGCAATCCTAGCCTTAAATTACGCAAGCGTCTCAAACGAATATTTGGAGTGAACAATATGAAAATTCTATTTTTTATTATCAGCTTGGCGGGAGCCGCTTACTTAGTTGCGTCATCTCTTAATGCAGATGTCTTTCGCACATCATCAACAAATACGGCTTTACAAAGTACCATTGCCAATACTCTTGAGTCTGAGGAGTCCGCGCAAAGCTTGGCACAAATTGAGGCTGATATTAGCGACTTGCAGGCGGCGCAGCAAAGCATGCTGGCACAATTAGAAATTATAAAGAACAAGGGTAATAACGCTTCTTTCAAAAGTGAAAATGAGGAAGCTCGAGCAGCAAACGCATTACCTGCAAGGGCAAAAACTCAGTCGCAAGCTACGGATACGTCAGTTACACACATCGCTAGCTCAGAAATCGCCGGCATTGAGCATAATGAAAGTCGTTCGGTGGTTAAACTACAGCCTGCAAAAACACTGATATCTGATTCATCAAAAGAATCCTTAATGGCGATACCTCAAAACAATGTGCAAGTCGAAGCGCAGAACACAAACAACGCACTTTACTCAGCAAACGACTCTGTGAATGATGCTGCGCGCCGTTCACAAAACAAACGTTTGCAGCAGCAGGCCTTGCTTCGGGATCTAGCACAAAAAAGACAGTTTGCTGCTTTGAGTGCTCTGCAACGCACACCTCTTTAGCTTTTTAAAGTAGGCAAAAATGTTCTATAGAGCGACAAACTATCAGCATGTTAAGCACAGTGTACTCAGTAAAAAATGGGGATTTGCATGTGTTGCCATGCTGATAGTTATTTTTATATTAGATTCCTTTTTAGAGCGCTATTTAGATGAAAAAAGTGACCCAAAGAAGCTAAATGAAACAACATCAGCGCCCCTAAAACCAAAGCCTACTATCACACCTGAGATGCCCGAAGCGAATAAAAAGATGCTACGTGTTGTAAGTGTAGAGTTGCCTGCTGTACCGGTTGATAATCAGGCCTCGTCAAATGCTAATCAACATACTCATTCTTTTAAACACTCCGCACAACAAATACACGCTAAAATAGTTCAACAAAGCCCAAGCAATGTTGTCGAAACGGCCACTCAAAGTACGGTGAATAGCGATACAAAAAATGTATTCCCAGAGAAAGAAACACTTGAGGGAGTGCGCTCCAGTAACACCGAGATATCTACATCTACCCTCACTGAAACTCAAAGACAACAGCAAATAGACAGTGTTTTAGCAGATTTTTCTCATAGTGAAGTTAGTATTTCATTGCCAACGCAGGCAAGTATCCGCGACCAAGTGGTCACATTTTTATATCAATGCGTGGGTATTGGTCTGGCATCTCTAAACCCTCACTCCGGCGGTCATGAGCTCATGCCTCTGACGCCGATGCCTAAACAAGCTAGTCATTTATTAAGACGCATTTCGGGTGAGGTGGGCAGTAGAGAGCGTCAATTAAAACAAGCCTATGCGCCTAATCAAGCTCTGATAAGGGTATATCCCCTGCATTTTGACCGCGCGCTGTCGGCAAATTTAGTCAATGCATTGGAAGATGCCAAGCTCAGTCAGTTTTTGGGGCAATATGATCTAGTTGGTAGGCGTTTATATATTCAAAACATGATATTAAATGGCCGACAACTAAGCGGTAAATGGTTAATATTTGATGGCTATGCTCAGCCTTGCCGTCTATAATTTATCTAACAAGTTACGCTTTATATTGTTGCCAAAGCACAAACATAAAAACCATTGCAGGCAGCAATAAACCAGAATGTTGAGGTTAGGCACAATATGACAATGCAGTTAGGCTCTCGATTTTCGCCTGCCAAGGTGCTTGTAAGCTTAGTATTGGCAGTATATTTGTCTTATTCCCCCCTCGTATTTGCCAATAGCCTGTTAAACGATTCAATATTAAACAATGACGCGATAGGTGATAGCGACTTTGTTTTGGTATTTGATAATTTCACTCCTCAACAGGTCAACCAGGTAATGGTATATGCCACACGTTTTAAAGAATATGAGCAATATGAGGTATTAAGCCAGCGCAGTTTAGATACCCAGATGCATTACATTTCTTCTATTGATGCGCCGCTTTTGAGTTTTAATTTTTCGCAAACTTTTGAAGCTTTGAACTGGGATGTGATAACCCAGCAAGTGGAAAATAAATATCAATTTACCTTTGTAAGGGAACAACCGAAACCCTTACCATACGGCGTTTGGTAGCAGTTCGTAAAACGATGTTCAATGCAGCCGAAAGTATTGAAAAACTTGAGCTTTTAGAGTGCGCGATAAAACAAATATACCAACGCAATCATAATCGGCTGATGCAGCAGATAAATCATTAAACTATGCTGTCCTGGCCATACTAAATAATTGGCATAAGATTTTGTACGCATCGCTTTCAAGGGGTCGCTTTTAAACCATGAGTTATGGCCTAAACTGATGCCAAAAAAGACCATGCCCAGCCATGGGACAATTGCTACGAAGTCATTTGTATATGCAGGCAAATTGTTAAATAACAGGTGAAAAGGCCAGCGAGGAATGAGCCATTGAGTTGAGGCAAGGGCGAAAAAGCCAAGCCCAATCAAAAAGCTGAGTTTTGGTTTATTGGCAAAACCTACACACAGCAAACTGGCGAGTGCCAAAAAATGCAATACGCCAAAAAAAATCCAATTTTCGCGTACAAAAATATAACTGCCAATAGAAATAATCAGCGCCCCCGCGCTAATTTGCGCGACGCGTTTAAATAGTTTTTTATAGCGTATTCGTTCTTTGTGGGTAAAGCTCAGAGATATCCCTAAGGCAAGAAAAAACAAGGTCACAATTACCCATCTAAATTGAATCCAGCCTTCGCCGTCGGGGATATTCCAAGTGACAAAGGCAAATAAACGCAAATCATAAATAAAATGAAAGATAACCATTAACACTATTGCAGTGGTTCGGGCTACATCGAGCGTAAAATTACGCTGGGAAGTCTGTGACATAATAAAACTAATTAGCGTTAACAATGAACTAAGAATGAATTAAGGATAATCATTAAATGACAAGATTGCGAACCTTAAAACAAATAGTGAAAAAGCGAAATGATTTACGATCGGCTAATCGAAATTTGACGTAATTAATCCGATATTAAAGCGCTATACCCGATACATCCAAACCAACATTAGGAATTTGCCTCGCTATTATGGATTCAAACTTACCGACCGCACAAGAACTCTGGTTTCTCCCATTAGGGGGTACCGGAGAAATTGGCATGAATATGAATCTGTATGGCCACAGTCAGTCTTGGCTAATGGTAGATTGCGGTGCCACCTTTCAGTCGCCACTAAACCCAGAAGATGACAATAGAACGGGCGTAAAAAAGTACGATGTTGTCGCTGCAGACCCAAGTTTTATTGAGTCAAGAAAAGACAGCTTATGTGGATTGGTGTTAACGCATGCCCACGAGGATCATATTGGCGCAGTTACTGCTCTTTGGCCTAACCTAGGTTGTCCTATTTATGCAACGCCCTTTACCGCGGAGGTCTTAAAACGCAAGTTTTATCAACGAGGAGTCTTTGAGAATTTACCCATTGTTGTCGTTGCACCTAATACGAGCTTAGACATAGGGCCATTTACGGTAAGCTGGTTAGATATTACTCACTCGCTACCTGAACCCCAGGCGATTAAAATTACCACCGCCTTGGGCAGTATATTTCATACCGCGGATTGGAAAATCGATGCACAACCTGTTTTGGGCAAGCCTTTTGATGCTAAGCGCTTCAGTGATTTACAACAAGACAATATATTGGCCATGGTCTGTGACTCGACTAACGCGCTAAAACCCGGTTACTCCCGTTCTGAGAAATCATGCGAAAAAGGCCTAGGCAAGATTATAAGCCGAGCAAAAGGACGTGTGGTGGTTAGCTGCTTTGCCAGTAACGTAGCACGTTTGATTACGCTTGTGAAAATAGCGAACGATGCGGGGCGCTATGCAGCCCTTTTCGGGCGCTCATTAGAAAATATGGTGAGTGTTGCTCGGCGCTGCGGTTATTGGCCTGAAGAACTCAAACTCACTCACCGCCGGCATATTGGATACTTGCCTGCTCACGAAGTAATGATTATCGCTACGGGCAGTCAGGGAGAACCTCGTGCTGGCCTGGCGAAACTCGCCAGTAATGAACACCGTGACTGCGACTTAGAAGAGGGGGATTGCGTGATCTTCAGTAGTATCGTTATCCCTGGTAACGAAAAGCCTATTGCTAATATTGTGAATAAACTCGTTGAACGCAAAGTTGATGTCTTTCAGTCTGAAAATACAGATGAAATTATTCATGCATCCGGCCATCCTAATCAAGGCGACTTATCAGACATGTATTCGCTTGTAAAACCCGCTATTGCAATACCCGTCCATGGAGAGGCAGAGCATATGCAAGCCAATGCAGAAGTAGCAAAACAGGCTGGCGTTCACAAGCACTTGGTCGGTAAGAATGGCGACCTATTTGTATTAAAACCACAAACCGCCATAAAGCGTAATTTTGTTAGTGCAAGACGTATAGCAATAGATAACTAAGAAAAATATATACTTTAGTAGCAAGTTTAATGTAACACAGAAATGATAAGGGGTAGCGCGTATTGGTATATTCAATTCCAATGTGATATAAGCTATATTAACCGTGCGTTAAAGTCACTAATGCATACGTTTTAGAGCTCAGTATAGTTAACACTTGGTAGTCCATGATGGCGCTTGTTTTATCGACGCGTACACCGCAGTATTTTATCTCTCTTCGCAAGCTTGCTTTGTTAAGTATATGCTTGGTCATCCTTATATTCTCAATATATGCCGAAGCAGCAAATGTTAGCCCCAGTATCACGTCTCCTAGACTCACATATTTAGACACTAATAACGGTTTATCTCAAGATAGCGTTGAAGCACTCCTCGTTGATAGTGAAGGCTTTTTGTGGATTGGTAATGATGATGGTTTGGACCGCCATGATGGCGTAGACACTATCAATATCAGAGGTCGCGACGGCATTTTAGAGAACAACCCCGTGTACACGATATTTGAATACGATGAGCGTTATTTGCTTCTTTCCACGGGGCTTTCAGGTATTTTGAAGTTTGACAAGCAAAGCGGCGAAACCACGTCTGTGATTAACAAAAGTTATCGTTTTGATTCGCAGTGGCCACAATATGCAGATGTGATTCTCAGAGATAATCAAAATAACGTCATTATTGCGCTAAATGAAGGCGTTTATCGCCTTGATAGCCAGAGCAATGAATTGCAGACTATTTTTGAATTATCGGATCAGCAAGTATTAAATGGAGAGAGTATAAGAAGCCTCTATCCACACAAGAATATTTATTTTATAGGCACAACAAAACACCTATGGGCTTTAGATAGTGTCAGCGGTATTTTGCATCTGGTCCTGCATACAAACAATACAAGTGAAAGTGCAAATAACGTAAAACTTTTATTCTCTCCCGATGAGGTAAAACTATGGGTAGGGACGGTCGAAGGTTTGTACAAGCTTGATATTGGCGGCGCACTTAAATACATTTTTGATGCATGGGATCCACCAACGATAGAGGTGCTTAATGAAACTAGAAATATTTGGGACATACAACCAGGGCGTTTTGATGAAATTTACGTTGCAACCGATATTGGTCTTTACGAAACCAGTGTAGAAGGAGAGCAACTCGATTATTTGTTTGAGCTAAACAAGCAGTATCAGGTGCTTTCTACGTCAGACATTATGGAGATTGAGGCCGACGATTTAGGGAATTTATGGTTTGCCACGTATAAAAGCGGTGCCATGATGTGGTCGCCTAATAGCCTGTCTTTTAATAACGTGTTTGCCACAACTAAAATGAATGCTGAAGATAGACTAAGCCATAATGTAGTGCATAGCTTGTTTCAGCATTCAAACGATGCCCTGTGGATTGGAACAAGCAACGGTCTCAACAAATATGATTTAAACACGGGGTCTATTAGTCAGTTTTTAGTTAATGATGGCGGTCGATTAAGTTACAGCGAGTCCGATATTTATGAAATTAATGCACGAACCCGTGAATCTTTATGGTTAACGCACGGTGAGGGGGTCGTTGAATTTGATATTGCATCAGGGGAAGCACTACCAAACACTCGCTTTGGCGAAAATGTTCAGGCTGCGCTTAACAGTTTTGTATTCTCCTTATTTGCTCAAAGTACGAACATTATTTGGTTGAGTAATGATGATGGAATAATCAGGCTAGACCTTGCAAATGATGAGGTGTTTACACTCCCACTTCGTGATGGAAGCTTGCATTTAGCATCCGCTTCCACTGCAAGCTTCTTGGGCTTTGATGCAGGAAGTCAGCAAATATTGCTCTCTACCGCGGCAGAGCTCTGGGGCATTGACCCCGATACTAGAGCGCTTCGCTTGCTTCATTCTGCGGCAAAAGACGGTGCAAACATTATGACTACCCCAAGCAGTTGGCTACGGGATGACCGTGATAACTTTTGGCTGTCTTATTTGGGGATTGGTCTTTATAAATTAAATGGTAAAAACTTCTCTCAATTAGCGCTATTCAATAAGCAAAATCTATTACCCACCAATACCGTTTATAGCTTATCTCTGGATGCTGCAGGGGATATTTGGTTCTCGTCACATTCCGGTGTTCATATGCTCTCGACCACCGACGAAGTTGTAAAAAGTTTTGGTTATGTCAGTGGTTTAGCCTCATCGGAGTTTAATGAGGGGGCTTCGGTCGCGTTAGCCGATGGTAAGTTGGTATATGGTGGAAATCTTGGATTTACGATTTTTAGCCCTGACGAATTAAAGAAACAGTACAAACGGAGCTCTCAAGCACCGGTTATTACGGCGATCTCCCTTGCCAACAGAGAGCTCAACCTTCCGTATTCCAACTTAAGCGGTCAACGAATAGAGTTAGATGAAGACGATGTTGGACTAACGCTCAAGTACAACATGTTAAATTTTGATAAAGCGAATTTGAATACTTATCAATATCGTATCATTGACGATGGGAGAGTAACGACCTATCCACCGGTTACTAGTAATGAAATATTATTACCTACGCTAGAGTCTGGTGATTATACGATTGAGATACTGAACGCTAATGTAGCCGACAAAGAGCAGGCAAAGGCGTCTATTGATGTGCGCGTAAAGCATGCTGCGCATATTTCGCCATTGTTTGTAATGGCGTTTGCTGGTTTGGTGTTGATTATCGTAATCACCTTATTGTGGCGACGCTTCCAGACTCAAAAAGTCCTGCATGAAGCGGGTCGTAAGGTTGCTGATTACAATACACGTCTAACCAATGCTCTAAAAGCGAGCAATGCTGATATTTGGGAGTGGCAAAGTGATACAGATACTTTCCATGGTCCACGTCTGATTGAGGATTTGAAGCTAAATTATGAGGCGATTGATTTTAATGATTTTGTTGAGTTGCTTCATCCAGAGGACCAAAAGCCATATTTAAAACATTGGGAGCGCTTTGTTGCCAAGGATGATAAGTTATTGGACATAACCTACCGCTTGATTAGAGGAGATGGGAAGCAGCTTTGGTATCGAGATGTGGGTAGCCTTAAAATACTCAAAAATGGGGTGAGAACGGTCAGTGGTACCTATACCAATCTAACGTCAGAGATGGCGGCTAAAGAGAAACTAAAAGTATTCGGTGAGGCGTTTAATCATACTCGTGATTGGGTGTTAATTTTAAATAAAAAATTAAATCCGAAGGCTGCGAATCCATCATTTATGCAAGCATTTGGTATTGACGATAGGCGTCCTTTAGGTGGGCAAATCAAACGCATCAACGAAGAACATAAAAGTGAGCTCAAGCTTTTAAATAATCAATTATTAAGTCTAAAAGCGGGCGAACGATACAAAACTGAGGCGTCAATTCTCATCAACGGGAACAAAATGACGCTGCTTGCGGATGTCAAAGCAATCCCACATCTTGAGAATCAATTTAATGTCGATCACTACCTTTGTATTTTTACCGATATCAGTGAACAAATTCAGGCTCAACAAGAGCTTCAAAAGCTGACTAACTATGATGCGCTCACTGGTTTAGTAAATCGTGCTTTGTTGGTGGAACGGTTAAAGCAATCCATTCATTACTCAAAGCGTCATCTAGAAAAACTAGCAGTATTATTTATAGATTTGGACAGATTTAAGCCAATCAATGACAGCTTTGGTCATCAGGCGGGTGATAAAGTACTAATTGAAATTTCACAACGTTTGAGCAGTAAATTTAGAGGCCAGGACTGTGTTTCCCGACTTGGCGGTGATGAATTTGTGGTGGTGTTGAGCGAGATAAAAGACCGCGCATCCATAGAAAAGCTTTGTAGCGATTTGCTTCAACTGCTGATGCGACCGATTCCGATAGGACAGCAATCGATTAATCTATCAGCGAGCATCGGTATAGCTATGTACCCAGAGCATGCAACGGATGCACAGCAACTTATCCGCAACGCAGATATTGCCATGTACCAAGCAAAAGAAAACGGAAAAAATACCTTCGCGTATTATGCATCTGCAATGGATGAAAAGGCACACGCCGACATCTTATTAGAAAGTAAAATAAAAGTGGCGTTGCTGCAGCGCGATTTTGTTAACTATTATCAACCCATCGTCAATCTTAAAACGGCGAAAACAGAAGGTTTTGAACTCTTATTGCGCTGGATTGATGAGGGTAATCTTATACCACCGGATGTATTTATCCCTATTGCAGAGCAAATCGATTGCATCATAGAGATGACAGAGCAAGCCATTGAATGCGCTATGGTCGATTTACATCGTTGGTATAAAGAGGGGTTTAGCGGGTATGTATCAATTAATCTGTCTGCTAAACACTTTAAACGCGCATTTAATGCGGAAATGGTAATGGGGCTTTTGCATAAGTACCATTTACCTGTGAGCGCTATTCGTTTTGAAATCACTGAAAGTTTATTGATGGAAAATAGCGAAATAAGTGTGGGGTACATGAATGCACTTCGTGCATATGGCTTTAAAATAGCCTTAGATGACTTTGGTACGGGTTACTCGTCGCTCAAATACCTAAAAGATTTTCCGATAGACGTGCTCAAACTTGATAAATCCTTTGTTGATGATGTAATTAGCGATGACACTTCATCATCAATCGTCTTTTCAACCTTAGTAATGGCTGAGCTTTTAAAGGTTGATACGGTGGCTGAAGGGGTGGAAACAAAAGAACAGTTTAATTATTTTTTAAGCAGTAAATGCAAACTTGTTCAAGGGTATTATTTTTCACGCCCCGTCCCGGTAGAACAAACCTTCCCAATGTTGTCTAAAGCTTGGTTTAATAATCATCAAAATTCGCCAATGAACGTGGTAAATCTCCAATCAAATACGCCCAGAAACGGCGAAACTAAAGGCTAATAGCGTTATCACTGAAAAAACTGCGTAATTATCATAAAAAATCAGTTGTTTATATTGAGCAATCTTGCATTATTATTCGTATGTGAATGTTATGTAACAATTATGAGAATTATTTGGAATGCCCATGCCCTTAGACAACCTGAATGCTGAAGCAGCGCACATAAGCGCCAACAACAATGTACAAACACAACAAGCAATAAACTCTCCACTAAGTATGCTTTACAAATGGGAGACTGAGCATCCTTCGCAACTATATCTAACTCAGCCATTAGCCGGCGAGAAAACGCGTACCTATACGTGGGCAGAAACTGCAACAGAAGCACGCAAAGTAGCGGCAAAGCTAAAAAGTATGAATTACGAGTCTGGCACCCGTATTGCGGTGTTGGCAAAAAATACTGCTGAGTGGATCATCACCGATTTGGGGATCATGATGGCAGGCCATATTTCGGTGCCCATATTTGCGACCGCCGGCAGCGATACCATTAGTTATGTACTAGAGCATTCGCAGTGTCCATTGCTATTTATCGGTAAGCTCGACAGTGTAGATGCTGTTAAAGAAGTGTTAGCGTCTAAAGATATCGTGAGTGTCAATCTTCCTTACCCAGACCTGCCTGGCGCTCATTCGTGGGAAGAATTTACCGATATCTTGCCTTTAAATGAAAGCCCTGTGCCAGATATGAATGAAATTATGACCATCATTTATACCTCCGGTAGTACGGGCCAGCCCAAGGGCGTTGTGCATACCTATCAGACGATTTGTTGGGCTGCCCAAAGCTCCTTGAGTGCACTCACGGTCAACGCTGACGATAGAATCATGAGCTACCTACCACTTGCCCACATTACTGAGCGAGTATTAGTAGAGCTTGCCAGTTTTTATTCGGGAATGACGCTGCACTTTGTTGAGTCTTTAGACACTTTTGCCCGCGATGTTAAAAGTTGCCAACCTACTTTATTTATCTCAGTACCAAGACTTTGGACGAAGTTTCAGATGGGCGTATTGGGTAAAATTCCCCAGAAGAAACTTAATTTCTTGTTAAGTATTCCCTTTGTTGGCAAAAAAGTAGCAGCAAAAATAAGAGAGCAGTTAGGGCTTGGTTCTGCACGTCTTTGGGCGTCAGGCTCAGCACCGCTTGCTCCGGCGACCATAGAATGGTTTAGCAAAATAGGTATCAATATATCTGAAGGGTGGGGAATGACTGAAAACTGTGCTTACGGCACCAGTAGCGTACCTTTTAGACATGACAAAATTGGCTGCATTGGCCAAGCCTATGAAGGCGTTGATATCCGCATCGCTGAAGACGGTGAGATTCAGGTGAAGTCGCCTTGCAACATGATTGGCTATTATAAAGATCAAGAAAAAACCAGTGGCGTATTCACCAACGATGGATATCTGCGAACTGGTGACAAAGGTGAAATCGATTCTGAAGGGTACGTGCGAATTACTGGGCGGCTTAAAGATATTTTCAAAACTGAAAAAGGAAAGTATGTTACCCCAGCGCCGATTGAAGCCAAAATCATGGAAAATCCTATTGTTGAGCAAGTTTGCGTGACGGGAACTGGCTTACCACAACCTATCGCATTATTGGTTTTATCTGAGGAGGCGCGTCGACAAAATAAAGACGATATAAGTGCGTCTTTAACACAAACGCTTAACAGCCTAAATGTGAAACTTGAAAGCCATCAGCGCCTCGACCGTATGGTCGTATTTTCACAAGAATGGTCGATTGAAAATGATTTACTCACACCTACTTTAAAAGTAAAACGTCATGTCATTGAGGAGCGATTTGCACCGATTATCTTGGGCGATTACCAAGATAAAATCGTATGGCACGATGCGTAAATAAGGTGCTAAGCAAAAGATAACGTAAAAGGGCAGTCTCCAGTGACTGCCCTTTTTATTGAGTACGAATACACTTTAAATACGCATGTTATTGGCTGCCCGAAGAGCCAAATCCACCTTCACCACGCTCACTGCTAGCAAAATCGTCAACCACAACAAATCGTGGTTGAATGATAGGAAGAAATACTAACTGTGCAATACGCTCTGCTGGCTCAATTGTGTATGCCTCTTGCCCTCTATTCCAGCAAGATATGAATAGTTGTCCCTGATAGTCAGAGTCAATTAAACCCACCAGATTGCCTAACACAATGCCTTTTTTATGCCCTAAACCTGAGCGGGGCAATATGGTAGCCGCCATATTTGTGTTTTTCATGTGAATCGCGATACCGGTAGGGATTAATTCGGTCTGCCCGGGTTGTAAGGTGACATCCTGGTCGATACAGGCTCTTAAATCGATGCCTGCAGAGCCTTCAGTTGCATATGTTGGGAGTGGAATGTCCTTGCCAATTCGATCATCGAGAATCTTTACTTCAACTTGTTGCATAAATACTAATTCCTTCGCATTGTAATATGTATCATATGATAGCGCGTTTTTTTGGTGCGTACAGCAATTCAATTGCACCAAATTAGTTGAGCATAGGCAGGCTTCTTGAAGCTTGAATGCACTAAGTGGTTGAAATTAAAAGAAAAATAATAATGGCAGTAATTTTGCTAAGCAATAGATGTTGTGTGTGCTTTGATAGAAAACCATGGAATGGCTTTTCTCATCAAAGTGTTAGTTCGGTGCTTGCTCGTGTCCAGCAAGTGCCGGACTGCCTCCCATCACTTTGCAATGTCTATTTAACACTTGTTGTAAAAACAAAAAGAACAATAAAAGCGCAACATTACAAAGCAGTTCGTATAGTGAACGCTTTGGGCAAGTTAAGCATTTCGAATTGACGATACCTTCGCATTGGGGCTAGAGAAGATAAACAGCTGTTTGCTATGACTCATGCTAGCATCTACTTTATGAAGTAAAAGCGGCCGCGTTATCAGTAACTGGTTAGATTCGGCTTTAAAATAGTGACTCGCTTCTTGGTAGTGTTTATCTTCAGTAATACAAGCAAACTTCGTCACATCGACATAGTTTAACCAGCCTAAAATCAATCCCGCTTGCAATACACTACCGATGAGTGATTCAATGTCATCTCGAATGGTGACTGTAGTTCCAAAGATAGGGCGGTCAGACATAGCGACATCAGTATGCTCATCTAGCACTAAGGTCAGCAGTTGAGATGCTGGTACCTGTGTCTTTGCATAGTGAATGTCGATAACGGAATCTGCCATATTGTTGTGATGCCTTTAAGTCAAAGATGCAATAATTAGCGTATAGCAATTATGTAATCTTACTATAGCCTCATGAACCCGATAGAGTGATGATGTAGATCAAGCTTTGTTTAATCGTTATATAGATAAAGAGGTAAATTGTGAGAAAGATGGTTATGCGTAACTCTTTAAGCGCTTTGTTTATGTTGTTTTTTTGCACCTTACTGCTGCAGGGTAAAAGCGTAGCAAATGAACAAGAATTTTCAGGCTTTGTGGATATTATCTACGATAAAGGCAGTGACTCGTTGCACTTGCGCCTTGAACACTCCCAATTGAATCAAGAAATGCTGTTCCAAAGCAGCCTACCTCGTGGTATCGGCTCCAATGATATTGGTTTAGACCGCGGACAATTGGGCGAAACGCGTTTAGTCAAATTTGTGCGTTTTGGTAATAAAGTTTTGCTCCAACAAGTTAACACCGATTACCGTGCAAGTTCTAGCAACGATGCAGAGCGCTTAAGCATTGACGAAGCGTTTGCCGACTCAGTCATTGCCGGCTTTACCATTTCATCTGAAAGCGACAACAGCCTCAGTTTTGACTACACCGATTTTTTATTGTCTGATATTCACGGCATTAGTGACCGCCTAAGTAACAGTGGGCAAGGGAGTTACTCTGTAGATAAGAGCCGCAGCGGTGTGTATTTAAACCGTACAAAAGCCTTCCCTGAAAATACCGAGTTAGAAGCACTAGTGACCTTTGCAGGCTCACCTAGCGGGCAATATATCCAAGATGTTAGTCCTGACGCAAAAAGCGTGACTGTGCACTTGCATCACTCATTTATTCAGTTACCTGACGATAACTATACGCCTCGCAAATTTCATCCCTTTTCTGGCTTTTGGAAGCATAGTTACCAAGACTACAGTGCGGCCATTGAAGAGAATATGGAAGTTAAATATATCCCTCGTCATCGTTTAGCAAAAAAAGACCCGAAGGCCGCGGTTAGCGAAGCCGTTGAGCCGATTGTCTATTATCTGGACCCTGGTATTCCTGAGCCGGTGATGACTGCTCTTAGAGAGGGCGCTTTGTGGTGGGATCAAGCCTTTGCTGCCGCCGGTTATGAAAATGCCTTTCAGGTTAAAGTGTTACCGCAAGATGCTGACCCAATGGATGTGCGCTACAACGTCATTCAATGGGTGCACAGGGCCACTCGAGGGTGGTCGTATGGTAGCTCAGTCGTTGACCCGCGCACCGGCGAAATCATCAAAGGACATGTCACACTAGGCTCTTTGAGAGTGCGCCAAGATTATTTAATTGCCCTTGGATTGACCAGTCCTTTTACGTCACAAAATAGTGATACGAGTGAACAATTATCCCTTGCCCTTGACCGTATTCGCCAGCTTTCGGCGCATGAAGTGGGGCATACCATTGGGATTGCACATAATTTTGCAGCAAGTGAAAATGACCGCGCCTCGGTGATGGATTATCCTCACCCGTTAGTGACATTAGACAATGGCAAAGTGAATTTATCTAATGCCTACGATAAGGGTATCGGGGAATGGGACAAGTATGTAGTCAACTACGGTTATCAGGATTTTGCTGAGGGCGTAGATGAGAATGTTGAACTAGAAAATTTGGTAGCACGCGCCAAAGATGCGGGTTTTTTGTATAAGTCTGACCCCGACGCTCGCATTCCCAAAAGAGCATCTGCTGATGGTCACCTTTGGGATAATGGGGCAGACCCGATTGAAGAGTTTACTCGTGTGAGTGAATTGCGTGAATTCGCCCTGCGTAATTTTGGTTTGAATTCATTACCCTTTGGAGAGCCGCTATCGCAACTTGAGGAGCGCTTGGTACCGATATATTATTCACATCGCTATCAACTTGATGCTCTGGTTAAACAAATCTCAGGCATTGAATATGAGTATTCAGTAAAATCCACATGGGACAGTCCTAAAAAAGTTGTGCCAGTGGATGCCGATATTCAGCGTCAAGCCTTGGAGCTTATGTTGCAAAGCGCGAGTTCTGATTATTTAATGTTGTCTCCTAAACTGCTTAGCTTATTACCACCAAAAGCCTATGGTAGTCAACGTAATAGAGAGAGCATGGGCTCGCGCATGGGGATTGCTTTTGATCCCGTGACTGCGGCAGAATCTGCGGCTGCCTATTCGCTTAGCATTTTGCTCAATCCTGAACGCTTAAACAGAGTGGCTTACCAACATAGCATGGACAACGAAATACCTTCGGTCTCGGAAATTATTGATAGGGTCTTTACTCGCCTTATTTATATTGACGGGGAGGATGCCTTGGAGTCGCGTATTCGTTACGTTGCATTAAGCGTATTTTTTGATACCTTGCGCTCAGACATTTTGGCACCCGAGGCGAAAGTGGCTTTACAAGCGCAATTGGTTGAGTTTCATAGTGACGTTTCTAAACAGAAGCGCGACCCACAATCTCGCGTTTTGCAAAAACACATAGAGCATTATTGGGACCATGGCGAGTGGCCGTTAAGTATGAAAATCATACCACTGCCACCTGGCTCACCCATTTAATCAAATAAAAAAGCCCAACTACGTTGGGCTTTTTTATATCCATTGAACGGCTTAACTGAGCATTTAAATTACTCTTGAGTAACGAGTCTGATGCAAGGGTTTATTGAGGTATTGGTCAAAGCTCATGCAGATATTACGCACTATTAAGCGGCCTCTGTCGTGAATGATGATGTCGCCATCGGTATGGGTAATGAGTTTATCGTCAATAAACGGCTGCAAGTTCTTAAGGCTAGTGGCAAAGTATTGGTCAAAGTCGATATCATGTTGTTTCGCAAATGCGAATTTATCGATGCTGAAATTACACATTAAACCATGAATAAGAGCCCGACGAACAAGGTCGTCTTGCGTCAACTGGATGCCTTTTACCATGCCATTTTGCTTTTCATCAATGGCGCAATAGTAAGCTTTGAGGTCTTTGTGATTCTGAATGTACACATCGTTGATACTGCTGATGGCCGATACACCTAGCCCTAAGGTACTGACTCCTTGGTTAGTGGTATAACCTTGGAAGTTTCGATACAAACGCTTTTCATTTTTCGCGATGCTAAGTTCATCTTCGGGTTTTGCGAAATGGTCCATGCCAATGCACTCATAGCCTTGCTCGCTCAATTGACTAATTGCTTGGCGAAACAGACTGAACTTTTCACTAGGGCTTGGCATCCATTCATCTTTAATTTTTCGCTGGGCCGCAAAGAGTTGCGGCATATGCGCATAACTAAATAATGAAATACGATCAGGGTTCATGGTTTTCATTTCATCAAGGGTGCATTGAAAGCTCTCCTGATTTTGATGAGGAAGACCATAAATTAAATCAACATTAATTGAGCTAAAGTTAAGTGCTCGGGCTCGTGTTATTAAGTCTCGAATAAAAACCGTACTCTGCACTCGATTAATACTTTGCTGAACGGTTTTATCAATATCTTGTACACCAATACTAAGTCGAGTAAAGCCTAAGGTAGCGAGCACATCAATGTAGTTCAGCTCAATTTTTCTTGGATCTATTTCTATGCTGAGCTCAGGCGCTTCAACAAAATCAAAGGCATCGCGGGTGACATCAATTAAACGGCTCATTTGCTCCGTACTTAGAAAGCTAGGGGTTCCGCCACCTAAATGTAAGCTATCGACCTTACACCCCTTTGCAGCGATTGCTTGCTGTTGAATTTCTTTAATTAAATAGTCTAGATAAATATCTGCCTTGTGGGCATGACGGGTCACAATCTTATTACAGCCGCAGTAGTAGCAAAGTGAGTGACAAAAAGGAATATGCATATACAAGGATAACTTGTTGGCGTTTTCACTTTGACTAAGTGTGCTAAGGGCATTTGTTAGTAAAGCGCCATCATCAAGTGCTTCAAAGGCAATCGCGGTGGGGTAAGAGGTATAACGAGGTCCAGCGGTGTTGTATTTTTGCATGACTTTTTGGTCGAAGTAATCGTTGATGTTGTCTGCCACTGGCTTTACTCGCTTTACGCACTATTAAGATATTATAACGATGGATACTATCGCAGGCGGCGAGGGCGAATATTGATCTCGATTAACAAAATGCATATTTTTGATGAATGCCATTATATCAACACAATCAATTACCTTTAGTGTATAAAAACCATTAACCTCAATTTAACATAGTCTAATATGGACACTTATGGCTGAACTATATTTAATCCGACACGCGCAAGCATCTTTTGGAAGTGAAAATTACGATAAGCTAAGCAAGCTTGGGCATGAGCAAAGCCGCTTACTAGGCGACTACTTCAAAACCCGTAATATTAATTTTGACCAAGTACTCACCGGTAACATGGTACGTCATAAAGAGACAGCACAAGGAATCGTTGGGCACAGTAACAACTTTGAGGTAGATGCAGGCTGGAACGAATTTGATTTTAACGCGGTAGTTAATGCGTATTTAAAAAAACACCCAGAACATACGCCTGCAAAGGATTCTCCGCGCAGCGATTGGTATCGAGTTCTTAAATCGGCCATGGTGGCATGGTCAGAACAAGGACTTGGCGAGCTACCGGAGCATTGGTCACATTTTGAAGGGCGTGTGAACAAAGCGGCTCAAAACGTTTTTGACTCTCCAAATAAGCGTGTGTTGGTAGTGTCATCGGGGGGGGCGATTGCAATTTGTTTGATGCAATTACTCGGTTTGAGTATCCCTAAAGCAATAGACTTCAATTTACAGATAAAAAACACCAGTATTCATCATATTTACTTTAATTCATCGTCCGCACAGCTAAGTAGTTTTAATAACGTGCCACATCTTGATGATTTAGAGCGTCAACATCTCATTACCTACAGCTAGTATAAGGTCAACGATTATGAACTTCGATTACAGTGAAAAAACCCAAGGCCTATTAAATCAATTAAACGCCTTTATGGATGAACACGTTTATCCTGTTGAACAACAATATCATGATGCAGTCGCAAGCAACGCCAGTACACCCAGTATGTGGCAAACGCCTGCCATGATGGAAGAGCTAAAGGCAAAAGCGAAAGCGGCTGGTTTATGGAACCTATTTTTACCGAGCGAATATTTACCGCTTGGTGCAGGCCTGACTAATTTGGAGTATGCGCCCTTGTGTGAGCAAATGGGGAGGGTCATGTTCAGTGGCGAAATCTTTAATTGCAGCGCGCCTGATACCGGAAACATGGAGGTATTAGCAAAGTATGGCAGTGACGCACAAAAATCCCAATGGCTAATGCCGTTGCTAGCAGGTGAAATTCGCTCAGGCTTTGCCATGACAGAGCCTGATGTCGCATCTTCTGATGCGACTAATATCGAGACATCAATTACTAGAGATGGCGATGAATACGTAATCAATGGCCGTAAATGGTATACCAGTGGTGCTATGAACGACAATTGTAAGATACTAATAGTGATGGGGAAAACTGATACGACAGCGCCCCGTCATGCTCAACAATCACAAATTTTAGTTCCCTTAGATACACAAGGCGTAACCGTTGTTAGGGCGATGTCGGCTATGGGCTATTTGGACGAGCCCATTGGACATGCCGAAGTGTTGTTTGAAAATGTACGCGTGCCTGCTGAAAATCTCATACTTGGAGAGGGCCGGGGCTTTGAGATTGCGCAAGGACGTTTAGGACCAGGAAGGATTCACCACTGTATGCGTCTGATTGGCTGTGCACAAAGAGCTTTAGATATGGCATGTGAGCGAGTTGAACAACGTATTGCTTTTGGTCAGCCCTTGTCAAAGCAACAAAGTGTCAGAGAGAGTATCTCGCAGATGTATTGTAAAATTGAGCAGGCGAGATTACTGACCTTAAAAGCGGCCGATCAAATGGACCGTTATGGCAACAAAGTAGCGAAGAATATCATCGCAGCAATTAAAATTGTTGCCCCTAAAATGGCGTGTGAAGTGATAGACGAGGCGATCCAGCTACATGGGGCTGCAGGTACTTCGCAAGATACTATTTTGTCGGCTACATTAGCATACGCCCGTACGATCCGCTTAGCCGATGGTCCAGACCAGGTGCATATGATGCAATTAGGACGAAACCTGATTCAGGCACAAGCGGCAAAACAAGCATAATAATATACGTAATTAAGTATGGAAGCCTTTTATAAGTAAGGCTTTTTTTAACAGCTATTTAATAAAGGTAGACCAAATGAAAGCAATCGTGTGTCATGACTTTGCTCCCGTATCAGATTTAAAATATGAAGATTTTGAAGTGCCTAAAGCGGGCAAAGCGCAGGTGGTGATTGACGTTGCCGCTGCAGGGGTTAACTTTCCTGACAGCCTATTAGTGCAGGGTTTGTACCAATTGAAACCTGAGTTGCCCTTTATCCCAGGAACGGAAGTGGCCGGTACGGTAAGTGAAGTTGGTGAGGGGGTTAAGCACTTAAAAGTGGGTATGAGAGTCTTAGGTATTTGCAGTTTAGGTGGATATGCAGAGAAGGTCGCAGTACCTGCATCGCAGGTGATGCCAATACCTGATTTGATCCCTTTAGAAGAAGCAGCTGGGCTTGTAACTGCGCATGCAACTGCGCATCATGCACTGAAACAACGCGCACAAATACAACCAGGCGAGACCCTTTTAGTTACGGGAGCAGCTGGTGGGACAGGGTTAGCGGCGGTCCAAATAGCAAAAGAAATGGGCGCGACGGTTATTGCTGCTTGCTCCAGTGATGAAAAATGCGAAGTCGCAAAACATAATGGCGCAGAACATACCATTAATTACAGTGAGCAAGACTTAAAAGACGCGGTAAAGTCATTGACTAATGGCAAAGGTGTTGATGTTGTATATGAGTGTGTTGGAGGCGATATTTTTCATGCCTGTTCACGCTCTGTCGCTTGGGGCGGTCGCTTGTTAATTATCGGCTTTGCTGGTGGTGATATTCCTAAGTTCCCAGTCAACTTGGCCTTAGTGAAAGGCTATTCTGTCGTTGGTGTATTTTGGGGATCCTTTGTTGCACATGAGCCACAAACCTTTATTGCGAATATGGAAGAGCTAATTACCTGGTATGCAAAAGGAAAAGTGAAAGTACACATCGACGAAGCGTTTGCTCTAAAAGACGCTGTCAAAGCCATCGACAAAGTAACGAATCGTCAGGTAAAAGGAAAGGTCGTAATCGTCCCTTAAACCGGGGACTCAGTACTATCTCCTAGAGCTTTTCACAACAGCGCAGAATAAAAAATGGCCCCGTAAAGGGGCCACTAATGGCAAAGTTGCCTTTGCCTACCATGTTGAACTGTATATCAACATATGTGAAAACTGCTATATTCTATCTAAGAGCTCTTTCGCAACGGCATTGTCGGCTAGGCCTTGCTCGTTAATCCAAGCAGACAAGGTTTTACCGTCCGTTTCCGGCTCCGCTAAAAGCTTTTTTGGCATTTTTTTCACCAATAAGGTGCCTGCGTCCACTGCGTTATTTAAAATCGCTAGTTTTATCAGGCTGTTGCCGCCACAACTAATGCCGTTGTAATAATCACGCAACTGCATTTGGTAATTAGAACGTACGTTTTTCATTTTCTTACGTAACTCGCTTTTGTCATCTGTTTTTACAATTTCGCAGATGTTTGCAAGTGCCGCCTCAATCTCAGCGCTGGCAGGCGTAGAGAATGAAAGTGGTGCAATTGCGAGTAACGGTATAAGTATCTTTTTCAACATGATGTTTACTCCGTTTGGTTATTTCATGACTAAGCATAAAACAAATCAAACGGGGTAAAAGACCATGTATCGATACTAGGGTATGTTGCACAATACGGTTTCATTCGTGGCTAAGCGTATTCGGATGTTGTTATCGGTTGCTTACCAAGCAGTAACGCCACCATCAATGGCAATAGACTGGCCTGTCATGTAGGTATTGGCAGGGGACAAGATGAGTACCATAACGTTGACTATTTCATCTATTGTGCTGATACGTTTGATGGGCGCACCTAACCCAAGTTTATCTTTTTCAGCCTGAGTACTTAAGCCTTCAATATTCATGATGTCGGTAGGGCTAAAGAAAGGGCATATCGTGTTCACCCTTACATTGTATCTTGCGTATTCAATGGCGGCAGTTTTGCTTAAACCAATAACAGCATGCTTTGCCGCGCTATAAGCTCCACCTTTAGGCGCACCGCCTAAGCCTGCCACCGAGCTGATATTCAGAATATGTCCTGAACCTTGCTTTAACATTACCTTAGCTTGATGTTTAATGCCAAAGCCAACACCTTTCACGTTTACCGCAAACTGGCTGTCATAAATTTCATTTGTCATTTCATGCATAGGACCCTGAGGGTGGGCGATACCTGCGTTGTTTACCGCAAAATCGAGGCGGCCAAATTCCTTCATGGCCAAGGCGACACTGTCTATTGAGCTATCTTCTTGTGCGACATCACATGCTATCGTTAGGACCTTACTGCTATCGGGTAATAAAGAGGCGGTAGATTGCAAACCGCTTTCGTTTATATCCGTTAGAACTAGCTTCGCACCGCGCTCATGTAGCGCCATGGCTAGGGCTCTACCAAAACCGCTTCCTGCACCAGTGATTAGACCTACAGAGTCTGAAAAATCGAGAAGTTTATCCATTTACATTTACCTTTTTAAAAAATGAGAGTGCGTGTTGTATTAACTGCTCACCAACATCTTCCTGAAGAAAATGCCCGCCTCCTTTAATTACGACGTGAGGTTGTCCTTTGCATCCGGGTATGAGCTTTTGCATAATTTTATCGCCACCAGCGGTAATAGGATCATTATCGCTAAACGCAGTTAAAAACGGTTTGTCTAAGGTCATGAGTACTTGCCATGCCTTGCGGTTATTTTCGCTTTCAGGATCGTCAATTGATATGGGTACCAACATTGGAAATTTCCTGACCCCACATTTGTATTCTTCACTTGGAAAGGGCGCATCGTAGGCCATAATAACCTCGCTAATCATGTCATTTACGGTGGCATTTTGTATGACTTTGCCTACCTCGAAATGCTCTACGTTTTGCGAAAACGCTTGCCACTTTAAAAATGCCTCACCTGGTGGATGCTCTCCAGTTGGTAGCATTGTATTTGCAGCAACCACGCTAGCAAATAAATCGGGGAATTTTACAAGCAGTCGCAGGCCTAACAGGCCACCCCAGTCTTGGCATATTAAATGAACATCGGTAATTTTCAGCGCTAGCAATAAACGTTCGAGCCACATCAAGTGATTGGCATATGTATAGGGGCTTTGCGAGGCAAATTTGTCAGACTTTCCAAAGCCGATCAAATCAGGCGCAATAACGCGATAGCCCTCAGCCTCAGCTTTACATATCATTTTCCGATATAAGTAACTCCAAGTAGGTTGGCCATGTAGCATGAGTATGACCGGCGCGTCTTTTTTACCATAGTCCACATAATGCATCATCAGGCTTTGCTCTGGTTCGCCAACATCAAGATAGTTTGGTTGAAAGCTATAACCGGCCAGTGCTTCAAATCGCTCAGAGGGTGTTTTAAGAATCTTCATGTTCACCATTTATTTACAATTTATTAACAGTATATCGGTAAACAGTGAAAACGCACAATTCATTAAACTGACAATGTAGTATCAATTATTTGTATTTTTAATCGTTAGAACGAGTAAGTGATGCCCGCGATGCCTTACAACTACCTAACAATCATTAGCTTTCGTTATTAATCAACATTAAATCAATAAATTGGGCTGATAGACAGACTTTGCGTTAATCTTATGTTAATACCGAAATTAATTAGGATTTCTTTATGCAAATTGATAGCGCATGCGTAGCCATTGAAAAAACCGATAATCTTGCTGTAATCACGTTAAATAATGCACCTGTAAACGCTTTGTCTCAGGCTGTTAGGCAAGGTCTTATGTTAGCAGTACAAGCGGCATTAGATGAGTCGGATGTCACAGCAATAATTATTGCTAGTGCCTTGCCCTTATTCAGCGCGGGAGCAGATATCAGTGAGTTTTCTGGAGGAAATCTGGAGCCTATGTTGCCAGAGGTGCTTAATTTTATCGAAAACTCACCTAAACCAGTAATTGCTGCCTTAGGGGGGAGTGCCTTTGGCGGTGGTTTGGAGCTTGCCTTAGCTTGTCATTATCGCTTTAGCGTGAGCGCAAATAAAGTCGGATTACCCGAAGTGCATTTAGGAATTTTACCCGGTGCGGGCGGCACGCAACGCCTACCTCGATTACTCGATGCTAAAACTGCACTTGATATGATTGTATCTGGTGCGCCAACCCCTGTAGTGAAGCTAAATGGGGTTTTTGAGTCACTTGTAGAATCACCGGAGGCCCTACTCGACAGTGCAAAGGCGTTTGCAGCAACTGCCCTTACCCAAGGTCCTCGTCCAGTTTCAAAAATAGATTTGACTATGACAGCTGAAACACAAGGTTTATTCGAGGCATACGCCGAGCAAGTAGCGAAGAAATCGAAGGGATTTTTTGCTCCATTAAAGTGTGTTGAAGCTGTCAAAGCTGCCTACGAGCTCAGTTTTGATAAAGGGCTTAAAGAGGAATCAAAGCTCTTTATGCAATGTTTAGAAACACCCCAAGCGCGAGCCCAACAGCACTTTTTCTTTGCTGAGCGGGCGGCGAGTCATGTGCCTGGACTCCAAAAAACCACACAAGAACGAAGTATAAAGCAAGTTGCTATTATCGGTGCAGGTACTATGGGCGGCGGGATTGCAATGAATTTTGCAAATGCCGGTATTCCTGTGCTGATGTTAGAGCTCAAGCAAGAAGCGCTTGATAAAGGCCTGCAAGTGATTCGTCGTAACTACGAAAACTCAGCTAAAAAGGGCAAGCTTACCCAAGACCAAGTTGAGCAACGAATGGCGTTATTGAGCGGAGCGACTGATTATGAAGCCCTTGCTGATGTTGACTTGGTGATTGAGGCGGTATTTGAAAAAATGTCGGTTAAAAAAGAAGTATTCTCAGCGCTTGATAAAGTCTGTAAGCCCGGTGCAATACTTGCGTCGAACACTTCAACGTTAGACATAAATGAAATTGCCGAATCAACTTCTCGTCCAGAGGATGTGATTGGTCTGCACTTTTTCTCGCCTGCAAACGTGATGAAGTTATTGGAAATTGTACGCGCCGATAAAACTTCAGACGAAGTGATTAAAACGGCGATGAAGTTAGCCAAGACTATTCGAAAAGTTGGCGTATTAGTCGGAGTGTGTTTTGGCTTTGTGGGCAATCGAATGATTGAAGTTTACGGCCGTGAAGCGAATCGTTTAATGCTTGAGGGCGCAACACCTGAACAAGTAGACCGTGTCATCATGCAACTGGGCATGCCAATGGGACCATTTACGATGGGTGATATGGCTGGCTTAGATATCGGCTACTTTGTACGCCAATCGCGAAAAGCGTTTATCGAACATGACCCAAGCTACTGCGTTGTTGCCGACGAGCTGGTCGAAGCCGGTCGAGTAGGGCTGAAAGTTGGCAAAGGTGTTTACAACTACGAGCCAGGCCAACGCAAGCCAATATTTGACCCAAGCGTAATGGAAATTGCTGCTCGTAAAGCAAAAGAGTTAGGCATTGAACAACGTGAAATTAGCGATCAGGAAATTCTGGAACGCTGCATCTATCCGTTAATCAACGAAGGGGCAAATATCCTACAAGAAGGCATTGCCCAAAGAGCCAGTGATATTGACGTAATTTATGTATATGGCTACGGCTTCCCCGTATTCAGAGGCGGCCCCATGCAGTATGCAGACGAGGTTGGATTAAGTAATGTGTTAGCGCGTATGCAACATTATCAAAGCAGCTTAGGTGAGTATGGTAAACAGTGGTTTGCACCATCTAAACTGCTGCTTGACTTAGTTGAGCAAAATAAGTCGTTTTCTTCATTAAATAAATAATGATGTAGCCATGATATGTGTGGCTCATCGTGAATTTGAATATCAAAAACTGAACATTAAAAACAACAGATAATTAGAGCGAGTACTACTAATGCAGAACTATAAAGCGACACAACGAGATACGTTATTTGTCACGCAAGAATTATTGGACATGGAAGCACATTATCAGCAACTAGGCTTTGAAGATGCCACTGATGATCTCATTCGCGCAATATACGATGAAGCGGCTAAATTTGCTGAAAACGTATTGGCCCCGTTAAACCAAGTGGGTGACGAAGTAGGCTGTCAATTTGACGATGGTGTTGTAACCACGCCGCCGGGTTTTAAAGAAGCTTACAAACAATACGTGGATGGTGGCTGGCCTTCAATGGCGCACCCGGTTGAGCACGGTGGTCAAGGACTACCTTACTCCTTATCAACGACGATGGCTGAATGGTTCTCAGGTGCTAATCATTCTTGGGCGATGTATCCAGGTTTGAGCCAAGGTTGCATGGAAACCTTAAAAGCAAACGGCACACCAGAGCAACAAGAAATTTATTTAACACGTCTAATAGAAGGCTCTTGGACTGGCACTATGTGCTTAACAGAATCACACTGTGGTTCCGACCTAGGTATGTTGAAGTGTAAGGCTGAGCCAAATGATGATGGCAGCTATAGCCTCACCGGTACGAAGATATTTATATCGGCGGGTGAGCATGACATGTCCGACAACATCGTTCACTTAGTGCTTGCGAGACTACCAGACGCACCGGCTGGTACAAAGGGAATATCGTTATTTTTAGTGCCAAAATTTAATGTGGACGCACAAGGTAATATTCTCGATAGAAACACCGTTAAATGCGGGTCTATTGAGCATAAAATGGGTATTAAGGCGAGTGCGACTTGCGTAATGAACTTCGATGGCGCTAAGGGCTTTTTAGTGGGCGAGGCAAACCGTGGTTTGCAATGTATGTTTACCTTTATGAATATCGCCAGAATCGGTACTGGAATGGAAGGGCTCTCTGCTACCGAAGCAGCTTATCAGGGCGCGCTAGCATACGCAAAAGACCGCTTACAATTTCGTTCATTAACCGGCAAGAAAAACAACGAAGGCCCCGCTGACCCGATTATCGTTCACCCAGACGTTAGACGCATGCTATTGACGCAGAAGTCTTTAGCGGAGGGTAAGCGTGCGATGGCTGCTTACTGCATGAAGATGGTAGACACTACCTTATACTCTGACGATGACCAAGCTAAACAAATTGCTGAAGCAAAACTAGCATTGTTGACACCTATCGTTAAAGCCTTCTTAACTGAAACCGCACAAGAAGCGACCAGTTACGGTATGCAAGTATACGGTGGCCACGGTTATATTAAAGAGTGGGGTATGGAGCAGTTAGCTCGAGATACGCGAATTTGCACGATGTATGAGGGAACTACTGGCATCCAAGCCATAGACCTGTTGGCTCGCAAAGTGATTGGCTCTAAAGGTGAGTTACTAAAAGTATTTGCAACCGAAATGAAAACCTATTGTGCGAGCCTGCGCGACAAGTCACAGTTTAATGCTTGGGCAAACGCTATCGACTCTCACGTAGATGAGTGGTTACAATT
Source organism: uncultured Glaciecola sp. (assembly GCA_964621345.1). Taxonomy (GTDB): domain Bacteria; phylum Pseudomonadota; class Gammaproteobacteria; order Enterobacterales; family Alteromonadaceae; genus Glaciecola. The sequence goes on along the minus strand of CAZUON010000005.1, from coordinate 7,039 downwards.
GAGTAACGATATTGCTCAGGCGGCACAATCAAATCCTGATGAGCTAGGTGCAGCATCGGTAGACTATTTGATGTATGCAGGCTATGTCACTGTTGGCTATTTTTGGCTACAAATGGCTGTGACCGCTCAGCAGAAGTTAGATGAAGGCACCAGTGAAGAAGACTTTTACCGGGCAAAATTAATGACCGCTAAATTCTACTTTGACCGAATGCTGACCCGAACGCGTTCGTTAGTTTCGGCGATAAACTCAGGTAGTGAAAACCTGATGCAAATGGACGAAGCTTTGTTTTCAGTTGGTAAATAGACTCGCAAACTTCACCTAAATATTATGTAAAACCCGAGCCAGATTATTTTGTTAATCTGGCTTTTTTTCGGGATGAACATCGTAAATAAAGCATGCTAAGCTACTTAAAATAGTTATGTTAACGTTAGCGAAAGAGCAAGCAGGACAAATAAAATGATAGACATGCGAACGGTCCAGATCAGCGATACTACTATTCAGTATTTATGTGTTGAGGGACAAGACCCTCTCAATGACAATATTCAAAAACCTATTATTGTATTGCTGCATGGCTTCCCAGAAAATAGCTGGACTTGGGAGCATTATATACAAGCCTTATCGACTGATTTTTGCGTCATTGCCCCTGATTTACCGGGTTATAATGGATCTCTTGGTTTTGATGAAATTGAAGATTACAACATTCCGCACTTAGTAGATGTGATGTCTGAGTTTATCGATGCGATTAGTGATAACGGTAAAGTGCACCTTGTGGCACACGACTGGGGTGGGGTGATTGCATGGCCTTTAGTGGCCTTTCATAAACGACAATTTTATAAGCTCACAATCTTAAATGCGGCGCACCCAACTGCGTTTACGCGGGAAATGGCGCACAATCCTGCACAACAAGCGAACTCTGATTACATTAGCGATTTAATAAGTGACAACGCCTTTGATATAACAAGTGCGAATGAGCATCGCATGCTAAAAGGTCTTTATGGTAGAGTATTTAAGGGCTTGTCGCAGCAACAACAACGGGCTTATTTAATGCAATGGTCTGACCGATTTTCCATGGAGCAATCATTTGCCTATTATAAAAATATGCCGCAACTAGTGACTCAACGCATTCGTGTAAACACAAAGGTCAAATTGCCTAAGATTGAGATTAAAGTAGCCACGCAGGTATTGTGGGGTATGAAAGATACTGCTTTTGTACCTGAGGTATTAAACGGTATGGAAGATTGGATAGAGAATTTAACACTAGTTAAATTTGAGAATGCCAATCATTGGTTACATCACCAAGAAGCTGAAAAAGTGATTGTTGAAATTAAAGATTTTCATGCTTAAAAAGTTTGGTAAAATTACTTGAGCGCCGACTTATCTGCAACGCTCAAGTACTATCTCTGCATGTAAATTCACCTAAGGTATTAAACCCTTAAACTTAACCCAAGCTACATTCTTTCTTTTACTACTACAGCAATTTCACTGCTATCAAGCCCATTGCTAGCAATCCAGTCAGTGAGAAGGATGCCGTCGGTTTCGGGTTCGCCTAATTTCGATTTAGGCATTTTTTTAACAAGCAAAGTACCTGCTTTTGTCGCGTTACTCAATAGCGCCGTGCGTATAAGACTATTCCCGTTACAGCTTATGCCATCGTAATAGTCGCCAAGCTTCATTGAATAGTTTGACTGCACATCTCGCATTTTTTTTCGTAACTCTGATTTGTCATCGCTTTGCACAATATTGCAAATGTTTGCTAGTGCAGTTTCAATACTGGCATTCGCGTTGAAACTAATAGCGCTTATTGCGCATGCAGAAACTGCTAAAATACGTGTAAATTTCTTCATGGTAGTGGACCTTTTACTGAGTTATTTTAAACCCGCGCAGTTTTATGTAAATAGGACTACATGACAACGCCCATACCCATAATAAGGTGTAAAAGAATATACCTAAAGCTGACTAAGTTGACCTGGCTTATTCAGGGTTATACGCCTTTGCTACTTCAGCAATTTGCTCTCTCATCCAGCGATGCGCTGCATCATGATCTGCGCTCAAATGCCAATATAAGTAGTATTCGATTGGGGGAATATCGAAAGGTATTTCATACATTGCTAAATCATAGTGTTTTGCTAAATGATAGGGAATACATGCAATCATATCGGTTTTAACGATGGCGCTAGGTACGGTTAAAAAGTGTTGTGAGCGCATAACAACTTTGCGCTTCTCGCCAAGTTTATCAAGTGCGATATCCACAGGGCCTGCGCCTCGTCGGCGGTTGGACACATTGATGTGACCCAATTTTAAAAACGCGTCTAAAGTCAGTCCTTTTTGTAGAAGAGGGTGATTTTTACGGGCAAGCACAACAAATCTATCTTGTGCTATTTGTTGTTTTTTAAGGTGAGGGTCGGTAAATGTAGAGGCATCAGCAAAAAAGTCTAAACTACCGCTCGCCATTCCAGATACCACACTATTACGGGCGACTTCATAGTTGGTTAGCGTAATGTTTGGTGACAAGTTTTGTAAGCGTGCCATTAAGCGAGGCATGATGCTCACCTCTAATAAGTCTCGGCTAGAGAAATGAAATTCCTTGGTGGAGCTTTCAGGTTCAAACACATGGCTTTGTTGAACGCTTTTGCGCAGCAAACCGAGTGCTTCACGTGCGGGCACAATGATATTTTGAGCAACCGGTGTTGGCGTCATTGAATGTCCGGTTCTAACAAAAAGAGGATCGTTGAGCATGTCTCTCAAGCGCGCTAATGAATTACTCACCGCAGGTTGCGTTATGCACAGTACATCAGCAGCTTTTGTTAAACTACCAGCGGTGTAGATCGCATCGAATACAGCGAATAGGTTTAAATCAATACGATGTAAATTCATGTACTTCTCCATTATTTCTTGCTTGGTATTGAGCGCTCAAAGTAGAACATTCATCAATTCAATATTTTGTTATTCGAATAATCAATTGAATTATCACTGCTGTTAATAGTATAAGGTGTTTTCAATTAAAAACAGTAATAAAATAGGATTAATATGGATATTTCTGAATTGAATGTGGGAGTGAGTTTATCGTCTCCTGAATGGTTTCAGGTAAGCCAACAAAAAGTGGCAGAATTTGCGCAAGCTACGCAAGACTTTCAATGGATTCATCTCGATGCTGAGCGCTGTGCCAAAGAAAGCCCATTTAAGGTGCCTATTGCTCATGGTTTTTTAACAGCGGCGCTAATGCCAAAGATGTTTGCTGAATGTGTGAGTGTAGACGACAAAAAATTCACGATGTTAAATTACGGCATTGATTCACTTCGTTATCTTGAGCCTGTGCGTGTTGAAGACAAAATAAAATTTGATTTTTCGTTAATTGAGATTGAGAAAAAGAGCAGTGGTTATTTACATAAGTTTAACACCAGCGTACGCATAGAAGGGCGGGATAAACCTGCTTTGGTGGGAAGCTTTTTAATGCTCGTTATACCACGTCTGTAGTTGACAGCTTAAAAGCTACTACACGTTTTTGTGATTTTTCTTCAAGCTGGTCAGACCATGCGAATAAAAAATACTTACACATAAGTAACAAAAAATTTACAAAGCCTTGATCATTTCCTAGTATAAAGCGTAGTTGTATAAGATATACCAATAATAACACCGCTGATTGAAGTGGTGCACTTCCACACTAGGGGATGATTTATGAAGTTTACTGGCAAAAAAACAGCTATTGCAGCGCTAGTCGCAGCACAGCTCTCGCTAGCTCCGTCAATGGTTATCGCGCAGGCCAATGACGATAACAGTGCAGAAAATTCTGAAGTCGAATTGATTATGGTAACCGGTAGTTTTGTGAGACGAAGCGAAAACTTTGAATCACCTTCACCGTTATCTATTGTCGACAGTGTCGCGATTGACGCGATCGGCGCAAAAAATATTGCGGACATTACGCAAACACTCACGATTAATACGGGCTCAGAGAATACGCCTGATGCATTTACACAAAATGCTACCGCTGGTACTTCCAATATCAACCTGAGAGGGTTAGGGGTTGCGTCAACCTTAGTACTCTTAAACAATAAACGCCAAGTGGTGACATCACAACAAACCAATGAAGGTTTAAATTTTGTTGATACCAGCTCTTTAGTGCCAATGATTGCGATTGACCGAGTTGAAATCGTAAAAGATGGTGCTTCTGCACTTTATGGTTCTGATGCTGTTGCTGGTGTCGTTAACTTTATTACAAAACGTAATTACGATGGAGCTAAAGTCACGGTTGACTATCAAGATGGCGCTCATGGTGATAACAAAGAATATGTACTCCAAGGCTTATGGGGAGCTACGTCTGACAAAGGAAGTATTGTTGCCGCGTTAAGCTATACGAATCGCTCCCCTATGTTTTTATCAGACCGTCGTTTGTCTCGCCCGCAAGATGATACCAGTGCCTTAGGAAATCCCGGCGCATATTTCTTCACACAAGGTCCATTAGCTGGAACGCCCGTTATTGACCCCTTTGGCTGTGCAGAATTTGGCGGCTTCCCACAACTTTTAGCACCGCCTGGAACCGTCCCTGGTCTTGACATCGGTTTATGTGGATTTGACTTCGGACCTGGATATTCTTATGTGCCAGACGAGACACGCGTAAATGCCTACGTAAAAGCAAATTACGAGATATCAGACAGCTTAACGTGGTCTTCAGAAATCAGTTACGCGCGAAATCGTGCTGAGCGTGGCGGCGCACCTAGTTTCCCAATTCTAACCGGACCCTTGGTTCCTGCCACTCATCCTAGTAACCCATTTGGTCAGGCTGTAGTGTTTTTTGGTCGTGCTGAAGGTAACGGTTTTGAAGCAGATCCAGCTAATACTGAATCAGACACTTTCCGCTTTAATACCATGTTGCAAGGTGAGTTAGATGATGGTTTCTGGGAAGTCAGTTACACCAACGCAACTAACGACTTCTTATTTTCTGTAGAAGACGTTATTAGTACCGAGTTTTCTCTTGCATTAAATGGTTTAGGTGGACAAGGCTGTGACCCAATTACAGGTACCCCAGGCCAAGGCAACTGTGAATACTTCAACCCTTTTGCAACAAGTTTCACCACATTACCAAATAGCCAAAATGTAATTGATTCGTTTTCTGGCCAGCAAGTAATTGACTCTAAGTCAACGCTTGAGGTATATGAGGGATTTGCATCATTTGACGTATTTGATATGGATGGAGGCGTTGCCGGCTTAGCGGTAGGTATGCAATATCGTGATGAGTCTTTAGCCCAAGACTATGATGCATTATCTAACCAAGATTCATTTACCTTTGTTATCGGTAACCCTGATTTTGCCGACAGCCTAGATGTATGGGCAGCATTTGCTGAAATCGCGTTACCAGTGACCGATGACCTTGATATTCAAGTGGCCCTTCGTTACGAAGATTACGGCGGTACTATTGGTGATACACTTGATCCTAAGTTAGCATTTAACTATCGCGCGACTGATGATTTCTCTCTGCGTGGTTCTATTTCAACTTCATTCAGAGCGCCTTCGGTCTTCATGCGAAATGGTGGTGCGACATCCCTGCAACAGTTAAGTGACCCACTAATTGGTGGTGCAAATGCCTTTGCCGCAGTGAGAACCGCAGGTAATGACCAACTCGTTCCTGAAGAATCTCAAGCCTATAACATTGGATTTTCTTTTGAGCCGCTTGATGATTGGTCTATTGAGGTTGATTATTGGAACTTTGATTTTGAAGAGCTAATTATTCAAGAAAGCGCACAAGCTATCTTGAATGCAAACCCTCAAGACCCTGACCGTATTATACGCGCTGGAGACCCGCTAAACGGTCCATTGGTGCAAGTCAATAACACCTTCGTTAACGCTAGTGAACTGACAACTAACGGCTTTGACTTTGTCACAAGCTATAAAATAGATACTGACTTTGGTAGCTTTGTGCCTAACCTAACAGCGACCTACATTACGTCGTATGATCTAATTGACCCTCAAGCGGGCGAAATAGATGGTGCAGGTCGTCGTAACTTTACCAATATCGGTGTATCGTCGCCTGAATTGCGAGCGAACGCTGGTTTAGGATGGCGTCATCAAGCCTATAGTGCGAATGTGTTTGTTCGATACATTAGCAGTTACGATGATGACCAAAATTTAGCTGACGATGGCAATGGTTTCCGTGAAATCGATAGTCATGTTACCGTAGATGCTCAATTTACGGTTGATGTAGGCACTTTGATGGATACTCAAACAAGTTACGTGTTAACTCTTGGTGGCATCAACTTATTTGACGAGGAGCCTCCGCAGGTGTTTACCAATGCTGGCTTTGACTCAAAGGTTCATGACCCACGTGGACGTCAGTTATATGTGCGTTTAGCGGTTGAATTTTAGATAAACAGCACAACATAAATTAGACCCGACAAAAAGCCCCAACTTGGGGCTTTTTACGTTTTAGATAATTAATAACACGCAATTTTCGGTATTTAGAGTAATAAAGGAGTTTGAAAATGACCAAACGGTTAGAGCAAAGCGAAATAGCAAATGCACTCGAACAATTGAATCAATTAAGTGGCGATACGCCGTGGGTTGTAGAAGAGGGCAAGTTGAGTAAAACCTTTAAGTTTAAGAGTTTTATTCGTGCGTTTGGTTGGATGTCACAAATCGCAATTTGGGCTGAAAAACTAAAACACCATCCTGAATGGTTTAATGTGTACAACAAAGTAGAAGTAAAATTGGTAACTCACGATGTTGATGGCATAAGTGAACTTGATTTTGAGTTAGCAAAAAAGATGGAAACGTTTAAATAAAAATCAGTGGTAGATCAAAAAACAAGCAAACAACGTATTTTTTGATTTTATGTGAAAATGGGGCTTGCAACACAATACTCCCTATGTATAATACGCACCTCTTCAGCAACACGCTGATTACCAGTTCAGACGCGGGATGGAGCAGTCTGGTAGCTCGTCGGGCTCATAACCCGAAGGTCGTTGGTTCAAATCCAGCTCCCGCAACCACATTAAAGGCCTCGATTTTCGAGGCCTTTTTTATTGCTTTAAGACTACCCAATGTTTT
>CAZUON010000004.1:0-125149 GCA_964621345.1 uncultured Glaciecola sp. | reverse complement strand
GCATTTTTACTGTTGTGGGTCTTATTGTGGCTTCATTGAGGTTTAAGAAGCGTTTAGATTAGTGGCTTTTTGACTTCGTCAGCTCGCTAGTTGATTGGAGCCAGCATTCATGCAATTACTGAGCAATTACAGCCACAAAAAATTACAACTGTGCTTTATGAACATTAGGGTTCAACTTGCGCTCACTTTACCATTTTCGTTTAAAAATATAATCTTCAGTCCTAATAACTTCAAGGTTTCCGGTGTGTAATTTACCACTGTACTGGTCCGCTCTTTAATAAATTCTGGAAGAATGCCGCTCGCCTGAGCCCTTTCCTGTGCAGCTTCTTCGCTCATACCATCTGCGATAAATCCTTGTACCATGGTTTTCTGAAATGCTTTTTTCGTCAACCTCAATCAAATATAAAAGGCGGTTTATTCGCTTTTTCTCGCAGCCAGTTGAGTGTTTTCCTCACTGAAGGTTTTGCTAATAAATTGGCTTCCAATTTCTGTTTACCTGGGAAGGGGAGCAAGCTTAAGCCTAATAATATGGTGATAATGCCTTGCCCGGGTAACACTAGCATGACTAGGCCGCATATCACTAAAAACAGCCCGAACACAATTTTTATTGTTGTCACAAAATAATCTAAGCTGCTCTGGTTTTTCTTTTGGCTTTGCCTTTGCTTCTGAGTATTTTGAATATCTTCACTCAATGCTCCATCGTCCGTAAGGCTTCGCTCTCTTAAAAAATGGCGTTGATCTAGGCCGCTGATGATGTAATTAAGTACAAACAAGTAAATCACCGACACAGCAGTTGTCAGCAACACTGTGAATAATATAAAGTTTTCACCAAAGTTCTGCGTCAAATATGTTGTGGTGTTATTGTATAATTCTGTAAGCAAGTTTATATCCGTAGACTTTTGAGCTGTAGGGGCTCAAATAAAGGTTATGATTAATGATATATGATGGACTCAATTGGCTATCGTCGCACTGGGTAAGCTTAACCGTTTTAATGCATATTAGCTTATCTCTGCTCACTTCGTTACATGTATTGTTGTACAAAGAAAACGAGCGTACCTCATTAGCATGGATTGGCTTGGTTGTATTTTCTCCTGTCGTCGGGAGTTTGTTTTATTGGATATTCGGTATCAATCGCATCCAAAGGCTTGCGCAAAAAAAACATCCACCTATGCCAAAGCATGAAGTAACGCATCCACGCTCCATGCTTAACTTCTTCGATTTACCCAAGCATTGGCACGGAGAAATTATTTCAGGCTATAGCATTTACCCTACTGATTATTACACTGGCAATAGTGTTGAACCTCTCATAAATGGCGACAATGCCTACCCTGCAATGTTGCAATCCATAGAGCAAGCAAAACAGTCTATTGTGCTAGCAAGCTACATATTCGACTACGACGAGATTGGTCGTCAGTTTGTTGCTGCGCTGGTAAAAGCCAAGCAGCGCGGCGTAAGCGTGCATGTGCTGTTAGATGGCATAGGCATTCGCTACAGTTGGCATAAGTCAGATCGCGCTTTAAAAAAACTCGGTGTTAAAACCGCGCGATTTTTGCCTACCATATCACTCACCGGCATTCGTTTTATTAACCTGCGCAATCATCGCAAAATTCTTTGCATAGATGGCGAGCATGCCTATGTTGGCGGAATGAATATTAGTAAAAACAACTTAGTCGCCTCGGCGAACAGTCCAATTGATGATGTACACTTTAAAGTAGTTGGCCCGGTGGTAGATCAAATTAGCCAAGTGTTTTTAGAAGATTGGTATTTTGCCACCGGCGAGATGATAGATTTTCCGCAGCATCAAATTTCGGCTGAAAATAAACAAGAGCAGCAAGTAATTGCAAAGGTCATTCAAGACGGTCCCGACGAACATCATAACAAAGTAAAGTGGACCTTAATCAATGCCCTATCATGTGCACAAAACAGTGTAAAGATCATGACGCCGTATTTTATTCCCGATCGAGTTTTAATGGCCTCATTGCACGCCGCGGCTTTGCGGGGAGTCTGTATTGAAATTATTGTGCCGCAGCGTAACAATATTCCGTTTTTAGATTGGGTAATACAGGCAAACGCTCCACGTATCATTGAGCATGGCATAAAGCTTTACCGAAACAGTCGGCCCTTTGATCACAGTAAAATTGTACTTATCGATAACATTTGGTCATTTATTGGCTCAAGCAATTGGGATGCTCGTAGTTTGGAGTTTAACTTTGAAATTAATTTAGAATGTTACGACATTGCCCTTAATAAAAAACTGACGACGATATTTGAGCAAAAAAAGTCTGTCGCGATAAGGTTATCAGATAGTGAACTAAACGCGATCCCCTTTCATAAGCGGGTTCGCAATAACTTATTTCGTTTGTTCTCGCCATACTTGTAAATAAGGCCATTGAAATGATTAATGCTCAATACCGTTCACTTGAATCATTAAAAGTGATGGGTAAAGCCCCCAGACTTCATCTTGGACCGAGCATTAAGGTCTTATTATGGAACGTCTTTAAATGTAAAATGCAGGGCTGGCACGAACATTTTGAGTCCTTAATTGAGAATAAAGACTTAGTGCTTTTACAAGAAGCTGTACTCAACTCTCCATTTGATCACCATTTTGAGAACTCCAACGAGCATCAGTGGATTATGGCGCGCAGTTTTAAGCATGTAAAAAGCCATATTGAAACAGGTGTTAAAACAGGGGCAAATGCGGTCGCGAATGATTACCGTTTTGCCAGTTCTTACCACGGTGAGCCTATTACACAAACTCGCAAAATGTCTTTAGCCAGTGAATATACGATTCATGGACACGAACATCCTTTACTGGTAGTTAATGCACATATGATTAACTTTGTAAGCACCAATAAGTTTGTGGCGCATTTGGATATCGTTTTTCAGGCGCTTAGAGGTCATAAAGGCCCCGTATTAGTGGCAGGTGATTTTAATACATGGAATAATCAACGGCTGCGACATTTACAGACAATTGCCGCCTCCTTTTCCCTAAAAGAAGTGAATATGACACGCCGCCCTAGAATCAAACATATGTTTAAACATCTTGACCATATTTTTTACCGTGGTTTAGAGATCTCAAAAGTACAGGTACATTCAGATATTACCAGCTCAGATCACTACCCAATTAGCTTGTCGCTGCAGCCTTTAGCAAACGAGTATACAAATGAAACGAAGTAAAAAAGATTATCTCGCAGTGGCCGGAAAAGGCGTTATGATGGGCATTGCCGACGCCGTCCCCGGAGTATCAGGCGGCACAATTGCGTTTATAACTGGCATTTATCAGGAGCTTATTCACTCAATAAAATTATGTGGTCCTGAAGCATTAGGTATTTTGTTTAAGCAAGGCATAAAAGCCGCTTTTGAATATATAAACGGCGCTTTTCTTTTAATCCTATTTAGTGGGATGGCACTGGCCTTAATTACGCTGTCGCGACTTGTGGTGTATTTGTTAGATACCAGCCCTGAGTTATTATGGTCTTTCTTTTTTGGTCTTATTGCTGCGGCAATATGGTCTTTAGTTAGGCATATAGAGAAATGGTCTTTGCCTTTGCTATTGTCTTTTTCTCTGGGTGCGTTAGTCGCTTTTTGGCTGACGATTCTGACCCCAAGTGCCATTGAACCTAAACCCCTGTTTTTCTTTTTATCGGGTATGTTAGCTATTTGCGCCATGATCCTTCCTGGTATATCGGGCTCATTTATTCTTTTACTCTTAGGCATGTACGGCCATGTAATGCTAGCAATAAAGGAGTTTCAGTTATCGCTGTTAGCACTATTTGCATGTGGCTGCTTAATTGGTTTGCTGAGTTTTTCGCGAGTACTCGATTGGATGTTTAGCCAATATAAGCAATTGACCTTAGCCTTACTTGGCGGATTTATGCTCGGCTCATTGAATAAGGTTTGGCCATGGAAACAAACGATAGAGTCAATGATTGACCGCCACGGTAAGGAAGTCCCGCTAGTGGAACATAATGTACTCCCCCATACCTTTGAAGCAGTAACCGGAGAGCCCTCATATTTTTTATATTGTGCAGGTTTAATGCTGCTTGGTATGGCCTTAGTGTTAACGATGGAGTTTATGAATAAAGATTCAGGATCTAATTAGACGGCTTTTTTTGGCCAATTTTTTCGCAAAATAATACAGGTAATGGCCGCTGCAAAGAGCAGCAGCATAACCATTAGCTCAGGCATCACTTGTGTAAAAGAAGCGCCCATCTGGTCAACATTCAAAAAGGCCTGCACCCCCGAACTACTTGGTATGAGCATACTAAGCGCAACAAGTGGCTTAGCAATGGATTCAATGGGCCATGCAAAACCTGCCATGAATATAACCGGGATAGAGGTTGGAATTAAATGAATCACCGCTTGCACTTTGTATTTTACAAACGAAGCAATGGCTACAGACCACGCCGCAGCGCACATTGAATATATTGCTGTGACACCAAGTAAATCCGGTAAATCTGCAAAATGCGGGTAGTCCTCGCGCCAATACACAATGCCGATGTAATACAAAGTATTTACACAACAAATACTAGCCGCCGCTAAGGTAAGCCCTAAGCGATGGCTGAGCGAACTCAAATCAAAAGGTGCACCCGATTCACGCCACCCCCCCAATAGCATGCAAACCCCCAATAGTAGGGTTTGTTGAATCACTATTATAGCGACCGCCGGAACGATATAAGTAGAATATCCCCCTGTTGGGTTTGAAGCCGCTCTTAACTCCAGCCGAATCGGTTCACCTTGCTCAGCCGCCTGCACTTTAGATAGAGACGTCATGCGTTTATGACTTAGCTCTAGTTCAGCGGATAGCGTTTGTACTGCACCGGAAAACCCCAACAAGTCTCCTCGATCAAACATAAAATATGAACCATTACCCAAAACGATGACTTTGTTCTCTTTCCCTATTTTAGCCTTTCGTGAGAACTCCCTTGGAATGATCATCCCCCCTTCAACCGTGCCTTCGCGCATCGCTTGGTGCAAAGATTCAGGGTCGTTGAGCACTCTTATCACTTCTAAATCAGGACTTGCATCGGCCAATCGGATTAACTTTCTGCTCAAACTCGAGCGGTCTAAATCTACTACCGCTACGGGTATATCGCGCACAAGCTCTGAGCTATAAGGAAAGGGGTAGTAAATGGAGTAGACGATGGGCCCAATAATCACAAGTAGCAGTACATTTTTATCTTTGAGCACCGACAATAGTGTTTGCCAATAAGCAAAGAAAAAACGGTACCAAAGTGATTTTACGCTTTGCTCACTCATGTTAAGCGCTCGCCTGCAAAGCACGACTGCGGGCACTTATTTTATAAAGGGCAAGCGGAAGCGGAAGCACTATAAAAGCCAGCAAAATGAAAATCTCGGGCATCGAGTTTGCTAGCGATGCACCTATCTCAACTTGTTCAATTTGAAGTTTCAACAAACTTTTTATTGGCAAGATATAGGTCCAAAACTGTGCGAGTAAAGGCATCGCTTGTTGCGGAAAAGTCACGCCAGCATAGGCAAAAGCAGGTGCGGTAAAAAATACTGCAACAGAGAGGGCAGTTGCTAACTTAGGTGCAAAGCACGCAAACACTAAGCCTAAAACAATATATGCGGCAATCATCAGTATCCAAGCAACAATCAGTAGTGGCAAACTACCGGCAATCGGCCAAGCGGCAATAGCAAAAAGCCAAATTAAACACAGTAAGCCAATCACCGAAGACAGCACAAAAATAGGTAATACTTTTGCCATAACAGCATTGACAACATTACCGGCGGTGGCCTGCCACTTACCAGCAGTGCCATTTTGAAATTCTAGACCAACTAAATATACAGTCCAAATCATGACAAAAACTTGCAACATAGCCGGCAATAATCCCGCGACTAAAAAATACTGATAGTTATGGAAGGGGTTAAACAACGTGCGCAACTCAGCTTGAATGGGCATAAAATTGACATCTGCAGCGAACCTACTTTCACCCTGCATTTCTAAAGCGGTCATGTTCGCTCCCGCCGACATAGTCGCAGTCACCGCAGTCAAACTCTTCATAATGTTGCCCGATACCGTTAAGAATTGCCCGCTATGCCATGCCACAACAGTTGTTTGCCTGCCAGCTTTTAAGTCTTTGCGAAAATCTTTAGGCACTACTACAAACGCATAAATACTAGCTTGCTCTAAAAGTTCTCGCGCCTCTAACGGCGAAACCAGCGAATCAACGACTTCCATTTCTGGAGAGGCATCTAACATGCGAATATAGGTGCGAGAGAGACTGCTGTTATCTTGGTCGATTACCGCAATGGGCATATCGCGTAGTGTACCTGCAGAAAACAACGAGCTAACCACCACCATGCTTATTGCTAATACACTTAAAGAAATGAGTATATCTGCAGCCCTAGCTCGATACAGCAAGAACTCGCGTTTAAGTGCGGCTGTAAAGCCGGTGTCTTGTGAAGGGGTATCGCTCACAGAGTTTGTTATCCAGTACTTAGCTAGTCGAGCGCCATGAGCACACTCATCCCAGGGCGCAAGTATTCAATGGGTGCATTAGGGCGCAACTTAACTTCAAAGGTTTTAATGTCGTAGCCTGAGGAGTAACGCGTTGCCCTCCATGTCGCAAAATCTGCCTGCGCGGCTATAAAAAACACCGACAGTGTTATTTCTTGATTGCCTAATGCTGGTACTACTGCATTGATTTGATTACCCATTTTAAAATGCATTAAATGGTCCTCACGAACGTTCAATACTACCCATGAGTCACTTAAGTCTATTAGGGTTACCACCGGAAAGCCAGCCGGCGCAAGCTCACCTTGGTCCACTAATACCTGTGTTACTTCTCCGGCAATTGGTGCTGCCAAACGGGTCTCCGCGGTAAAAGCAGACACTTCAGCCATTACACCCTCGGCCTCTCCCACTAGCGCGAGTGCAGCCGCTTTGTCTTCTTCTCTGGCCCCACTGAGCGCCATATCATACTGTGCTTTAGCGGCTTTAGCGGCATCCTCTGCACCCCGGGCCATTGTTTTTGCCTCGTCGTACTTTTGTTCTGAAATTAAGCCTTCTGCATAAAGCTCGTCAAACCGTTCAAAGGTTTTTTGCGCCAGATCAGCTCCTGATTTTGCGCCATCCCACGCTAAACGAGCCATTTCTATTTCTTCAACACGAGCGCCACTGTCAGCTTTGTCACTCATCGCTAGGGCTGCGTCGCGCCCTGAACTGGCTTGTTGCATTTTTGCCCGAAGCTCAGGACTGTCTATCTCAAACAAAATATCATCTTTACTGACCGAATCCCCTTCGCGCACTAAAATTTGGCTAATTCTACCAACTACTTTGGCAGCAACGTCGACCTCTCGAGATTCCACCTGACCTTGGAAAACTAGAGGTTCTGGCTCCGTAATTGTATATAACCCGAAAGCGAGCACGGCAACAATACCAACAAGCATCACAGCTAAAGCGAGCTTTTGTTTCATTTGACACTATCCTCTTTGTTTAAACGCACGTCTGCTTGTAATAAATAGTCATTGAAATGTTGTAGTTGTCCACTAGCTTGCAACAGGTTCACTAACGACATGACAAAATCGTAGGCCGCGGCAGCCCTTTCAGTTTCGGCCTTTGCCGCTGAAACGCGAGCGTCTACTACATCAAGCGAGGTGCCAATTCCCTCAGCAAACATGCGCTCTCGAAGTATAAGGGTTTCCTTCGCCAGCTCAATATTGGATTCAAGTAGCAAAAATTGATTCCGCGCGCGCTGCACTGAGCGGTAACTCTGCTCAATGAAGGTGCTCAGGCGCATCTCAAACTCTCGCTCTAACGCATTAACTCGTTGCACTTGCAAATCTGCCGCGTTGACTGCACTGCTGCGGTTAACGCTATCAAACAGCTTGTAGCTAACATTAACTCCAACAATCCAGTCGGGCTCTAACAGAGGTAACGGGTCTGAAAAATTCGCATTTTGCTGAGCTAAATTATAACTACCATATGCAACCACCGTTGGTTTCCAACGCCCTTCTTCAATCTCTTTGCCTTGCTTAGCCTGCTCACCCTTTGCTCTAATCACCTGCAGTTCGCTATGGTTTTCTAATCCAGCTTTAATGAATGAGGATAAAGGCGCTAACTCCTCGGTAATGACAAACAACTGCGTAATTGGGTCAATGCTTTGAGGGTATCTTAGTAAGCGCTGAAGGCTTGCTTTGGCAATGCCATAATCAGATTTTGCTTGCTCTAAGTTGCGCTGTGCCTCATCAAAAGCAACTTGGGCATGCAAGCGTTCCACCCTAGAAATTACGCCTGTTTCTTCAAAGCGAATGGCTTGGTGCAAATGACGCTGAATGTCATCGCGTACCTGGGTACGAATATTTAGGGCACTTTTTGCTAATAAATGCCCAAAGTAAACCGTAGCTAACAGTTTTTCTTGTTCGTCGAGTGTCAAATCTCGCATCGCTTTTGCTTCGTCAACAAAGGCTTTAGCCGCGCGTTGACTTGCGTTTATTCTGTCCCCAGCATAAAGCGTCCATGTGGATATTAGGGCAGCCTGCGGATTGGTATCACCAAACTTAAAATCTATGGTACTGCGGACAAACTGCTCTGCACCAGGAATTAAATCACCAACAGCCTCCCTGAGAGGGTCAATGTCAAAACCACGGTCAAGACTATATGCTTGAACGCCAGCTTCGATACTCAAGGTTGGAAAATTAAGTCCCTCTAAAGACTCTGCGGTATTTTGCTTACTGTCGATATCAAACTGAGATGCTTTTATAGCATCGGAATTTTGACGGAGGATTTGCTTGGCTTGATTGTAAGATAAGGAGCTTTGCGCAAACGCCATTGGACTTGCTACGATGGCAACAAGTAAACCCGCTCTTAGCACTAAAATAGATGTTCGATAAAAAATAGGCATAGTTATATTCACTAAAATACCAACATTGCTACAGCTCAATTATTTCTCTAAACGCTGACTACGGTTAATCGGTGTGAGTCCCTACGTGTGATAACTCAAATAAATGTTATCTAGTCACAACAACAAACATACCAGTAAATGCATGAATACGGAATGTTATTCAATATAGTCATTACGTATTAGCTTGCTACCAGGTTTACGAACGCGAGCGCTCTAGCCGCCTGTAACTGGCGGAAAGAAAGCCACTTCATCGCCATCATTGAGCAGCGTGTCTTGCCCGCAGAGTGTATGATTCACTGCAACTAACAAGTCTTGCTGGGCCAACACGCTCCATTGTGAACCGTTTTGAATTAAGTTTTGCCTGAGCTGTTCAACTGTATTGCCGCCCATATCCTCAACATTTAGAGCGCTCATACCGACTGCCTCACGTAAATAGGCAAAAAACTTTACCTTTATCATGTTTTGTTACGCTCCCACAAACCTGTTTTTCCGCCCTGTTTTTGCTGTACTTTTATGTCGCTTATGATCATCGCTGGGTCTACGGCTTTGCACATATCAAAAATAGTCAATGCAGCTACAGACACGCCGCTCAGCGCCTCCATTTCAACACCAGTTTTGCCTACTAGCTTACACTCACAAACAATATCAACCTTCGAGCGAGCCTCGTCTAGATGAAAGTCGATACTGATCTTCGATATCATTAAAGGATGACACAGTGGAATTAAGTTTGAGCACTGTTTTGCGCCCTGAATACCCGCAATTCTTGCAGTAGCGAGCACATCACCTTTTTTTAAGTCGTTGGCTTTTATTAACGCCAGTGTTTCTGGCTTCATGCTGACCTGCCCGGTGGCAATTGCTACTCGCAGGCTTGCTTCTTTATCGCTCACATCGACCATATTTGCGTTACCGCTTTGGTCAATGTGCGTAAGCGTATTATTATCCAATTGCCTGTCCTTTAACTAAACGTGTGGGGCAAAATTGCATGGGCGATGAGTTGAATCAAGCTGCTCTTTGAGGATGCCGTTCCATGCGGTTTTGCACGCGCCGGTCGACCCCGGCATGCAAAAGATTACGGTTTTATTTGCCATCCCCGCAAGTGCTCTCGATTGCACAGTTGACGTACCAATTTCTTTATACGAAATATACCGAAACAGCTCGCCAAAACCTTCTATTTGTTTATCAAACAGCGGTAGCATTGCCTCTGGCGTTGAGTCTCTTTGCGTAAAACCAGTACCACCTGTTATCAAAATAGCCTGAACAGATTTATCTGCAATCAGTTGTGAAGCTACTGCTCTAATTTCGTATATATCGTCAATAATGATATGACGAGCAACGATATTATGACCCGCATCTGAAGCGGCATTGTTTAAATAGTCGCCGGAGGTGTCGTTTTCTGTGGTGCGGGTATCTGAAATGGTTAATACCGCAACATTAAGAGCTTCAAAAGCTGCGCTCATGCATTGTCTCCTTTACTGCAATTTTACTGTAATAAAATAATATCCTCAGAGCCAGGTGAATATGCTTATGTAGTCTAGCATGTTATCACTACTAACCACCTAACATGGCAAGTTGTTTGGTCGCTCCGGTGAAGCCTTTTTGTAATTCATGACTGGCCGTTTTGAGGCTAAGATGTGCGCGCAACAAATCGCAAGTTGCATTCACATCACCTGCGCTAAGGGGTGCTCTTATATCTAAACCGGTTTCTGAAAATAAACACAAGTGCAGCTTAGCTGAACTCGAGACCCTAAGCCTATTACAGGTGCTGCAAAAGTCTTTGCTGTAGGGCATGATCAAGCCTAAGTTGCCCATATAATCAGGGTGTGAAAATTCCTGGGCCGGGCCAGCATGTTTTTCGCGTACAACACGTTGCCAACCTTTTGCGAGCAAATCTTGTTTGATTGTTTCGCCTTGCACATGATTTTGCGCAAAAAACTGGGCATTGTCGCCAGTTTGCATCAATTCAATAAAGCGCCATGTAACAGGGTGGGTTTTTAAGTAATCCAGAAACTGCCCTAAGCCACCAAAATTATGTTGCTTGAGGATCACTGAGTTGAATTTGATATGTTTAATACCCGCTTCTACCGCGGCATCTACACCGGCCAAAATGTCGAGCAACTTGTCTTTTCCGGTTATCGCGGCAAAGAGCCTAGGGTCTAAGCTATCGGCGCTCACATTTAAAGCATCTAAGCCTGCGTCTTTGTATTTTTTCACATCTTTTTTTAAGCGAAAAGCATTGGTGGTCATAGCCACTTTTTCAATGCCAGGTGTGCTTTTACAAATTTGAATTATATCTACTAAATCTTTACGCAGACTAGGCTCACCGCCTGTAATTCGAATTTTGCTAGTACCCAAACGAGCGAACGCGCGTACCAGCGTTGTAATTTCGTCTAAGGTCATATTGTCCTTCGACGTATCACACTCATTACCATTTGGCAGACAATAATTGCACCTAAAATTACACATCTCGGTTATCGACAGTCTCAAATAATGAAACTGTCTACCAAAGTTATCTTTTAACATCTATACGACCCTTTCCAAAATACAAAAGTGTGAGCGTGCTCGCTCTGCGGGAGGGCAAAAAATTTCTCGTTTACCCCGGCTACTCATGGCAGCGGCCGCGTGTTCATAGTCATATTTTGCTTGTGACCTTAGAATGCACGGCTTCGAGTCTTGTTTATTTACGACTGTATAAGTATAGCTAGCGTTATGTTTTTTTGATCAAAAAATTAACAATTTTATTACGAATAAATGCGCCAACTCAGCGATTGGAACTTTCGATGCTTGCACTCAACAGTGTGTATGTAACACTATCGTAAAGCGCAGCCGGAGTACAAAAAGATTTACCGCACAACAAACAATTGGGTATTACAAGTTTCGTTTTGTTTTCCCAACACATGCTGAACAAAGGAAACTGCCAGAATGATTTCAATACAAACACAAGATTTTTCTCAAGGTAATGAATATGAAAAACTCCGGTTAAATGCCACCAGTGACGGCGCAATTGTCACGTTTAGCGGAATTGTCAGAGACTTTAGCGAAAGCGATAAAGTTATCGGCATTGAGCTTGAGCATTATCCTGAAATGACACACAAGGCTCTAGATGAAATCTGTAATGAGGCGAGAGCAAATTGGGAGCTTGGGCAAATACGTGTCATTCATCGCGTAGGTAAAATTATGGCGAACGAACAAATCGTATTTGTTGGCGTGAGTGCTCTTCATCGGCGTGCCGCCTTTGAAGCCTGCGAGTTCATAATGGATTTTTTAAAATCAAAAGTACCGATTTGGAAAAAAGAAATTCATCCCGAACAAAGTCGGTGGGTGCAATCAAAAGCGGCAGATAAAGATGCACTCAAGCGTTGGAAAGAGTTCGAGTAACTTTTTTTACCTGCCCGTGAGTTTCACAGCTCCCTAAACCTTACCTTAAAAAAATTTAATATTTTGTTTTTTCCTTTTCTTTTGCCTTCTCTATGGGGCTCTGAAGATCTTATTTAACTTTATTTGTAAAAGTTTTGTTCTTTTTTCAGATTTATAACCTATATTTATTTACAACTTTAATCCCGTATTAACAAATTACGCCTTTACGTGTGCTAACACAGTTGTAGTTTAAACTGGAGAGGACGTGCCCCCAAAGACGTTTTTTGCTGAGTGTTAACGCTTGGTAACCATACCGAGCGCTAAGTGTATAAATAACGACTCCACAACGTGAGGCTTACATGATTCCATCGAGTTTTGAATACCACAAAGCGACGAGTATTAGCGACGCTATCGCCAGACTTCAAGAAAATGAAGATTCTAAGCTGCTTGCCGGCGGCCACAGTTTACTTCCTATGATGAAGTTACGATTTGCTGAATCTCCCTATCTTATCGATATCAATGGCATTGAAGAGTTAAGGGGAATTTCAATGGATGGCGACACCATAACCATTGGTGCAATGATGACCGAAAACGAGGTAATTGAGTCAGAGCTATTACAAAAACACTGCCCGTTATTAGTAGAGGCGGCAAAATTGGTCGCAGACCCTCAAGTTAGAAATCGCGGAACAATTGGCGGCGATGTTGCTCATGGCGACCCAGGCAATGACCACCCAGCAGTCATGTTAGCACTAGATGCGCAATTAGTGATTCACGGTCCTGATGGCGAGCGCACTATTCCAGCAAACGGATTTTTCTTAGGTACGTATTGGACCTCCTTAGAAGAGCACGACATTCTTGTGGCAATAAAAGTACCGGCAATTAAACCCGGTGTAGGTCATGGTTACAGCAAGCTTAAACGCAAAACCGGCGACTACGCAGTGGCGGGTGCCCCCGTCGTTGTTGAAATGGATGGAGATATCATTAAGGACATCCGAATTGGTTTGACCAATGTTGCGCCCATGGCTATTCGCGCCGAAGATGCAGAAAACATACTCAAAGGTAATCGTCTAGATGATGCGCTGCTTAAGTCAGCAGAGAAAGCTATCGTAGCGGCTTGCGACCCAGCAGTCGATTTACGCGGAGACGAAGAATATAAATCGCACATGGCCTCAATAATGGCCCGTCGTGCAATCATTCAAGCTATTGAACACGCAAAGGGGTAATCCATGGCTAAGCAAGCAGTTTCATTTAATCTAAACGGTAAAGCAGTGGATGTCGTTGTAGAACCAAGAGAACTCCTAATTCATACCCTACGAGAAAACTTGATGCAAACAGGTGCACACATCGGGTGTGAAAGTTCTCACTGCGGTGCCTGTACGGTCAACATTGATGGCAAATCGGTGAAGTCTTGTACTGTTTTAACCGTGCAAGCTGCAGGTAGCAAAGTCGACAGTGTCGAAGGCTTAGCTACTGCAGACGGTTTACACGTTGTGCAACAGGCCTTTGTTGAAGAACATGGCTTACAATGTGGTTTTTGCACGCCAGGCATGTTGATGCGTGCTCACACCTTGTTACAAGAAAATCCAAATCCAACAGAGGAAGAAATTCGTTGGGGCATGTCGGGGAATCTGTGCCGTTGCACCGGTTATCAAAATATCATCAAGGCAGTGCAAACCGCTGCCAAAAATCTACAAGAAGCGTGAGGTAGAGAAAATGGATACAGTAGCAGATAAGAAAGACCGCGAAGACTCGCTAAACGGTATCGGTTGCTCACGCAAGCGTAAAGAAGATGCTCGATTTATTCAGGGTAAAGGAAATTATACCGACGACATCAAACTTCCCGGCATGTTATTCGCCGATATGGTCAGAAGCCCGTATGCGCATGCCCGTATAAAGAACATTAACAAAGAACGCGCTCTGGCACTACCCGGTGTACATGCCGTTATTACTGCAGAAGACCTCAAACCCCTTAATTTGCATTGGATGCCGACCTTAGCCGGTGACGTGCAAGCAGTGTTAGCCGACGAGAAGGTGCATTTTCAATACCAAGAGGTGGCCTTAGTGGTTGCAGATGACCGCTACATTGCCGCAGATGCTATTGATTTAGTTGAGGTAGAGTACGAAGAGTTACCTGTATTAGTTGACCCACACAAGGCAATGGAAGCAGATGCGCCTGTTCTGCGCGAAGACCTCGTAGGTAAAATGGATGGTGCTCACAGCACGCGCGTACATGACAACCATATTTTTAACTGGCAAGCGGGCGAAAAAGAAGCGACCGACCGCGTATTTGAATCAGCCGAAGTCACTGTTTCTCAAGATATGCTTTATCATCGAGTGCATCCGTGCCCTCTAGAGACATGCGGCTGCGTAGCTTCCATGGACAAAATAAACGGCAAATTAACCGTTTATTTAACTTCACAGGCACCTCATGTAGTGCGCACAGTTGTATCAATGCTATCTGGTCTACCTGAGAGTAGTGTACGGGTCGTATCACCAGACATTGGCGGCGGGTTTGGCAACAAGGTAGGGATTTATCCGGGGTATGTTGCCTCTATTGTGGCGTCCATTGTATTGGGCGTACCCGTAAAATGGGTCGAAGACCGCATGGAAAATTTATCCTCAACTGCTTTTGCTCGCGATTATCACATGCGTGGAGAAATCGCCGCTGACAGCAATGGCATTATCAAAGGCTTGCGCGTAAACGTACTCGCCGACCACGGAGCGTTTGATGCGTGTGCAGATCCCTCGAAATTCCCAGCCGGTTTTATGCATATATGCACAGGCTCTTATGATGTTCCGGTTGCTCATTTGAATGTAGACGGGGTGTATACGAATAAAGCACCCGGCGGAGTATCGTATCGCTGCTCATTTAGGGTAACCGAAGCAGTTTATGTGGTAGAGCGCACCATGGACGTATTGGCACAAAAACTAGGTATTGATAAGGCCGAGATTCGCCGCCGCAACTTTGTGAAAAAAGAACAATTCCCCTACAAAACATGCTTAGGCTTTGAGCTTGACTCAGGCGATTATCACACCGCATTGGACAAGGTACTTGATGCCGTGGATTACAAAGGACTGCGAAAAGAACAGGAGGAGAAACGCGCGAAAGGCGAACTCATGGGCATAGGTTTAGTGACCTTTACCGAAGTGGTAGGTGCAGGTCCATCTAAGTCTTGCGATATTTTGGGTGTGGGTATGTTCGACAGTGCCGAAATTAGGGTGCATCCAACTGGCTCAGCGATTGCTCGAATGGGCACCATTACACAAGGACAGGGCCACCAAACTACTTATGCACAAATTATTGCGACTGAACTTGGTTTGAGCTCTGAAGAAATATCTATTGAAGAAGGCGATACCGATACCGCGCCTTACGGTTTAGGGACATATGGCTCTCGCTCTACGCCGGTGGGCGGTGCGGCGACCGCGGTTGCTGCGCGTAAAATAAAGGCGAAAGCGAAGAAGATTGCAGCACACTTACTCGAAGTTAGCGAAGACGACCTAGAGTGGGAAGTAGATCGCTTTAAAGTAAAAGGTGTTCCAGGCCAAGAAAAAACTATGAAGGATATTGCATGGGCGGCTTATAACAACGTACCTGAGGGAATGGAGCCAGGACTTGAAGCGGTTGATTATTACGATCCGCCCAACTTTACTTTCCCTAACGGGGTGTATTTGTGTGTGGTAGATATTGATAAAGATACCGGTGTTACTCATATCCGCAGATTCTATGCCTTAGATGATTGCGGCACACGTATCAACCCAATGATTATTGATGGACAAATACATGGCGGTCTTAATGAGGGCTATGCAGTTGCTATGGGACAAGAGCTCCCTTACGACGAGCAAGGTAACCTATTGGGTAATACCCTGATGGATTACTTCTTGCCTACCTTTGTTGAAACACCCAAATGGGAGACTGACTATACGGTGACACCATCACCGCATCACCCAATTGGTGCAAAAGGTGTCGCTGAATCACCTCATGTTGGCAGTATTCCTACCTTTACTTCAGCTATTGTGGATGCATTTGCGCACCTAGACATAACGCACATGGATATGCCGCACAATGCACACAGAGTATGGAAGCAAATTAAAGAGCTAGGATTGCTCGACAACTAAAAGTGACGATTGAGCAGTCATTGACTGGCTGTTCAATCGCTCTTATTCAACATCTTCTCATGACGATAAGTGGTACAAAATGAAAGTCGATTTAAATAAAGAATTCACATTACCTGGAACTGGCGCTCAAGCTTGGACCTTTTTACAAGATATGCCCGGGGTAGCCAGCTGTATGCCGGGTGCTGAAATTACCGAAGATTTAGGTGAAGGAAAATATAAAGGAAAAGTAAAGGCCAAAATTGGCCCTGCAACAATGGCCTTTAACGGCGATATTGTCGTGCAAAGCATGGACAGCGAAAAGCGCGAGATGCATATGATTGGTAAAGGACAAGACACAAAAGGTTCGTCTTCCGCCACGATGGACTTGCGCGCATGGGTCGTCGATACCGACGATGGAAAATCCATTTTAAAGGGCGATGCGACCGTTACTGTGACCGGTAAAGCTGCCAGCTTAGGGGGTCGTATGATGACCCAAGTGTCGGATCAAATACTCAACCAATTTGGCAAAAATTTTGAAAACAACATTGCCAGTATGGGCGAAGGTGAAGAAGCTGAACAAGCACGTGAACAAATTGCTGAGCAGCCTGCTGAACTCAACGGTATTGGCTTTGCGTGGTCGGTATTTGTAGGTTGGTTTAAAAGCTTGTTTAGTTCTAAAAAGTAAGACAGACCAATATTATGACCACCACTAATCGTATTTCTGCGTTTCAGGGCGAGTTAGCAAAGCTTGGATATATTGCTGAGCGTAATTTGTCTGCTAGCTTGCTCTTGTTCTCAGACATGAAACGTCCCTTATTGTTAGAAGGTGATGCAGGTGTAGGTAAGACCGAAATTGCGCGAGTAATTTCTCAACTCCACGACTGTCCATTAATTCGTTTACAGTGCTACGAGGGTCTGGATATAAATTCCGCAGTTTATGAGTGGAACTACCAACATCAATTGCTCTCAATAAAAATGTTGGAAAAGCAAATGGACAACCAAGGTGAATCTATTGAAAATCAGCTTTTCAGTAAAAAATATTTACTCGAACGTCCCCTGCTTGCTTCCATTATGCAAGAAAAGTCACCGGTCTTATTGATTGATGAAATTGATCGGGCTGATGAGGAGTTCGAGGCTTATTTGCTTGAGTTACTATCGGATTTTCAGGTCAGCATTCCTGAAATTGGTACTATAAAAGCCAAATCAAAACCGTTTGTAGTACTCACCTCCAATGGCACGCGAGAGCTCAGTGATGCGCTTAGACGTCGCTGTTTTTATCATTATGTTGATTACCCCAGCTTTGATAAAGAACTGCAAATCGTCAATACCCGAGTGCCTGAAATAGGTCCACAATTAGCGCGTCAAATCGTTGCCTTTATCCAAGACTTACGTAAAGTCGATTTACAAAAAACACCAGGCGTTGCTGAAACCCTCGATTGGGCGGCGGCCCTATTGAACCTTGGTGTGAATAGCCTTAACCAAGACCTTGAAAGTATTCAAGATAGTTTAGTGTGCTTACTAAAAACGCGTGAGGACGCGACTCGCCTCGAAACCTTCGAAATTGAGCGATTAATCGCTCGTGCTGTTTAGGGTTTTATACCAATGTCTGATGCACCTCTGACCACTCTCGATGACCTGCCGCAACATCTCAATAGTCGGGTAGTAGGGTTCATTCGGCATTCTCGCAATAACAATTTTAAAGTCGGCTTAGCCGAGCAAGTCGATGCACTTAAATTGGCTAAGTACTGTGACATGCGCGATAAATATGCTTTCAAACAGGGTCTTAAAGCTTTAGTCTGCTCTGACGAAGACGACTGGAAAAAATTTGATGAAATGTTTGATGCCTATTGGATGGTGTCAAACATGAAACAATTTGTGCAATCGAGTCAAACGCCCGCAGCCAAAAAGAAGGCACCAGAACAAAGTAAACAACAAGCCGATAGCGGCAGTAAACAAGCACCAAAACCGTCTTCAGGCGACACTCAAGCGCAAGAACAAGACAACGAGGTGCCAGAGGCAAGTGGTACAAAAGAAGGCGTAAGCTCTCGCGCTAACCAGGCAAAGGAAGACTTTCATTCAATAAAAGACCCCGACGAAATGCGCAAAATGGAGCGCTTAATTGAACGCTTGGCCAAACAAATGAAAAAGCGTATCTCTCGGCGTTATCAATATCAGGCAAACAAAGGCATGATTGATTTGCGTAAAACAATGCGCAAAAGTTTACGCTATGGCGGTACTCCCCTTGAACTCTGCCGAAAACGCTTAAAACCAGAAACCCCAAAACTGATTATTATCGTTGATGTTAGTCGCTCAATGTCGATGTACAGTTTCTTGTTTTTACGCTTTGCTAGAGGACTCATTAGCGTATTTAAAGACGTTCAAGCCTTTGCTTACCATACCCATTTGCTCCCAATTACCGACGCCCTTAAACAAACCGACTTGATGCGTGTGCGCAACAGCCTAGCGATGATGTCGGAGGGTTGGTCTGGAGGCACAAAAATTGGCGAATGCCTGCAGACATTCAACCAGCGCTATGGCCAAAGCGTAAATAAACGCTCTATGGTCATGATTATCAGCGATGGCCTAGATTCCGGAACGGGTGATGTACTCGCAGAACAGATGCAAAAACTCAAGCGGCGCTGCCGTAAAATCATTTGGCTAAATCCGCTTTTAGGGCGGGAAGGCTATGAACCCGTAGCGGCGGGAATGTCGGCTGCCCTGCCTTATGTAGATTTATTTGCACCTGCCAATAATTTAGAGTCGCTGGCGGCACTTGAGCCTGCACTTACTAAAACATGGTAGAGGTTTAACATACAATGGTAAATGTAATTGGTCTTGAACAAAAAGCAAAAGAACTCACCGAACTTGGGCAGCATTTCACGGTTGCTACCGTTGTGCGCTGCCAATCACCCACCTCCGCTAAGCCTGGCGCGAAAGCTATAGTCACCTATGATGGTGAAATTTTTGGATGGATTGGAGGGGGTTGTGCACAACCTGCTGTCAGAAAGGCTGTAAGAGAATGTATTCAAAGCGGCCAAGCGCAGCTAATTAGAGTAACACCCAGCCCACAAACAGATGTTGAAGACGGCATCGTTAAATTTAATATGGCCTGTCACTCTGGCGGGACCCTAGATATTTTCATTGAGCCTGTGACTGTGAAACCAATATTATTAATTTTAGGCGCATCTCCGGTTGCCCAAGCACTATCAAAAATTGCCTCTCTTTCGGGCTTTGAAGTCACTGTAGCTGCCAAGGATATCGATAGTGGTTTGTTTGATGATAAGGTTAATGTGCTAGAGAGTTTTCATATACCTGATATGTTTTTTAACCGTATGCCTCATGTGGTTGTATCAACTCAAGGTAAACATGACAATGCAGGCCTTAAAACCGCATTGGATATTGCATCGCCTTATACTGCGCTCATAGCCAGTAGCAAAAAAGCCAAGAAACTATTAGAGGCTGTTACAACTAACGAAGAAACTCGTGCTGCTGCAAAAAACGTGAAATTTCCAGCGGGTATTAATATTGGCGCAAATACGCCACAAGAGATTGCAGTTGCCTTGTTAGCTGAACTGATTCAGTTTAAAAATACGAGCGACGCAGATATGCTTGGCGTTCCCAAAATACAAAATTCAAGCGCACAGAATGCGCACATGTTAGAGCCACAGCAAAACCAACAAACCAAAAAATCAAACCCATCTGCCGGATGCTGTGGTTCAACATGAACAGTGCAACAACAAAACCAACAAAACGCTTATCTTGCGTGATGTTAGCGGCCGGGTTGTCTACACGGATGGGGCAACAAAACAAACTGCTTATAGATATACAAGGGCAGTCTTTAGTGAGAAAGACCGCTCGTCTTTTTTGCGATTATGCAAGGACTAAAGCCTTAGATGAAATTGTTGTGGTATTGGGCCATGAGGCCGAATATGTGGCAAAAGAATTGATAGATTTACCGCTTAGGACCGTAATTAATGAGGACTATAAATTAGGTCAAATGAGTTCAGTACACAAAGGCTTAGAAGCACTCGAAAAAGAGACAGATGGGATCATCATCGCCTTATCGGATTTAGTGCTGCTAGAACAAGCCGACATGGCTAACTTGCATGAGGCATTCAATCAATGCAATAGCCCAATAATAGTGCCGCAATACCAAGGGCAAAGGGCTAACCCAATCATATTACAACCTTCGCAGAGAGAGGCTATTCTGCAAGGACAGAAAAACTTAGGTTGCCGCAAACTGATTGAGAAAAACCCAGAGTCGGTAACGACTTTTGAAGTAGATAACGACCATTTTAGTTTTGATTTAGATACGCCCGCAGCAGTGCAAGAATTACACAGGCGTTTATCGTTAGATACCCAGCGGTTCGCATCAAGCAAGCAAGGCCCGAGTGCCCAAGACAAAGAAGCAGAGAGTATAAATTATGGCGAATAGTATTTTTCATCTGATGAATGACTTGCAACAAAAGCAGCAAGCCTTTGCTATTGCAACGGTCGTTGACACCTATGGCTCTGTTTCTGCAAAAACATCCTCTAAAGCAATTATTGATGCAAATGGTACTGTTCTGATGGGCTGGATTGGCGGAGGTTGCGCTGAATCAAGTACTTGTGAGCAAGCGCTTGAATGCATTAAAACTAATCAAACTGCGATGATGGATATTGATTTGGACGATGAAATGCTAGGTGCAGGTATGCCTTGCGGAGGAGGAATGAAGGTGTATGTAGAGCCCGTTTTACCCGAACCCTGTTTATGGATCATGGGTCATGGCAGAGTAGCCGAGGTGATTTGTTCCATCGGCGACACTTTAGGTTATCGGATTGTAGTTAACGATCTAGGGGCAACGCGAGACAAGTTCCCGATGGCGGCTGAAATCATCACCGACGATTTGGACTATAGTCAGCTTCAGCCTAAACAAAGCGACTATGTCATCATTGCTACGCAGCACAAGGGCGACCACGAATCGATAAAACAAGCGCTTCGATGCAACGCCGGATACATTGCTCTGATTGCCAGTCGCAAGCGCGCACGATTAGTACTTGATTATTTGCGCGAGGAGCAATTAAGCGAAGAAGATATTGCTCGTGTGGTAGCGCCCTCTGGTTTAGATTTAGGGCCAAAAACGCCAGAAGAAATTGCACTTTGTATTTTGAGCGAAATCACCATGTTACGCAGAGGCGGTAGTGGCATGCGAAACTGTGACAAATTAGTGGTAGAAGATGCCCAGAATGCGAAAGCTGCTGCAAAGCTAAAGAACGTACATGCGGTCGGTGGTTAGTGCATGCTAAGCGAAAAGCCCTTGCCAATGTCAGTGGGTGAAAAGACTTCCGAAGCACAGGTGGCATTGCAAAGTGGTGCGACAACGCTTGATCCGTACAAGGTCAAAGCACACTTTCCTATATTCGCCAATAACGTACTTAGCAAGAATCTGAGTTACCTAGACAACGCAGCCACCTCACAAAAACCAAACACTGTGATTAGCGCAATGAATAGGGCTCTGACGCAATTTAACAGCCCAGTACACCGAGGTTTTTACCCACTCGCTGAACACAGCAGTGACTATTATGAACAAGCAAGGGAGCGTTTGAGGTCGTTTATTGGCGCAAGTTCTGCACGCTCATGTGTATTCACATCCGGCGCTACCGAAAGCATTAATCATGTCGCTCAAGGCTTTTTGTTGCCTCGCTTAAAGCCCGGTCAAGCGGTATGGGTAACGCGTATGGAGCACCACGCAAACTTTCTGCCTTGGCAAGCGGTGTGCGAACAAGCTGGGGCACACTTGCACATTATTGAGCTAAACGAGGATGGTGAGTTAGCCCTCGATAAATATCCTGAGCTTTTTGGCGACAACACCGCAATGATTGCTCTCACCCACACATCAAACGTGCTAGGAGTGGTAAATAATGTTGAAGCTATTTGCCGACAAGCGCAACAAAATAACATTCCGGTATTGCTAGATGCTGCACAAGCCATGACAAGCCATAAGATTGACGTATCTGCTTTGGCCTGCGATTTCTTGGTGTTTTCTGCGCATAAAATGTTTGGACCAAACGGAATTGGTTTACTCTATATCTCAGACAAACGCATCGCTCAAATGCAGCCAACAAAACTAGGCGGGGGCATGGTCGAATTTACCGGCGATAGTATGGCCCAAACGAGCTTTGCTGAAGCTCCCCATTGCTTTGAAGCAGGTTCACCTAATCTAGCCAGCGCAATTGGCTTTGCTGCCGCTTGTGATTTTGTCTGCGCTTTAGAACAAGACAAAATAAAGCAGCATATCGAGGCATTAGCTTTGACTTTTCACCATGCACTTTCGAACAACCCGCACCTAAAACATAGCATCCGTGTTGTATCACCCATTAAGCATGCCGCTTCTGGCATAATCAGTTTTTACCATGAGGTCATTCATGCCCACGACTTGGCACAAATCATGGGAGACGCGAATGTTGCTGTGCGCGCAGGCCACCATTGCGCACAACCCTTGTTAAGACATCTCAATGTAAGCTCTACTTTGCGAATCAGTTTAAGCGCCTATAACACCGAAGCCGATATTCAGGCCGCCATTAGGGCACTTGAACGAGCACATGAGATTTTTAGCTAATGTCATCAGATAAAGCCCTTTATAAAGCGCAACTCCTTGACCACTTTAAAAAACCGCGAAATAAAGTGTCCGGCGATTTGCTGCACATGGATATTATTAGACGAGGCTCAATCCCTCGTTGCGGCGACGATATAGAGCTTGGTTTTGCAATTACAAATATGCGTATTGAGCGTATTGAATTTAGGGGGCGTGGATGTTCAGTGTGTATTGCGTCAGCCTCGATGATGACCGAAGCAACAAAAGGCCAAAATATTGAAGAGGTCAACGCACTCACCAGGCACATGAAGGCTTGGATAGCTGGCGAGATTGAAGAAATCCCAAGCGGCTTAGAGGCCCTAGATGCGGTGCGTCATCACCCTGTGCGTAAAAAGTGCTTAATGTTGTCTTGGGAAGCATTAGCGGATGGATTACAAGAACATATGCAAAATGCGGAGCAGAGCCCTCATGCTAAGTAAAACCCATAGTGCAGTACTACAAAAACCAACGAGCTATAGATGCGCTCACTGCAAGCAAACATGCAATGGCCAACCCGAACACCTCGTTGTAGTAAGTGGCGAACAACTAGCCATGTGCTGTGAAGGTTGCTCTTGTGCCGCGCAGTTACTCGTTGATCTTTATCAGTGCAGAATCACTCCTCAAGCTGTAAAACAAGCTTAAAGCTTATTAGTAAAGCTATAGTCAAATAGGCCATCACCTTTGTCGCCATGTACTTGAATATTGAACGACACAATAATTCTGTCCTTCTTACCAATATAAGGCATCGCCATGTGCTTAAGATGAGACGGAAAAATACACAACACGCCCTCCTCTGGCGGCGAATCAAAGCAGTTATCTTGTAGATACAAATTGCCTGAATCCATGTAGCCACCACCACTAACATCCACATGATGCCCATAAAAGCGTGTTACGCCATTCATATCGCCGAGCTCTTTGTTTTCGATGCGGGTCTTGTCGTCATCTACCTGAACATAGTACACACCTGACCATGCACAATTTCCGTGGGTATGTGTTTCATGAAAGCCGTGTCCGTTTTGTATTTGAAACCATGAGCCCACCACATTCATTTGTAACTTTGTTGAGCGACTAAACTGCCATAGCTTAGCATTTACCTCGGTCGACATCTTAAACAGTTCATCGGAAATAAAGCTAAACAAGGCATTTAAGTCGGGGTCGTTGTAGCGCATTAATAAGTCGTCACTACTTGAATACACCGGCGCATTAACTTTATCGTTGCTTTTTCGATGTTCGGTAAAAAGCTTGGCTAAGCGTTTATTCACCTTTTTGTGGGCAGGAAATTTTGTACGTAAAAATGGCGTTGGCCACAGGAAGTGAAGGTCTGGATTCTTTTTTGAGTCGCTCATGGTACAACTTCAACAGCTAAGATATGTCTCTAGCATACTGAGGCAGCCGTATGTTGTCTATTTATGTTCTCACTATGCGGCGCCAGCAATCTGCCTAATTTTACCCACAATGGCTCGTAAACCATTGCCTCTGGTTGGGGTAATATGTCGCTCAAGGTCTAACTCTTTAAAATACGCGTCCATGTCAAAGTCCATGATCTCTTTTGCAGATTTATCATGATAAGCACTGAGCACTAATACCAATAAACCTTGCACAATGACTGCATCACTATCTACATCAAATTGAAACTTATCTCCTTGCATGCTGTAATCCAGCCAAACGTTGCTTTGACAACCCTTAACTAATTTTTCCGGCGTACGGGCTTGTTCCTCTAAACCAGGGATTTGCTTACCTAAATCGATAATGTACTGATAGCGCTGCTCCCAATCGTCAAAAAAGGCTAGATCGTCAACAATTTCTTCGCTAGTCGGTAACTGCATGGATATTCCTTTGTTTTACTATTGTTTTAAAAAAACACGCCCGCTTCTAGCTGGGCTTCTTCGCTCATCATGTCTCTTGACCAGGGCGGGTCGAAGACTAAATTTACCGCTACTTTATCGACATTAGGTACCATATTTACTCGATACTCTACATCCCCAACTAAAACAGGCCCCATGCCACAGGCTGGCGCGGTAAGGGTCATGTTGATATTCACGCATTTAGCAGCATTATCAATATCTACCGAATAAATCAGGCCTAAAGATACAAGATCAATGGGGATCTCCGGGTCGTATACCGACTCTAGCGCTTCCCACACTTGCTTTTCGTTAATTGTATCGTCGTTCGGCGCTTCAAAAGATAATACCAGTGATTTTCGGCCAATGGCTTTTGCATCGGTACCGTCGATACGATACATATTACCGCGCCAAGTAATGGTATAATTGCCGCCTAAGGCCTGGGTGATACTCACAAACTCACCCTCAGGAATAATCGCCGGCGTACCGACTGGCACTAAACGCGCTTTGCAGTCACTTTCTGTGACCACCATATTTTGTTGCATTATATTTGCTTCCGAAACATGCTTTTGGTGGCTAGTATTAGCCTACGTTGAAACTCTCGCCACAGCCGCACTCGTCGACTACGTTCGGGTTGTTGTATTTAATGATGCCGTTTACACCCTCTTTTACATAGTCAATTTCTGTATTGCGGAGTAAGTCTATGGCTTTAGCATCAATCGCTATCTCAAGTGCATCGCTAAAGCGAATCAGTTCATCACTTGCTTTTGCTTCATCAGCTAACTCAAGAACATAAGCATAGCCTGTGCAACCACTCATTTTTGTTGAAAAACGAATGATTTTTTCAGGTTGTGCGCTCTGTTTTGCCTCAAAATGGCGAATAGCGCTGTCGGTAAGTGAAATTACCTTAGTATCTGGGGTAAACGTTTCAACCGTCATAGTATCTCCTACGCCAACATTAGCTTGGCCTTTTTTAAGGCCTCAAATAGTTGGTCAATATCTTCTCGAGTATTATATATTGAAAAAGACGCACGTGCTGTGCCGGGCAACCCTAAACGCTTCATTAAAGGCTGCGCACAGTTGTCGCCGGTACGAATAGCAACGCCTTGTTTGTCTAAAATAAAGCCGATGTCAGCCGGATGTGCGTTGTCTAATTGAAAGCTCATCACGCCAATTTTGTTTGGCGCAGTACCGACTATACGCATGCCATCAAGTGCTTCGGCGCAACTTGTAGCGTAGTCTAGCAAATCTTGTTCGTGGGCTTGCATACCTTGTATGTCGATAGTTGATAGCCAACTAACCGCTGCACCTAAGCCAATTACGCCGGCTATGTTTGGTGTGCCTGCCTCTAACCTATTCGGTAATTTGCCCCATGTTGCCTCTTGGTAATCGACATCAGCAATCATTTCACCGCCGGTCTGCCAAACAGGCCATGTTTCAAGGAGTTCTTTTCGCCCCCACAATACGCCAATACCCGTTGGTCCAAATAGTTTATGGCCTGAAAAGGCGTAAAAATCACAACCAATTGCTTGCACGTCAACCGAGCCATGAGCAATGCCTTGCGCGCCATCTATAAGCACCCAAGCGCCCTGCTGCTTTGCTTTTTGCGTGATTTCTACAATTGGATTTACCGTACCCAGTGCGTTAGACACATGAGGAAGTGCAACCATGCGCGTATTTTCATTTAACAGGGCATCAAATGCAGCTACATCTAACTCACCACTGTCGAATATTGGGCATATTTTTAAAGTTGCACCGCTGCGCTTGCATGCTTGTTGCCAAGTCACGAGGTTAGCATGATGCTCTAATTCAGTGACAATAATCTCATCACCGGATTTGAGCAATTGCCCTACACCATTGGCAACTAAATTAATCGACTCGGTGGTACCGGCTGTCCAAATAACTTCTTCTCGATGCGCTGCATTAATAAATGTCGCAACGGTATCACGGGATTCTTCGTAACGGCGGGTTGCTTCATCCGACAAATGGTGCGCGCCGCGATGTACGTTGGCATTGCACTGGGTGTAAAAGTCCATTAACGCATCAATTACCGCCTGAGGCTTTTGCGTAGTAGCTGCATTATCTAAATAGGCAAGCGGCTTTCCATCAACATCTCTTTGCAAAAGTGGAAACTGCGCACGAATCGCAAGCGGGTCAAAACTCATTTGACCTCCATGCTAGCAAAGCGCTCGCTAAGCATAGGCAGTAACCACTCACGGATGTGCTCATCGTCAATGGCGTTGACTAATTCTTGGATAAAGCCAAAGTTGAGCATGACTAAAGCTTTTGAGCGTTTGATTCCGCGACTTAGCAAATAATAAAGTGCCTTCTCTTCGATTTCTGCAACGGTTGCACCGTGGGCACATTGTACGTCGTCGGCATAAATCTCTAATTCAGGTTTTGTGTTAACAATCGCTCTGCGCGATAGCAGTAAATTACGATTGTTAAGCTCGGCCAACGTTTTTTGCGCGTCGCGATGTATATGAATACGGCCGCTAAATACTGCACGCGCGCGGTCGCCTATGATCCCACGGGCGTTTTCTTCGGTTGTTCCGTTTGGCATTGCATGCTCAATGGTAGAATGCAAATCAAACAGCTCGCCTTCAGCCAGTAAATAAATCGCATTCATTTTTGCTTTGGCGTGTTGTCCAGCGTGAATAATATCTACATCCACACGTGATAGCTCACTACCAAATGCAACCAAGGTACTGTTCAAATTAGCATGATCTTGCAAACTAAAATGACTGCCACCAACCTGTTTAGCTTGCTCAGTAAAAAAGGCAAAGCGGTAATGATTTAACTTGGCTTCTTTGCCAATTACATACTCGGCAAACGCAGTCGTGAAACTTGCGATGGATGCACTGCCATGCTCAATTACCGTTAGCTGGCTGTTATTACCTAAATTAACCAATGCGCGTGTGTGCGAATCGCAGTCCTTACTAACAAGATTGACAATACGCACGGGCGTATCGACAGAACAATTCTCGTCAACTTCAATATAAACACCTTGTTGGCACAAAGCATCATTTACCAAACCAAACACATGTCGAGCCGGTTTTACGTGGCCAAATAGTGCTTTTATGTTTGCTTGTGCACTATCAGGTGCATCGGAAAGTGATAAAATACTTAGCCCGCTTGGTAAGCTAATATCATTGATATTACTTATTAGCACACCGTCTACAAAGACCAAATCAATAGGCGTTAAGCCTGTAATTGCTGGGACCTCTACATCTGTATTGTTAGTGTTAATATCAGTTGCACGGTCTTTTAATACGGTCAGAGGGGTAAAGCGCCACTCTTCGGTGCGAGGATGCGGCCAGCCTTTATCTTGTAAAGTTGACAAGGCCTGCTGACGCATAGGCGCTAAGAAATCATCAACGCCTTTTGCATCATCAATGACCTTAGTTAGCCATTGACTCATGCGCTTACCCCTTCAAATTCTTTACCTAAAAAAGCGTAACCTTCTTTTTCAACCTTAAGTGCTAAGGACGCATCTCCACTTTTCACAATTTTGCCGTCTGCCAAAATATGCACAAAGTCAGGTTTAATATAATCTAAAAGACGTTGGTAGTGAGTGATGATGATAAAGCTACGGCCGCTGTCACGCTGACTATTGACGCCATTAGCAACCACTTGCAGCGCATCTACATCAAGACCTGAGTCTGATTCATCTAAGATGCAAAGTGAAGGCTGAAGTAAAATCATTTGCATGATTTCGTTGCGTTTTTTCTCGCCGCCGGAGAAACCTTCGTTCACGCCGCGCTTTAAAAAATCGAGAGGAAGTTGTACTTGCTTGCAAGCTTCTTTCGCCTTTTTCAAAAATTCCGTGGCCGACAAGGGCTCTTCTCCACGCTGCTCGCGAGTCGCATTCACCGACTCTTTCATAAATTCCATGTTGCTTACGCCAGGAATTTCAACCGGGTATTGAAACGCTAAGAACAGCCCCTTACTCGCTCGTTCTTCAATTTCCATTTCAAACAAGTCTTGCTCATTAAAAAGGACTTCGCCACCTTCAACTTCGTAACCGTCGCGGCCAGACAATACGTAACCTAAAGTACTTTTACCAGCGCCATTTGGACCCATAATCGCATGAACTTCGCCCGGCTTAACTTCTAGGTTTAACCCTTTTAAAATGTCTTTTTCTTCTACACTTGCGTGTAAGTTCTTTATATTTAACATACTATCCAACCGACCCTTCTAAGCTAATTTCAAGCAATTTACCCGCCTCGACAGCAAACTCCATCGGCAGTTCTTTGAATACTTCTTTACAAAAACCATTCACAATCATCGACACTGCCTTTTCAGGATTCAGTCCACGTTGTTGACACAAAAATAGTTGCTCATCGCTTACCTTTGATGTGGTCGCTTCATGCTCAACAATTGCACTAGGATTGCGACTTTCAATGTATGGGAAGGTATGCGCACCACAGGTGTCACCAATCAGTAATGAATCGCACTCAGTAAAGTTTCGCGCACCGTCTGCTTTGGGACCCATTTTAACTAAACCACGATAAGCATTGTTACTCTTTCCGGCAGAAATACCCTTTGAGATAATGGTTGAGCGCGTATTTTTGCCCAAGTGAATCATCTTAGTACCAGTATCCGCCTGCTGACGACCGCGCGTTAGGGCAACAGAATAAAACTCACCTACACTGTTATCGCCTTTAAGTACGCAACTAGGATATTTCCAAGTCACTGCGGAGCCAGTTTCTACTTGGGTCCACGAAATTTTGGCATTGGTGTGACATACACCACGTTTAGTTACAAAATTGTAGATCCCGCCAACACCGTTCTCATCGCCCGGATACCAATTTTGTACCGTAGAATATTTGATGGTTGCATCGTCTAGCGCAACAAGCTCAACTACAGCAGCGTGTAATTGGTTTTCGTCGCGCTGAGGTGCAGTACAGCCCTCTAAATAACTTACATGACTGCCTTCTTCCGCCACAATAAGTGTGCGTTCGAACTGCCCGGTGTTCATTTCGTTAATACGAAAATAGGTAGATAATTCCATTGGGCAACGGACGCCTTTGGGAATGTAAACGAAAGATCCATCGGTAAATACAGCGCTATTTAATGCCGCGTAATAATTGTCTGAGCGTGGTACCACTGAACCGATGTACTTTTTCACTAAATCAGGGAAGCGGTGTACCGCTTCAGAAATAGAACAGAATATAACGCCAGCCTCTTCTAATTTATCTCTAAACGTTGTTACAACAGATACCGAGTCAAACACAACATCCATTGCTACACCGGCAAGCATCTCTTGTTCATGCAGCGGAATACCAAGCTTTTCATATGTACGCAATAACTCAGGGTCGACTTCATCAAGTGATTGTGGCTTGTCAGCCATACTTTTAGGTGCTGAATAATAAGAAATCGCTTGAAAATCGATTTTAGGATAATGCACATGTGCCCATTCAGGCTCGTCCATCTTAAGCCATGTTTCGTAAGCTTTCAGGCGCCAGTCAAGCATCCACTGGGGTTCACGTTTCATTTCTGAAATACGACGAATTATCGACTCATCCAAGCCAGTTTCGAAGGTGTCTGACTCTATCTGAGAATAGAAGCCAGCTTCGTACTTCTTGTCTAATGCTTGTTCGATCTGTTCACTCATATCTGATCTCACTGTTTGCTTGCGTTAATAGTTTTAAAATAGCGTTTCGGTTGCGCTGCTTCTGCATGCTTGCTTGTATTTTGCGGCGTATTATCAACATTGAAGCGTAAAGCTCAACCGTAAACTGAATAATATTGTTACTGTTTTACTCGAATTTAATTGTAGGGCTGCGATTTTAGGCTCTGTGCATGACGTCGATATTCAATTCTTTTGATTCTGACTTAAAGCAACTTTGTCGACCGAGCACTTCTTTTACGTCGCGCTTTTGCATAAGTTCATGTAATGAGATGCCATTTAAAAAATCGCTGATACGGTCGGAAAGATTTTCCCACAAATTATGCGTCAAGCAGCGTTGACCGCCCGCACAATCTGCCTTACCGCTGCATTTAGTCGCATCGATATTTTCATTCACTGCACCTATGATTTGACCCACAGACACTAAGTCAGCATCTTTATTTAATACATAGCCGCCACCTGGTCCGCGGACGCTGGCAACGAGCTCGCAACGTCTCAACTTGGAAAATAGTTGCTCCAAATATGATAAAGATATGTTTTGGCGTTCAGAAATATCTGCTAAAGGAACAGGTCCGTGTTTCGAGTGCAGCGCTAAATCGAGCATTGCGGTTACTGCGTAACGACCTTTAGAAGTGAGTTTCATAGTGATCTCGACATAAACATAATATGCAGATTCTTTCATACCCTACCAAAATGGTCAAGTATTTATCCGAGTAAATAGGTCGGGTATTAATGGATGCTAAACGACATTTCATTACAAGTAAGCTGGTCCGCATTCCAATTATACTCGCAGCTTTGTCTGCACCCACAAGCATTCCTTACTAATCGTGATGCCATTCTACTTAGTCAAAATTGACTTTAAACATTAAATCAACGATAAATTAGTTAGATTTGTTTAAACGTAGATTAAATTAAGGGGTTGTATTATGAGCGAGTATAAAAAAGTACTGGTCGCGATAGACATTCACGCAGAATATGAAAACGTAATTAATAAAGCATTAAGTATCGCCTCATCAGCTGACGATATTCATTTAGTATACATCACCATGACAACATATTATGTACAGCCCTATTTATATGGCATGAGCGATCATCAAATCGATCAAGCTGGTATGGTCAGGCAAGCCCAGGAAAACATAAAAGACATTGCTACTAAATTTAGCATTATCCCTGAAAATACGCATGTAAAGAGTGGCGAACCCGCAGACGAGATTAAAAATATAGCAGGAGAGGTGCATGCTGATCTCATTGTGATGGGCACACATGGCCGAGGCGGTATCAAATTACTGTTAGGATCAACTGCCAATGCTGTATTACACGGTGTGAAACAAGATGTTTTAGCAGTGAGAATGCATGACTAAACACTTCATTTTTATTGTTATACTCGCACTATTAGGCGCTTGTGCGGCACCAAAGCGCGGCATCAGCCAAGAGGATATTACAAACCAACGGGCTAAGTATGTTGTAAATTACCAAAAAGAGCTTCGGCAGATCACGAATAAAACAGCTGCCCGGTTACGTCAAGAGTACGACAGTCAAAGTGGGCAAGCGCAAAGCTTTGATGTTTTAGTGTTATCAGGTGGAGGAGAGCGTGGTGCTTTTGGTGCTGGGTTCTTAAAAGGATGGGGAAAAGTAAAAGACGCGGGCTTTAAGCGCCCCGATTTTGATAGTGTAACTGGCATTAGTGCCGGTGCATTAATTGCCCCTTTCGCCTTTGTTGGCAGCGAACAAGCCTATCAAGATATTGTTAATATATACCAAAACCCCGATGACGATCTGGTAAGAAAACGCATGTTATTAGCGTTTTTGGCTGGCAGCGATCCGTACTTCGACACCACTAAACTTCACCAACGAATTCGCGATAGTATTAGCGACAAATACGTGACTCAAATGGCGGAGCACGCCAAAAAAAATAAAGTCTTAATTGTTGGCGCGACCAATTTAGATTATGGCGTCATACGCGCATGGGACTTGGCAGCGCTGGCAAGCAATCCAAAAATAAGTGAAGCAAAAGACGCTATTACCACACGCCTCATCGCCTCTTCGGCTATTCCGGGTGCTTTTGCTCCTGTCGATATTGACCAGTATTTGTACGTTGATGGTGGCGCTTCGATGCAAATGCTAAGCGGCATAGACGACATCGCTTGGCTAAGAAATGGACACACGCATTTTGACTATGTTACGAAGGACCGTCCTCTGAAAATCAGAATCTGGTTAATTATCAATAACAAACTAGAGCTTAATCCCCAACTCATTAGCCCAAAATGGACCGCTATCACCGCACGTAGCATTCGCTCTTTACTCCATAGCTCAATTTTGCAGAGCATTCAGGGGGTCGAAACATTTGCAGACCTTGCGAGTCAGCGGCAAGAATTAGAGGTAGAAATGCGCTTTGTCGCCATACCGCAGGATGTTGAAATTGATTTGAGCAAGGGATTTTTTGACCGCGAAACGATGCAGCGTTTAGTTGAAATAGGCGAGAGAATGGGCACAGATCCTAACTCGTGGCAACGCAAAGCACCCCGACCAGAAGCAGCCATTATTGACGTTGTTGAACCCCAATAAAAAGTGCATTATCGTTCTACCGAAGCGACCCCGAGCTTAACCGAGTTTGCTAGCCCTAGCTTGTAACCAATTATGCGCACTGTATTCTGCCTTGGCGCTGGTAATATGAAGCGTGAACGCATGGCGAGATGTATCAGAGCGATTAGCCTCACTAAAATGCGGTAGTACGCCATTAAAGACCACTAAAGACCCCGCTTTTACCTCTAAAGCCAAGGCGCGGTCCTGACTCGGCCAGTCCACATTCGCCAGCGGCACTAACTCTGTATTGTTATTGGGGTACCGTTTGAATTGCTCTTTTAGCGGAAAGTCAGCCCCGTGCTTGTCGACTTGTAAGCAACCATTAAGTAAGGTCGCATCTTCTATTGCAAACCAAAACGTGACCACCGACATGGGCGTAGTATAAAAATACGTTGCATCTTGATGCCAGCGTATCGCCCCGCCAATATTAGGCTGTTTGAAAATATACATCGACTGGCGAATCTCAGGTGAAACCACACCTAAATCCTTGGCGATGTCGGCAATGATATTTTTGTGACTAAAGGCTTTAAAAGTCGGTGATAGTATATGTAGGGCATGACCAATTTTATTAATGCTTAGTGATTTTTCTTGTTGCAGTTCACCCGCACAATTAAATGCCTCTTCTTCAAAAAAACAACGCACCTTGTCCCCAGACTCCAAAAAGTAAAAATCTCGGTTAATGTCAGCATTGTCGGTAGAAAACACTGAGCGCGTAGATTCAGGGTCAAAATCATCAACAATATTTAAAGCCGCTTGGCGCAAATTGCTCATATCTTTGAGGCTAAAGAGTTCGTCGAACACAAAATAACCTTGTTTTCGGTAAGTATCTTTTTGTTGATGAGTTAACACTGCATGAGTCCTTATTTATTGAAGCAAACATAGGGCTTCTTAAAACAATAACATGCTAAATGACTTTTTACCTTGTAAACCAAAATCCATCTGGGAGATCGGACTACTCGAGCTTATAACCTACTCCATAAATAGTATGAATAAGGTCATTGTCGCTATACTGATTAATTTTAGCGCGTAGGTTTTTCATATGGCTGTCGATAGTGCGGTGACTTACAATGCGAGCATCGTTGTAACTGCTGTCCATCAATACATCTCTGGAAAAAACTCGACCGGGAGTACTGATAAGCGTAGCCAACAAGTTGAATTCAACAGGTGTTAACTCTACCTTATGCTCATTTACCAAACATAAAAACTTGTTCTTATTGATACTAATATGCATGTAACACGGAGTATTGTCATTTTCGTTGCCGCTTGCATCATTGGCATTAAAAGCTTGCGAACGCTTCAAAATCGCACGCACCCTCGCGACTACTTCTCTTGATGAAAATGGTTTACATACATAATCGTCGGCACCAAAACCTAAGCCCATCAAACGGTCAATCTCTTCAACTCTGGCCGTTAGCATTAGTATCGGTAGCTCTGAGAACTGACGAATCTCTTTGCATAAAGTCAGTCCGTCTTTATTCGGTAACATCACATCGAGTAAGACCATATCAGGCGTATTTTGCTGTATGTAATCAATTACCTCAGCGCCATCTTGGATGATATGAGTATTAAATCCGTCTGCCATCAAAAAGTCAGCGAGGACTTGTGCTATTTTTTTCTCGTCTTCGACGATTAAAACATGCGAACCGTTGCTCATTTTTTTTACTCTTGTTTTACTGTTGTTAAGAGGAGATTAGCGACCTTACACACAAGGTAGATAAATCTTATACCCGTATTAAACTTGTAAATAGGGCAGTGCGACCCTAATTTGCAAACCACCAAGGGCGGAGGGTTTCGCTGTAATACTGCCTTTGTGAGCATGAATAATGTTTTTACAGATGGCCAGACCCAAGCCAGCCCCTCCCTGTTCCCTATTTCTAGACTTCTCAATACGATATAGCGGTTCAAATAAATACTTACATACCTCCATGCTAACACTGGGCGCAGAGTCCTCTAGCAGTATAATTACCTGATCATTTTCTCGAGTGAGTGCGAGGCGAATTATGCCGCCTGGATCTGTATATTTAATCGAGTTAGTCAGCAGATTTGTAATTAATTGAGAGATGCGGTTTTTATCAGCCTTTATCCAAAGTTCGTCGTCTAACGAATAAGAAAATGCAATCTTCGCTTCTTTTGCTAACACCACCTTGCTCTCGCAATGGCGTAGCATAAGCGCATTTAATTCAATCGGTTTAAACTCATATCTCAAAGCACCGAGGTCAGACACTGACAACTGATACAAATCGTCAATGAGATGTTTAAGCAACAAAGCCTCTTGTTCCAAAGATGCTAAGTTTTTAGGGTCAAGTGGCCGCACGCCAGCTTGCATTGCCTCAATTTCACCTAAAAGAACCGACAACGGCGTGCGCAATTCATGTGAAATATCGGCAAACCATCGGCTTTTCGCCGATTTAGTTTGCTCAAGTGTATTGGCAAGTGCATTAACGTTGTTCATCAATGCACCAAACTCATCCTTTCTCTGATGGACGATTTTTTCTTTATAGTTGCCCGAAGAGAGCTTGTTGATGCCCTGCATAACCGCTTGAATAGGATTTAGTATGGCTCTGGACCAGTAAAACGATAGTACTGCCGCTAATAATAAACATGCCAAACCAATCCAAATCGTTGTGTATAACTGCTGGGTCCTGAAGCGACTGCCCAATGCGGAGCCAAATCTTTCTGTATTCCAACTTTTTAATAAAGCAATATCCTCACCAGCATACTCAACACGGTATTCGTTAACTATCACCCCAGTCTCATCGGCAAACTCAGAATTATCTCCCGCCAGTTTATTACCGTTTAAATCGTATAAGACCGTTACAATTTTAGCTGGAGCAATCCGCTGTGCAGGTGGCGGTGGTCTATTTTTGCGATCACTTGGTGGCGGCGCTGGTCTGGATAATACTTGCCTTTTATCATCTCGGCGCTCTTCCCGATTGTCATAATCAGGTCTTGGCGGCCTATGCTTAGGACCAGGGCGATTATTTTGAATATTGGAGTGTTGTAAAAAGGTACGATTTATAGATGCTATTGCGCTGCTATCCCACGTTTCATTATTCGCTTGGTAGACCTCGCGAACATCATTTGCCAATCGGCTCAAACGTTGTTGCTCAACAGCATTTACAAAATCCGAAAAACCTTGGGCAAAACTCCAACGTGCCAACAACAGAGTCACAATAAGA
Source organism: uncultured Glaciecola sp. (assembly GCA_964621345.1). Classification (GTDB taxonomy): domain Bacteria; phylum Pseudomonadota; class Gammaproteobacteria; order Enterobacterales; family Alteromonadaceae; genus Glaciecola. Next base: position 88,984 of record CAZUON010000004.1, on the reverse strand, counting down.
ATAATGCCGGTAAGTCCAACAAGAGATAAAAATAGTTTTTTAGAAAGATTCATAGATTTCATTATAAAGACAAATGTCACTGCCACCAGCCTTTGCACCTATTTTGCGAGTAATTTGCTGATACCTTGCACATAATCTGCACATTTGCCTAATAAGATGATTATGAACTTATCGGCAAGCCACTATAAGCGCACATCTGTGACTATCGTTTGCTTGCTATCTCAATAAAATACCTTTAGTAAGGCAAATTAATGAACAAGCTACTTTTAACTGACACAAGTAAGATTAAATCAGCGGTACATCAACTCGCTGAACCATCCGCAAATATTGTTTTTGCAATAACCCTAATTGCAATGATGATATCAACTCAAGCGCTAGCGACGGACAAAGCGCACAGAGGAAATGCCCCCAAAGCAGCCATTGACGCTTGTGCAAATCAATATGAAGGTGACTTGGTTAGCTTTGAGGCGCGCAATGGTGACGTTTTAGAGGCTGTTTGTAAGGTCATGGACGATACATTGGTTGCCGCTCCGCTAAACCGCCCAGCGAAGCATGAACGCTCTAGCAAAAGACCCCCTCCTGAGGCAGTTGAAGCCTGTGATGGGAAAGCTGAGCAAGATCTAGTGAGTTTTGAAACACGCAACGCTGATGTAAAAGAAGGTATATGTACTTTGATGAATGACACTTTAGTTGCTATGCCTAATAAACGTGAAGGAGCATACTATGAGTAATGGCCTTACCGTGGCTCGCAATTTACCTGCTTTACACATCAGCAAGGCCATAGGCATCTTTATGCTTATGTTCGGTTTAACTGCGTGTGGGTCAAGTGATGACGACGAAGATAGCGTCGGATATATAAAACTTTACAATGCCTCACCCAATTCCCCGGAAATATTCTTAACCTTAGATGAAAATTTAGATGAAGACTTTGACGAGGAAGTCGAACAAACCTATTCGAGCGTTGCCTACGGTGAGGCCTTGCGCAGCTCCGAAGTTCCAACACGGGATTACAATGTCGAACTTGCTTGGCAAGATGAAGACAGCAGTTTGCGAACTGATTTAGAGATTATTTTTGAAACACAAGTATATGTTCCCTCCGAAACCACCATAATGTATGTGTTAACCGAGAGTTTTCCCAACCCAGTGATCAGCGAATATAGTATCCCCGTGATAGACGATGACGATGATACTGCCGACGATTTGTTTAACCTTCGATTTTTAAACTTACATCCGAGTTTCGACAACATTGATATTTATATGTCGAAGTCAGACGAAACATTTAATGAAGCGGTATTGATGGGAACTCAGTCTTATCTGACTTTGTCGGATAACAACAAGCTTGATGAAGATCAGTACATTGTGTACATCACGCTTGCAGGCAGTACAGATGTCCTATTTAGTTCAGTGGAAATTTCTTATCCATTTTCAAATCAGAATATACTCGCAATCCGCGAGAATTTTGGTGCAGATACAACCCCTTTTGTTATCGATAATATTACCAGTAGTTCAAATATTGAATATCAGGCAAGCGACGCACAAGCAAACTTTAGATTGTATAATGGCATTCAAGTAAGCGACCTCATCCCGAGATATGAGGGTACAATTGAAGTGAGTTCAGCGATGCCACTATATCCTGAAGAGAGTTTTTTACAACTCACTGAAGACTTGGCGCTTGGCACGTTTACTGAGGGTTTTGTGGTCGAAAACGGCGATTATGAATTCAATGTTAAAACGAGCGACTCTGACACATTTTTACTTCAAAACCAATTAGTTAGCCTCCCAGCAAATACCCAGCGCACCTTATTCTATTATACCAGTGAGTCTTCTGTAGACGAGGACGGTGATGGCGATATCGACGAAAACGGAGACGGTATCATTGATGAAACTGAAGCAATTATTCAAACTTTAGTTGTTGATAATAGTAGCCTAAATCGTCTGTACGATCATGAAGTTGAAATCGTCAATCTAGTCGATTCAGATGACTTTAGTGGGATCACGTTTTACTTCGTAAAAAGTGACGAAAGCATAGAATCTGCAGATACAAGGCGCACCGTTGGTTTAGCTAGCTCACAAAATGTAGTGTTGAGAAATAATACCTATGAAGTGTACGCAATCGCCAATATAGATGACCGCGATATTATACTCGACAGTCAGCTTTTGTCGGTGGACGAAGATAGCAATGAGCAATTCTTAATCTTCGAAAAGGATGTATTCTCACCCACCGGCTATAGCATGAAATTTGTTGATCAAAGCGAATAAGCCTTTCAACAAAATCTTGTTTCCTAACTGGACCGCAATTGCGGTCCTTTTTTTGTTCGACGTTTATTTGGTGATCGTCTTAACAAGTACATAAACAAACCAGTAAGCATCAACACAAAGGGCATGAACCCGACTATGGACCAAAGCACTTTTGAGCCTAAACCAGCAAAATAGCCAAAATGTAATTTACGAGTACTGTCGTCAAATTTGGCCAATATGCCCTGCTCTCGAATATCGTAACTTGTAATAAGCTCGCCTGTGTTTTTATCAAAGGTTATCGCACTCGCATATTGACTCAATAGCGGGTTAGCCGTGTTTACTTCTCCAAAAAAAGTAATCTGCATCTTAGGTTCATTGGGAATCGCTAAGTAGGTCGCATTAAAACTATCGATGTGAGTAGTGGCTTGATTTCTTAGGTCCTCAAACGAAATAGTAGGCGAATGATATGCGCTTGTAATGGGTGGATGAGCGTCTTCAAACCCATGCTCAATGGCCTCATGCAAAATAATCGACACATTCCAATACACACCCGTAAAAGATATCAAAATAAAAATCGGACTACTGACAATACCAATAAATTTGTGAATATCACTGAACAAAATACGTTTGGCTCCGTGCAACCTTAAGGTAAATAACTTACGCCAAAAGCCGCGATACAAAATAATGCCGCTAATGCCTAAAAATAACATCACCAAACCAACAATTGCGCCCACTACGGTACCTATTACTGAGCCAGAGAAGTTAAGCAAGAAAGTGTAATGCAACTCCAATAACCAGTCCGTAATGTAATGCTCCATAGTTTGCGGTGCGGATAAGACTTGCCCACTATATTGGTCTATGTAAATTTTGTACCAAGTATCACTGTGTTTTTTTATCGCGTAAGCGGTGTCAGAACGTTGTCGATCATCAAACAGCTCCCACCCCGCCAAAACATACTCTGGATATTGCTGATTTATCGCAGTCATCAAAGTATCTAAGCTTAAACGTTGGCTAACACTTGAGTCTGTGACGACCATATGATGAGGTCGTAGCAGGCTATCTATTTCAACTTTAAAGACTAATAAACTGCCGGTGAGTGAAACAATTAACACCGGCACCATTAGCCACAACGCAAGCATTGAGTGCCATTTAAATAAGGACTTACGCACCTTTAAAAGGCCCAAGATACGGTGGCACTAAAGCTGCGCGGCGCGCCATAGTATGACTGTGCCCAATACAAACTAGTCAGATATTTTTCGTCACTTAGGTTAAACACATTCAAGTTAAAACTTATCTCATCGTTAAGTTCGTACTTTATAAGTAGGTCACTGATGGCATACGCATCTTGGCGAGTGATGATGTCTTCTCCTGCGTTTGCAAAACCCTCACCTACCACTCCTTGATTACGTGAAATATCACTTTGCCAACGCACATTTAGTCCTATCGACAAACCTTGTAACTGCTCAACATCATATACCAAGCCTAATTTTACCAAGGTATCAGGCGTATAATCTGCCACAAGCTCCTCACCCGAGATGCTAAAATCTGTAATACCGATACTGGCATTTAAGTTGGGTAAAACCTCGCCTGCCACGTCCATTTCAAAGCCATGGCTACTGATCCCATCGCTACCAATAAAACGCTGCTCGGTGGGCGGCAGACCAATAGTTGATGGGTCAACAATTGCTAGGTTTGTTTGTTGCACATCAAAGTAAGTGAAGCTAGCAACGGCGTTATCTTCAAACAAACTGACTTTTACACCAACCTCTTGGCTTTTACCGACCACAGGGTCAAGTTGCTGGTTATCGATATCAAGTTCGTTCTGGGCTTGAAATGTTTCGGTATAGCTTGCGTAAGCATTGATATCTTCGGTAATGGCGTACACAAGGCCAGCATAGGGGATGAAGTCTGAATCACTTACGTCTCTGTCTACACCATAAGACTCCCCTACTGCTTCCCAGTCGTTGTAGCGACCACCGGCCATAAAATAGAAACCGTCAAACAAATTAAATCGCCCAGTAAAGTACGCCGCTTTTTGCTTTTGCTCTACTTTACTACCTGCCTGACCATCAACTAGGGTCGGAAACACGGCGTCGCCCTCCCAAGTATTCAAATTAGGGATCGGTGGAAATCCGTTACCGGTGGTAAAATCATACAAAGAACGGTCGGTATAACTTAGTGTTGAGTAGTTTACGCCGGCAACTAACTGATGATCTCGGCCAAACAATGAAAAGTCACCGTCGATATACACATCATATAAATCGCTCTTATCATCAAGAATATACTCACTCGCATAACCAGTTAATCCGGCTTCGGTATTCGCATCGGGCGTACCAAACACATAAAACAGTTCACTGTCTTCATCTGTTCGTTTTTGTGAATATGTTGCGCGCAAACGCCATTCACTGCTAAAAGCATGATTTAACTCCAGCACAGAATTGTTTGTTACGACTTGCCAGTTTGACCAATCTGCAGATGTTGAGGTGCTACGGTCATAATTAGTAGCGCTGCCGTCGGTATAAAAAAGTGGTAGAGCGCCCCACAGATTGCCAGTGGCATCGCTGTTATTATAGCTATGGCTAAACGAAAGGTCGGTGTTATCACTTATATTGGCATTAACAAAGGCATATGCGAGCTGACTTTTTCGGCCATAGCGGTCAAGATAGGAATTCTGGTCTTGACTTACTAGCACCGCTCTTGCAGAAAAGGTATCGTTGAATTGATAGGAGGCATCGGCCTCAAGGCGGTACAAATCATCGCTTCCGGCGGTACCACGTAGTACTAAATTATTCGTCTCTGTTGGGCGTTTGCGAATGTAATTAACGGTGGCAGAAGGATTACCTACACCTGTCATCAAGCCATTTGCGCCTCGTATTACCTCGATTCTATCGTACACTGCGGTGTCGTCACCAGCGTGATTGTTACCCGAAGTCAACGGCAAACCAATGCCATCAATTTGAAAATTAGTAATGTCAAAGCCGCGTGCTGTGTAATAGGTGCGATCAGTTTCAATACGCTCAACATTCACTCCAGTTGCGGTATCTAGCGCTAGGTTTACATCCGTTAGCTGAAAATCTTGTAGTTGTGCGCTAGTAATCACCGAGACCGACTGAGGAATGTCGCGTATCGCTAACTCCATTCGAGAAGCGCCGCTCGCACTGTGTGCGTTATAACCATCAAGATAAGTGCTGCTTACGGCAATTCTTTCTACCTCCAAGAAGTCGTTTTTGTTGTTTATTTGCTCAACTGCATTCGCTACTTGCAATGTGTTAATTGCAAAAAGAATACTCAGGCTAAAAAAGCTAATTGTGTGTTTCCTGATAAAGATCTGTCTAGTTTTTTTCAAAGGCATAGTGTTAACCGCATAGTTTTAGTTGAAATGTTCTTTTAAAACGTGAAGCGGGAATTCTACAAAAGCAAACTAATTAATGCAAATGATATCTATTCTCATTATCATTTGCAAAAAAGCTAGGTTTTAGTTTTACTTTTTTGTTGATTTGCCGATATAAGCATTATCAATCCTCTGTGAGTTAGTGCTCCATTTTTAATCGGTTCGGCAAACATAAATATGCAAGCATTACAGAAATCAAATGACATACGGTGCTTTCTACTGTGCATTGCCCTGTCTATATCAGCTGCGCTTTTGAATCTTTTTGCGAGTATTTCTGTTTATGGTTCCTTGAATATTTATTTGGGTAGTTTCATTGTGTTGCTGTCTTTACTCACTCTTCCGTTGAAATGCAGCTGTATTGTGCTTCTAAGCAATTTAGCGAGTTTCTATTATGAGGTGGGGCATGCATTATTTGTTATTGTCTTAATACTTGAATATATATTTATATTCTTGGCACTTAGGTATGACTGGCGCTTTTTGAATGCGGTATTTACCTATTGGATTCTCATTGGCCTTCCTGTGTTGTTTTTCATTTTTTACCTAGTTAACGGTCAAGATTTTGAAAGTAGCCTTTTTGTTACAGGCACATTGGGCTTAAATGGCTTACTAGTCAGCGTACTCGCAATTTTTGTTTACTGGTTTATCCCTAATTCCAGTCAGTTTAAGCGCCCACCTTCTGTATCAACTAAATTCTCAACCTTAGTGTTTGAGTTATGTTTTCTGAGTTTACTTCTCCCAGCTATTCTAACTACTCTTGTACTTACTTGGGGCTCAACTCACGAGACCGAAAATCAACTCATGAGAGTGCTAAGTAATACCGGCGAAAACGTTAACAATTTACTCAACGAAAAAATCAATCGTAGCCTTTTTATCACTGCGGAGGTTGCTGATGTCTATGATCCCAGCCAGCCAAGTAGTAGCATCAAGCTACTCAATGCTAGCGCAAATGCAAATCCAGATATTGAAAGTATGCTTGTTTCAGATGCGAATGGGGAAGTCATACTCGCAGCTCCCTCAAGCTATGCACAAATTTTGTCGCAGATACAACAGCTGAATATTAGTGAACGACCTTACTTTTCATATGTAAAACAACATAATGAAGCCTATGTATCAGGAATTATTGAGGGTAAAGGCTTTGGAAATCTTGATTTAGTTATGGTGAGTTTCCCAATCAAAGAAAAGACAGAAAAAAACAGGGGGGAATTTAACGGAATTGTTCAATCTACGACTCGCCTCCAAAATATTATTGATTATCGGTCAATAGAGATTGCACAATCGCAAAATATAGACTTTGTTGTTGTTGATCCCACTGGTCGTATTGCATATGCCAGCGACGCCCTTGGATTGGACTTAAAATCCGATTTTACACTCCAACCGTCATCTCATATTTTTCTCAAAAAAGCCCCTGCAATGAAAATAAATGATAGGGTATATATGTATCATCACACACGCAATGGATATGGATGGGGTATATATAGCATCATGCCTCCCTCTGAAGTTTTCAGCAAAATGGTGACATACTTTTTATACATTGCTATCACGCTTTTCATTTCTATTCTGTTAATTGCATTGGTTGCAAAACGTTTATCGATGAAATTTACTAAGCCTTTGGTAGACATGCAGAGCTTTTTACTGGCCAACATTGACGAAAAAGAATTAGCTTTTGATGCCAACATCAGCATCGAAATGCATGACGTTGCCGATAGCCTAATTAAAGCACGTAATGTATCTAATCATTTTCAGAGCGAACTGACGCAACAAGTAGCAGATAAAACCGCTGAATTGCAAAAGCTCAACCAGCAGTTATTCAATAGTGCACAGCGTGATGCACTTACACAGTTACTCAACCGTGGGGCATTTGATAAAAAAGCGCGCCAAATGTTTGAGCAATGCTCAAGAGCCAAACAATCGTATAGCATCATGCTGTTAGATATTGATTTATTTAAAGCGGTAAATGACACTTATGGGCATATAGTGGGTGACCAATGCATCATCCATACTGCAAATGTGCTCACACAAGAGTGCAATAAAACTAAGAGTATAGTTGCCCGTTACGGCGGGGAGGAATATATAATAATGATTGAAGGAGAAAACCATCAGGCATTGGCTGAGCGTATCCGCATAGGACTCGAAGCAGATCCTCTTTATTACGATGGAATATCTGTACCGTTAACGGTGAGCATTGGTGTGGTTAGTATATCTAAAGACTTTAATCAAAAACTTGAAAAAATCATTGCATTGGCAGACGAGCTTCTTTATACCAGTAAAAATAACGGGCGCAATCAGATAACCGCACAGGTTGTTTAGTTCTTGCCTCGCAAGCACTATAAACTTAATTGGAATATGCTAATGCATGTTTTGAGGCTGAAGCAAGTTCGCTAGAGGCGGGTTGATTGGCGTACATCTTTGCAATTTCATTGAGTCGTTCTGCACGATGCCTGATTTTGTCAATATAGCTCAAAAACGCTTCGTAAATTTGAGAGTCGTTCCCACTTACCTTTGACGGGTCAGCCAATCGCCAATCTACTTTTAAACTGTTAAAAAAGTACACTGAACAAGTTGACTACCTGCGCTTCACGCTTGGACATTTGCATCTGCTTTAGCATTGCTAGTCGGCTCAGACAAAATGCTTCTACTACGATTGTGGGTACAAATATACAGTGTTTTGATCACCGCATTTCACATCTACAGCGTTGCCATCATATGAAGGCGATTATTGCGATAACCTCAGAGTGCAGCTTTGTTCAAAGGTCTTTATATTTTGTTTTGTTAATGGTTGTACAAAAAGACATGTAAATCGCTCTTCATTGACCTTTAGCTCATATTGACCATACTTCGCGCGAAACACCGCCGTACCGAGCTCGTCAGATATTACGCTAGACTGATAATCTCGAACCGCATTTAACCATGCTTTGTAGGCTAATGCGTTAGGTTTCAACGCATTATTAGAATCAATTAATGCCCCATTTGGACGCCACATTAGTGGTTCATAAAAGCCCCACCTAGTTATACCGACCGTGGCAGGATGAGCATATATTGCCTCATAAAAATCAGTATCAAAGGCAGCTTGTCCTATTGGATCTCGGGTGTCAGTGTCGTACTCGGTAATGCGAATGGGGAGTTTGAAACTCGCAAATCTATCGAGTATCCCCCACATTTTTTCTACCGGTGTCACTATGCCGTTAAAGTGCCCCTGCATACCAATGCCATGAATTGGCGCACCTTTTTCTAATAATTCGCTAATCAAATTAAAATAATGGTCTTTTTGTCCTTTGTTATCACCGCCGTCGGTTAAAATAGAATTCTCATTGATATACAAAATTGCATCTGGGTGAAGTAAATGCACTCGCTTATACCAGTCGACAACGGTATCGATACCGACAATATCTAACCATTCTTTTTCGGCTCTAAGTTCGTTAATTACATCATATTCTTGCACGCCATAGGCTTTTAAGAGGGGAACCATTTCGTCAATTTGTTGATTAACCCTTGCGATAAATGCTTCGCGATCATCCTTTAAATCTACTAGTACTTTTGGACTAAAGCGGAATGCGGGATAGAGCAATACATGTCCTCTCATCTTGATATCTTGCGCCTTAAAATAGGCCATCTTACGTAAATATGTTTCGCGTACCTCGGGGTTTTCCCAGCCCCAATCCGCCCAGTATATGGTGGCGGTAGCATAGTTAAAGAACGTCGAGAACCATTCGCGATATTGCTTGCCACGTTCACTTTCTTCAACAATGATGCCGTGAGCCATACTGCCTAACTCATAATCTATATCTTGCATGCGAATATCGATTTTAGCGTCTGCTACCGCTTCGCCTTGTTTGTTTAATACAAAGACTTTAAATTCGGCCTGACGATGTTGTTCTATCATTTGTTTTGCCTTTGCTCTCCATTCTGCATTTTCAGCCATACCTCGATAACTTAATTGCGTCGTGGGGAAAAGAGATTGGTCAAGCTCGCCAGGGAGGGTTGCAAATACAATATCGGCAATATCTACCTGCTGCGACTTAGCAGCCAAATGCAATGAAATATAGACCGAACCTTTGGCTAGATTTTCAGGGGCTTTACCTGACGCTACAACCCGCGTCCAAGTGCTACCGGCAGCAACACTTGCATCGGAGATCATCATCCATTGAGGCACGCTGCGCTCAATAAAGCCTCTGATATTTATATCTTTGGTATTGTCTGCCGCTCTTGCATAATAACTCGCATATACCCAATCCCCTTTTTTAACCTCAACACTGTTCGCAGCAGTTCGCGCAGTAACATCCCAGCTATTTTCGCCGCGCTGATTCACACTAATACGAAAAAACTCGGGAAACTCTCCCCCTTGTGATGTCATCCATTGCTGCGTAAAGAGCTCGCGGTTTCCGCCAATCTGCAGCGTATTTTGTGACGTACTAGAGATAAATAACTCGGGGGCCGTATCATCTGGAATGCTAGTTTGAAGTGCTTCGAGGGACTGGCTAGCATATGCACTTTGTAGCGGGGCCATGAACATAACGATGCAACAAAACACACATAGATTACATTTGGGGAATGCATGGGCTTTAAAAAACGTCGTTTTAATTTTGTTCATGTTGATGCTCTGCTAACGATAAAAATTAAGCATCGCATACATATTAAGCAAAGCTCAAAGCCTCAGTTTTGTAAAGCCTTTACGAAAATTACTGAAGCTTTTAGCACGCAACTACGCTTGAACTTGCTCTGTAAAACAAATACCTAAATAGACAGGTGCCAATAAATTAGTAGCCGTTTGCCATGTCTACTCGGTTAAACGATTCGGCAATGCGCCGCATTTAAACCTTTGCTAACCATATTTGTTTATGTATTTTTTAATATTTTATATCATCTGCAGTAGATACTCACGGCGACCAAGGTGCAGCGTTTATGCATGCTCGCTGGTTTTCTCAAGCATGTGTTGACGTTGTTTTATATTGGTAAAGGTCTGCGCAAGATAAGCCGTATTTAAGCCCACCAAAATTAAGCCATTTAAGGCGGTTAAGCTGCTTAAAATTCGCCACTGACTATCTAGCACAATATCACCATAACCTAGGGTGGCAAAGGTAACGATAGCGAAATATAACGATTCTTCTATATTAGCAAAAATGTCTAAGTGCACAAACACGAAGGCCCAGACCCAACAAGTGATTGTCATACCAAAGACCAAGCCAATTACAATTAAAGATAACACACAGGTGTTTTTCACGAAGCTACCGGCGCTATATACCCACTTAGACCAATGTTTGATTGCCATATCGAGGCACATAATGCTGCCACTTTGTACGAATACCGTGGCAAATATAACCACTGACCCTATTAGTATTTGATATAGCATATTGATTCCATTTTAGCTTTAATTTGAGTGTAGCGAATTTATCTCGGAAAATAAAAATAAAACCAACACTGGTAAGAGTGTGTTTGAGTCCTTAGATAAATGGCGTAATCACGGGGTTTATTGGACTAGCAGCTAACTCCCCCGGTTTGCAATTTGGCAGCCACGTTGCCAAGTCATTCTCTCTGGAACTATTCCAGCGCTTTTGTGGATCGGGGCGTTCTATAATACGAGCATCATCTTCGTACCAAATAACAGTCATGACCTCTCTTAAAGTATGAGTATGGTTGCCAGGTGCGCCATGTAAACACCAACCGGAATGAAAGGTAGCATCCCCGGCGTTCATATCACCATAATTGACAACGTTGAAGCCCCGGTCTTGGCACATTTGACTTAACACCGCTTCAGAGTCATCTGAAATTGGCATGTCACCTAAATATCCAACCTTAGAGGTTCCACTTGCAAAATTGAGCGTTCCCATCGCTGCCGTAATATCCATAAGGGGCATCCACATGGTGATACACTTGTCGGTATCTAGCGGCCAGTAGTGTTGGTCTTGATGCCATGGGGTTAAGCCTCCCTGCGGCTCCTTAAATAAGGCTTGGTCGTGATAAATCCGTACCTTTTTGACCCCCATAAGAGCAGCAGCCACACTGGCAAAACGTTTGCTCAAGACCCATTTCGCCAGCGCGGGGTTCTCAACCCATAAATTCATAATTTGTAAAAAAGCCTTGCCATAAGTATCACGCTCCTCAAAGGGTAATAACTGAATAGAGGCTTTGCGTTTATTCACGCCTTCATTTACAACCTTACGAAATGCAGGAATGTGCGCGCTGTCGCACACTTGTTGTAGTTTTATATGACCGTGGCGGCGGTAATAGTCAATATCATCGTCACCCAGTTCAAAAGGCGCATTTAAATACTGCTCTGTGCTACTCATTGAAAATTCTGTCATACATCAGCCATGCATTTAACATCAAAAATTAAGGCTCAAAATAACAGAGGGATATGCACTCTAAAAGCAGTCTGTATTGCAAGATGTCATAAGCGAATTATGTTTTCTCTTTCACAAATTTGTTTATTTGATCTCCGAGCATTAATAAACTAGGGGTAATTAACAAAGTGAGAATAGTTGCAAAGGTAAGCCCTCCGGCTATAGTACTTGCAAGCATCGTCCACCACTGCGCAGACGGTGCTCCAACTGAAATTTCTCGGTCGATAACGTCAATCGTTAACGCAAACACCATCGGCATCAAGCCTAATATGGTGGTAAAGGATGTCAGCAGTACAGGGCGAATACGTTGTGCTGAGGTACGCAAAATAGCCTCTTTGGTGTCCATCCCTCTTGATTTTAAATCGTTGAAGGTATCGATGAGTACAATATTATTGTTCACCACAATCCCTGCTAATGCGATAACACCAATTCCCCCCATCACAATGCCAAAAGCCTGACCGCTCGCAACTAAGCCCAGCAATACTCCCGCGGTTGAGAACACAATAGCGCTAAGTACAATGAAGGCCTGATAAAAGCTGTTAAATTGCGTAAGCAGAATGACCAACATTAAAAATATCGCTGCAATAAAGGCATTACTTAAAAATACCATTGCCTCTTGGGAATCCTCGTCTTGCCCTTTAAATTTGATGTTGACACCTGCAGGAAGCGGGTCAGTTTCGATTGCCTCACGAAGCTTTTTTACTTGCGCATCAGCTAACAGGTCTTCGCGAACACTCGATTTAATAGAAATAGCCCGTTCACTGTTAATGCGAGTGACTCTTCCCATCTTTTGAGCAGGCTCCACGCTCACAAAGTTACGAATAGGCACAAGCCCCTCTTTTGTGGGAATCGTCAGGGCAAAAAGCTGGTCTAAGTTGCGACTTTCCTGCGGAAATCTCAGGCGAATTTCTACTTCATCTTCCACATCGTCAGGGCGATACTCTGCCAATAAGGCGCCATTAGTAATTAGTGTAACGGCGTTTCCTAACAAGCTTACGTTTACATCGAATTGCGCAGCTAGCTCTCTGTTGACCTTAAGGCGCCACTCTATGCTTGGTAAAGCGCGAGAATCCTCCACATCAACAAATCCACCAATGTCGTCCATAAGTTGACGAATATGCTCTACGCCGCTTTCAAGTGCAGGTGTACTATTCGCATTGATATCCATTTGCACTGGCTTACCCGCAGATGGCCCCGACTGCTGCTCTCTTACCTGTACTTTAATACCCGCAATATCTTTTACCTTTTCGCGCATCTGGTCAATTAAGGTCACCGAATCAGGTCGGGTTTGCCAATCAGCCAAATCGAGCTGAATGATACCAATCACATCTTCGGGCATATCAGATTGTGACTGCATGCCGGCACCAAGAGTTTTGGTATACACAGAATCGATATGTGCTTGTTGCAGTAAGACTCTCTCAACCTGAGACACAAGTGCATCACGCTCGTTTATCGACAAATCGCCTCTAGCTTGCACTTGCACTTGTAAAAACTCTGGTTCTATTTCGGGGAAAAACTCGACTCCCTTGCCTTGCATGAAATACGCGGCATACGCTGCAAATAATGAGAGTACGGCTACGCCCAGGCTTTTGCCCGGATGCGAAAGTAAGTGATTGAGAAGGCGTAAATAACTTCCTACCCAGCCCTTAATACTGCTGAGATCGCCATTTTCAGCAGCGCGAATATCTCGACTTGTTGAACTATCACCCTTACTATTTTGCTGTTTCTTAGAGGAGATAACACTTCCTAATACCGGAATAAAAATTAACGCCATAAACAAGGAAGCTATCAGTGTAATAATCACGGTAATGGGCAAGAACTTCATAAATTCGCCCACCAAACCGGGCCATACCAGTAAGGGTCCAAACACCATTAAAGTCGTTGCCGTTGATGCAATAATTGGCCATGCCATACGTTTTGATGCTTTAGCAAAAGCAATGGTAGGTGGCTCACCCTCTTGCATGTAACGGTCGGCAAGTTCAATGGTCACAATCGCGCCATCAACCAACATACCTACCACCAAAATTAAACTAAAAAGCACAACGATATTTAAGGTAAAACCAAAAAAGTTAATCACCACCATCGCCGTTAAGAAAGACCCAGGTATAGCCAAACCAACCAATATTGCAGGGCGAATTCCCAGTACTGCAACAATAACAATCATGACCAGTATAATGGCAGTAATTACATTGTTTTCTAAATCCCCCAACATGGTCTTAATTTGGTCTGATTTATCTTGTAAATAGTTAATTTTTATTGTGCTCGGCCATGTCTCTTGCGCCCGTGCAACGAGGGCTCTGACCTGAGCTACTGTCTCGATGATATTTGCTCCGGAGCGTTTTGAAACTTCCAGTGCCAATGCTGACTCACCTTGAATTCGTGCAAAAGAACTAGGGTCTTTAAAGGTACGACGAATGCTCGCGACATCTGAGAAGGTCACAATATTATTTCCTACCTTTTTAACGGGCAATGAAGATAAATCTTCCATAGTTTCAATTACCCCGGGTACCTTAAATACCATTCGTCCAGCGCCAGTATCAAGGGCACCAGCAGCAACTAAACGATTATTGGCACTCACAAAATTAAATACATCGGTAAACGAAAGTTGATAGGTCTCAAGAGCGGTAGGGTCCACCACAACTTCGAGCAGTTCCTCTCGTTCTCCGCCAATTTCGACTTCCAAAACGCCCGGAAGTGCTTCCATTCGATCTTTAAGATTTTGTGCAATATTGAGTAAAGAGCGCTCTGGTAACTCCCCCGATAAAACAACCGTAAGGACAGGGAAAAGCGATATATTGACCTCAGTCACTCTGGGCTCTTCGCTCCCCGGGGGCAGCTCTGCTTTAGCAATATCCACTTTCTCACGAACGTCTTGTAAGGCTTGGTCCGCATCAAAGCCCGCATCGAACTCTAGCGTAACTGATGCAAAACCTTGGGAGCCAGTGGCTTTCATTTCGCGCAGGCCCTCAATCGATTGCAATTCTTTTTCTAAAGGGCGAATGAGCAAACGCTCACCGTCTTCAGGGGAAATACCGTCATAAACGACCGAGACGTATACAATGGGAATAGTAACGTCAGGCTCAGCTTCCTTGGGAATTGAAAAATAGGAACTCGCGCCTGCCACAATGAGCATAATAAACACGAGGGCTATGGTGCGTGCGCGAGTAAAGGCAGCATCTATAATCGTGTTCATGTTAGCGTAAACCTTGTGCGCTTCGGTCTTCAACACTGACTTGATTTCCCTCATCAACAAAGCCTTGGCCTCTGGTGATCACCCTCACTTGTTCTGGTAAACCATCAACCCACGCACCTTGTGTATTACTTTGTAAAATGGTCACCGGGTAAAAACGCACCTTATCAGTCTCATCCACTACCTTCACACCCACATCCCCGTCACTGCTGAGGGAAAATAATGCGGGAGATAAAAAGTGAGCGTCCACCTCACCAGTAGAAATTTTAGCTTTTGCACTCATTCCGCTGCGTAAACTTGCGTCACTGTTGTCGATTTCAATTTCAACATCAAAGGTACGAGTCTGTTCATTCGCTCGCGGAGCAATATAGGTTAAACGTCCTTCAACCGATTCACCCGTAGAGAGAGTCACTTGTGCGCTTGTACCAAGTTGAAGTTTGTTTATATCTTGCTGGGCAATAGGAAGGGTAACTAACAGGGTGGATTGTTGTAATAGCACAGCAACCGGCCCGTTTACTTGCACAAAATCCCCCTGCTCCGCGACCAAACGCTCAAGCATACCAGTGAAAGGCGCGCGTATATTGGTATGTGCAATATCTAACTCAATACTCGCAATCGCCGCTTGTGAAGCTTTAAGGTCAGCTTTTGCTTGGTCTATGTCGCTCTGCGATTGATAATTACGTGCAGCTAATTGTTGTTGTCTTTCTAGAGTATTTTCCCTTGATTCTAATAGAGCTAGCTCTTGGCTTAGACGAATTTGTCGGTCATTCATGTCGATAGTCGCTATCCGTTGACCTTGTTCAATCATATCGCCTTCGTTCACCAATATTGATGAAATTTGCCCCTGAGTTTGCGCTCTTACTTGTACCACTCGCTTCGGTTCAACCTCTCCATTTGCAATGATAAAAAGTTGCGTAGGCTTTGCCTGCATTTTCTGAATAGCCACTTTGAACAAAGTATCTGAATCCGTTGTTTTTTGCTGCGACGTAGAGGCTCCATTTGTCGATTCGCTATCAGAAATGAAACCTGAAAGCATCCAAAATATCAGTAGCAGTGAACATATTGCAGCTACCCAGTAAGACTTTTGCATGTTGTCTTTATATCCTTATTAAATTGGTCATCGAGCGTCTTGCTGCAGCAAGACAAATTAGCACATTCGTATATTAAGTAATTGATTTGATAGCTCTGGCAAAGTCGCTATAAAAACATTGCATGTCGTGTAAGCGCTTTTTCGCCCCGGCGAGTTCGTCGGGCAATTTTGCCTGTGTGTCAGACAAAACCTCTGATGCATGAGTGATTCGAGTTTGTATACCCTGCTTTAAACTCAAATAGGGGTTTTCTTTTAACTTAAAGTAATCTTGTCTCTCACCACGTTTTGTAGTGCGTTCAATCATACCTAAATTGACCAATAAGCGCGTATTTGTAGAGACACTCGCGCGGCTCACCGCTAGCAGCTCGCTGAGTTGTGAAAAACTAAAAGGCTCATCAGACATAATAAGAGCGCCTAATATGCGCCCGGCAATCCGCGGTAAACCGTCCGCTTGGCTGATCAACCCCATCTTTTCAATGAAGTCACTAATGACCAATTCGCTCGTTTCATTCATAACTTAGTTAACGACTTATTTCTTAAATACACATTGTTCAGTATAAACTAAACAAAATAAACACACTATGGTCTGTTCAACCCAAACCCAATCACAAGCTTTTAACTATCTGTTGTAATTGCTCCTGAGTTGAAATGATTGCTTGTTCCATATCTTCACTTTGTTTCATATTCTGATTGAACTGTTCTGTTTTTGACGAAACGATGAAGGTGAGTTCATCCTCTTGTTGCTCTAATAGACCAAGTTTAAAAAATGCTTGCTCAAACTCAATATTCATATCTTCAATTAAATTCACAATTGTAGATTTATTGCTTTGATACTGCTTTGACAGCATATCTAGGGTGCTCGACACATCCAAAAACTGTTCACGCACACCTGCCACATCAGCTAATTTCGATGATGCTATTTCACTGTTACCTAACTTCTGATTAAGCGCATCAGTGTCTTCTAGAATCATCATCAAATTGTCGCGTAAATCACCTTTTAAAACGTCATCATCAGGCATATTCTTCACAATGACCGACACACTTTCAAAGTTAACGATATAGCGATTACCTTTTTCTAAAAAGCGCCCTTGCATATTTCCCGCTCGGTCAAGCAAGTCTGATTCTAGAGGTGTCAGACTGCCTCTAGTGGCACGATTTATGATTTCCGACGGCGTTCTCAGCTGCGCGCATACGTCCATATTCAAGCTATCAAACACATCAAATAAGGCACTCAATAAACCTTCGTGTGTCTTAATTTTTAAACCCGCTCGCAAAAAGCCCAAAACCGTTCCTAAATGACCAGCACTGGCAATCACTGACATAACCATGTCAGAGGTATTTTTATGTTCATCCTGAAGCTTGTGAAGCATATCGCGCTCATTGACGATGACATCTACTTTACGCGCAACTACATTGGTATCGATGGGTTTGGTCAAATAATCTACACCGCCTACATCAAAGCCTTTCAATATTTCGTCAGTCGAATCATTCGCAGATACAAACACCACAGGTAATTCAGGCGAAATATTGACGATTTCTTTGCAGGTTTCATATCCTGATTTCAACGGCATGTTTACATCTAACAACACCAGCTCAATCTGCTTGTCGTCTTGTACCATTTTAATTGCTTGTTCACCTGATGTGGCCACAACAATGGCATACTTATGCTTAAGTACTTCCATCAAAATACGCAGCTCGTTGGGTGAGTCGTCCACTAATAAAATACGGTGTTTGTTCATCTTTTATTCCAATATTAATCGGGCTTTGCTGAGCGCTTGTGCGACAGTTTCGGTATCAAAAACCATGAGCGCGGTATGCGCTTGGTTGATGAGCTTGTATAATTCATTATTTAACTCAAAACTAAGCATTTCATCTAATGTTGCTTGTGTCGCAAATACATCTTGCTTGAGACTCTCTTGCGCTTGCGATATATGTGCCAATACTTCTTTATCACTTACTTTAATTGCTTTAGTTGTGCCAGGTTCTTGTCCTAACTCTGGATCAATTTTTACAAAGTCCGCTCGAATGTCAGATAACATATTCTCAATTTGCATAATGCTGTCATTACTTGGCCACTTTGACTGCACTAACATGTTGGACTCAGCCTCTGAGGCAAGCTCATAAAGTGGTTGGAATCCTAAATTCCCGCCACTCCCTTTAATTTTATGCAGCATGGAAATTCCGTAGGTTTGCATGTCATCTGCTTTTGCTTGACTAAATACGGCATAAAAATCAAGAAACTCATCAAGAAAGCGTTTAATTAAACTATGCAAGAGCGACCAATCGTTCCCCACTCTTTGTAGAGCATCAGCAATATTGATATGCGCAATGCTAATAGCCAATAATGTAGGGGATGTTGCTGATAGTTGTTCATCATTCGCCTCAGACATTACCGTATTACTATCAAGGTGACGCTGCAAAACCGACAACAGTATCTCCTTATTTAAAGGCTTTGAAATATGATCTTGCATCCCAGCAGCCAAGCATTCTTTGATATGCTCCTCAGTGCTGTGTGCAGTCATTGCAATGATTGGCACATTTTCAGCAATCAAACTTCGTTCACGCAAAAGCCGGCTCGCTTGTATCCCCCCCATTACTGGCATTTGTAAGTCCATTAAAATGACATCGAAAACTTGTTGCTTTGCGATTTCCAATGCTTGAGCACCATTTTCGGCTAGTAGCACACTAAACCCCCAATTCTCCAGCAGTCGGGTAGCAATCATTTGATTGACTGTGTGATCTTCCACTAATAGCAAAGAAAGCTCTCGTCCTAGGTTTATTTTGTCATCTCGTTCAACTTTATTAATGAGGGTGTTGTTAACCACCTCCATGTCAATATCGATGCAAAAGGATGTTCCCCGACCAAGCTCACTTTGAATATGAATATCTCCGTTTAACATATCGACTAAACGCTTAGTAATATTCATACCTAAGCCCGTCCCCCCGAACTCTCGAGTGATACTGGTATCGGCCTGCTCAAATGCAGTAAACACCAAATTAATATTTTCTGCACTGATACCAATGCCGGTATCTCTTACTTCGATACGATATTGACCGGCCTCTTTTTTACTGAATATTAAATTAACCGCTCCCTCGTGAGTAAATTTAATGGCGTTTGATAAAAGGTTACTAATGATTTGGGTTAATCGCAGCTTATCGCTGAGTAAGGTAGCTTCCACGTCGTTGTTGATGTGGCAATTGAGTGCAATATTTTTTTGCTTGGCCTGCAATATAAATGGAGCAATTAGCTCATCTAAATAAGGCCTAACTTCTAATGGTGCAAGTTCGATGGAAATCTTGTTTGCTTCTATTTTAGAAAAGTCCAAAATATCATTGATCACCTCAAGCAAATGCTTCCCCGATGACTGTGCAACGGCTAACAGCTCTGCCTGCTCTTCATTTAAATTTTCTTCTTGTAGTAAGGTTAATACCCCCAATACACCGTTCATGGGAGTGCGAAGCTCGTGGCTCATATTTGCAATAAAATCACTTTTTACTTGCAGTGCTGCTAATGCATCGTCTCTTGCCTTTTGCATTTGAGCGGTGCGTTGAGCAACCAGTTTTTCTAAACTTTCACTTAGAGCAGATAATTGGGTGTTTTTTTCATAAAGCGCTGCGCTTTTTTCTTGTAAAAGGCGTTCAGCCTCTTTTCTGGCGCTTCGCTCTCGGTCGAGCCGTCGCTGAATTTTTTCAAGGTCAGTCATAAATCGGATACAACTTGTTAGCTTGATTATGCCCGGTGTTTAAATGGGGTATACATTGCGCTTTCGAATCAAATAAATCTGCTTGGTGTAGCTTCACACGCATATTGATATTCACCCCTTGTATAATAACCGCCATGGGTACCTTGACACTTTTGTTTGATTATATTGATTATCGGCCGATAAATGTTTTTGTTAAGGGTGTTTGCATCCCGATTAGCCAATAGCATATGATGAATCTCAGCCGAATTTTCCGTTTACTATTTATATAGGACATTTTCCATTAATACCATGAATCGTTCTTTATCTCTTCGCTTGGCGCAGCTCATATCCGGCATGGTACTGCTAACGGCGCTAGTGATTTTGGCGGTGGTATGGAACAATCTCAGTCAAACTGTATACAAGAACATTAGTGCAGGCCTTGAGGGGGGCAATAAGGTATATGAGCAAGAATTAAGTAACTTTCAAACGAATACACTTGAAAAAATTGAGCTCATGCTTCAAAACGCCAAGTTAATGTCTATCCTAAACAGCGATGACTTAAATGAGCAACAGCAAGTGCTTCAAGACATCAACCTAGAACTAGAAGCTGATTTTGTCGCGATAAGTGATGATAGTAATTCCGTAAGCAGCTTTACATATTCCGCTGATTTAATATTCCCAGAAGATGTTATCCAGATGATCAGTGGTGAAAAACAGCAGCAATCTCCCAGCGCACTTTTTTATACTTCAAATAATGAACTCTTTTGGCTAATTAGCTCATCGGGAGGCAGTTTAAACAAGAATAAATCCATTATCGCTGTGTATCATTTTGACGCAGCACTACTGCAAAAGCTGTCGAGAACCTTAGGGATGCGCATCGTTGTTGTGCATGGGCAAAAGTCCCCGACCGTCCTTAGTTTAATTGAGCAAACGGTAACACCTGAACAGTTGGCGTCTTGGCAATTGTCTGATAACTATTTGGGCTTGTTTAACGTAAAAGTAATATTGGGTATTCAGCGTTTATATACCAAGGCTGTTCCATTTACAGTAGTTAGCAATGATATTGCTATAAGCTACATTACAATTAACGCCGAACGCGTTTCTACAAATTTTATAAAGTTACTCTCGAGCATAGCGCTCGTTAGTTTGTTAGCCGTTTTACTTGCCATCGCTTTTAGTATGTATGTGGTTAAAATAATTACCCATCCTCTCAAACGAATGGTCGCCTATACACATTCTATTGCTAGAGGCGACTACTCTGAAAACTTATATTCAACAAAAAGCACTACTGAATTTACTGCCTTGAGCGACGCCTTTAACTCTATGCGCAATGCTATTAAAGAGAGAGAAACAACCATCACAAGGCAAGTACAAACAGACCCTCTTACCGAACTTTTTAACCGCGGTTATTTAAAACAGGTTATTGACCAACACTTTACAAACAAGCATGAATTTCAAGCAATTGGCGTAAACATAAATGGCTTTAGAAGCATCAATGATGTTTTTGGCTACGACACAGGTGACGCCTGTTTAAAACTCATTGCCCAAAGGGTAAAAGAGTTAGGTGGGGTGGCCGCGCGAGTCACCGGCGGCGAAATTATTTGGTTGCCCTCACAAACACAGTCCAAAGATGATTTACGACAACTAAAATCCGCGCTAGAGCATAATATTGAAATAAACGGCAGTACTATTAATTTGAAAATAGTGATGGGTATTCTAAACATCCCCCAAGATGCTAGCAGTGCAGAAGATTTATATCGACGTATGAACATTGTGATTGATGAGGCTCACTCCATTCAAACCTTTATCCTTTATTATGACCGTGAACAAGAACTGCGATACTTAAGACGCTTATCCATTGCCAGTGAACTAAAAAATACCCTTGATAAAAACGACGGCCAATTAAGTTTGGTATATCAACCTAAAAAGGCCATGAGCGCGAGCGAAAGTCATACTACAACGCCTTACTTGGAAGCCTTAACACGATGGAATAGTCCTCGCCTAGGACAAGTTGCGCCTGACGAGTTCGTGAGTATTGCCGAACAGGCTGGATTCGTGAAATCACTCTCGCGATGGGTAGTACGAAGTGTCGTTCGCGATTTACTTACTTTCAGTCAGGCAGGTTTAACTTTTAACATTGCAATTAACATAAGTGCTGACGATGTGCTAGATAGCACCTTATTAACCTATATCGAGTCTTTGCTGAGTGAAGCTGGGTTTGGCAACGAACGCATCTTACTTGAATTAACAGAAAGGGTCATAGTTAAGAATCCAGACACCGCTATCGCTAGCCTAAACGCATTTAAAAATGCGGGTTTCAAAATTGCGATTGATGATTTTGGGACTGGGTATTCGTCATTATCTTATTTAACGAAGCTGCCTATCGATATTCTCAAAATAGATAGGAGCTTTGTATGTGACTTGACTCGCGACGCATCGCTACAAGCCATATGTAATACGATTATAAACTTGGCGAGTGACTTAAATATGACTGTGGTCGCAGAAGGTATAGAAGATCAAAACAGTATGGAAATCCTGAGAGAATTGGGTTGCCAGTGGGGTCAGGGATATTTTATTTGCAAACCCCTCCCCATAAACAAGCTAATAGTTTGGATGCAGAAAAACCCCAAATAAGGCGCTAAAACTACTCCTTTTGTGCAAAGATTGTTATTATATCGCGCTATCAGATTTAGCATCAATATTACCATTACCCCAAGGAAGCCATTACCATGATAAAGCCAGTTGTTCTTGCAGGCGGCAGCGGAAGCCGCCTTTGGCCGAAATCTCGTGCTGCATTACCTAAGCAATTTCTTGCGCTCACCTCAGACAAGACCATGCTACAAGACACGATTCTAAGACTACCGAAAGCACAGATGTCGGCTCCTCTTATTATATGTAACGAAAACCATCGCTTTTTGGCTGCCGAGCAAATGCTCAGAGCAGATATCGCCCATGATGGAATTCTCCTTGAGCCAATGGGCCGAAACACCGCTCCTGCAATTGCACTAGCTGCAATGCTAGCGCTAAAGTCTGACAACGATCCAGTACTGCTAGTGCTAGCGGCTGATCATCTTATTGAAAACCACGATGCCTTTGCAAACGCTATAGAGCAAGCCAATGTTTTGGCCAATAAAGATATGTTAGTGACCTTTGGTATTGTCCCAAGTGAAGCGCATACCGGCTATGGCTATATTAAAGCAGGTGCCGTTCAAGGCGCGGGTTTTGATGTTGCTGAGTTTGTCGAAAAACCTGAACTAGCAACCGCTCAAAGCTACCTTGATTCTGGTAAATATTACTGGAATAGCGGTATGTTTATGTTTAAAGCCAGTGTCTATTTGAACGAGTTAAAACAACACCGCCCTGACATCTTTGCAGCCTGTGAAGCGGCCATTTCCTCGACAGAGGCCGATTTAGACTTTGTGAGAATAGACGAAACCGCTTTTGCCAAATGTCCTGATGAATCCATTGATTATGCGGTAATGGAAAAAACCGAACGAGCGGTTATGGTGAGCCTTGATGCCGGTTGGAACGACGTAGGAAGTTGGAGCTCATTATGGGACACCAGTAAAAACAAAGATAGCCAAGGCAATGTATGCATCGGCGATACAATTTTAGAAGGAGTTAACAATAGCTACGTGAATGCTGAACAACGTTTAGTGTCGGTCATTGGCTTAGATGATGTTGTGGTGGTAGAGACTAAAGACGCTGTTATGGTCGCTAATCGTAACAAAGTGCAAGATATAAAAAGCGTGGTAAACACCCTCAAAGCAGAGCACAGACCTGAGTTTGAGTTTCATCGTGAGGTCTTTCGTCCATGGGGAAGTTATGATTCCATCGACAATGGCAAACGCTATCAGGTTAAACGAATAAGCGTAAAACCAGGTGAAAAACTATCGGTACAAATGCATCATCATCGCGCTGAACACTGGATAGTCGTTAGCGGTACTGCTAGCGTTACGCTAGGTGACGAAACACAGCTGGTGACAGAAAATGAATCAGTGTACATACCAGTAGGTGAGGTACACGCGTTGGAGAACCCGGGCAAAATACCACTGGAGCTGATTGAAGTGCAATCTGGAAGCTATTTGGGCGAAGACGATATTGTGCGGTTTTCTGACCGATACGGTCGCGTAAAATAAGCAAAAGCCTAACAATTATTCAGTATAAAGGGCATTGAAGGTATTCAATGCCCTTTTTATTACTAGCGTCAAATAAATGACGCTTTTAATAGCGTATTCGCTATTTTTTTAATGCTATTCCCATTTAGGCCTAGCTCCCTAACAATCTGTTTTTACGCATTCTTTTCCCATTATTTTTACCGATATCCTAATGTTTTATCGTTTTTATGCGATGACCTATATATGAAGTATTGTAAATTATCCAATTAATACTCAATGTTGCCTCGTCTGCACCTGCTATTTTCATTGTTGGCGTTGTTTTTGCTTGTTTTTTTACTCGTGAGCATACCTGTCTATTCAAAACTTAACTTTAACCAACGAATATTCGATCGAGTTGAACAGGAATATGGGAGCGAGGCGCTAACTAGGGTCAAAGGTTGGCAAACACTAATTGCCGAGCACAAAGACAGTGACACCGATGAAAAATTATATGAGGTGAATAAATTTTTTAACCAAATAAATTTTGTTGACGATATCGAGCATTGGCAAATGCAAGACTACTGGGCCACACCCATTGAATTTTTAGGAACAAATGGTGGTGACTGCGAGGATTTTACTATCGCGAAGTATTTTAGCTTATTAGAGATAGGTATTGCTCCAGAAAAACTCAGGCTGATGTATGTTACCGCGACCCGACCAAGACAAGCGCACATGGTACTCGCGTACTACTCAAGTCCTAATGCAGTTCCCTATATTCTAGATAATATTAACAAAAGAATATTGCTAGCCTCACAACGCGGCGACCTTATTCCTATTTATAGTTTTAATGGTAACGGACTTTGGACAGCTCGTTCCCAAGGCCAAGGGCCAAAAATGCAATCAAAAAGCAATAATTCATTATGGGATGAGCTAAATAAAAGAATGCAACGAGACTACGAATGACTACACTAATGGTATATGAATTAATTAGTTACAAGGAGAAAGTGCAACGTGTCCTTATCTAAACAATTAGGCTTAGGCTTTTTCTTTGTACTTTTAATTAGCTTTTTGGGCACCTTGTGGATGAATACACAAAACACCCGTAGCTTCATTGAGCAGCAGTTAAATTCTCATGCGCAAGATACAGCGACATCTTTAGGTTTATCCATTTCACCCTACATTGGCGATGACAAAAATTTGGCGGTCATCGAAACGATGATTAATGCTATTTTTGACCGAGGCTACTACCGGTCCATAACGCTGTATGGGCAAAACGGCGAAACGCTTATAGAAAAACGCAGTAATACGCACAACAAAGATATTCCGCAGTGGTTTACACAGCGCTTTCCAATTGCCGCACCTACGGCAAATTCAGAAATAAATGACGGATGGTCAGTTAAAGCCTCATTAAAAATAGTCAGTAACCCAGGCCTTGGCTACCAACAGTTATGGCAAAGTGCGGTTCAAAGTTTAATCGTCACGTTGGTGGCCTTAACTTTGGCAATATTGTTTGTGTGGTACTTGGTCAAACGTGTTATCAGCCTGCCTATTAACCGAGTCATTGAACAAGCAGAATCTATAAGTAAAAAGCAATTTGAACAAATAGAAATCATTCCAACGACTAAAGAGCTTTATGGTTTTGTAAACGCAATCAATATTATGTCGGAGAAACTGTTTGTCATGTTTAAAAAGATGACAAATCAATCTGAAGAGTACCGTCGCTTTGCCTATGTTGATTTTGTTACTGGCGTGGGCAATAGACGCGCTTTCGAGCTTGCAATAAAAGAGTTGTTGAGCGATGCGGAGAAAAACTCAGAAGGTTTTTTATTTATTATTAGGGCCAGTAGCCTAAAAGAAATACACACAAATTTGGGCGGCGAAGCGGGTGATAAATATTTAAAATCTGTTTGTATGGCAATTAAAGAGGCGGCATCAGCAGAGTATGATCATTTTTCTTTATATCGAGTGAACGGCGCAGACTTTGCTCTGATCATCGAAAACCTGCGCGAAAGTCACGCCAAAGCGATGGCTCAATTGCTTTCAATTTACACCAAGCGATTAGAAAAAAACGAACATAAGAACGGAGTCGCTCATATTGGTGCCACTCACGTCTCCCTCGAAGATAACTATAAAGAAGTAATGCACAGGGTAGATAGCGCATTACTCAATGCAACAAGCACTGAACAACGTTGGGAAATATCAAGTCAATTGAGCGTCTCCCATTCGAATGAAGAGTGGCGCGATACGCTCAGCCGAATTACACAAGATAATCATGCGGATTTTGTTTCGCAAAAAATCATTGGGGCAGACAATGAGACACTGTATTGTGAATGGTTTGCTCGCCTACTCGACAATCAAAGCAAAGAATTGGTACCTATGGTACAACTTATTCCTGCGTCGATTCGCCTAGATTTTGCGCAACAAATTGATAAACTTATTATTCAGAATATTTTTGTAAAAGCATCTGAAAGTGAAGACAACATTGGCATTAATGTAAGCCGAATCTCTTTATTTGATGGTCCGTTTATTGAATGGTTTATTGATAAACTCAAAGTATATCGCTCGACATGCCATAGAATTACCTTAGAAATACCAGAGCGTGCTCTGGTTCACGATATAGAAGCACTTGCGACACTAACTAAACAATTGAAGAGCTACGGCATGAACATTTGCATTGAACACTTTGGTGCACAACTTGCCGGAATTACGCATATACGAAAAATTATGCCCGACTATTTAAAAATTGATGGTCGATTCACTCGCGCAATCGACAGCGAAATTGATAATCAGCTTTTTGTGAAATCTCTAATTAATATTGCTCATGGATTAGACATCAAAATCATTGCGGAAAAAATCGAGTCTAAACAAGAGTATAAGTGGCTAATTGATAATGGTATTGATGGTGTCCAAGGCTATTATGTGGCGGGGCCAAAACCTGTAGATATTTAAGCCCTTGAACAGGTGAAACATAAGTTGATTAACTTATGAACAAATCGTAAAATAGAAAATCGTTAGACGTAGTGTGTCTAGCAATTAAAAAGGATTCGATATGTTACTCCAGAAATGCAAAATGTTTATAAGCCTGAGTTTGATGATGTTTGTGTCAATAACAAGCGCAGAAATCAAACACACAGAGAACCTTTTCGGCAATTCAGACCAGCCTGGTCACAAACTGCACCAGCGAATTGTTGAGCAGCACCTTCAGGGCGCTGAAAAAGACGCGGCGATAAACAATGCCATTTTAACATCGCTTGGTGACGAGGATACTTTGTTAGGTGGAAAAGCAAAAGGCGCAGTAGCATTTGACATTGAGCATGCTGATGATTTTTACCAACACATGAGTACGAACAACAGTTTGGTTGACGTAACAAAAAGATTAATTGAGCAATCGCCTGAAAAAGTAGTTCATACAATCACTTTGGGTGTGGCTTTGTATCCGGATCATGCGCAGGAAATATTCGATGGCGCCGCACTCACTGGTGTGCTTCCACCCGAAGATATTCTAGTTGCTGCTATTCAGGCAGGTGCTGACCCATCCATTGTCAGCGATGCTCCGGCCGCAGGTGATGATATTAGTATTAACGTTCCTCCAGTTGGCGCTGGTGTCGGCGCAGGTGGTTCGGGTGGCGGAGACACCACCGCATCAACTAACTAAACGTTTTAGTATGTCATTATAAGCCCCTTATTTAGGGGCTTTTTTCTGCAAACACAACACTAACAAGAAGAGGCTACTCCCGTCATATGCGGTCTATAAAACATAATGGAATACCGTTTTATATCTTTCTAGGGATATTATTTTTACTGCCTATACCTTTAGGTGCAAATAGACCTTGGGCATGGAGCATGTTTGAAATCGCTATTTTTTGCTTAAGCTTTTATGTGGCTTTAAAGTCTCGCTCGCAAAAAGACATCGGTGTTGCGCCATACATGAGTATGATTTACTTGTGGCTAATATTCATTGGCATCGCATTTTTACAAATTATTCCACTACCTTCCATAATAGTCGACATTCTATCTCCAAGCTCGTCTGAACTGTATCAGTTAGCAGCCGCAGATAGCCTGTACTTATCGATCGATCCAGGCCAAAGCACAATTAACTTTATCAAACTATTAAGCCTATTTTGTTTACTTGTCCTTACCATGCAGCTAGTAAACAGTGAGCAAAAAATCCGTTTACTACTAATGACCATGCTTGCGAGCGGTACTTTTCAAGCCCTCTATGGTTCATTTGAGGTTCTGCTTGGCATCGAAAAGAGCCTTGTTTTCCAACTTCCAGTAAAAGAAGTCGCCACGGGTAGCTTTGTCTATAAAAACCACTACGCAAACTTCTTGATGCTAAGTTTAGCAGCAGGTATTGGACTGATTGTTTCAGCACTTGAAAGA
Organism: uncultured Glaciecola sp.; assembly: GCA_964621345.1. Lineage (GTDB taxonomy): Bacteria > Pseudomonadota > Gammaproteobacteria > Enterobacterales > Alteromonadaceae > Glaciecola. The sequence goes on along the minus strand of CAZUON010000004.1, from coordinate 60,574 downwards.
GACAATATGCTATCTGGTAAAGATAAACTTCGTTCAATGGCCAATACCATGCTAGGCAGCAAGACCATTATTCGTATTTGTCTGGCGATTATGGTAATTGCTTTAGTTATGTCACGCTCTCGCATGGGTAACGCAGCATTTTTTGCATCGGTGGCTATTATTGGTCTCATCTCCTTAGTGTTAATCCGAAATCGAAGTAATGCGTTATTTATCTTTGTTGTGAGTATGTTTATTATCGACTTAGTTATAGTTAGTGCTTACTTTGGACTTGCACGCGTCAAAGAGCGCCTGGCTCAAACCAGTTTAGATCATGAAACTAGGGATGAAGTCATACGAGACGCCTTTCCGATCATTCAGGATTTTCCAATTTTTGGTTCTGGAGGGGGAAGTTTTTATAGCATATTCCCGAGCTATCAAGACTTAGAGCTCAATCAATTTTATGATCATGCGCACAATGAGTATTTGCAGTTTGCAATTGAGTTTGGCCTTGCGGGTGCCTTTGTTCTGCTAGTTATCTTACTGTTCACTTTTTACAAAGCCTTCCGAGCTATGTACAAAAGGCATAATTCAATCTTCAAGGGCACATCGTTTGCCGTCGCGGTTGCAACATTAGGTATGTGCATACATATGACTGTAGACTTTCCCCTGCAGGCCTTTGCCAATGCAAGTTATTTTGTTGTGTTTATTGGGCTGGCGATGATATCAAATAGTCTTAAATTGAAACGCAAACATCCTAAACAGGTATTATCGCGCTAACTTATTCGCACCTAAGAATTTTTTCATACACATCGCTATCGTCAGCTCGCGACCAGTTACAAGCGGTATCAAATGCGTCATGTTGCTTTATTGCGGCAAGAACTTGTCCTCGACTACGCGTGTGCCTAAGCCCAAATATTACGCGCTCTGGAGTCTGTGCAGCGATATTTCGGTAAAACGGATGATTGGCTTGATATAAGGCTAAACCCAACTGTGAAAACAAAACATGAACCTCAGGTGTGCGGTCACCTAACTTATCAGCCGCATTTAAATAAGTTAACATTTCTTCATCAAACTCTTGTAGGCGCCACTTAACAATTGCCAACGATGCCCATGTTACAGGCCAACTAGGTCTCATTTTTGTTGCTTGAATATAGTCATCTTTTACCGCTAATAGTGACTCTTGTGATAAATGAGCTTGCAATACGCCCCACTCTTGCACCTCACCCGACAAATCTCTGTAAAGGGGGTGGGAGGAATGCCAAAACATCGCATTGTCGATTGTTTCGCGTGCGCGAATGAACTGCTCTTGCGTTACTTGATTGTCGTTTTTCCAATTCGCGAGTATATTTCTAACCGTATAATAATCCAGGGAGGCCGCTGCAAAACGAAACGCGTTAAAAAAACCGAATATACATATCGCCATTACGAGTAAGCAAAATGCACGTTCTTTAGTAAACCATTCTTTTAATAAGTGTGTGGGTGCAAAGTTTGTTCGCATAATTAATGCCATACCGTATGTTGCGTAATGTGCTCAGGTGCGGTGTAGAAGATAGCTTTAGCTACCCCCTCTCCGTTTCGCTCTGTAATCAGCTTGTAAGCATCACCCATCAGGTTTGGCCGTTTTGAAATGTTGTGCATATCTGAAGCGACATATGTTACTAAGTCATCACTTAAGAGCTGCCACGCTATATTCTCAACCGCCTGACCAAAACCACCCAAAAACGCACCCGCGGTCACCTGAAAAATCGCCCCCTGATTTTTCAACCACTTTACTTTACTATAATCAGCAATAATGTCTCGATTGCGTTCAGGGTGAGGAATGACAGGTTGTACGCCGTGTTTCAACAACCACTTAATTAGCGTATCAGCCCCCACAGGAATATGGCTATGAGGCAGCTCTAACAGCAGCGCTGCTTTGTCTTCCCATTGCCCTAAAAAAGGGAGCTTTTTTTGCTTAATCCAATGACTTATTTCAACACTTAACCGCACCTCGCATGCATAGCTAAGCTTTAATTCAATTCCTGAGCTTTTAAAATTAGCGTTCGTTTGCGTGAAGCTCTCAACAATAGATTCTAGGTTGTTGTCAAATACTCGAGGGTGAATATGGGGAGTACAGACCATGTGCGTCACACCTTGTTCCATGGCCTGATAGGCTAGTTCAAGCGTGTCTTCCATGGTTCTGGCACCATCATCAATTGCCGGAAGGATATGGCTATGTAAATCAATCAAGATTTGTTATCACTGTTTTGATAATTGTTATAACCATATTGGTCATAATAACCAGAATAGCTATCTCTGTGATTCGCTTTTTTGATATCTACCTGATTAAGCACAATACCATCTATTCGCTGACCGATTTCTATGTAGCGACTTAGACCGTTTTTAATCGTTTTGTCGCTTGTATGATCCGCTCGCACAACATACACCAGTGAATCACATTGCTTTGACACAATGATAGCATCGCTCACCGCTAGCGTTGGTGCGCTGTCGATAATAATGTGGGTATAGTTTTTACGCAGTTCTTGCATGAGCTCTGCAAATTTATTGGACGCTAACAACTCTTGAGGGTTAGGGGGAAGCGTACCCGCACATAAAATATCAATGTTCGACTCTTCGTCGGTAACGATGCACTCTTCAAGACTATGACTACCTGACACTACATTCGATACCCCCGGCTGAAAGCCTGGTAAAGAAAACTGTTTTGCAATAGTTGGGCGGCGTAAATCGGTATCAATGAGTAATACTTTTTCTAATTGCCCTAACGCAAACGCTAAGTTTATAGAGACTGTACTTTTGCCCTCTTCTGGCACACTGGAAGTCACCAAGATAGTTTGCGAAAGCCTGTCTAAATTTAGTAATTGCAACCCAGTACGTAACGTTCTAACGGCTTCGCTGAACATATGCTGTTTTGGATCAAAATAGTGTCTTAACGATAAGTCGTGTTTTTTGCGGTGTACTTGCCATGGAATGATGCCTAACATTCGTTGTGCAAGTTTTCGCTCAACATCTTCTGATGAGCGAATACCACTGTTAATTGCATCAAGTACTAAAGCAAGCGTTACCCCTAAGCCCATACTCAACACAAACGCAATCATTACTATGAGCCTTTTCTGCGGAGCAGACGCATACAGAGGTGGCTTAGCTTCATCCAAAATTCTGGCATGAGTTGATTCAAACCCGTCAAGTTGATCGGTCTCTTTCAACCGCGTAAAAAACGAATCATACAATTGTTGATTAATATCTAAATCCCGCTGCATTGCTTTGCGCTGGTTCTCAAGACTCGAAAGGGCTCTGAAATCTGCACGAGCCTCAGAGAAATCTTTTTGTAAGGCTTTAACCTTTGCTTCAGTAGACCGATATTCGCTAGTAATGCCCGATACCAAGCGACCAATTTGCTGAGTCAAACTAAGTTGTATTGACGATAATTCCGCATTCGCTGCGATCATTACGGGGTGCTTAGGACCATATACTTCACGTAATTCAGAAACCTTACTTTGTGCAAGTACCTCCTCAGTTTTTATCGATTGAATAGAGGGATGATTGAGCACTTCTGGTACCGAGGCGAGCTCTGTTTCCGACAAACCTTGTTGGTTAACTTGCTCATAAATCGCTTGGTTACGTTTTAAAGCAACTTGCGCCTCGATCAATTGATCGCTTAATTGTTGCAGTTCATCTGAAGCTAAACTACCCACTCCATTGATATTAACTAATTGTTTTGATTCATCAAATTCTGCGAGTTTTCGTTCTGACTCGTCCAAATTTGCGCGCAAACCTTGCAAACTCTCGTTTAGCCATTTAGTTGCTTTTTCCGTCATTTCCAATTTCGCAACTAAATAGTTTTCAATGTATACATCAGCGATATTATTTGCCAAATCGGCGCTAAGTTTTGCGTTCGGTGTTTGCACTGCAATTTCGACCACTTGCGTATGATACATGGGCAAAATTTGTGTTCTGTCCATTAACAGCATGATGGCGTACTCTCGCCTTCTTTGAGCTACCTCGTCTTCTGTTTCCTCGACTACCTCTTCTTGAGGCAAAAATGGTAAGGAAGACTTTATTGCAGTTTTCGTGTCGTCCCACCAACTACTGCTCTGCTGCTCCTCCTGTTGGATATCACTGTTGAAGTATTCATTGTCTTGCAAATTCAATCTGTCGACTACGCGGGCAGCAATTTGTCTTGAGCGTAAGATTTCATACTGCGTTTCAAAGTATCCACGCCTATTTGAATCTAACCCATATACTTCGTTTATCGAAAGGACATTGCTTTGCTCAGCCGCAATTAAGATAGATACTTTTGCAGAGTACTGCGGCGTGAGGGTTAAGGAAATGAGAGCTACAAGCGTAGTTAGCGCAAGAGAGAGTGCCAGTATTCTCCACATAGCACGCTTGATAACCTTAAAGTAGTGACTTAGGTCAATAAACTCGATTTCATCGGCTTTGCCATCTATTGAACTTACTTGATTATTTGTCATTGAGGACCCGATTAAAAGAAACGTTGCGGAACATTTATAATATCGCCCGGCATCACTATTTCTTGTGGGGCAGCTTCAATAGAAACCTCAGTACCCGTAACGCTACGTAGTATGGTGACAACACTTTTGGATGCGCGTTCGGTGTATCCGCCCGCTACAGCCGCGGCTTTTGCAACCGTCAAACCGGGTTGGTAAGGATAACCACCTGGCTTTGCTACCTCACCGTCAATAAAGAATGGACGATACTCAACTACGGTAACGGACACCGAAGGATCCACTAAGTAATCGCCTCTCAAGCCTTGGTCAATCAAGCGCTCAATCTCGGCAACGGTTTTTCCTACGAGGGTAATATCACCTAAAAAGGGATAGCGAATAACCCCAACATTAGACAAACGAGTCTCAAGAGATAAGTCGTTTTGCCCAAACACGGTGATTTTGATTACATCACCACTGCCTAGTGCGTATTGACTCTCAATAGATTGCGCCTGAACGCTTGAAATAAACAACATAGGCAGCAGCATTAACAACAATACAAGTGTTTTTATTTTGCTTTGCCATGCGCCAAATAATGATTTCAATATGGTTTACCTTCACATTTACATAAAATAAATTCAGCGCTAATGAGCAAGTATGGAATGCAAAATGCTCTTCACAATGTTTTTATTACAAGGTCACAAGCGCGTTGATAATAAACTGATTACGGTCAAAATCGATGAAGTCGCGATTACTGTCACGCTCTTCATAAATATAACCAACTTCAAAATTAAGCCAACGTCTAAACTGGTAAAAAGCGGATGCTCTTAGCTGTTTATTGTCGTCCTTTCGGGTATCAAAGCCCTGGCCCACTAAGCCTTCATAAGTGTCTTTATTTAGGCTAACCTTAACGATAGTGCGCAAACGCTCAAGCCAATCATGGTTCCATTTTATCGAATACGAGTTATCACGTATGAAGTTACCTTCTCCGTTTGTTTCATTAGTACCAGAGCTCGTTAAGAATTCAAATCGAGAGTAGTCGACTGGCTCCCACTCTACTCCGATTTCCCAATCGAAACCTGTAAAATCTTGACGCAAACGAGAATCAAAATCTTTTTCCTGATAACCAAACTTTACGGTACCAGCAGTTTGTGCGGTGGCTTTCCACTCAATACCTACTAAATAAGATATTTCGTCACTATCTAGTGGATTAAGTTCAACTTCTGCGAATTGATATTCAACTCGTGTATACCGAGCTTCAAAAACAGCGTCGGTAACTGCACCGATTCGGTAATAAAAAGTACCACCTAGCCTCGTCAGTTCACGGTCACGCGCACGATATTCTGGGGTATTGATATCGTAATCCACAGTTCTAAAATCGAAGTTGAGGTCTAAGCGGCCTTCAGCGTTAAACGCGCCGTAAGAGTATAAAAAGTCTATTTCAGATTGTTTATATGTATCAGGCTCGGTTAATAAATCACCCCCACCAATAGAGAAGTTGCTACCCCTGTCATCGTGACCATCCTCAAAGTTAAGAGTTGCAACTAAACGATTTCTGGAATTAAGCTCCATGTCCGCTTGTGCTAGCAAAAAGTGGTCGGTGTAGTTATCTACAGAGCTACTAAAGTAGCTCTGATTTCGAAGTCTATAAGCGAGTGTAAATTGACTAGCCCCTTGACTATTTTCAATAGTAATATTAGGCGATATGATACGCGACCAGCTACTTATGGTATCGGTATCGGCACGAGTAACATTGTCATCGTAGACTAGTCCTATATCTACGGTAGGCGTTACATCAAAACTGCCGACAGGAAAGTTCGCAGCCTCGTCAAACTGTTGTGCGGTGACTGAGTAGGGGCTCAGCAATAAACTGACCGCACATGCACCAAGGAGTAACCTCATAGATATCCTTTCTTATTGTATTATTGTAGGGTTGAGTCCACTAGCCAAAATACTTTGCGAGTATGGCATTGATAAAGTATACCTCATATGCTTTCGATTAAACAATGAGCATTTCATGCTCTGTTCCAATTAAAACAAAGGATTAGCGAATATTATAACTATGAAATCGATGAAATTGCGATCAATGACTAATCCAAGTATGTGAATGTTTAGTAAACACAACATGACTAATTAACAAACTCCTAATATGGAGCGTGATGTGCCTACATCGGCAAAAAATTACGTACAACCTTTTATGGCTGAAAAAACAGAACACGTCCCACTCGTATTTCATCCAATATACAGTCAATTGTCATTGCCCCATCGACACCGGTTTCCAATCGAAAAGTATCAAGGAATTCGAGATGAGCTAAAGCAACGCGGCGTTCCAGATAGTGCATTTCATCAACCAGAACCTCTTTCATTAGCGGCGATAGAACGCGTTTACGACCCTGATTACATACAACAACTGAGCTCAGGAACCTTAGATCACAAAGCCATGCGTAGAATCGGCTTTCCGTGGTCTGAACAACTTATCCAACGCACCTTGACCGCTGCCGCTGGTACAGTACTTACCGCTGAATTAGCTTTAAACTACGGTAAAGCGCTCAATTTAACCGGCGGTTATCATCATGCTTTTGCGAACTATGGCTCGGGCTTTTGCATGGTAAACGACTTGTATTTAGCGGCACTACGCATGCTTGAAAACAACAATATCGATAAAGTTCTGATTTTTGATTGTGATGTGCATCAAGGCGATGGAACGGCGAAACTGGCTGCAAACAACCCAGCAATTTATACTGTTTCGCTGCACGGTGAAAAGAACTTTCCGCATCGTAAACAACAATCAGATTTAGATTTTCCCATTGCAAAAGGGACGGGAGATGATGAATATCTTGTGACCGTCGAACAAGCTTTATCGATGGCTATAAATTACGCCCAACCCGACGCCGTAATTTATGACGCAGGAGTCGACATTCATGAGAACGATGACCTGGGACATCTGAATATTACGACCGAAGCAGTCCTTACCCGCGATAAACATGTATTTGAGAGCTGTATAAAACACGGACTACCCGTTGCGGCAGTAATCGGTGGTGGGTATCAGCGAGATATCGATGCATTAGTTGAAGTTCACTTACAGTTGTTCAAAGCTGCAGGTGTTTTTTAAAGAAATCTTACATAACAATGAAAATCGAGCGTTCTGATTTGCAAAAAAAGAGATAAACCGTCAATCTAATCAATTTGATTGCATACTGATTATTTAACCAGTACACTATGTACAAATTAACAGTGATTAATACATACGGTGAGTAATGAGTTTAGCGGCCTCTCATAATTTGATTGAACAACATTTAAGTAAAGTATCGCTCTCACAGCGAGAGCGTTTAGCCTTTATTGATTTTAATTTGCAGTTCTTCGGTAAAATTTCTCGTGGTGATTTAATCTCACGTTTCAAAACAGGTTTGGCCGCCAGCACACGCGATTTTGCTGCATACCGAGATATCGCTGAAAATAACTTAGCACTTGATCACTCTACCAAACACTATTACCGCACTAGCAGTTTCAAGCCTTTGTTCGCATTTTCAGCTGACACCATTTTACAATCGGTCAGTAAAGGCTTCAGCGATGGAATTATCAGCGATACCCAACCTTCTACTCATTGCTTTGAAGCAGTTCAGCTAATCCACCCTGATATCGATATCATTGCCACTCTCATGCGTGCTATTCATAACGAACAGGCCTGCATTGTGAAATATGTATCGGTAAGTTCAGGCGAGCAACAGCGACGCTTAGTTCCTCATGCCATTATTAATAACGGACACCGCTGGCACGTGAGAGGCTTCGATGGAAAATCTAAAACCTTCAGAGATTTTGTGTGTACTCGCTTTACCGAGGTTAGTGAACTCGGCTCACCGAGCGAAAGCCATGAACTTGCTCATGCCGACACCCAATTTAATCGGTTTGTAGAATTAGTCTTAATCCCCCATCCGAGTATTAGCAACCCAAGGGCTATTGAAATGGATTTTGCTATGCGCAATTCGCAAAAGTCGATGCGGGTGAGAGCCGCTGTCGCTGCATACATATTGCGTCAATGGCAGGTCGATTGCTCGGTAGACGCGAGAATTTCAAATCAAGGTTGCCAACTGGCGCTTAAAAATACGCAAGTGCTTGATCATATTGAGAATCCGCAAATAGCACCGGGTTTTCGCACAAATTAATGAACCAGATGAAACAATCAAGGTCGAATCTAAACAAATTGTAAGTGGTGAGAGCTATGTCTGAAGAACTACAATATGCCCGCGCAAGAACTCAGCAGTTCAACGAAGCCTTGGTACGAATGACAGTATTATTTTATCAAATAGATGGAAAGGTGACGCTTACCGAACAAGACTATTTTGACAGTGTTGCACAATCGCTAGATTGGAACAGTGGCACTGTTTTGCCAAACTTTATAAGCCAAGCCATTCACGAGGCTCGACAAGCCATTTCTAGCGGTCATTCTCGCGAGTTTTTAAGAAACTTGGGGAGTGATTTAAACATCGACGCTGCGAAGTCTTTCGAGGTCGCTATGGATATTACGGCGGTAGACGGAAAAAGAAGCGACGAAGAGCTTGAATTACTCTCACTCTTGTCAAACCGAGTGTTAGCAAAAGGGCTTGTTGCATAAACAAGCCCCTATAACGCTTAGCGAACCTGTGCCGAGGAAGATACCCTAAACACTTGTCCGTAGTGTTTACACATCAAATACGAAGCAAAGCCACCAATAAGACCGGGCGCAATCCAAAAGGCTATCTGCCAGTGTCCGAGATCACTGAGTAATGTGCGGGCTCCAAACGCTAAAAATGCTGTATACGCACCAATTCCTGAACCTATCATGCTGCCAATATGCTCTAACACCCAAGTGTTTCGGCCTATCTCTTTTTGTAAACAATATCTGAGCATGTTCGCACCAATTAGACTGCCAAATAACCCAAACACGATGAACAGAGTGTTATCTCTATATAGACCCATAGCGAATATAAGCAAGCCACCTAACGCCAAACCCCATAATGGGCCTAAATAATTCACGCGGCGCAACATTTCTACAGAGGATTTACTCTCTAGCACAGCAATTCCATGACGCGTGGCGCTAAAGTTCAATAGGGCAAGATATAACAAAAACACGCTAAAATATCGATACCGCAGAGCAATATGCTCAGCATGCTCATGGTTAGCATATTCGTGCTTTATCGCCAATGGACTCGCTATTACCAAAAGCGCCATGACCACGCCAGTTAGCGCCACACCATACATCACGGTTTTATAGTAGTGACCAAACTTTTTATGGTTTAACTGACCCTTCTTAGTAAATATCGGCACCCAAAACAATATTAACGCCAAGCTACCGAGCATTATATGTAATACAAAACTGAAACTATGAAGATAAAGCATACTGACTCCTTATTATGTTCACTTTTACTTATGCTTTGCAGCATGTGAATTAATATAGGCGCTCAGGTTCTGTCGTATCAGTGCCAAAGGTCATAAATTTTATTGTGACTTTTTACCTATAGGCATGGTGTGTATTTAACTGATACGCTTGTGGCTCAAATGGTTAAAAAGGTTGGCAATGCTACGCTCATCAAACATCAAATCTTTTTTTACGCTAGATAAAATCTCTGGCATCGTCACGTGGGCGGTGGTGGCAAGCATGAGTGTGTTTGTCATGTACTCAAATGAATTTTCAAGTGCGCAGATTATTTTAGCCTTGTTTTTATATTTCTCATATATTGGCCTTTGGCTTCTTATGGTGCGTGAGCGTGATTTTAAACACGATCTAAAGTTACGAATGGCGCTGCTGTGCATATTGTGTGTAATTGTCTTGGCGATTTATTTTACCGTCCCTCTTTCATTTAATAGTATTTTAATGGGGATTATTTCAGGTGCATTGCCTTATTATATGAGTGTTCGCAGGGCTCTTGTTATAGGTACTATTGCCTCTTTCCCTCTTTATTTTGTTTTTACCTACTATTGGCAGAACGACTTTGTATTTTTGAGTGCAAGCTTGTTTTGGACCTTTAATATGTTTGCCATCATCATGGTCAATGCCACGGTAAACGAAAAACTCGCTCGCGAAAAAGCGGAAGAGAGCAACCGTCAATTAGTCACCACACAGGCACTTTTACGAGAGGCAAGTAAGCAGAGCGAGCGCGTGCGTATTGCACGAAACATACATGACTTGTTAGGCCATCATTTGACTGCGTTGACCATCAACTTACAGGTAGCCAGCATCAAAACTGAGGGCGATGTAAAACAAAACATTGAACAATGTCATCAACTTGCCAAACTGCTGTTAAGCGACGTACGCGAGGCGGTAAGTGATATAAGAGATAAGAGCCAAGTTGATTTGCGCGCCGCCATTCAAACTATGGCGGAGCAGGTTCCCTGGCTTAATATCGATTTAGATTTTAGTGATGATTTGCGCATAGACGATATTGGTATCGCCGACACCCTGATGAAGTGTATTCAAGAATCGATTACCAATACCATAAAGCATGGAAAAGGAGAGAATATAAGTATTTCAGTGTCCCAGCTCGATGAAGACGTAAAACTGCGAATTGAAAGCGAGGGTAATATGCCCGATAATCTAGTACCCGGTAATGGTTTGAAAGGCATGCAAGAGCGCGTCGCGCTATTAAAAGGCAAAATCAACTTTATCTTACAACCTCAATCACTTATCACAGAAATATTTATTCCTTGCCGCGATGAGGCCTTGTCATGATTAAACTTATGGTTGTGGATGACCAAATGTTAGTGCGCGAGGGCATTAAAAGTTTGTTGGCACTTTCAGATAAGCTTAACGTGGTCGCTGAAGCTGAAAACGGTCAAGTCGCCCTTGAGCAGCAGCAATTACATCCAGATATTGACGTTATCTTAATGGATATTCGAATGCCAATTAAAAGTGGAATTGAGGCCCTGAACGAGCTAAGTAGTATCGACAATACCCCACCGGTGATCATGCTCACCACCTTTGATGATCATGAGTCAGTGGTGCGTGCAATAAAGGCTGGCGCAAAAGGGTATCTATTAAAAGATGTGTCGCTAGATACCCTCGTAAACAGCATTGAAACCGTACATGCAGGCAACACACTTATTCAGCCCGCAATCACCGAACGCTTAATAGCCGGCTTGCAAGGGAAAAACGCGGAGTTTGAATCGGCACAAAGCCCCGAGCCTTTATCAAAACGAGAAACCGAAATTCTCAGATTAATGGCCGCAGGTTGCAGTAACAAAGAAATGGCCGATAGTTTGTTTCGCTCACAAGGCACTATCAAAAATCAAGTATCGAGTATTTTAGCAAAACTTGGCGTGAGAGATCGCACTCGCGCAGTTTTAAAGGCCATAGAGCAAGGCCTTATTTGATGTTAGAGTACGCTTAAGTTTTTGAGCGCTAAGTGTAATAAAATCAATGCAAAAAACACTCGATGACATTACCAATAAAATGCTGAAACAGGCTGACAAAGGTGAAGTCGCATCTTATATTCCTCAGCTCGCACAAATCGATACCAACCAATTTGCAATCAGTGTTGCCTTGCCCAGTGGTGAGGTATATAGCGCTGGCTGCGCAGAGCAATTATTTTCTATTCAAAGTATTTCAAAAGTATTTACGCTTACACTTGCGCTTGGCAAATTAGGCGAGAATGTTTGGGCAAGAGTAGGACGAGAGCCGTCTGGCGACCCGTTTAACTCCATAGTTCAGCTAGAGAATGAGTACGGGCGCCCCCGCAATCCATTTATTAATGCTGGTGCAATTGCCATTGCCGATCTCATTATGCAAGGACATGAACCTAAAGAAGCACTTGGCGAAGTAATGCGCTTCGTACGTCTATTGGCCGACGATGAAAGCATATCAATCGACGAAAAGGTGGCTCGCTCAGAGTTAAATACCGGCGAGCGTAATAGTGCGCTAGCCTATTTCATGTCATCATTTGGTCACTTCGAAAATCCGGTGGATAAGGTGCTTGGCACTTATTTCCACCATTGCTCAATTGCTATGAATACACAGCAATTGGCAAAGGCGGGCTTATTTTTAGCCAACAACGGCATTAATCCCGACACCGGATATGCGGTAGTATCAGCAAAACGCGCCAAACGTATTAATGCTCTTATGCTAACCTGTGGTCATTATGATGGCTCGGGTGAGTTTGCATATCGCGTTGGCTTACCCGGTAAAAGTGGGGTTGGCGGCGGGATCTTAGCCATTGCACCAGGCAAAGCATCTATTGCGGTATGGTCTCCTGGTTTAGATACAATTGGAAATAGTAAGTTAGGTACACAAGCCTTAGAGTTATTGGCGAGTGAAATGGGTTGGTCAGTTTTTGGTGAATAAAAACGGAGTTCACATTGATACAACAAGATTATAAAAAACACCTAGGCTTTTTTCTCACATTGTCTGCAATTGCTTTGTTCGTTCCCGGCATAATATTGCCAATGTTTACGCTCAGCATGGATATGCTAGTTAACGTAGCAGGCGCAGGTTTCAATTCAGAGCTCATTGATAAAGAACTCTCAATACTCAATACCGTTTCTGAGCTTTTGCAAGATGATCGCATTCTCGTAGCAGTGCTTATTTTTGTGTTTTCGGTGCTTATTCCCATCAGTAAAGCCATATTATTGTGCATCGCTTACTTTATCAAAACCGCCTCTCACCAAAAACAAATCAGTAACTTTGTTTCCGTTATCGGGAAGTGGTCGATGGCAGATGTGTTTGTGGTGGCAGTATTTTTGGCCGTGTTATCGACAAATCATACAGAAAGTGCACAGCAGCATGAACTTAGCTTTTTTGGCATGTCTTTCGCCTTTGAATTAAGCTCACAAACTTTATCTAATGTAGGGCTAGGATTTTACTACTTCGTGTCTTACTGCATAGTTTCGTTGGTGGGCTCGCAACTAATGTTAAGCGCCTTTTCAAAAGTGAAGGATGAAGGTAAGCAAGCGGGCGATGTATGATAATCGTTCTCCTACCTCAAGCTAAAACAATGCGTTACCGCTTATGAATACGTTCAGTGCTGACCCCGATTTTTCTAAGCAGGTGGTAGACGATCTTTATCGTTATAGGCATAAATATAAGACTATTGCGCTTGTATTAGCAATTTTTTTAGGGATATTCGGTGCTCACCGTTTTTATGTGAACAAACCATTGAGCGCCACCTTAATGTTATTAAGCGCTGGAGGTGGTTTGATTTGGTGGGTTTTCGATATTTTTTATATCAAGCACATCGTAAGCACGCGTAACTGTGCTGAGAAAGAAAGACTTGAAAGTGGCGAGCCGCCCAGCGAACTCAGCTTTTTGCCACCTAAAAAAGCGCTTAAAATAAATGAAGCGCCGGCTTGGGTTCTGCATCGTAATTCTAAAGCAAGAATATATGGGAGTTTGTTTTTATTAAGCTTGGTAGGATTTGTACTAGGTGCGGTATCAGGCTCATCAGGTACCTTTGAACCGAGTATTATTTTAGTGATCTTTATTGTAGCTTCGCTCACTGCAGCAAGGTGGAAAACTGCAGTAAAAATTCCTTTTGTATATGCATTAACACGCTGGGTTCATAGGCTAAGGCTATATTACTACAGTGTTGACCCGGGCAATATATGGTTATTAGGCTTGCGGCCTATATACGGACTATTTATTGCCCCTTTTATCAAGAAAACACGTGCTGAAGTTGCCTTATATTTAGAGTTAGGCGTTTTCTTTTCCTTAGTGTTTTTCGCCTTAGATCTTGTTGAAATTTTACAATATGAGTCGTTGTGGGTGGGCATATCACTCAGTATTGCCGAACTTATTCAAACGATCATCTATACCTTTCTTTTTGTCGCGCCGATTGGAGCTTTACTAACCACTCAAATCCTTCTCTCGCGAAGCGATCGTGTCATTTGGCTATTAAGCTTGGCATGTGTATTTAGTATATATCTTGGGTTTAAAGTGGTAGGTGCTATTTGAGCGCATATGTTCAAGACAATTGTGCTCGTTTTAGTATCTCCTGTTCCACAAGTTCTATGTTCGTGAGGCTTCCTGTTTACTTGCTGCAGAAATGTGGTCAAATCTTTTTTAGGGCTATTGCATAGTCAATTTAGCTTCGCTTCTGTGTTAATACTCACTACTACGTTCTCACTTGATTCTACGCTTCGCTGTTGTTTTGGCTCTGGCGCTTTTTGAGTGGTATTTTCTTGCTTTAAAGCACCGTTCAATCTAAAACGAAGTTCGTCAAAAGATTGGTGCATCATCTTACTGACCTCCATGCAGGCCACGTATGGAGTGTTTTGATGAATTTGTCTTTTTGCATCTACCTGAAATTGTATACCGCGCAAACGTCTTTGTGAGCTTTCTCTGGCACTTTTGATAGCGTCATCGATGATTTTTTTTCTTATGGCTTCAAACTCTTCAGGATCGGTCTTATACAATGTACAAAGGTAGTCAAAATCAAAACTCGTTTCCATATACTGCTCCTTAGTTATTTTCTATTCCATAGGCCTATATTGCATTGTCACTTTAGGCCATGTACCTATTTAATGAAATCGGAGGTACATTACTACTTAATAAATTCTATACTAGCACAATAATCGCTATGTGCATTTTGCATTAGATCTAAGCTCCACTAGCAATAAATAGGCCGTTACAAAAAGTCGATATTAATCCAACCCTTAGCAAACAGTGGCTTTTTTTCAGCAGAAAAATGTAAAATTTCTCGACATAAAGAAGCACATTTCAATTATCAACATTACAAAAAATAGCCCTTTGGTGATAATAGTAAGAAAGATGTTGAACTATTAAGTTCATATACACACTATTAATTATAATGGCACGGGTAAGTGTTGAATCATAAAACATGCATCCAACTCACCCCTAAACATTTTACTAGAGAAAATATCATCAAAACACTTATTGAAACCGCGCAAAAACATTGGCTGCTAACATCCTTTACTTGTTTGATTGTTGCATACGCTGCGCTTGGCTTTTTACTTGCACCATATTTACTCGAAAAAAATCTAGTCAGCACTATGGAACAGCAATTTAATGCACAATTGCGTGTTGAAAAAATAGAGATAAATCCTTTTGTTTTAAGCCTCAAAATTCAACAGTTAGAACTAGATAACCCTCAAGGCAAGCCAACGGCGCGTATCGCTGAGATTTATACGAATTTTCAGCTTAGCTCCCTGTTCCGGCTAGCACTCACCTTTGACGAGATACGCCTATCTTCACCAGAGTTGTTTATTACCCGAGATAAAACAGGGAATATGGATTTTTCTTACTTGCTTGTTTCTGATGAAGCACCTAATGACATCAAGTCCAGTAAAGAAGACTTAGGCGATGAGCACGACGCCGAGCTACTACCAACACTAATTTACCAATTCAGCATTCATGAATGGGTAGTTAATTGGTCAGATGATATGCCTATCACGCCAATACAAACAACGTTCGGCCCTATTACGATTGACGTTAATGAACTCAATACCTTGCCAGACCGAAGTGGCCAGCAAACAGTGTCCATCTCGACACAAAACTTAGGAACTTTAAGCTGGACAGGCGACATACAACTTAATCCATTGCGTTCTGCAGGCAATGCTCAGCTTCAAGATGCAAGCTTTGAGTTGGTATCGACTTACTTACGTCATGAAACAGGTTTGGAGCTTGTTGATGGCTCCGCCGAACTTGAGCTCGATTATGAGGTATATACCAATGAAAGCGGCGAAATCAAGGCCATTATTAACAACATAAATATGAGTCTAAATGAGCTGTTGATCAATACCTTTGCCGACGGGACAGGTTTTGATTTTGCAGGTAAAGACCAACAAGTACTAAGTTTACCCAAACTGCAAATCAACAACGGTGAATTCTTATGGCCGGAGCGAACTATCTCGCTTGAATCGATATCCTTAAACAAGCCTAAAATCAATTTAACACGCAGCAAGGACGGAGTATTGAATATTCAGCCGTCTACCGCAGTGAATGACCAAGAAAATACCCAAGCAAATACCGCTGAAAAAGGTGACTCTCAACCGCTTGAGCCGTGGAAGTTATCTTTAGGCAATTTTATTGTTACCAACCTTGCACTGGATTTACAAGATAACGCAATCGTCCCGGCAGACACCATTGGTATTAGTAACTTTAATCTTGATATAAAAAATATAAGCAATACCCCAGGCATGCAGTTTCCGACCAGCCTTAACTTGCAAACCATGCGCGGAGGCTCCGTATCTTTAAATGGCGCAGTCTCGGTATTACCGGCGCCAAGTTTTGATTTAGATATGATTGTAGATGCCATGGAGTTGGAGGGTTTACATCCGTACATCAAGCAGTATGCCTATGTGCTTATGCGCTCAGGCGCACTTAACATTAATGGAGAGATCTCGGGAAATTCTGAAGACGCATTTCAATTTAAAGGTAAGCTTGACGTTACCGACCTCGATGTGGGGCAATCCGTAAACGGGGAGCGCCTTCTGAGCTGGGCCAGTTTTAAAGCCGATAACATTGACTTCAGCCTTGCTCAGCAAAAACTGAATGTCTCAACGCTTATATTTGACAAGCTTTATGGCGATATTTTAATAAACGAAGATGGTCGGCTCAATGTAGGTGAAATTAGAAAAACCGATAGTAATCCAGCAACAAATATTGCAACGCAAGTCGATGAAGTAGAAAAAACTGAAGAATCTGCTTTTAACATTAACATCGGTGAGGTTTTATTAAACCATGCATCAGCCGATTTTCAAGATTTGTCACTCCCCTTGCCATTTGCAGTAAAAATAGATGATTTAACCGGCAAGATGACCACAATTTCAACTGAGAGCCGCGAAGCTTCACGTATATCCTTTGAAGGAAAAGTAGACGAGTTTGGTCTTGCTCGAATTAACGGCTCGCTGCTACCAGTGAACCCCACTAACAATACAGATATCAGCTTAATATTTGAAAATATCAATGTGCCCAAATTCACCCCTTACAGCATTCCCTTCGCTGGTCGCAAAGTGCAAAGTGGCAAGCTTGATTTAACACTGGGTTACAAAGTTGCAGATGGCGAGTTGTTGGGCGAAAACAGCATTATTCTGCGCGACTTTGAGCTTGGCGAGGAAGTGCCTCATCCCGATGCATTAAACTTGCCTTACGGGCTTGCTGTAGCGCTGTTAAAAGATGTAAACGGAACCATTGATATTGATTTACCCGTCAGCGGCAATGTAGACGAACCCGACTTTAGTTACGGCGGCGTAGTAATGAAAGCACTTGGGAATTTACTAGTTAAGATAATTGCCTCCCCCTTTAACGCACTAGGCAGCTTGCTAGGGATAGAAGCAAGTGAATTAGAGCACATAAAATATGTAGATGGTCGCTTTGATTTAACACCACCTGAAATGGAAAAAGCCGTTAAGCTTAGTGAGGCGCTTGCACTAAGGCCTGAGTTACAACTCAGCTTTGCAGGAGTTACCGATGCTACTGCAG
Organism: uncultured Glaciecola sp.; assembly: GCA_964621345.1. GTDB lineage: Bacteria > Pseudomonadota > Gammaproteobacteria > Enterobacterales > Alteromonadaceae > Glaciecola. The sequence goes on along the minus strand of CAZUON010000004.1, from coordinate 42,742 downwards.
ACGGCCTTGTGCTGCGCATTAATGAAGTAGAACGTCTGCTCGAATTGCGTACTACCGAAATCGCAGCAAGCCAAGCCCCTTCGATTCAAGATACGGATTTACGCATCATGGCACTTGAGGCGCTCTACGGCGAACAATTGACCGAAGGTAAGCAGAATACAACGCTTGAGCAACTCAAACAGCAATTTACCAGCATACCTGACAACGATAATGCAGCTGTTGAAAATGACAATCTAAAAGAGACTACAGTAAGTTTTGACAAGCTCGCGTATGCAAACGAAATCCGCAAGCAACTTATACACGCACAAACGCTCAATCAAAATGACTTAGACACACTCGCTAACGCTCGTGCACAAGCGCTTAAAAGCGCCCTACTAGCAATTGACCCTGCACTACAAGAGCGAGTCATCATTCTTGATAGCATGCAAATAACTAAGCCCGAGAATCAACTAATCGAAATGGATATAAACTTAGGCGCGGTGTCAGATTAAAGAGCTAGCAAAGGCAAAGTCACTTTTACCATCAAACCGCCCTGCTCGCGATTACTCAAGGCGATATTGCCATGATGTGCTTCTACTATTTCGCGGCACAAGGCTAGGCCTAAGCCGGTACCATTAGATTTAGTAGAATAAAAAGGAATTAAGACACTGTTTAGCGAGCCACTTGCCACACCTTTGCCCGCATCTGTTACCAGAATTTCAGATTCTCTTCGAGCCTTATTCACCTTAATTTGAATGGCAATATGTTCGGCGGGTGAGCCCGACTCGTGGGCATTCTTTAATAGGTTTATGAGTAATTGTTCTAATTGCGTGGGGTCTGCATAAAGTGCGCAGTCTTGCTGTTGATCATAGTTAAAAAACCATTGCTGTGATAACGAATCTAACAGGAATTTACTGCTCACCTTTTGCAGCTTTGGCTCGGGAATTTTGGCAAATTCACCATAGCCTTGAACAAACTCGCTTAAATGCTTTATCCGCTCATCAATAGTCGAAAACACTCTCGCTAACTTATCTTCTTTAACGTTTAAACTTAAAATACGGCCGCTGTGTAACATCGACGATATTGGACCTAAGCTATTATTTAGCTCATGGCTAATTACCCGAATCACCTTCTTCCATACCGCAACTTCTTGGCGACTTATCTCTCGTGTCATTTGCTTGAGAATAAATAATTTATGGGATTGATTGTTAAGGACAAAATCGCCGGTAGATATATGCCATGTTTGATTCTCGCCACTCGTCTCGTCTTTGCTTGAATCATCAACACTGGCACTAATACTAAAAAGCCCATTTTTTGATCGCTCAACCGCCTCTTTTACACCTGATGGGGTATTCTCAAGCAAAGTGCTTATAGAACTTCCCTCTAAGCCATGTTGAATATTAAAAAAGCGCCGAGCGGCAATATTACTAAAAACAACCTGCTTGTTGTGGTTAACTAAAAAAAGCACCTCGGGGGAGTTTTGCGTGATTTTATCGAGCAAGAGTTCACGCTGATAGAGCCAACGTTTTTCTTGCCGCATTTGCTCAACCGTACGATTGTAAAGTTGACACAAATACCCTAGTTCATCATTTATCTCATGAGAAAGGGTCGTTGAAAATTCGCCATCCTTTAAATTGAGTAAACCAATTTTTAATGCGTCAATCCCTGCAGCAACATCCTTAAACAAAAAATGGACTAGTACTGCGCCAGTAAAAAAAACCACCGCAGCAAACAGTACCTTAAAGCCAAGCTCCCACGGCACAGCAATAGCAACGGTCACTACTGCCATTGTGCATATCAGACCAACAAGAATATACACACGTTGGATCACAGTAAAACTCATCAGTAATCAATACCAAATTTAGTTAAGCGTCGATACAAGGCTTGGCGGCTCATGCCATAGTGCCTAGCCACTTTTGCAATAACCCCTTCGAACTCCTTCATCGATTGTTCTAGTGCAGCTTTATCGGGTTCTTGTGTAGGTACTTTAGAAGGTGATGAATCGTTACTTTGCGCAAAGGAAAGATCTTCCACCTCAATCATGCCCTCTGGTTTTAATACTGCCAAACGCTTGCATAAATTTTGAAGCTCGCGCACGTTGCCTTGCCATGGATGATGCATTAATGCGTTTTCAGCGGCTAAGCTAATCTCACGGTTTGGCAAAAAGTAATGGAACAAAGGTTTTATGTCATCAACCCTTTTATGCAAAGGAGGAAGATGTAATTCGATAACATTTAGCCGATAATATAGGTCTTCTCGGAACTCTCCGCTTTGGATCATAGTTGGCAAATTAGCGTTAGTCGCTGAAATCAAACGGACTTTCACTTGTAAGGTTTTTACTGACCCAACGCGCTCAAATTCACCAGATTGCAACACGCGTAATAACTTTGTTTGCCCAGCATATGAGAGCGTACCAATTTCATCTAAAAACAGCGTACCGCCATTTGCAGCTTCAAAGCGCCCGATGCGTGTTTTGTTCGCTCCGGTATAGGCGCCAGCTTCAGCACCAAAGAGCTCAGCTTCAATCAAATCGGCAGGCAACGCCGCACAGTTTACTCTTACAAAAGGCTCTTTCTGTAAGGGGGAATTGGCATGAATAAGCTCAGCCACTTTTTCCTTCCCGGAGCCATTTGCTCCAGTAATAAGGGCCGATACATCTGATTTTGCCACCTGTAAGGCCATATCCACCACTTGTTGCATGGCAGCACTTGCGTAAATGAGCCCCTGCTCACGAGCGGTATCAAAGTTAGCCTGATAGGTATTAGCATCGCGGGTAAGTTTTTGGCTATGCTGCTTTGATTTACCCAGTTCAATTAAATTAGCGATACTCGTTAGTAGCTTTTGGTCGTCCCATGGCTTACCAATATAGTCTGCGGCGCCAGCCTTTACTAAAGCAATGGCTTGCTCTAAATCGGTCCATGCAGTGATTAAAATAATAGGGAGGTGCGGGTCAAGAGCTCGTAACTGACCAAACAAATCCCGCCCCTCGCCACCTGAAGTGGTATCTGCACTGAAATTCATATCTTGAATCACCAGCGACACTCGTAGCTGATTGACCATGCTAATGGCCTCTTGTGGAGTACTGGCACACACTGTGTCATAGCCATGAATTTCGAGTAGCAAGGAAAGCGCTTCAAGCACCGCTTGCGTATCGTCCACTATTAAAATCTTGTCCATCAACGACCCTGTTTTATGCATTTTAAATGCGCCTTACACGCTTCTTGTTGCGACACTTGGTGAGATATTCGAGGCTTTTATTGACGGCAAAAGTACCGAAGCTAAGCTTACCAAAAACACCATAGCGGCGGTTAGCGCAACATAAGTGGTATCCAATGCCGGCAAAGAATAATGTGTCATTAATGCTTGCCCTAAGTAAATCGCCGCAACAGCACCGGTCACTAAACCCAGCACACAGATTATGCTATTTTCCACCAAAAAGTAACGCACAATATCGGACTTTCGAGCCCCTAATGCTCGGCGCGTACCTATTTGTTTGGTGCGTTTATTGATATTAAAAACGGTCAAGCCAAAAATGCCCAGCGCAGTCACCAATACCAACACACAAATTAATACCACCAGCATACGCATCATCAAAATATCGCTGGCGTTATAATCGTCTTTTGATACATCCATTGCTCGCGGTGTTGAAATCACGCGTTGATCGTATTCTTCAATCATTAAGTCTTCGATTTGACGCATCACCGCAGCGCGCTGACCAGGCTCAGTTCTGACCACTATTTTTTGAAAATTTTGCTCTGCCACCATGGGGAAAATAATCATATTGTCGGAAGCTCTATCCTTTAACCAAGGCCCTTTCATTTTTTCGACTATGCCAATAATTTTTAATGGGTAAGGCCCAAAATAAAGGGTATTTTCAAGCGCATCACCCTCTGGGTACATCTCTTCGGCAAAGGCTTTTGTAACCAAACCAACAGTAGGAACTTCGTCGGGGTTATACTGAATAACCACTTCTTCTTGGCTATAATTGCGTCCTTCTATAACCGTCACGCCCAAGGTATCAATAATATTTTCATCGCCCATAGTATAGGCCGCTCGTGCTGACTTACTGTTTTCAGGATCAGCATCTAAACTAAATGAGCTTGCAGAACCACTCCCTGACAAAGGAACCTCACTCATGTGCACCGCATTAATCACCCCAGGCAAATTACGAAGCATTGTTTCGTCATTTTGAATCTGCTGTATTTTGTCGATATCGGTACCAAAGGTCACCACACTAAAGTAAAAAATATCCTCTTCAGGATAGCCCGTCTCTTGTTGTAGGTAGTCGATTCTATCCATAATAATAAACGCGGCGTTGCTTACAATGGCTAAGGTAATGGCAATTTGTACAAACAACATCATCGCACCCGCTTTTGAACGACGCAGTGAATTAAATATAGGTTTAATGTCTAACATAATGCGCTCTCTTATTGGGTTTTTAAGTAAATTGCAGGCATGGTTTTGCAAACTAACCAGGCCGGATACATACCCGCGAGTATGCATGCCAAGATGGAAATAACCGGCGCGGCCAATAGCATCGACAGGTCCATGGTGGCAATGGCGTTGTAGTATTCATAAGTGTAGCGAATACCCCATAAACCAAGTTGTGCAATACCAATACCTACAAGCCCACCTACAAAGCCAAGTAGCGACACTTCCACTAAGTGCTGCAAAAATATCTGGCGTTTATTCGCACCTAAGGCTCGTCTCACACCCACCTCTGGCGCACGCTTTAAAAACTTCCCTAACAACAGACCCAAAATATTGGCTAAACACACCACCAAAAACATAAAGCTTAGGCCCACTAACACGCGATTGTCTTCAGACACAACCTCGTTATATTCCATCCACTCATTTACATTTCGAATCGCATAAAGAGGTGTATCTCCACCTTCAAAGCGTCCTTGGGCAGCGGCATCAATCATAAAATTTTGGATATAGCTGTCGTATTCAGCCACTGCTTCATCAGTTGGTAACTCTGCCCAAAACTGTATCCACCATAGCTCTGAATTAAGGCGATCTTGGTAATTGTTTATTTCTTCGTACTTCCAGCCATTGGTGTTGCCCCATGTAGGTAGCTCAAGCGCTGGCAGCAAACTAAAAGGAATAAATAGGTTTTCAGTATCGTTAAAGGCGCCATTGGTTAAATCATAGTATTTAACGTGAATATTCCAGTTAGCAATAACCCCCACAACTTGAAAGCTATATTCATCGAGTCGTATTTGCTTGCCGACTGAGTTTTCGCCATTGAAGAGCTTTTCGTTTAAGCTCTCACTTATTACCACCACTGGAGATGCGCCCTCCTCCTGCTCGTTTGACCATGCACCGCCATATAAAAATGTCAGCTCGAACATATCAAAAAAGTCTCTTCCAGTTACCCGTGCCGACTCCAAAAATGGCTTGGTTTTACCATCGTCCATGTTCACCGAAAAGCCTGTACGCGTCATAGGCACTTTGACCGCAGGAAGCTCTGCTGTATAAAGCGCCATTGCATCTTTGTAGGTAATGTTACGATTCCAGCGGCTAACATCTTGGCTCTCATCGCTATCTGAGGTAACTAACTGAACGGCATAAAGCTCAGCGCTTTTGCTGGGAATGGGGTCCATCGACATCATGTGATACACCGATAGACTCGTCATCGTTATGCCAATACCTACCGCGATAGCCATGACCATCAAACTTGATATCAGCGGCGTACGTTTGAAGCTTCGCCAAGCTAAATCAGTATAATGCGCTAACATATTAGGCTCCTGAAACTGTTGCAGCTTGGTTAGATAGTTCGGGCTCGTTTGCTACGTTTAACTCGTTTTGATAAAGCGTAAAGTCAGCTAGCTGGCCGTCAACAACCTGAATATTTCTGGGCGCTCGTCGCGCAAGCTCATTGTCGTGTGTCACCATAATGATGGTTGCGCCATCTTTGTTGATTTGCTCTAAAAGTTCCATCACCTGACGCGCCATTAAGCTATCTAAATTACCTGTGGGTTCATCGGCGAGTAAAAAGCGTGGCTCACCTGCTAAGGCTCTGGCAATAGCAACGCGTTGCTGCTGGCCGCCTGACAATTGTTGAGGAAGATGTTTTGCACGGCTTCCTAAACCCACTTGCTCTAAACACTCTAGAATACGTTGTTTACGCTTGTTGGCCTTAATCCCTCGATAGCGCAAAGGAACTTCGATATTCTCGTATAAGTTAAGATCGGGAATTAAGTTAAAACCCTGAAAGATAAAGCCTATCTTTTGATTGCGCAAATCGGCGCGCTGGTTGTCACTTAATGAGCCAACATTGACACCATCGAGCACATAGTCACCGCTGGTGAAGGTTTCTAACATGCCGGCAATATTTAAGAAGGTAGTCTTGCCAGACCCTGACGGACCGGTAACTGCAATAAACTCACCTTCCTCCACTTCTAAATCGAAGTCTCTGAGTGCATGAGTTTGCACTTTTTCAGTCTGGTATAACTTGCTGATATTCTTCATGCTTAACATGGTTAATTCCTTGTGCGTTTGTTTATTAGTGCCCACGTTCTGGGGCTGCATTTTAATTCTTAACTTAAGCTGTCGGTGCTTAATTCAATTGAATACTAGGTGCGTTTTCAAATTCGCTATAATTTGAAATAATGATACGGTCGTTTTCGTCCAAGCCACTTAAGATTTCCACTTCTCTCATGCTCGTTGCACCAAGCTGGATGTCGGTACGATAAGCAACATCGCCCTCTAGTTTGTAGGCTACAAAACCACCCGCTTGAACAAAGCTACCGCGACGAACCTTGAGAACACGTGATTTGTTTTCAAGCAGTATGCGAGCCGATACTTGCTGATTTTGACGGATGCCTTGTTGCAATTCACTTTGGTCAAAACGGACTCTGGTGATCACCTCCCGATTTACGACCTCAGGCGAGATACCCGATAGCTCGCCCAAAATAGTGCGCCCCTGAACGGTAATTTCTACATCCATGCCTACACTTAAGTCGTTTGCGTAGCTCTCTGGTACCTTAAGTTGTGCTTCATATGCGCTCAAATCCACCAAGGTCATCAATTGCTGATTTTTAGAGACAAAAGCTTGGGGTTGAACCAGTAAATTACCCACGACACCGGTTACGTTAGCAACAATTTGCAAACGTTCTGTTTTACGAGTCAGTTCATCGACTACAAGTGCTTGGCGCGCTACGGTGCTTCGTGCGCTATCTAATTCAAAGGCGAGAGTGTCGTTGGCGAGTTCCAGTTCTTGTTGTGAGTGTTTGAAAGTAAGCTGTGCGCGAGCGAGGTCATCCACCGCTTTTTCGTGATCAATTTGGCTGATTAAGTTATTTACGATTGAGGCCTGAGCACGTCGCTCTTCGCGCTGGGCAGCTTGTAAATCAACTTGCGCTAGGTCCGACAGTTTGGCCAATTGCAACGCCTGGCGACGTGCATCAAGCTCTTGCCGCGCCAACTCCCCTTGCAAACGTGTGTACTCTGACTGCTCCTGCTGCAATTGATTTTGTAATTCAGGACTGTCTACCACTGCAAGCACCTGCCCAACGGTGACCTTGTCACCGGCTTTTACCCTAAGAGATACAAACCCTTGTTCCGGGCTATACAACTGAGGAGCGTTTGCCGCAACGATACTGCCATTTGCAAGTACATCTCTGACTAAATCACCAACCTCAAGGCTAGCAATTTGTACTGAAGCACGGTCAACCGAGCGACTGGCACTAGCTTGCCCAACAAATGCATAAATGCCAATAAATAATACTGCAATTGCTGCCAACGCAATCAATACGAATTTATAGTATTTAGGTTGTTGCGATATTTGGATATCTGTTGCGCTAGTATCTTTAATCACTTTTATTATCCCTTGTTTGTATTGTATTTTTTATTTGCTCTTTACCTTTTCAGCAACCTATAAAGAGCAGGTTTAACGCTATGAGGCATCCAAATGTGCTAGCAACATGCCCAATACTAAAACGGTAACCGGTGGTAGCAGAAAATATAAAACCATGATGTTTACCTCCTTTTTCTAGAATTAAACTGAATATTTAAGCGTTTGGTAATAGTATGTAAGCTACATTCGTGCCAACGATTAAGCCATTGTTTTATATTGAATTTATATAGAAAACAGTGTGTACGCGGACAGAAAAAGTGTCCGCAGCGGACACTTTTTAGAAGGGTATAGAAAAAGAAATGACTAGGCAGTGCTTGGGCGGCACTTATGTATTATCAGGAAAGTACTTCAAAAGCGCTTGTGTTAATTGTTCAACACTCAAGTATTCTTTACTAACTGCGGTCTCAATACCATGGTCAGTGACTTTTACTAAAAGTTCATCTTCATCTAGACCGGTAATCATAATGATCGGAATTTGTATATCGCGTTTGTGCATTTCTAGAGCAACATCAACACCAGTCTCACCATCTAGATAATAATCGAACAAACAAATATCGATATGATGAGATGCAAGTACCTCAAATGCGGCAGCCGAATGTTTTACGCAGTGAGCCTCAATATCAAAAGCGCTAACTTGCTTTAAGAGCTGCTTCATTAATACCAATTCAATATCACCGTCATCTAAAACTAATACCGAAAGCTTTTTATGGCTTATTCGCTCATGCATTTGTTACATCCTTTAACAGCAAACTCATAAACACAACGCTTACTTTTCGCCAATCCACTGCACCCGATACAAATCCCTGCGCTTATCAAGATAATTACGTACCGACCCTTCGTTCTGTAACTGCTCAAGTTTATCTAAATCTAAATCAACGATGAGCATCATTTCAGTATTGGGCGTGGTTTCCGAGACAATCGCGTCGTGAGGAAAGGCAAAGTCAGAGGGCGAGAAAACCGCAGTTTGACCATATTGAATATCTACATTGTCGACTTTGGGCAAATTGCCCACACTGCCAGCAATCGCAACATAACACTCGTTTTCTATCGCTCTAGCTTGTGCGCAGCGTCTTACTCGTAAATAGCCATTTTTAGTGTCTGTCCAAAATGGTACGCAAAGTATTTGAATTTGTTCTTCAGATAATATGCGAGCTAACTCAGGAAACTCCACATCGTAACAAATCAAAATACCGATTTTACCAAAGTCAGTATCAAAGGCGGCAAGTTTGTCGCCTCCCTTCATTAACCAACCATTTTTTTCATAAGGCGTAGGATGCAGCTTAAACTGGCTGTCTACACGACCATCCCGATGGCATAAATACGCGACGTTGTAGAGTTCATCATCTTCAATTACCGGCATGGAGCCTGCGATGATATTGATGTTGTAACTGATTGCAAGTTCAGAAATCGCGCCTAATATCTCGTTGGTATATTCAGCCAAATGCCAAATAGCATCAATGGGTGCCTCTGATTCACTTAAGCCCATAAGCGGCGCATTGAAGAACTCCGGCAGTACTGCTAAATCGCACTTATAGTCCGATAAGGCATCAACAAAATACTCTACCTGTTTAAGTAAGTCATCGACGCTTTCAAAGTAGCGCATTTGCCACTGCACTAAACCTAAGCGTGCGCTGGAGAATCGGCTTTGTAGTAGTGACGGTTTTTCTGCATCGTAATACATGTTGTGCCATTGCAGTAATGTAGCAAAGCCCATCGACTGGTTATCTTCAGGTAAATAAGCTTTCAATACCTGCTTAACCTCAAACCCGTTGCTCATTTGAAATGACAAAGTGGGATCGTGAATTTCTTTTAATTTAACTTGCTCTATATATTCATAGGGCGTCATTTTATTTGCATAGGTGGAATAGTTTGGAATTCTTCCTCCTGCCATGATGCTTTTTAAATTGAGATTACGGCATAATTCCTTGCGAGCTTCATATAATCGCCGGCCTAAACGTAAACCTCGATACTCAGGGTCTACAAAAAAGTCAACGCCATACATAACATCGCCTTTTGGGTCGTGTGTAGTGATGTAGGCATCGCCGGTAATTTCTTCGTAGGTATGCTTGTCGCCAAATTTGTCGTAATCCACAATGACTGAAAATGCGGCGGCAACAACTCGTCCCTTATCTTCAATGCAGATTTGACCATCTGCAAACGTATTTATTTGAGCTTGATAACGCTTTTTACTGAAAGCCCCTCCATTGTTTCGATACACCACTTCCATGAGGGCTTTAATACCATCAAAGTCTTCAAGTGTTAAATGACGCAGTTCTAAGAGGTGCTCTGTTTCACTACTCGGCTTATGCGTTTTATCGTCGCTCAAACAATTCTCCTGAGATGTTAACTAATTATCGTGTTTACCTATGCGCCAAGTATAAATGCTTAACTAAAACTTTAATACATTTAGTGCTTTTGTATCTGCCGTGCCGGCTAGGGTTTGTTGATACAATTGATTAATAGCTTGTTCTCCAGTATACGTTTGTTCATGCATGGTATCGCTTAAAGCAATGGCAACGTGCTGCCAAGCTTGAGCGTATTTTTCTAAAAATACAGCTTGGCCCCATTCCTGTTGCAACGACTTAACTAGGCTTGGTGCAAAGAAAATGTCTGCTTGCAGCGCTTTTTTATTGGGTTTTTGCTGCGCTTCCCAATCGGTAGCGCCAATGAGGGTGATTTTTTTGAGCTGTTCACCAATCTCAGTTTGAATGTCGCCGATGACTTTACCGTTAGCTGCAAAATCTAAAAGCCAAGTAGACTGTTTTGTTAAATGCGCAATTTCGTCATAAGTGTATACCTCATCGTAACACCCCAGCGATTCTACCAATGCTTTATTCGAAGCTGAGGTCAAACCAATTACACGATATTGCGTTGCACGTGCTTGTTTATTTGCTTGTAATAAAAATGCTGTGCCAAACGCAGTTTTACTTGACGCACTACTGAGGATCAATACCTCATGTTCAAGCCCCTGTTCAACAAATTGGTCGAGTACAAATGAGGTCATAAACAAGGGTCTAAAATTTAACTGCCATGGTTCACGGCTGGCGTTATATCCGGGGTCTTTTTTACAATATAAGTAATTGTCGTACACAGGACTGATACTTTTTCTATCAGGGTGCCCATCTGAAAATCCATAGTCATTTAGCTTAAGTGGTTTCACAACTAAATGTGAGGCCATGGGTAAATACCCAAATACCTTCTCGCCTACCTTAATGTCGGCACGATTTGAGTGCGCCACGGTAGCAAAACCCCACACAGGTATAATGCCATAGCCCTCATCTGCTGGAAAAAAGCCCCAATATCCCATGCCATGACCGAGTGCTGCATAGGTAATGTTATTTGCAGAAAACCCAAAGCTGTCGATTGACAAAATGATTTCATCTGGCGCAAGGGCCGTCTCGTCGAGGTCTATAAGCTTTATTTTGGTATTCGCAAGGGCATCTGTTTTGACCTGAATTTGGGTAATATTGATCACTTATTGCTCCATTTTTTTGCAGTAAAGTTAGCGGCGCTGATGTTTCGTTCGTATTTTGCTATTCGTTAGTGATGCCTCAAGACTTGCCCATAAGCGTTGTTTTTGGGTGAAGCGGCTCATAATTAGGTAGCCTTTTCTCAGTTTGTGCAGCCATAGCTTCAAGCACATCCGGCATTTGAAACATACCAGCTTGCCAAGTCGCCATGTAATTTAAACTTTCATTAATGCTGTGGTCGCGTGCATAGTTAATCATTTCTTTACAGCCATTTACCGCCATGGGTGAGTTTTGTGCGATACCTTGGGCTATCTTCATGACACCCTCAAGCATACTTTGTTGATCGTCAAATACCTGATTAACAAAACCTTGAGCTAAGGCCTCCTGAGCACTCCAATTGCGTCCGGTATAAGCGAGCTCTCGCATAATCCCCTCGGGAATAAGATGGGGCAGTCGTTGCAAGGTTCCCAAATCTGCCGTCATGCCTATTTGCGTTTCTTTGATGGTAAAAAAAGCGTCTTTAGTACAATAGCGGCAATCTGTGGCGCTAACCATATCCACCGCTCCGCCAATAGCGCCGCCTTGTATAGCGCTGAGTACCGGCATACGCAGTTTTTCCAACGCGTTAAACACCTCTTGCAAGGCAAGCACGGTACGCCGCATATTTTCAGCACACCTTGCCGGCTCTCCTTTAAATTGTTTGGTCATGTTGGCAAACACCGACAAATCCATACCGGCACTAAAGTGCTTGCCCGTGCTACTGATTACAAGCACTCTAATATCGCCGCTCGCATCGATTGCATCTACCAAGACCGGAAGCTCTTGCCAAAACGCAGGGTTCATTGCGTTAAGTTGCTCCGGTCGATTTAGCGAAATGTGGGCAATGTTATTTTGCACACTACATGAGAAGCAGCTCAGCGTTTCAGATAATTGCATGAGGTCCTGTGGATTTGTCTTTGCGGTATTCATGTTGATTCGACACCTTTAAGTTAAATTGTGTTGTGCTCTGTTGCTTACTCAGAGCATAACGCAAAACCCGCAGGTGAAGGAATAGAATATAGTTATTGGTGTTGATGACGGGGTTTTATAACGCTAATGGTATTGTCAAAAAAGTATTGGAAAAAGTAGAGTCAGCCATTAAGCCGGGTTCTGTCGTGGACAATCATTCGTCTAGGCCAGCAATCACTCACTGGCTCAAGCAACCTACCCGTTCCCAACGCGGGTCGCGCCGTAAGGGAACCTATTTGGTCTTGCTCCGGGTGGAGTTTACCTTGCCGTTTACTGTTACCAGAAACGCGGTGCGCTCTTACCGCACCCTTTCACCCTTACCAATGCTTACCCGAAGGTAAACCTTGGCGGTCTCCTCTCTGCTGCACTTGTCGTCGGCTCGCGCCGCCCAGACGTTATCTGGCACCCTACCCTATGGAGCCCGGACTTTCCTCCCCTTTGCTATTAAAAAATAACAAAGCAGCGATTGCCTTGGCTGACTCTGGCGCGAAGTATAAAGCATTGGCTAAAAATTGCGACTGAGAATTAGTGCTCTTCAAGGAAAAACAATATGCATAAAAAAAGGCGCTATTAGCGCCTCTTTATAACAAGCAGCTGCTTTGCCTTATATGTTCACATTGTGATAAATATTTTGCACATCATCACAATCATTTAGCATGTCCATGAATTTTTCGAACATGGGCATATCTTCTTCGCCAATTTCTTTTGTATCTTGAGGTATCCAGCTTATTTCCTCAACATCAAACTCGATGCCTTCAAAGCTATCTTGCAGAGCGGTTTTCGCTTTGTAAAACTCGGTATCAGGCACAAACACCGTTACTTGGCCGTCTTCGACTTCTACGTCATGAATATCAACGTCTGCTTCCATTAGCGCTTCAAGCACGACTTCGTCGTCGTCTCCGGCAAAACTAAAAATGGCTAAATGGTCGAACATAAAAGCGGAAGAGTTCTGTGCACCGAGTTTGCTATCGGTTTTCGTAAAACAATTTCTGACATCGGTGATGGTGCGATTAACGTTATCGGTTAGGCAATCAACAATTACCATGCAACCGCCTGGGCCAAAGCCTTCGTATCGGGCTGGTGCGTAATCTTCGCCACCGCCACCTGCGGCTTTATCAATCGCTTTGTCGATAACATGTGCGGGAACTTGGTCTTTTTTAGCGCGTTCAATCAGTCGCTTGAGTGACAAGTTTGCTACCGGATCTGTACCGCCACTTTTGGCGACAACGTAAATTTCTTTACCGTATTTTGAGTATACTTTGGTTTTTGCTGTCGCTGTTTTTGCCATCGCGACTTTTCTTACTTCAAACTTTCGTCCCATAATTTGCTCTTGCTTTATTGTATTTATTAAATAGGTTCAAAGGATATTGTGGTCGATTATACAGGAATTTGACGACAGGAGTAAGTTCATCAACAAGAGTGTCAGCGACTTTTTGATAATACTTAACGCGTTAAATGCTAATATTGAAGCGATACACCAAACACCAATAAGTGAAATGCCAAAACTATCGAGACAACGAGAAGCAAAAATTTGTGAGCACTGCGGTGCTAGCGACGCAGTATTGTTTCGCGTCAGGCTAGATAGCAAAGCGGTGTGGAAATTTATATGTAAAACATGCCAAACTAAAGCAAAGGAAGCGTCATCGTATCAATATGGCGGAACGTGGAAGCAAAATAAACGCAATTAAGTCGCGTGAATTTGCCCCCTGGGCCAGTCTTGAAAAGACAGATAATCCCATGGTTTAACATGTTATTACCTACACCAAACCGAAGCTTAAGCTAGATGCTGCTGGGCCAAATACGTACGCGATTGCATCTCTTGCAAACGAGACAAACAACGCTGAAATTCAAATGATAATTTACCCTCGGTATACAACTGTTCAAGTGCTACCTCGCCCGACATTATAAGCTTCACTTTACGCTCATAAAATTCGTCAACCATCGCAATGAAACGCCGTGCGATGTCGTCTACCGAGGCGTCCATTTGCTCAACATTTGCCACCAACACAGTATTATATTCGCGGCTTAACTGTATGTAATCCGATTGGCTACGAGGACCGTCGCAAAGGGCTCTGAACTCGAACATGATGACACTTTCGGCTTTGCGCATAGCCGGAATATTACGCCCCTCTATCTCGACAAAACTATTTTGCGCAAACTTCTCAGCAGTCAGTTGGTCGAAATATCGATTAAGATCGCTTTGCGCGCTATCGTCTAATGGATGGTGATAAATTTCGGCGCGTTCGAGGGTACGAAGGCGGTAGTCGTTGCCGCTATCGACATTTACTACTCGGGTATTTTCGTTAATCAATTCAATGGCAGGTAAAAAGCGAGCTCGCTGCAATCCGTTTTTGTACAAATCGTCAGGGATGATGTTTGAAGTTGCTACTAATACAATCCCGTGCGAGAACAGCTCTTCCATTAGTGTTCCAAGTATCATCGCATCGGTAATATCTGAAACAAAAAACTCGTCGAAACAAATAATACGGGTTTCGCTGGCTATTTTTTTCGCAATACTTTTTAAGGGATCAGATTGTCCATCAAGCAACTTAAGTTCGTTATGTATACGCTGCATAAAACGGTGGAAATGCACGCGCATCTTTTTATCAATGGGCAGACAGTCGTAAAAAGTATCAACCAAGTAGGTTTTGCCGCGGCCCACGCCTCCATAAAAATATAAGCCCTGAATGCTCGGCTTGGTCATGCCTTTACCAAATTTTTGAGCTAACTTTACCCGCCACTTTATCTTTTTTTGAGGTTGCATAAGCTCATCATACAAACGCTGAAGCTCTTTCACGGCGTTTTCTTGCGCGGGATCATACTGAAATTCAATCAGCGTTAAATCGTCTTGGTACTTCTGCCACGGCGTCATTCTAATTACAAATACCTTGATAGTGTTCTGTGATATCGGATTTTATGCAGATTATACAGGCTTAGTACTTTTTTACGCAATAAAGCCTTGCATGACGTCGACTAATGTTCAATGATCGCATATATACCTCTTTGAGCAATCTTCAGGTGGAGATCACATGGACTTTTTAAGCGTCGTTATCGGCATAGTCATCGGCAGTATCATAAGCTTTACCATTGCTTGGCAAATGGCTACTGCGCGAGCAAAGCAAAAAGGCAACAACCTTAGTCGTTCTGAGCAAGAACTAAAAACCATACTGGCGCAACAGGCTCATCATCATATTGAGTCGAGTAAAGAATCGATTGAAGCGATTCAAATGCGCTTGCAACAACTGACTAACAATATTCAGCAGTACGAAGCCTCTTTACAGGTGGGAACGGAAGAAAACGACAAAGCGACCTTTTTCGGTGAACACGCCAGCGTCTTTTTACGTAACAATTCTTCAGTAAAAGCATCGAACGACAAATTAAACGTCGGTGATGCGCCACCTCGAGATTTTGCAAATAACGGTTCAGGTTTATTTGTTGGCAATGTCGCAAAAGATACAAACGAAAATAAATAACTTGTAATCTGAACTATTGCCCCAAAATTCGAGTCTGTAGAAGGTATTTGAATTTAGGAGTAATACGATACATGAAACAACTGATACGTCGAAGCCTCGTTGGCATTAGCGCCGCTCTTTTTGTTTTCACCACCGCATCCTCTGCAGTCGCAGGCATTCCGTTCTTATCAAAAGAGGACATGCCTTCGCTTGCTCCCATGCTACAACAGACGACTCCCGCTATTGTGAGTATTTCTGTAGAAGGCACGCAAACCAGACGCCAACAAGTACCTGAAATGTTCCGGTATTTCTTTGGTGATCAACAACAAGCCCCGCAAGAGAGACCTTTTCGAGGTTTGGGTTCTGGTGTCATTATCGATGCTGACAAAGGCTATATTGTGACCAACAATCACGTGGTCGACAATGCCGATAAAATTAAAGTAAAGCTAACCGACGGTCGCGAATTCGATGCTGAAAAGCTAGGCGCCGATGCTCAAAGCGACATTGCTTTGCTTAAAATAGACCCCGACGATTTAGTACATGTTGAGCTCGCAGATTCAGACGACCTATTGGTCGGCGATTTTGTTGTCGCCATAGGTAACCCTTTCGGTTTAAGCCAAACAGTTACCTCTGGAATCGTTAGCGCGCTGGGCCGCTCAGGTTTGAATATCGGCGGCTACGAAGACTTTATTCAAACAGATGCCGCAATAAACCGAGGAAACTCAGGTGGGGCATTGGTTAACTTACGAGGAGAGCTAGTTGGTATTAACACTGCCATTTTTGGTCCAAATGGTGGCAATGTTGGGATTGGTTTCGCTATTCCAAGCAACATGATGAAAAGCTTAGTAGACCAAATTGTTGAGTTTGGTGAAGTTCGCCGCGGTTTGTTAGGAATAATAGGGAATGATGTAGACGCTGGTTTAGCAGAAGCCCTGAATTCACCTGCAAATAAAGGCGCATTCGTTAACGAGGTTAATGACGACTCCGCTGCCGACAAAGCCGGCATTCAGTCAGGTGACATTATTACCGCGATAAACGGCAATGAGTTACATAGCTTTAATGAATTGCGCGCTAAAATTGCAAGCTTAGGTGCTGGTGCAAAAGTTGAACTTACCATTGTCCGAAATGGTGAAAAGCAAGACCTAGACGTGGTACTTGGTGCGGCAGAAGGCTTGGTTGCAGAAGCTAAAGAGATGCACCCAGCCCTAGAAGGTGCTACTTTTGTAAGCGGTGAAGACCGCTCAGGCAACGCGGCCGTTGAAGTTCCTGAAATTGTAGATGGCTCACCTGCCGCTCGAATCGGTTTACGCCCTGACGATGTAATTGTTGGTGTCAATCGCAATAGAGTAAGCAACATCAATGAGTTAAGTGAAGCCATCGAGCGAGCAAGCGGCGTGATTGCTCTGAACGTGCAACGTGGCAATAGCAATTTATTTGTGATTATCCGATAGGGATTTTTCAAGCGGCCGGGCGTATCTGGCCTGATTAATGAATCACCTGTATTATAAGCCGCTTTTTAGCGGCTTTTTTATTGACGTTTGCTGTTTATTAACAACAAAAGTCATACAAATTAGGTTGTTGAGCGTATTTATACTGTTCGCCGATGACAACAGCGTCAGATTTGTTATGATCTGTCACTGAAATCTCATGTTGTAGGATCTTATGACCTTATTTAGCCGAATTCTTGTTGCTGTGCTCAAACCCGTGATGTTGGGAGTAGTGGTAGCTGCAATATTATTATTGTTCTTTCCTGAATTTCGTCAGGGAAGCGGGCTAAATATTGACTTTTTTAAACAGAATAAGAATATCCCCGCCCGAGTGAGTTACTACGATGCCTTAGAGCAAAGCGCGCCTGCGGTAGTTAACATTTATAGTATTAGTTTGGAAAACAGTAACCGAATATTTCGTAATCGCGCATATGAACGTACGTCTTTGGGTTCAGGTGTCATCATGAGCGACGATGGTTATCTGATGACCTGCTATCATGTTATCAAAAACGCCGACAGCATATACGTAGCGCTGCAAGATAGTCGCTTATTGCAAGCACAACTTATTGGATTTGATGAAATTACCGACTTAGCGGTATTACGCGTTTTTGCAGAAGACTTACACGTGATGCCGCAAATGGAAAATCCCGATTTGCGGGTTGGTGATGTTGTTATGGCAATCGGTAACCCTCTAGATCTTGGACAAACAATTACTTCAGGAATAGTTAGCCGTACTGGCCGAAATGGTTTTTCAAACTTTTTTGATTTTGTACAAACCGATGCCGTACTAAATCAAGGTAACTCAGGCGGTGCCCTGGTAGACAGCAACGGCTACTTAGTTGGGATCACAAACGCAAACTTTAAAACCTTAGATAATCGGCGCAGAGTAACAAGCGTAGATGGTGTTAACTTTGCTGTACCTTACACGCTCGCAAGGCGAGTAATGGATGAAATTATTGTTAATGGTAAAGTTACGCGAGGTCAATTAGGCTTTTCTGGTAAAGAGTTAGTTGGAAGCCAAGGGATTGTAGTTGACGCTGTTCAAAGCGATAGCCCAGCAGAAATTGCTGGGCTTAAAGTAAACGATATTCTATTGTCGATAAACGGTATTGAAGTAGAGAGCGCCGCAAAAACACTTGATATGATTGCCGAAACCCAACCGGGTTCGGAAATTACTTTGATAGTCAGTCGTAACGATGAAACTATTCAAATGACTGTGGTGGTAGGAGAAGTCGTACCGCAGATGATTGCGAGAGGCTAAACCTTTAAATACGTCTAGCCTCAGATAAATCGTATTTATCTATTCACCGACCCGCTCTATGCTAGCACCGAGCTTACGCAATTTGTCTTCAATATTCTCATATCCACGATCAAGATGATAAATTCGGTTAACCGTAGTTTGTCCCTCTGCAATCAGTCCCGCAATAACTAAACTGGCTGAAGCGCGTAAATCAGTTGCCATAACCTGAGCACCACGCAACTCTGATGAGCCAGCAGTGAGTGCTCTATTCCCTTCTAAATCAATACTTGCCCCCATGCGTTGTAATTCGGGTACGTGCATGAAGCGGTTTTCAAAAATAGTTTCAGTGATAACGCCAGTTCCGTCAGCGACTGCATTTAAGGTCACAAACTGCGCTTGCATATCGGTTGGAAAGCCCGGATGAGGCATAGTTTTTAGTGATACCGCCTTTGCTTGCTGGCCATGCATGTCAAGCTCAACCCAATCATCACCCGTGGTAATGGTTGCGCCGGCTTGCTCTAACTTGCTCAACACTGCATCAAGTGTATGAGGGGCAGCTTTTTCACAGCGTATACTGCCTCTAGAGAGTGCTGCTGCTACCAAAAATGTGCCGGTTTCGATTCTATCTGGCAAGATTGAATATTCGCAGCCCTTTAACGAGGCTACACCGGTAATTTCTATCTTGTCGCTACCTGCACCTCTTATCTTACCGCCCATCGCATTCAAACAGTCTGCTAAGTCGACAATTTCTGGCTCTCTTGCTGCGTTTTCAATAATGGTTTCACCCTCAGCAAGGGCTGCTGCCATCATTAGATTTTCTGTAGCGCCAACACTTACCATGTCCATAAAGATGCGAGCACCTTGCAAGCGACCGTTAACCGACGCTCGAATATAGCCCTCTTCTACATCAATCTTTGCGCCCATTTTTTCTAGGCCCATCAGATGTAAATTAACTGGACGAGCACCAATTGCACAACCGCCAGGTAATGAAACATTGGCTCGGCCGTGCTTTGCTAAAAGCGGACCTAAAACCAATATGGAAGCGCGCATTGTGCGCACTAAATCGTAGGATGCAGTAACACTTTCGAGCTTACTGGCGTTTATTTCAACGGTATCACTTGCTGTTTGATTCGTGGTCGCGCCGAGGTCTTTAAGCAATAACAGTGTGGTATTGATATCTCTAAGATTAGGTACATTTGTGAAAGTACAGGCTGAATCAGCCAATAAACTGGAAATAAGTACCGGGAGTGCTGCGTTTTTTGCCCCAGAGATGACCACAGTGCCTTTTAAAGGAGGGCTTTTTTTGATAACCAGTTTATCCACGACTAACCTTTATATGTTGTATGTAATAGTTTATTGATTAAAAAGCTTTTCACGCTGCCATTGCTCTTGCGAAAAGGTTTTTACAGACAAGGCGTGAATAGTGCCATCTGCAATCACATCAGACAAGGGTGAGGAGATCATTTGTTGACGCTTTACTCGCGACATCCCCTCAAATTGGTCATCAACCGCAATCACCTGAAAATGGGTACCCTCACTTTTGATATAAACCTCTTCTATTCCCGTTGCGTTTTTAATCAACTCAATTATTTGCTCGTGTGTCATTTTAATCCTTTTAAACTGTAATCAAGGTGTCTGCATTGCTTAATTTTGCTAGGTCAATTAGCTTTTGCGGAATATTCGTAACCGATACGTCCAAGTGATGTGCGCGCAAGTCTCTCAGTGCATTTAAAAGCCATGCTAAACCAGATGTATCGGCACGAGCAACCTTACTTAAATTTATCTCGATGTGTTTGCTATCAATTACTTGCTGTTTATCTTTTGCACTTAAACTGTCAAAGAGATTGGTGGATAAAGTATCACGGTCTAGCTCGCCATCGATAGATAGCATCAACTGCTGATTTGCTTGAGTTAGGTCAATATTCACTCGTTGTTAGCCTGTGCATCCGCGTTTTGATTGTTAAGGGTCACAGGCCTATCGATACTGGCTCGCATTTGTGCAATCACTTCTTGTATACCATCTTTGCGTAAAATAGACTCAAATTCACTTTGCTTGCTTGAAAGTAAAGATATGCCTTCTGCGATCATGTCATATGCTTGCCACTCTTCTCCTTTGCGGTTTTTTCTTACCTTAAATGCAACTTTAATATCGGGCCGTACGTCGTCAATAATAACGGCTCGTACTGTTACATCACTACGATCAGAAAAGTCCCGAACGGGGTCAAATTCAACGGTTTGGTTGTCGTAATAGCCCATTGCGATGGCGTAGCTAGTTATTAAGTATTGACGAAAGACACTGATAAATTCAAGGAGGTCCTTTTTCTCTGCGCCGCGCGCATACTTGCCCAGCACTTTATAAGCCGAAAATCGATAATCGATATAAGGCATAAGCTCTTCTTCCATTATGGTGCGAAGGATTTCAGGGTCTTGTTGAATCTCTAACTGTTGGGCTTTCATGCGGTTAAACGTTTTGCTAGCGACCTCCTGAACCATTAAATATGGGTCAGTTTTATCTACCACAATCGCATTACCTTGAGCGCTTGTCTCTTGAGCAATACCCATCGTCGAAGATGAAATGAGTGCAGCGGTAAGTGCAATTGTTCGCAACATTTTGTTCATTTTATAAAGCGTCCTCATGAATTATTCACTCCCTTGATTGAATAAAAACTGGCCAATCAAATCTTCCAGTACAAGCGCCGATTTTGTATCTAATATCTCTTCCCCTGCCGTTAAATAAGGGCAATCAGCAAAAGGCGCGGTATCACACACTTTGTCATTTTCTATCATTTCCATATCTTCAGGAAAGATAAAACCAGGCTGCAAGCCAATAAATTGCTCACCCAGCAGACCCGACGTTAAAATTGATAAGCTACTTGTGTCTGGGAAGGTCAGAGCATAATCCGCTGCTATCTCCAATTCGACCATTGGAATCAGATCTTGTTCATTCAAATATATACGGGATACTCTACCGACCACCACGCCACCGACCTTAACCGATGAGCGAGGCTTGAGCCCGCCGATATTATCAAACCGAGCGGTCAGCTTATATGTCTCGCCACTGCCTGCCATTCCTTGGTTCGCCACTCGCAACGCAAGCAGCAGTGCCGCTGCAATTGCTAGCGCGACAAAAAAACCTACCATTAATTCTGTTCGTTTGTTTAACATTGCGCTTCCTAACTAATCCCAAACATTAATGCGGTTAGAACGAAGTCTAATCCCAATATTGATAACGACGAAAATACTACCGTCTCCGTTGTTGCTTTACTTATTCCCTCAGACGTCGGGATACATGAATAGCCTTTATATAAGGCAATCCACACTACGACTAAACCAAACACCAGGCTTTTTATGACGCCATTTACAACATCTTTATTCCATTCTACGGTTGACTGCATAACCGACCAATAACTGCCAGAATCAACACCTAACCAGTCAACGCCCACAACGTGCCCACCTAAAATACCGACGGCTGAGAAAATCAAAGCCAGCATTGGCATGCTAATTACGCCCGCCCAAAATCTTGGTGCAATAACCCTTCGTAGAGGGTCAACCGCCATCATTTCTAATGAACTGAGCTGCTCAGTTGCCTTCATCAAACCGATCTCAGCGGTAAGAGCGCTCCCTGCGCGCCCGGCAAACAACAGCGCGGTCACCACCGGTCCGAGTTCGCGGAGAATTGAGAGCGCAACCATTGGACCTAAACTACCTTCAGCGCCATAATTTACCAATATCGTATAACCCTGAAGCGCCATAACCATGCCAATGAATAGACCTGAAACTAGTATAATTAATAGTGATTGAACACCCACAACATAGATTTGCGAAATAGTAAGCCCTACGTTTTTCCACTTTGGTAGCGCAAATAATGCACCAAAGAGCATAGAGCTAGATGCGCCAACGGCGGCTATTTTCTCTAGCGTTGAACGGCCAAGGCTTTGAACAAAATTCATTACCCGTCTCCTAAAAAGCTAGTTTTTATATCCTGAGCTGGAAAGTGAAAAGGCACGGGGCCATCTGCGTTGCCGTTTAAAAATTGCTGAACTAATTCGGAGTCAGAATTCTTAATTTCAGCCGGGCTCCCCTCGCCAATGATTTTTTTATTCGCCAAAATGTAGACGTAATCAGCAATACTTAGGACCTCGGTAACGTCGTGGGTTACGACAACTGAAGTAAGATTCAAAGCCTTACCTAGGGATTTTATAAGTGAAACAAGTACGCCCATAGAAATTGGGTCTTGGCCTGCAAATGGCTCATCGTACATAATAAGCTCAGGATCTAGAGCGATGGCTCTAGCTAAGGCCGCCCGCCTTGCCATACCACCTGATAACTCACTTGGCTGTAAATCTGCCGCGCCTCTTAAGCCAACCGCTTCAAGCTTTAACATCACAACGGTACGAATGATATCTTCGCTAAGCTGTGTATGCTCGCGCAGAGGAAAAGCAACGTTATCGAATACTGACATGTTGGTGAACAATGCTCCACTTTGAAACAGCATGCTCATTTTGCGGCGCAAGGAATAAAGCTGGTTACGAGAAATGCCATGCACGTTTTGTTCTTGGAATATCACCGAACCGCTACTAGGTTTGAGTTGCCCACCTATGAGCTTTAGCAAAGTCGTTTTACCGATACCGCTAGGGCCCATAATAGCCGTAATACTGCCGCGTTTGACCGACAACGAAATGCCTTCGTATATAACACGTTCAGCTCGGCTGAAGTGCATATCATCGATAGTAATAACGTTATCTGGCATTTTTTTGTCTAAATTTAAATCGGTTGTCATTTGGCATATATTCAGCGTCGTCATTTGACAACGTCATCAATCCTTGTATTTGAATTAAAATACCCAGCGGCAGCGCCAAGTGATCATTAATTTTTAGTAACTTGAACACCTTAACTGACAAGCGCTCCATCGCTCTAACGAAAATCGATTCTCTGAGCGAATTGCAAATAGTGAGATCATTTTAGCCTTTTTCAAGCCTGCTTGCCGTATAAAAAGCAAATAATCACAATTTTTGTAGTTATACCTTATTTCTATCGACTTAAATGTGATTTATTGATACTAAAACGTTACAATTTGCGACAATAAACAGTCGCGTTTCACTAGAAGAAGTCTGTGCTAATAAATTTAATTATATTCATTGTAGGTTTGGTTGTATTGAGTTGGGGTGCTGATCGCTTTGTTTACGGAGCGTCAGCGCTTGCGAAAAACATTGGTGTATCACCAATGATGATTGGCTTAACTATTGTCGCCATGGGCTCCTCAGCACCAGAAATCGTCGTTTCTGCTACCGCATCAATGGCTGGAAACCCAGACACTGCCGTCGGTAATGCCCTAGGTTCAAACATCACCAATATCGCTTTGGTGCTGGGTATTACCGTGTTGATAAAACCACTGATGGTCTCGTCCACCACTCTAAAACGAGAACTCCCGGTGATGTTAATCGTC
This sequence comes from uncultured Glaciecola sp., assembly GCA_964621345.1. Classification (GTDB taxonomy): domain Bacteria; phylum Pseudomonadota; class Gammaproteobacteria; order Enterobacterales; family Alteromonadaceae; genus Glaciecola. The sequence continues at coordinate 18,799 of CAZUON010000004.1, read as the reverse complement.
ACCTTACTCGCAGTGTATTTTATTGATGACAGCTTTTTATCAAGAATAGAAGGTATCGTACTTATCACTTTGTTTGTGCTGGTTGTAGCAGGAATGGCCGTGCTCTCTTTTACGGTAGATAAAAACGACCCGCTAGTAGCTGAAACAGAAACCGAGATACCTAATGATGTGGCTACCCCTAACGCAATATTTTGGGTAGTAGTTGGCCTTATTTTATTACCTTTGAGCGCGCACTTTTTAGTGGATTCAGCAAGCGAAATAGCTCGACACTTTGGTATTAGCGAGTTAGTCATCGGCCTAACGATTATTGCTATCGGTACAAGTTTGCCTGAATTGGCTGCCAGTATTGCTGGGGTATTAAAGGGCGAAGACGACTTAGCTTTAGGTAACATCATCGGGTCTAATATTTTTAACCTGCTCGCGGTACTTGCTATGCCAGGACTCATTCACCCAGGTATTCTCGACATAAATGCGGCCAACAGAGACTCTTTAGTCATGCTTGGTCTTAGTATCTTGCTATTCATATTTTGTTTCAATTTCCGCGGTGCAAGGCGCATTAATCGAGTCGAAGGTGCTACCTTCGTGATTATTTTTGTTGCTTATCAAATTTGGTTGTTTAGTTAATCATGACATATTTAGATTCTGCCAATCGCACCTTTCACAATCAGGCTGATGCGCTTGGCACATTACAAAGTCTTTTAGACGATACCTTCTCAAACGTGTGTGATGTTTTGATGCAGTGTAAAGGGAAAGTCGTTGTCTCAGGAATGGGGAAATCTGGGCATATCGGAAATAAAATTGCTGCGACTTTAGCAAGCACCGGCACACCCTCATTTTTTATGCATCCTGGCGAAGCTAATCACGGCGACTTTGGCATGTTAAGCAAAGATGATGTGCTAATTGCAATTTCAAACTCAGGTGAAACCGCTGAACTTATTGGTTTACTGCCTGCCGTCAAACGCTTAAACATTCCTATCATTGCCATTACAAATAAAGCAGGCTCAAGCTTAACGCGCTTTGCACAGCACACCCTGCTTTTACATGTGCAAAAAGAAGCATGCTCACTTGGTTTAGCGCCAACAACTAGCACCACGGCAACACTCGTGCTTGGCGATGCTATTGCGATTGCCTTACTTGAAGCTAAGGGCTTTACCGCAGAAGACTTTGCATTTTCTCACCCCGGTGGGGCTTTAGGTAAACGATTGCTGCTAACCGTAGGTGATATAATGGTTAGCGGCAACAGTGTCCCCACTGTCAATAGTGATGCGAGTTTAAGTCAGGCTTTGCTTGAAATGTCGTCAAAAGGCTTGGGCATTACCGCGATTGTAGAGCAAAATAGAATGCTCGGAATATACAGCGATGGAGATTTGCGACGCACCCTTGATAAACAAATCAATGTTCACACCACCGCGGTAAAAGACGTTATGACCGCCAAGGGTGTTAGCTTAAAATCGGAAGATTTAGCCGTTGATGCACTAAACCTGATGCAAGAAAAACGAATCAATGCGCTAATTGTTGTTGATGATGCTTCTGAAGTTATCGGTGCACTAAATATGCATATGTTACTTAGGGCTGGAGTTATCTAAATGGAAAATGTAAGCACCTTATATGGAGAAGTCTCTAGCGAGTGTTTTGAGGCCTGCAAGACACTCAAGTTATTAGTGTTGGATGTAGATGGGGTGTTATCCGACGGAAAAATTTATCTAGGTAACCAAGGCGAAGAGTTAAAAGCGTTTAATGCAAAGGACGGATACGGTGTTAAAGCCATGCAGGCCTGCGGCGTTGATGTTGCAGTGATAACAGGCCGGCGTTCAACGATTGTACAAGAGCGAATGAGCGCGCTGAATGCAAAATACATTATCCAAGGAGAAGAAGATAAATACCAAGCATTGTTAGATTTGATGAGCGAGCATAATATTCAATCGAAGCAAATCGCAAGTATAGGTGATGACATGCCAGACATAGGCTTGTTTAAACTTAGTCATCTTAAAGTGGCGGTTAACGATGCTCACCCTTTTGTCAAACAACAAGCTAATTTTATCACTACCTTAAAGGGTGGCCGCGGTGCTGTAAGGGAGTTTTGTGATTTGGTGCTGCAAGCTAAAGGTTTATTAGATATTAGCCATGGAGCCAGCCTTTGAATCGCATTGGATACAGTATTGCGTTTATATTTTCGGTCGTGTTTCTGCTGTATTTGCCCATTTTATTTGAAGAAGAAGTTGAGCAAGCCGGCGCTGACGACAACTCGCCTCTCATACCTAATTACCAAGCGACTAATTTGAGAAGCAAGCTCTTTGACGATGAAGGTAATCTTACTCACCAAGTCGCTGCGACAAAAATGGAACATTATGACGAACTTGGTTTTGCAGTATTTAATAAACCGGTATACACCTTGTATCTTGATAATGGCGAACCATGGCAAGTCACCGCCGATGAAGGTACATTGTATAACAACAATCGAATACAGTTAGAGAAAAACGTTAGAATAGTCAGTTTAAGAACAAACGAATACATAAGAGAAATTACCACTGAATTTATTGAAATTGATCTCCAAAGTAAAACGCTCTCCTCAGACCAAATGGTGAATATATTGGGCGTTGATTATCAGGTTAAAAGCATGGGTCTATTTGGTGACCTCGACACACAACAATACGAGTTAAAAGAACATGTACAAACGAAGTTCTATCCACAGCCTTAGTATAGCAGTTGCGCTATGTTTTGCGTGCTTTACCCACGCACAAGAAGAAACAATGAATGCTGAAACGACACCAGCTAGCGCCACTGAGCCTACACAAAGCCAGTCGACTATTAGTAATGACTTCACATTACCGGTTACGTTAGATTCAAAAAGCCAAGCCTTGGATGGCAAAAACAAAACATCGATTTTTATCGACAATGTGGTCATCAAACAAGGGAGTTTGGAGCTTTTAGCCGACAAAGTTGAAGTGGATGCTGCCCAAGGCACAGGTAAAGAAATCATTATCGCTACTGGCCAACCTGCAACCTATAAACAACGCAAAGACGATGGCACGATGGTAGAGGCCAGAGCGAACGAAATTATCTATAAAGTAGAGCCGCGTACGATTTCACTTAACGGAGAAGCGTTAATCATGCAAAATGAAGTGAGAGTCACCGGCGATTTAATTGTCTTTGATATGACAAAAGAACAAATACAAGCGTCAAGTAACGAAGATAGCTCAGACAGTGTAAGAACCGTGATCAGTCCGGGGGCGTTTGCAGGTAGCGATGATACAAGCAAAAAAGAAAAAGACGAGGACCAACAGTGAGCAGCAAACTATGCGCTAAAAACTTGGCAAAATCCTATAAATCTCGCCAAGTTGTAAGGGATGTGAGCATTGAAGTCTGCACCGGTCAAATTGTCGGCTTGTTAGGACCTAATGGCGCAGGCAAAACCACGACTTTTTATATGATTGTAGGCCTTGTTCCATTAGACAAGGGCGAGATTCATATAGACCAACTAGATATTAGCTTCCAACCTATGCATGAGCGAGCACGCAGAGGCATCGGCTATTTACCCCAAGAGTCTTCTATCTTTCGTAAGTTAACCGTTTACGAAAATCTTATTGCGATTTTACAAACTCGAAAAGAATTAAGTCGCGCACAACAAGAACAAGAAGCCGACGAGCTACTCGATGATTTTAATATCAATCATATAAGAAATAATTTAGGCATGAGTTTATCAGGCGGAGAGCGCCGCAGAGTTGAAATCGCGCGTGCACTAGCAGCTAATCCAAAATTTATTTTATTGGATGAACCCTTTGCAGGTGTTGACCCAATTTCTGTTAATGATATAAAGAAGATCATATATCAGCTGAAAGAGCGTGACATCGGCGTGCTGATAACCGACCATAACGTTAAAGAAACCTTAGACGTATGTGAGTTAGCGTATATTGTTAGTCATGGTGAGTTAATTGCATCAGGTAATGCTGATGAAATTTTATCCAACCAGATAGTTCGCGATGTCTATTTAGGTGAACAGTTTGCGCTGTAGTGCATTTATTCACGTATATATAAGGGTCTGCAACACAGACTTATAAATAGGTTGCTTACCACATGCTTATGCTTAACAAAGGACATAAATGAAACCCTCGTTACAACTGAAGTTCAGTCAACAGCTAACGATGACCCCACAATTGCAACAAGCAATAAAACTGTTGCAGTTGTCGACATTGGATTTGCAGCAAGAGATTCAAGAAGCCTTAGAATCCAACCCCTTACTTGAATTAACCGAGCAAGACTTTTCAGAAAACGAAGCAAGCGAAAAAACGGGCGACAATAACAGCGCGAGCGAAGAAGCTAACACCCAGGTTAATAGCAAAGAGCATGACACAGACCTCACCGGAACAGACGGAGTCGATAGTCACGACGCCCTTGAAAAGGGGGATATCCCTGACGATTTACCCCTCGACAGCTCGTGGGAAGAATATTTAGGTTCTAGTTCAGCGCCCATTAAAATGGTGGGTAGCAATCCTGACGATGACTATGTATTTCAGGGCGAAACCACCGAATCTATTCAGGATCATTTAATATGGCAAATGGAGCTCACACATTTTTCTGAATTAGACCGCTCCATTGCTATCGCCATCATCGATTCTATTGATGAGTCAGGCTATTTAACGACCAGCACCGAAGACATTTTAGAAAGCCTAGACGATGATGATGTTGAGCTTGATGAAGTCGAATGCGTATTAAAACGAGTGCAAATGTTTGACCCTATTGGCTCAGGTGCGCGGTCAGTTCAAGAATGTTTGCTCATTCAGCTCAAACAATTTGATTCATCTACGCCTTGGATTGAAGAGGCCAGCGACCTAATACGTGAACATGCTGAGCTGCTCGGTAGCAAAGATTATCGTACCTTGATGCGAAAAACAAAGCTCAAAGAAGACCAGTTGCGAGAGGTCATGCGCTTATTGCAAACTCTTAACCCAAGACCAGGAAGTGCTATTTCGACCCGGGAAGCGGAATACGTAATACCCGATGTTAACGTTTACAAAAAAAATGGTGTGTGGACAGTAGAGCTAAACAACGACGCCCTCCCAGCGCTATCGGTCAACGAAACATACGCAAGTTTTGGAAAGACTTCAAAAAATCCGAACGATTCTCAATATATAAAGTCACACCTACAAGAAGCAAAATGGTTTATCAAAAGCTTAGAGAGCCGCAATGAAACTCTGTTAAAAGTGTCCCATTGTATTGTTTCAAAACAACGTGAGTTTTTTGAGAAAGGTCCCGAAAAAATGACACCAATGGTGTTAAACGATGTAGCTGAAATGGTAGACATGCACGAGTCGACAATTTCTCGGGTCACCACTCAAAAGTACATGCACACGCCTCGCGGTATTTTTGAACTGAAGTATTTTTTCTCAAGTCATGTGGCGACTGAATCTGGCGAGAACTGCTCTTCTACCGCGATTCGGGCGCTGATAAAGAAAATGGTAGCGGCAGAGCCTAATAGCAAGCCACTGAGCGATAGTAAAATTGCGCAATTACTCTCTGAGCAAGGTATTCAAGTTGCTCGTAGAACAATTGCAAAATATCGGGAATCGTTAAACATTCCCCCTTCCAATCAGAGAAAAAGTCTTATTTAGACATAACAAGAGGACCTAGCATTATGCAAATAAACCTTACCGGTCATCATGTAGATATTACTGACTCCTTACGCAATTACGTTGATACTAAGTTCGAAAAGCTCGAGCGGCATTTTGATCATATCAATAATGTGCATGTTATTTTAAACGTCGAAAAGCTAACACAAAAAGCAGAGGCAACACTACACTTGGATGGAGGTGAGGTTTTTGCAAACTCAGAACACACCGACATGTATGCAGCCATTGATTCGCTGATTAATAAGCTCGATCGCCAAGTTATTAAGCACAAAGAAAAATCAAAACGACATTAATTGAGCCGTCATAAATGATCATTTCTGATATTATTTCACTCGACCGAACCCAGTGTTCGGTTGAATGCCACAGCAAAAAACGCATTTTCGAAGTTATCAGTGAAATTGCGATTAAGCAGAACCCGCGCTTAGACCAAAACGCAGTGCTTGGCAGCCTTATCAATAGAGAGAAGATGGGTAGCACAGGTATAGGTAATGGTATTGCTATTCCACATGGTCGTATCGACGGTATAAATCAAATTATGGCGATTATTGTAACCAGCGACCAACCCATAGAGTTTGATGCAATCGATAACAAACCCGTTGACATATTCTTTGCGATTTTGGTGCCTAACGAAGAAGCCGAGACGCATCTAAAAGCGCTTTCAGGGATCGCCCGAAAGTTGAGTAACAAAGATATAGTAAAAGCCATTCGCAGTGCGCAAACTAAAAATGAAATTGTAAGCGCATTAGCCTAACGGCACTTAAATACCCTTTGACTGGAGCACTACATGAAGCTGTTAATTATAAGCGGGCGGTCCGGCTCTGGTAAATCTATTGCCCTTCGTTCATTAGAAGATTTAGGCTACTACTGTGTAGACAACATTCCCGTCAACCTTCTGCCTACCTTGACCCATGCCTTAGCCGACGAAAACGACTTAGTCGCGGTGAGTATTGACGTGCGAAATATGCCAAAAGCAGAGCAAGAAGTATCTGAAATCCTTGAGTACTTGCCTGAATTTTGGGACATCACCATTATCTACCTAGATGCGAGCGACGACGTATTAATTAAACGCTATAGCGAAACAAGGCGCTTGCACCCATTATTCAAACTTTCTAACTCATTAACCGACGCTATCAACGCAGAGCGGGAAATATTAGTGCCTGTAGCTGAAAAAGCCGACTTGAATATTAATACAGACCAACTCTCCGTACACGATTTAGCAGAGCTTATTCGCGAACGAGTATTAGGTAAAAAGAGTACCGATCTGGTCATATTATTTGAGTCTTTTGGCTTTAAATACGGCATCCCAAAAGATGCCGATTACGTTTTTGATGTACGATTTTTGCCCAATCCTCACTGGGATCCAGATTTACGTCCGCTAAATGGCCTGGATGGACCGGTAGAGGTATTTTTGGCCGGTCAGCCTTTGGTCATGAAATTCATCTGGCAGATTCAAAATTTAATCACAACATGGTTACCGCATTTAGAGCGTAACAATCGGAGTTACGTTACCATTGCAATTGGTTGCACAGGTGGGCAGCATCGCAGCGTGTATGTTGCACAAACTCTTTCGGAAACGTTTAAAGCAACTCACGGAGATGTACAAGTGAAGCACCGCGAGTTAAAAAACCTAAAAGCCCAAATGGCGGCGCCTACTAAACATGACTGACTCTTCCTCCATTACGCGTTTACTCACCATCACCAACAAATTAGGCCTGCATGCCAGAGCAGCGACAAAACTAGTGCAACTTGCAAACAAGTTTGAAGCTGATATCGAACTCACCCAAGGTAACAATAACGCACCAGCAAATAGTGTGCTGGCACTTATGATGCTTGAGAGCGGTCAAGGGAAAACCGTTGAAGTTAAGTGCACAGGGAAAGATGCACAAGACGCTATGCAAGCTATCAGCAAATTGATTGAAAACAAGTTTGACGAGTCTGAGTAAGCATAGCCTCCTACTTTTTAATACTAAATTTTTAAATTAACTTAATAAAATCAGCTACTCATCATCTCCCTTGATGATACAATAAATTCAAGCGTTGCTAATTATGTTCACTTTATGAACACGCACATCGCGGGGTCTACGTGTCAGAAACAGCAGAATTAAATAATACACAAGCGAGACTTAACTCGGTAAGCCGCTCGTTAAATGCGGGCGCTTTTGTGCGTGTTCGCCGATTACTGCTTGACCTACCCGCAAGTGATGTTGCCCTCCTCCTAGAATCATCTCCCACCAAAGTTCGTGATGAGCTATGGCGATTATTAGACTCAGATTTTCATGGAGATGTGTTAGAAGAACTTTCTGAAGATGTACGTAACGGCATTATTAGCAAGATGATGCCTGCAAATGTTGTCGATGCCCTAGAAGAAATGGACACCGATGACCTTGCAGAGACACTCAGTAGTTTACCTGACAATGTCTTGCAGAGCATTCTGAAATCGATGGATGCGCAAGACCGTTTAAGAGCGGAAAAAGCGCTTTCTTACGGCGAAGAAACCGCTGGTTTTATTATGAACACCGACACCATCACACTGCGTCCTGATGTGAGTGTTGATGTGGTGTTACGCTATTTGCGGCTAAAAACAGAACTGCCTGAGAATACCGATACCTTATATGTGGTAAATCGCAACGATATACTGACCGGCACAGTTTCGCTCGCCACCTTGCTAACTGCCAATCCAGATATTTCAGTCGCTGAAATTATGGATGATGAGCCAGAAGCGCTTACAGATGACATGCCCGATGACCAAGTAGCCAGTATGTTTGAACGATACAACTGGCTCTCCGCGCCAGTTGTAGACAAAGAGCATCGATTAGTCGGTCGTATTACCATCGATGACGTGGTAGATATTATTCGCGAAGATGCCGAGCACTCAATGATGAGTATGGCGGGTCTTGACGATGAAGAAGATACCTTTGCACCAGTGGGCCAAAGTACAAAGCGTCGCTCAGTATGGCTGGGTGTAAATTTAATCACTGCACTTTCGGCTGCTGCAGTAAGTGATTTATTTGAGGCCACCCTAAGTCAACTCGCCGTACTTGCCATTTTAAATACCATTGTACCGAGCATGGGTGGGGTGGCTGGTAATCAAACCCTTACACTTGTTATTCGAGGCATGGCGCTTGGTCATGTGACCGGCAGCAACTCGCTTTGGTTGGTGCGCAAAGAGCTAGCTATCGGTTTTTTAAACGGATTGATTTGGGCTATTCTTATTGCTGGTGTAATTGCGATATGGAAACAAGATTACATGCTCGGTGCAGTAATCGCCTTTGCCATGATGATGAATATGATAGCGGCGGGCCTCGCCGGCGCTACCTTACCTATTATTATGAAACGCTTAAAAATTGATCCCGCTCTTGCCGGCAGCGTGATTCTCACAACCATTACCGATGTGGTCGGAATTTTTGCCTTTTTAGGCACCGCAACTCTATTCTTAATTTAATACGCAAAGCTATCAAGCTTAGTCATCAATTTCGTTCTCTCGCAACCACTGTTCTAGCGCAGGCACGTCCTGCTCAAGTGCCATATCTAATTGCTCTGACCATTCGTGTACATTTTCCCACCACGCCGGATGATCACCTTGCTGTATCTGATTAGCGGTTGATTGCACGCGTTTTAAACCTACCGAACCTGCTGCTCCTTTAATCTTATGCGATTGTGAGCACACCTCATCTTTGTCTTGCGCAGCCAATGCGACCTTCATCTCTTCTACATATTCAGGAATTTTTTCCTTAAATACACCAAGACTTGCCTTAACCATATCGTCGCCAATAGTCTCAACTAGCATGTTAAGCATTTCAGAATCCAACACATTTGGGATTTCTTTTTGAATCTTCACAACATCGTCCTTCTCTTGAGTCAAGGTAACGGCTTGGTTATCAGTGCGTGCAAATAGCTCGTTAAACACCTGTATTACACGGCTCTTTTTAATCGGTTTAGCGATAATATCGTCCATCCCGTTTTGCAGATACTCTTCTCGTTTTTTTATCACATTAGCCGTTAATGCAACGATGGGTGTTTGTAGCACTAAATCTTCCTCAAGGAGGGTGCGCGCAACATCAAAGCCAGTCATATCAGGTAGCTGAATATCTAATAGGATTAAATCGTAGCTATTGGCTCTAGCCATATCAATCGCCGCCTGCCCGGTCATTGCAACACTCACTTTTTGTCCTAGCTTCTCTAACAGTGCCTTAGCTACCATCACATTTAGCTCTATGTCTTCAACGAGCAGAATATTGAGCCCTTTTACTTGCAGCTCTTCCATAATCACACGCTCGTCTGAGAGGGTCACCGGCAAGGTAATCTCAAAACAAGTACCTTTGCTCATTTCCGAGTTAACCTGAATATTACCGCCCATCTTATCTACCATCTGCTTACAAATCGCCAGTCCAATCCCGGTACCGGTAGCCGATTGAAAATCATCGCGCTGGACTTGGTAGTACATGGCAAATATTTTATCGAGCTCTTGTTTGGGAATACCAATTCCTGTGTCTTGAATGGTAAAATGAATTTCAGCGGTAGTAGCGCTTGTGTTAGTGGCCGACATAGTTAACGACACAGAGCCTTTTGGCGTGAATTTTACCGCGTTAAACAACATGTTCCATAACACTTGTCTTAAGCGGGTACCGTCCGCCTCAAATGCCGCTGGTACAGGGTCTATCACCTTGTAATTAAAGACCAAGCCTTTATCAGATGCTAACAAGCGTATAATACTGGCTATTTCATTTACAAAGGCATTGGTCGATACTGTTTTAAGCTGGATTTCTACCTTGTCGCGGTCTAACTTATCTAAGTCAATAATATCATTAAAGATATTACCTAAAGTTATTGCACTTGCATAAATAGTGCTTACCCACTCAAATTGCTCAGTACTTAATTGGGTATCTCGTAACATTCGGCTTAAGCCAACAATGCCATTAAGGGGCGTTCTTAACTCATGTGAAATTGTTGCAATAAACTTAGTTTTATCTTTACTTGCTTGCTCAATTGCCACTTGAGACTGTTTGCGTTCGGTCATATCTCGGCCAAATGCTAACAGACCTAAACGGTGGCCGTCGTTGTCATAGAACGGTACTTTTTGCATCTCAAAAAAACGCTTGCGGCCATCAGCAAACTTCAGCCATAACTCTTCAGTTATTGAAGTGTTGCGCTCTAATACCTCGTGATCAGATGCGGCCACCTGGCTTGCAAGCTCTTCATCGTAAACTTCATGAGGTGTGAGGCCAAGGAGGTCCTCTTCCGATTTACCTACTAATTCTTCTGCCACTTTATTGCAACCGGCGAACTTACCTTCCTCATTTCGGTAATAAATAAGGTCAGGGGAAGCGTCAATTATCGAACGAGTTAATGTAGATAGCCTACGAGCTTCTAATTCTTGCTCTGACTTTTCCTTGATTTGCCGCTCAAGCTCAGAGAACATCTTCTCACGTTCCAGTTGGGCATTCTTGCGTTGCTCAATTTCGTAATTGAGCTGGCGAATATTGTTTTGTAACTCTCGATTGAGAATGACATCATGACGACGCAACCGCTCAAGCTGCGATACAGCCTCTTCTAAACTTGTACGCGAATGCTCCAACTGCTTTATGAGCTCGCTAAAAAAATAGAGTACCCAAGGCGCACTGATAAGAGTAAGCACTAACGCGCTAATAAAGTCGTCTATTTCAATGTCGCTCCCCATTCCCCTTCTAATTGCATAAGAGCCAAGTAGAGTGAAAATTAAAGTAAACAAGACAAACAACACGCTGACTTTTAAAGTGCCGACTTTATCAACAAATTGGGCGAACTTGATGGCCCAAGATTCAGGGAGCATTTTCAAACGCATAAGATAACAACGAAGAGAATCAGAAAGTGCCGAAGATATTATCAAAATTTGCTTATTCAGGGTAGTAAAACGCTAGCGAATCAATGCAATTAGGATTCGGTTCAATAGATTCGGCAGGGCCAGCCTGATACTAAATAATTATGCGTGCAAATTGATATTTATTTGCGAATTATTATAGTTGTTCTAACAACTAATATTCACATCTTATTAACGCTGTAACAAAGGTAATACACCTATTTGAATAAATTTAATCAAAAATTAAACCTATGTATTTCAATACTTTAAGCGTTATTGATTTGATGAATATCAATATTAACAACGGTGATAATTGATTTCTGGAAGGGAAATAGGTATTTTCTGTGACCCGCTTAGTAAAATGCATAAAAATGCGATACGCAATCGTATCTTCAAAGCGCAAACTAGCGACAAAAGCTAACAATAATAAAAAACGAATTAGAACGCTACTAGCGAGTCAGCAAAACAGATGTTTGCGACATAACAGTATGTTTGCGATTAAATAAAGCGCGCACGCGCGATACCGAATTATGCGTGAAGGAGTGTAAAATGGGTTTGTATCATGTAAGCGATTCAAAAGATAACTGCGGCTTTGGCCTTATTGCACATATACATGGTGAGCCAAGTCATAACTTGGTATGCACCGCGATTGAAGGTTTAGACCGAATGCAACATCGCGGTGGAGTAGCTGCCGACGGTAAAACCGGCGACGGCTGTGGATTATTATTACAAAAGCCAGATGCCTTCTTTAAGAAAGTCGCGAGCGAAAGAAACTGGTCACTCAATACTAACTATGCAGTAGGTATGATTTTTCTGAGTCGTGACCCAATTAAGGCTAGTGCAGGTCGCAATGTATTAAACCAAGAGCTCGAAAAAGAGATGTTGTCGGTGGTGGGTTGGCGAGAAGTGCCGGTAGACGAGAGTGTACTCGGTGACTTAGCAAAGACTGGCGTACCGGAAATTGAACAGATTTTCGTTAATGCACCAAATGGTTGGTCTGCCCCCGATGTTGAGCGTCGCCTTTATATGGCAAGACGCCGCGCAGAGAAAATCTTGATAGAAGATGAAGATTTTTATGTCGCATGTTTGTCGACCTTTGTTACCATTTATAAAGGCTTGGTCATGCCAAATGATTTACCTGCCTTTTATCACGATTTAGCTGATCCTGACTTACAATCATCTATTTGTGTATTTCACCAACGTTTTTCTACCAATACCTTACCTAAATGGCCCCTCGCACAGCCGTTTAGATTCCTCGCACATAATGGTGAAATTAATACTATAAAAGGCAACAGAGATTGGGCAATCGCGCGTACCAGTAAATTTGCTACCCCTCTTATTCCTGATTTGCGAGATGCAGCACCGTTTGTCAACTTAACCGGCTCTGATTCAAGCTCTCTAGATAACATGCTTGAACTGTTTTTAGCAGGCGGCATGGATTTATTTAGAGCAATGCGCTTATTGGTTCCACCCGCATATCAGAACAATAAGACCATGGACCCAAACTTACGTGCTTTTTATGAGTTTAACTCTATGCACATGGAACCATGGGATGGTCCAGCAGGTATTGTAATGACCAACGGTCGACATGTTGCCTGTAATTTGGATCGCAACGGATTACGCCCAGCGCGTTACGTGATCACCAAAGACAACTTAATCACTTTAGCCTCTGAAATCGGAATTTGGGATTACAAGCAAGAGGATGTGGTTGAAAAGGGCCGAGTTGGTCCAGGCGAAATGCTAGCGGTAGACACACATACCGGTAAAATTTGGCGCTCCACTGAAATCGATGAAGATTTAAAATCGCGCCATCCTTATGCTGAGTGGATCACCTCGCATATAAAACGCCTTGAACCGATTGAGAAAGTAGATTCATCAGAGGTGGGTGTACGTGCCTTTGATGACAATCAAATGGGGACTTATCATAAGCTGTTTAATTATAGCTACGAAGAAATTCAGCAAGTCATAAAAGTGTTGGCAAAAGATGGTCAAGAAGCCGTGGGCTCAATGGGTGACGATACGCCAATGGCGGTAATGTCGTCTAAATACCGTACGATGTATGACTTTTTCCGTCAGCAGTTTGCTCAGGTCACCAATCCGCCCATCGATTCATTGCGCGAAAATCATGTTATGTCGTTAGCCACTTGTATTGGTCGCGAGCAAAATGTATTTAACGAAACCAGTGGTTATGCACACCGGGTACTTTTTGAATCGCCGGTACTGACCTACACAGATTTAAAGCAGTTAAAAGAATACGATGAAGAGTTTTACCACTTTGAAAAAATAGATATCAACTATGAGCTAAGTGAAGGCCTCGAAGCGGCGATTATCAGAGTCTGCGATACAGTTGAAGCCGCAGTAAAAGAAAACAATGCCGCTTTTGTCATCTTAAGCGACCGTGATATCAGTAAAGATAAGCTACCCATTCCAGCAGCAATGGCAGTGGGAGCTGTACAACGTAGGCTCGTGGAAACACAATTACGCTGTGATGCAAACATTGTAATTGAGACCGCATCTGCGCGTGACCCACATCACTTTGCAGTACTCATTGGTTTAGGTGCGACTGCTGTATATCCTTTTTTAGCTTATGAAACTGTAGAGCAACTTGTTCAGCAAAATGAATTAGATATCGCCCCTATTGACGCGATGCTTAACTATCGTAAGGGCATAAACAAGGGCCTTTACAAAATCATGTCAAAAATGGGGATAAGCACCATTGCAAGCTATCGAAGCTCAAAGCTCTTTGAAGGCATTGGCATCAATAGTGATGTGACAGAGTTATGCTTTAAAGGCATTCCAAGTCGTGTTCAAGGCGCCAGCTTTGAAGATTTTGAGCAAGATATCGTCAACGCCTCTCGTGTTGCTTGGCTCAAGCGAAAAAGTATTTCACACGGTGGGCTACTAAAATATGTGCATGGCGGTGAATACCATGCGTATAATCCTGATGTCGTAAAAACCTTGCAGCAAGCGGTAGTCAGTGGCAAATACAGTGACTATCAGGTGTATGCAACACTTGTAAATGACCGCAACCCAAGCCATCTGAGAGATCTTATGGGGCTTAGTTCTGATGTAAGTCCAATTGATATCAGTGAAGTAGAACCGGCGGATAATTTATATCCTCGTTTTGATACCGCAGCAATGTCTATTGGTGCGTTGAGCCCTGAAGCGCATGAAGCACTAGCGATTGCAATGAATCGCTTAGGCGGTCAATCAAATTCAGGTGAAGGAGGCGAGGACCCTAAACGCTTTAATACCGAGAAAAACTCTAAGATTAAACAAGTTGCCTCGGGCCGATTTGGTGTTACCCCACATTACCTAATGAATGCTAACGTTATTCAAATAAAGGTAGCGCAAGGTGCTAAACCCGGGGAAGGCGGTCAACTGCCTGGCGATAAAGTCAATAAATATATCGCTGAACTTCGATTTTCGGTGCCTGGTGTGACCTTAATATCACCGCCGCCGCATCACGACATCTACTCGATAGAAGATTTGGCGCAGCTGATATTCGACCTTAAACAGGTCAATCCGAAGGCGTTAATCTCAGTAAAACTGGTTTCCGAGCCGGGGGTTGGAACAATTGCTACAGGTGTAGCCAAGGCATATGCCGATTTAATTACAATATCAGGTTACGATGGCGGCACGGGTGCCAGCCCACTAACCTCGGTAAAATATGCAGGCAGTCCTTTTGAGCTAGGCTTAGCAGAAACACAGCAAGCGCTTGTTGAAAACGGGCTACGACATAAAGTGAGAGTACAAACCGATGGCGGGTTAAAAACTGGTTTGGATGTAGTTAAAGCCGGTATTTTAGGTGCAGAAAGCTTTGGTTTTGGAACCGGCCCAATGGTCGCGCTTGGCTGCAAATATTTGCGAATTTGTCACTTAAACAACTGTGCAACAGGCGTTGCAACGCAAGACGCAAAATTGCGTGATAACTACTTTATTGGCCTACCTGATATGGTCATGAATTACTTTAAGTTCGTTGCCCAAGAAGTGCGCGAAATAATGGCAAGTATCGGTGTGGCCAACTTCCAAGATTTAGTCGGGCGCACAGAATTACTGACCCTACTCGAGGGGCAAACCGCGAAACAAAGTAAGCTTGATTTGTCTCCCCTGCTCGACAAACCTACGGCAGGAAATCACACCAAGTTATTTTGCTCTGAAGTGACAAACGCCCCAATAGATAAAGGCTTGCTGAATAAACAGATTGTCGCGGATGCCGAAAAGGCTGTCCTTGCGAAACGTTCTGTGAGCTTACAATACACGGTTCGTAACACTGACCGCTCAATTGGTGCAACGCTCTCTGGGCTCATTGCTCAGCAATATGGAAACGCTGGCACTGAAGACACCCCCATTCGCATCAAACTAAGCGGTACCATCGGTCAGAGTTTTGGTGTTTGGAATGCTGGTGGTCTGCACATGCACTTAGTGGGTGACGCTAACGATTATGTAGGTAAAGGCATGACCGGCGGAAAGCTGGTTATCCATCCCCCAGTTAATATTTCATTTGACGCACACAACAGTGCAATTATGGGCAATACCTGCCTGTATGGTGCAACCGGTGGTAAGTTGTATGCAGCTGGGCGTGCAGGTGAGCGCTTTGCCGTTAGAAACTCAGGCGCAATTGCGGTTATTGAAGGAATTGGTGACAACGGCTGTGAATATATGACAGGTGGTATAGTTGCGGTTCTCGGTAGCATTGGCGTTAACTTTGGAGCCGGTATGACGGGCGGCTTTGCATACCTCTACGACGAATTTGAAGACTTAGACAGTCGAGTTAATCATGAACTCGTCGACATTCAAGGCATAGAAGATAAAGTGATATTATCGGAGCACTTGCGTGGTCTAATTAACGAACATTATGAAGAAACCGGCAGCGCACATTCATTAATGCTGTTGACTGAATTCGCGAGCGAAATTAAGAAATTCCGCTTAGTTAAACCGAAAACCAGCGATGTGAAAAACCTACTAGGTCACATAAGCCGCTCAAGCGCTGAACTGCGCATTCAAGCACAGTAGCCCAGGAGTAGTTTAAATATGGCAAAGAATGTATATCAATTTGTAGATGTGGCACGTATCGATCCACCGAAAAAGCCGATCATTATGCGTACAGAGGAATTCGGTGAAATTTATCAACCGATGACCTCTTCGCAAGCAGCTGGACAAGCAGATCGCTGTCTTGATTGCGGTAATCCGTATTGCGAATGGAAATGCCCAGTACATAACTTTATTCCGCAATGGCTTGATTTAGCCAACGAAGGCAAAATTATTGAAGCTGCAGAGCTTTCTCACAAAACCAATAGTTTGCCGGAAGTGTGCGGTCGAGTTTGTCCGCAAGATAGACTATGTGAAGGTGCATGCACCCTAAATGATGATTTTGGTGCGGTTACTATTGGCAGCATCGAAAAATATATTACCGATACCGCATTTAAAATGGGCTGGCGCCCTGATATGTCGGGCGTTGATTGGACCGATAAAAAAGTAGCTATAATTGGTGCAGGCCCTGCTGGATTGGCGTGTGCAGACATTCTCATTCGTAATGGGGTTAAACCCGTCGTATACGATAAATACGAAGAGATTGGTGGTCTTCTAACCTTTGGGATCCCGTCTTTTAAACTTGAAAAAGAAGTGATTCAACTCAGACGCCAAATATTCACTGACATGGGTATTGAGTTCAAACTTAATATCGAAATCGGAAAAGACCTAGCCTTTTCAGAACTCATGGATGGTTATGACGCGGTGTTTTTAGGCATGGGTACCTATACTGCCATGCAGGGTGGATTCTCAAATGAGAAAGCGCCTGGTGTTTATGAAGCATTACCATTTTTAATCGCTAACACTAACCGTGTTATGGGTATTGAAAAGTCACCCGAAGATTTTATCGATATGCGTAACAAACGCGTAGTTGTATTAGGTGGTGGTGATACCACCATGGATTGCGTGAGAACGTCAATTCGTCAAGGCGCTTCTTCTGTGATTTGTGCCTACCGGCGTGATGAGCAAAGCATGCCCGGCTCGCGTAAAGAGGTGGTTAATGCGAAAGAAGAAGGCGTTGAGTTTCAGTTCAACATGCTGCCAAAAGACATCGCCGTTGATGAAAACGGTACTGCAGTTGGTGTGCGCATGGTTAGAACAGAAATGGGTGAACCCGATGCCGCGGGCAGACGCAGCCCAGTTGAAATTCCAGGTTCAGCACATATTTTGGAGGCTGATGCTGTAATTATTGCATTTGGATTCTCACCAAGTCCAGCGCCTTGGTTTGGTGAAGTTGGCATTATGTTAGATGAAAAAGGGCGTGTACGAGCCCCGGCTGGCGGCAAATTTGCTTTTCAAACCTCGAATCCAAAGATTTTTTCTGGAGGGGATATGGTAAGAGGCTCCGATTTAGTTGTCACCGCTATCGATGAAGGCAGAAAAGCAGCTGAAGGGATCTTAGATTTTCTAGAAGTCTAATACGCAACAGTACGAGTGTAATGCCGATTTTAAGCATTTATGTAATACAGCAATAGGAATTTGGTGTTTTTTTCAACAGTTAAAGAGGCTTAACAATATAAAATGTTAAGCCTTTTTTGTAGTTTCAATAGACCTTGTCTTAAATATTATTCCTTTTGGTCGCTATAAAGATAAAGACATAGAGTCGCTTGAACTATAAAAATTTATACCTAATACCTGCGCTCCACACGCTGAACAATGAATCGACAGTTGTCAATCAAAGCCTATCTGGTAATCTTAGGGGCTAGAATTTTATTCCGAGCAGCGCGTACAAAGTCGCAAGCACTCACCAAGAGGTTATTAAATGAAATACATATCCATGCTTGTGGCAGTAACAAAGCACGCCTTGATATTACTAATCTTGCTAGGGGCGACAAAACTGTTTGCACAACAGGCGGATGCACCTCCTCAAACGCCGCAATTGCCAGAAGTAACCGAACAGCCAATTGATCCGGAAGATACTGAAGCTCTGTTAGCAGAAGCGCTTTCAGTGAATAATCTTACCCCGCAAGAAAAGAAAGCGGCAGAGGAAACAAGTGCAGAAGTCGCTCCAGTTGAGGCTATCGTTGCTAACGAAATAACAGAAGAAGAACTCATTACCGAAGAGGCTCCTGTTGAAACTATTGTCACTGACGAAGCAACAGTCGAAGAAGTCATTACTGAAGAAGCTACTGTTGAAGTCATCGTTGCTGATGAAGTAACAGTCGAAGAAGTCATTACCGAAGAAGTCGCTGTTGAAACTATTGTTACTGACGAAGCAACAGTTGAAGCAGTCATTACCGAAGAAGTCGTTGTTGAAGTCATCGTTGCTGACGAAGTAACAGAAGAAGAAGTCGTCATTGAAGAA